>JAHISP010000082.1 GCA_018818165.1 Bacteroidota bacterium | reverse complement strand
GTGTTTATGAGTAAAATCTTGATGAAGTTTAAGCGTAAATGAAAAATCATCAACATCTTCCAATTTGTGCAACCAGCTTTCAACAACCATTGGATTTAAATAAGTATAATAACTGGAATTGACTTCAACAAAATTGAAATAATGAGCATAAAACTGTAACCAATCAAAATTAGCCGATTGATTTTTAGGTTAAAAAGCTGGCACCCAGTCTTTATAAGACCAGCCTGCAGTTCCGATATGTAGTTTTGGGGTTTTCAAAATAATACACAATTGTATAAAAAACAAAAAATGGAGTGCAATAAAAAAATAATTTATTGAATACTTAATAAATAATCTTTGGATTTAGACATTACCTTTAAATAAGGAAGAGAAAATAGATAATCTCTTCCACAAAAAATTAAAATTACATTTCACCATATGGCATTTTAGGTGCTTTGCCTAATAAGCGAGCATATACAGCTAATGAGCCTCTATGATGTGCTGTATGGTCAGCTATTGCGCCAATAACAGCCAATTTGGGAGCACCAGTCATAATTTCGCCTTCTATTGGTGCGTATAATTCTGAATCATCAATGGCTTCCAATCTTGAAATGCCTTTTGCAAATTCATCTTTGAAATATTTAATAGATTCATCAAATGATTTAAATGATTTCATTTTTTCATCATATTTTTCAAAATTCATTACAAAACCAGCACTACCGAAAGCACCTTCTAAAAACCAATTGACTGTATCGGCGGCATGAGCAACTTGCTGTGCAACAGTGTACATTTCTTCCTTAGGTTTGAAACTTGAATCCTTTTCAGTTAAAACACTAACAGTATTTAAGAAAAATTTTTCTTGTGTTTTAAGTTGTTCAATTAAACCTTCTTTCATAACTAAATTCTCCTTTTGATTAATAAATTAATAGATCGCTTATTCAAGCATGAAATAACTGATTATTCCTCCACCCTATTCAAACCATTTAAAGCAGCAACTCGGTAAGCTTCAGCCATTGTTGGGTAGTTGAATGTTGTATTTACAAAGTACATCAAATTATTGTTTTCATTTGGCTGAGACATAATTGCTTGTCCAATATGGATAATTTCTGAAGCACCATTTCCAAAGCAATGAATTCCAAGAATTTCAAAAGTTTCTCGATGAAATAAAATTTTAAGAACTCCAGTAGTATCACCTGTAATTTGAGCTCTAGCAAGATGTTTAAAAAATGAGCGCCCAATTTCATAAGGAATTTTCTCCTCTGTTAATTCCCTCTCCGTTTTTCCAATTGAGCTAATTTCTGGAACTGTATAAATTCCAGTTGGAATATTTTTCACAAGATGATAATCGTTTTTCCCTTCCACAAGATGTGAGGCAGCAAATCTGCCTTGATCATAAGATGCACTTGCTAAACTTGGATATCCAACAATATCTCCTACTGCATAAATATGTGGAATATTTGTTTGATGATTTGCATTAACTTGAATTGAGCCTTTGTAATCAACGTCAAGACCAATTTTATCAAGTCCAATATTATCCGAATTTCCAGTTCGTCCTTGTGCCCAAAGCAGATAATCAGTCCTAATTTTTTTATTAGATTTCAGATAAATTGTTACACCATGGTCATCAGCTTCAACTTTTTCATATTCTTCATTATGGCGAATAATCACACCGTTTTCACGTAAATGATAAGCAAGTGCATCAACAATTTCATCATCCAAAAAAGATAAAAGTTGAGCACGATTATTAATTAGATTTACTTTTGTTCGCAATCCTCTAAAAATAGATGCATATTCACAGCCAATAACTCCAGCCCCATAAATTGTAATTGATTGCGGATGTCCTTGTAAATCAAGAACAGTATCGCTATCAACAATCCTTGGGTGTGAAAAGTCAACATCCGCTGGATGGTAAGGACGCGAGCCAGTTGCAATTATAAAATACTCAGAAGTATATTCCTTTATTTCACCTGTACTATGATGTACAACAATCGTATTTTTATCAATAAACGAAGCAAAACCATCAAGAATATCAACCCAGTTACGAATATAAAAACCCTTTCGCAAATCCATTTGGCTTTTAATCACTGTTTCTGCGGTTGAAAGCATTTCTTGAAAATTTACATTTCTAAAATCATTTCTATTTTGAAGTATCTGTGTAGCGTGTCTTAGTGCTTTGCTCGGAATTGTTCCTTTATGCGTACAATTTCCACCAATATTTGCAAAGCTATCACACATTGCAACTTTTTTACCAGCTTTAACAGCTTTCATTGCAGCGCCTTCACCACCAGGTCCACTTCCTATTACAATTACTTCAAAATCCATATTAATATTCCTTTTCTTCTACTTTTCTAATTAATTCTATTATTAAATGTATCAGGTTTTCGATGAAGATGAGCAATTGAAACAACAACAATTTCATTGCCTTCATTAACATAATAAATTGCATATGGAAATTGCTTGATAAGATACCGCCTAACTATATTTCCAACTTTACTCCATGCATCAGGATATTGTACGATTCTATCAATTCCTTTACTAACTTCAGTATAAAATTGCCTTGCAAGAGAAGGTAATTGCAAATTATAATATTCTATCGCTTCTTCCAATTCTCTTTCTGCTAATAAAAGAAATCTAACTTTCATATTTAGCTTTAATCTTGTTCCAACTTATAGATTTTAGCTTTCCGCTCTTGTAGGCATTATACCTAACTTCGGATTCTTTAACCCATAACTTTTCTATCTCTTCATCTGGCTTATCAAGACTCTCCAGCAGTGCGTTAACTAAAAAAATTCGCTCAGTTGAAGTTAGCAAGACAGATTTCTTAATTATTTTTGAAATATTTTCCATTTAATTTTATATTTAATTTGTTAGAATAAGTTTTAATATAAGAAATCGATGTAAATAATAAAACGACATTTTAAAAATTGTATTTACACCTTACTATTTCCATACCACCATATTCACACTCTGTTAACCAAAACATGAAGTTAAATACTTTATCAATTTCATTAAAAGATTTCTTCTGTTTATAACGGATTATAAAATCAGTATTTACAATATTTTCATTTCCAAATTCAAATTTATTGAATACAAATTCCTTTTCAATTATTTCATCAACATCATCAAATAATTTATAAAGACTGTTTTTAAACTCTATTTTTGAAATAGACTTGCCTTCGGAGTTATGTAAATTCTCGTTACTTACAAATGTCATTCCATATTCTCTATTTTTTGAAATTGCAGAAAGTAGAGTATCTTCAATAGCCATTTTGGAATCTAGCTTAATACTTGGGTGAAATTCTTCGTAAATAAAATTTATATTCATTCCAGAAATGCGCATATTTTGCATTTTATGCTTTGGCAATTCTTCTGTTAAAAAAGTATAATATTCCGCATCGGTAATTTCGCTCTCTTCACTTACATGAATGTTCACATTGTTTTCAAAATAAATATTTAAGACTTTTTCTATTTCACTCTCTATTTCATTTGGAAGAATTTCTTCTAATTTTTTAAATATAGGATTTCCCAAATATTCAAGAACTTCTATATCATCTGTTGTCTCAAATTGCTCTTCAAACTGTTGAATGTAATTCAAAAATTCGTTTTCCAAAGCAGGAGACAAATCACTATCATCTGGTTTGTGAAAAGTGGCATCATACTTATCCTCAATTTCCTTTTTCTTTTTTTTATTCTGTTCATTTAAAAAATAATTATTTGCATCTTCAGATAAGTTCATGATAGTTACCTCATTTATTCAAACAAAATTTCTATATCTTTTTGTGTAATATTTTTTAATAAGCTCGAATCAGTTGATATTATTTCTTGAACAAGTTGTTTTTTCTTTTCCTGAAGATACAATATTTTTTCTTCAACGGAATCTTTTGTGATAAATTTATAAACAAAAACATTTTTGTCCTGTCCAATTCTGTGTGTTCTGTCAGTTGCTTGCATTTCAACGGCTGGATTCCACCAAGGATCGTAATGAAAAACATAATCGGCTTCAGTTAAGTTAAGTCCAAAACCTCCAGCTTTTAAGCTAATAAGAAAGACTTTTATATCATCGTTATTCTTAAAATTTTTTACACGTTCTTCTCGGTTTTGTGTGCTACCTGTTAAATATTCGTACTTAATATTTTCTTTGTCTAAAAATTCTCTCATTATTTCAAGCATCTTTACAAACTGTGAAAAGACAAGCACTTTATGTCCTTCGGCAACAACTTTGGAAAGCATCAGTTTAAATTCTTCAAATTTGCTCGATTCCCTTTTATAATCACTTTGCACCAAAACTGGATGATTACATATTTGCCTTAATCGCAACAAACCTTCCATTACTTTAAATCCACTTTTTTTAATTCCCTTCTTTTTAATTTCTTCAAGAATTTCCAATTTTATTGAATTTTTCCAAAAATTGTAAACTTTAGCCTGTGCTTTTTCCATTTCACAAAAGTGAATAGTTTCAGTCTTCTCTGGAAGATCTTTTGCAACCACATCTTTTGTACGTCGGAGAACAAATGGGTATATAGTCCTTTTCAATAAGTTCATCGTCTCTGATGAATTATCTTTAGAAATTGGTTTAACAAATAAATCGTTAAATTTTTGATACGACCCTAACAAACCTGGATTAAGAAATGCCATCTGTGACCATAATTCTGTTAAATTGTTTTCAATTGGTGTTCCCGTTAAACAAAGACGATAATCTGCTTTCAATTTTCTAACAACTCTGCCAGTTTTAGATATTGGATTTTTAATTTTTTGTGATTCATCCAAAATAATATAATGGAACTGAAAATCCTTTAATAATTCATAATCTCGTAACAAAATACCATAGCTTGTTAATACAACATCATATTTATTTATAGTAGCATTGTCTGTCTTTTCTCTTTCATTGCCTGTATGATTTAAGGTTGTTAAACTTGGAGCAAATTTACCAATTTCATCAATCCAATTAAAAATTACGGATGTAGGCGCAACTATTAAAGCTGTATAATTTTTATTTTCTTTTTTCTCTTTCAGTAAAAGAATAATTGACTGAATAGTTTTTCCAAGCCCCATATCATCGGCAAGTATTCCACCAAACGAATATTCTTTTAGGAAGTAGAGCCAGTCAACTCCAGTTTTTTGATAATTACGTAACTTACCGTTAAATGTGCGGGGAATGCTTTGTCGCTCAATTTTATCGAATGATTTAAGTTTTTCTACATGCTCTTTAAAGTGTTCATCAGTTACAAAATCATCAGCTTCTTCCAAAATTGTTTCCAACGCAAGAGCTTGTATTTTAGAAAACCGAACTCCCTCTTCATTCAACTTTCCAATTGATAAAGTCTGTTTAAATTTATTTACCCAATTAGTTGGAATAATGCCAGAAGAACCATCTGATAATTTAAAGTATTTCTTTTTCTCTTTAATTGCCGCTACAAGTTCCGAAAATGGAACCGCAGTGCCATTGTATTCAACTTCTGTAGTTACATCAAACCAATCTATACCCGACGATACATTAAAAGAGACTTTTGGTTTTGATATATTAATTTTAAATTTTTTGAGGTCTTCTTCACCAAATATTTCAAATCCTATTTCTTTTAAATAAGTAAAATTTTGAAAAATAAAATCCAAAGGATCTTTCCGTGGTGTAAACGTTCCAACTCCAATATTTTTTACATAAAGAGCTTTTATCTCCTCTATTGCATTATTCTCAAATTCTTTATCTCTGTGTATCGTTAATATTTTTTCATTATTATAAATAGTTGTAAACATTTCCTTTGGATCGTAATCAAAATCGATTTCTTGGTACCCAAATTTTATTTTCAAAAGCAAATCTGATTCTTGTTCTTTAAGAAACAATTTTTTTGTTGGAGTTAAATGAACATTTTCCACATTATATTTATCGGAAATAATTGGCAATTTGGAAGCAATTTTAGGAAGGAACTCCTTTTCAAAAACATCCAAATAATCTTTTGGGAATGTTAATTTAAATGAATTTCCTTTGAAATATTCAAATCTTTCAAACGACATATTATCAATTTTAAATATTTTATTATCGCAAAAAATCCAAAGTGGATTATCAATTATAATGGAAATATCTTCACGCTTGATAAATTCTTGTCCATTAACAACAATGTTAAGTTCGAGAATTAGTTCTAATAAATTTTCAGTAATAACTAATTTACATATAGCAGTTTCTGAAAGAACCTCCACAGTTTGGTAAGTTTCATATTTGTTTTCAATAAATACTTCCTTTTCATTTAAGAAATTTAATATATCATTATACATTTCTCGTTGATTTATTGAATTTCGTGACTGCACAGTATTTCCAATATATATTGGAGAATTTTTGTAGTCACAGAGATAATCCAGCACAAGTCTTTCACTAAAGTTTACTTTATCAAAAGAATTATAACTCATCGTATGTATTCTACTAATAGCTCCAATGCTACCATTTTTTTTGGTGTTTATTCTTATTGGATAAATAAAAGTACGGAATCCTGTATGTGAAATTGCATAACCATTTTTTTGTTCTGACTTGTTAGTTGCTTTTACTTCACGCTTATTGTCTTCAATAATTGGAGCAAACTTTTCAATAAGTTTAGCAAGTTTTCTTTTTTCTAAATCTTCTTTTGTTTGTTCTTTATTCATATTTTGTTTAGCAAAAGGGAAAACAATCTGCATATTTTCCTTTATAGAAACTTTTGGTGCGGTGCTTTCAAATCCTACATCATCTAAATAATACAATAATGCAGCGAGATGCTTACAGTTTTCCACTTCAAAATATGGACATGAGCACGACATGCTATGTGGTTCTATATTTTCACTAAAAGTTATGACTGTAGAATAATTTTTTGAACCCTTTATTTTTGCAGAAACAAAATTATTAGAAATTTGAACATTTTTTACTGCCCCAATATTAAAATATTTTTTACCTCTCCCCCTAATAATTGCTGAAAAATTGTTGTTCAAATAGAGTTTTAAATTGTTATTCATTTGTTGTGGTTTAAATTAAGGTATTTATTATGTTTAATTGAATGTCATTATATCAATAGTTTTAATTTTATAAAAATAAATTTACTAAAAGAAACAGAATTTATTACCCCATTATTCTCCCAATATTGTAATTACAATTTTTCTTGCTCCCCCATAATTTCTATGTTCGCCAAGATAAATTCCTTGCCATGTTCCAAGATTTAATTTTCCATCCGTAATTGGAATTGAAATTGATTGACCAAGTATTGATGATTTTATATGAGCAGGCATATCATCGTTTCCTTCATAATTGTGCTCATAAAAAGAGTTATCTTCTGGAACAAATTTTTCAAAATACTTTTCCATATCTCTTAAAACATCCGATGAAACATTTTCATTTAATGTAAGTGAAGCTGAAGTATGTTTAATAAATATATTTGCAATCCCAATTTTGATTTTTGCAATTTCTGGAATTTGCTTTAAGATTTCATTTGTAATGATGTGAAACCCTCGGCTCTTTGCCGTAATAGTTATCTCTTTTTGAAGTGTCATGATAAAATTTTTCTCTTTTGCATAATGATATACATGTTCCATTCTAAAAAATATTTACTGTCATTGGTGGTCATTCATTGTCAACATTAGTTATTGCATGTTATTCTTTGTCAATGTTAGTCATTGTAGTCAGTATTGGTTATTTATAATTATTTTTATGTAGAATTTTTGAAGCAATAATTTATTAAAATTATAATTTATTGTGAAAATGTAATACGCTTCATGTTTTTTTTTGTAATAATTTGATATAAAAAAACCTCTCCAAAATTGAAGAGGTTACAACATTCATTACTACTTAAACAAACTTTTATCCAAATAGATTTTGAGCTTCATTATACGTTTCATCATCAACAGTTTTAAGAGTTCCAACAGCTTCTTCAAGTGAAACAGATACTATTTTAGTTCCTCTTAAAGCAACCATTTTTCCAAAATCCTTAGCTTCAACTAATTCAGCAGCTCTTATGCCAAATCTGCTTCCAAGAACTCTATCAAATGCAGAAGGAGTACCACCACGTTGAATGTGGCCAAGCACAACAGCTCTTGTTTCATAACCAGTTTCTTTTTCAATTTCTTCTGCAACAATATTACCAATTCCACCAAGAGCAACGTGACCAAAAGAATCTTTTTTCAAATTTTGAAGAACAAAAGAACCATCTTTGTCGTGTTCATCTTCTGTGTTTATTTTTGCACCTTCAGAAACAACAACAATACTAAACAATTTTCCTCTTGCATGTCTTGTTCTAATAACATCGCAAACTTCTTTAATTTTAAATGGTTTTTCTGGAATAAGCGTAATATCAGCTCCACCAGCAAGTCCAGAATGTAATGCAATCCAACCAGCATGACGACCCATAACTTCAACAACAATAACTCTATTATGAGATTCAGCCGTGGTGTGTAATCTATCAATTGCATCAGTAGCAATATTAACAGCAGTATCAAATCCAAAAGTAAAGTCGGTTCCACTTAAATCATTATCAATTGTTTTAGGAACGCCAATTACATTTATGCCATCTTTATATAATTTTGCTGCAACACCAAGAGTATCTTCTCCACCAATAGCAATTAGCGCATCAAGCTCCATTTCTTTGAAATTATCAATCGCTTGTTGATAATAATTTTTCCCTTCTTCGTAAAGATTAGTTCTTGATGAGCCAAGAATAGTTCCACCACGATGAAGAATTCCAGATATTGCTTCATGATTAAGCATATAATAATTTTTATTAAGCAAACCTCTCCAACCATTTTTAATACCAACAACTTCGTGACCCAATAAAAGGGATTTACGAACTACCCCACGAATAACTGCATTTAACCCTGGGCAATCGCCTCCACCTGTTAAAACACCTATTTTCATTTCACACCTTAAATTTATTTATAATTATATTAATGTTAACTTTGCAAATTTTGTTAGAAGATGCTTTGTACCAAAATCTTCAAACGCAATACTTATTTTTTGACTTTCGCCAATTCCACCAATTGCTAGTATTTTTCCTTCACCAAATTTTTCGTGACTTACTCTACTACCAACTCTAAGTGAGCGTCTTTCTTGATCAAATTCATCAAAATCCTCTTGATAAAGTTCATCATAATATGCTCTTCGTCTTCGGGAGGATGTTTTTCTTAGCCCACTATTAAGTTCTTTTACTGTTGTAGGATCAATTTCTCCAATAAAACGAGATACATCTTGATAAGCGACTTCTCCAAATCTGTAACGAGAACGAGCATATGAAAAAATCACTTTTCTTTCAGCACGTGTTACAGCAACATAAAACAATCTTCTTTCTTCTTCCGTATTTGAATCTGAATCAAATTTTTTATTTAATGGAAAAATATCTTCTTCGCAGCCAGTAATAAATACTACTGGAAATTCTAAACCTTTTGCACTATGAATTGTCATTAAAGTAACAAAATTTTCATCTTCTTCATAAGAATCGGCACCTGATATGAGTGAAACTTCTGATAGGAAATCATCAATAGTTGCATTTTTATTATCTTTAATAAAATCAGTGATACTATTTAATAATTCTTGAACATTATCATATCTTTGTCGAGAATCAACAGAATTTTCATCTTTATACATTTTTAGAACACCAAGATCAGCGATTAAAGCAGATGTAAGTTCGGTTAAAGAGAATTGTTCTTTTAAATCAATGTATTTATCAAGCAATATTTTAAATTGTTTAACATTTTTTTGAATTCTTTCTTTTACTTCAATAACCTCAAAAATACGCGCCATTGTTGCAAACAAAGTAATATCAAATTTTCGTGCAAAAGCTATCATTTTACTTATTGAAGTATTACCAATACCACGTTGAGGAAAGTTCATTATTCTTAATAAACTTTCTTCATCATTCTGGTTTGCCAAAATTCTTAGATAAGCAACAATATCTTTTACTTCTTTTCTTCTATAAAACTCTACACCACCAACTATTTTATAAGGCAACTTTTCACGACGCAGAGCCTCTTCCATAGCTCTGGATTGAGAATTAATTCTGTATAGAATAGCTATATCTTTCAAAGAAATTTTTTGAGCAGAAATTTCTTTTTTTATTTGTTTGGAAATTTGATAAGCTTCATCTTTTTCATCTGTACAGCGAATAATTGAAAGCAACTCCCCTTCTTCGTTGTTAGTCCAAAGGGTTTTTTCAATCTGATTTGGATTGTTTTTAATTACAGAGCCAGCAGCTTTAAGAATTCTTTTTGTTGATCTATAATTTTGTTCTAATCGAAATGTTTGAGTTTTAGGGAAATCTTTCTCAAAGTTTAGCATATTATCAAGTTCAGCACCTCTCCAACCATATATTGATTGAGCATCATCTCCAACAGCACAAAGTTTGGTTCTTCCAGTAACAAATAATTTAATAATTTCGTACTGAGCCTTGTTTGTATCTTGGAATTCATCTACAAGAACATATTTGAAATCTTTTTTATATTTTGCAAGAATTCTCTCATTGTTATTAAACAATTGAATTGGTTTGAGAAGCAAATCATCAAAATCCATTGAATTATTTTCATATAATCTTTTGTTATACTCAATGTATACTTGAGCTAATCGTTTTTCGGCAGGATTTTCAGCATGGTGTTTTGCATATTCATCTGGAAGAATCATTCTATTCTTAAGTGAGCTTATCATATGTTGAATAGCAGATGGTGATTTATCATCAATGGAAACATTAAGAGCTAATAAAACGTTACTAACAAGTGCAACGGAATCTTCTCTATCATAAATTGAAAAATTTGTTTTATAATTAAGGTGTTCTGCTTCTGTTCGTAAAATACGTGCTAAAATGGAATGAAAAGTTCCCATCCAAAGTTGTTTTGCTTTAGAAACTCCAATCATAGCAGTGATACGATTTTTCATTTCTTTTGCAGCTTTATTTGTAAAAGTTAAAGCTAATATATTTGATGGTTCAAAACCATCTTCAATTAAAAATGCAATTTTATGGGTCAAAACTTTGGTTTTTCCTGAACCAGCTCCTGCAACAATTAAATGTGGACCTGCATTATATTGAACTGCTTCAAGTTGTGCTTCATTAAGATCTTTCAGTGATTTCATAAACTTCTTTTTTTTTGTGAGATTGATTTAATAAGCTAGCTTTTTGCTATAGTAATTATTTAAATTTTTAATCTGCAAAATTACGTAAATCATTGACGGAATCAAAATAATGGGAGGCTTTTTATTACTTTTTATTTGGTTTTTAGCCTAAAAGCTAAGACTTTTAGGCTGTTAATTATATAAACTTTATTTAATGAGGTTAATAAAATAAAAAAATGAGTAAAATCATATCAATTGTATAATTTAACTTATATTAATAATTGTCCGTTTTCCATAACTACTCTACCATCAAAGAAAACTGTTGGTTTTGTAATAACACCATCTAAATGAATTGGAACATCTACATTTCCACCCATTGTAATATTGTTTCCCAAAGCTAAATGAACAGTTCCAAGTACTTTTTCATCCTCAAGTAAATTGCCATTTAACTTTGCTTTATCATTTGCTCCAATTCCAATTTCTGCAATGTTCCTAGCCATTTTTCCATGAGCATCCAGCATTTTTATTAGCTTTTTGGCTTTTGCTCCACCAGTTATTTTTGTTGCAAATCCATTTTCAACTATAATTTTAATTGGTTGTTTACCAATTATTCCAATTCCAGACATGGAGCCGTCAACAACAAATATTCCATTTGTGCTTCCTTCTATTGGTGCTGCAAAAGTTTCGCCAGTTGGAAGATTGCAACCCTCTCCTTTTTTATGGAATAAACCTTTGCTTGCAATTGCAGTTCTTCCACCAATTTTTAGTGAAATATCAGTACCGTTTGGAGCTGTAATTCTAACATCATTTGTTTTTTCAAATACTTTTTTCATTTTAAGAGTTAGAGCAGCAATTTTATTATAATCAGCACTTAAACCTCTAATCATTACGTCCGTAGTAATTCCAGGAAAAGTAGCAACTCTAACTCCCAACTCAGACGCTGCACGTCTTGCATTGGTGTGAGTTAGAGATTTTCGAGTTGGAAGAAGAACAACATCAAATTCCTTCATAAGTTCTGAAACATATTTAGGTGGCTCTTGCCCGTGAGTTTCCCATGATTTTAATTCAACAAAAAGTGATTCGTGACCTAAATCCAATGCGTTTAAATATAATGCTTTACCAATTTCATTTGTTAATTCATCTGTAACAACTAAAACTTTTTCTTTTTTCTTAGTTGCCATACAATCGGTTATTGCAATTCTGCATGCTTTGTCTAATTTGGTTAATTTCATAATTTTCTCCAATTAGTTTTATTTATTAACAATTTCTGAGATAAGATATTGGGATAAAATGATTAACAATATTTACAGTTCATTTTTCTAGAAAGGAATTCCTACATTTAATTGCACAGCTCCTTGAAATCCTCCATTTAAAATTAATTTTGTGTTCAAATCTTGACTTGGAACAGATGAGCGATCTTGATCGTCAGTCAAATTATCAATTTCAATAAATGTAAACATTCCAGTTGCTTCAATGCTAATATAATCTTGAATAATATTAAAAATTAATCCCGAGCCAACAGAATAACCCATTTTTACTTTATCTGGAGTATAAGTACTTTCTAAAGAAATATAGTTGGCTAATGGATTATTACTATAATTTTTATAAGTGAGTTTAGGCGAAAAGAATTTTAGCTCGCCATCTATAATTTTCCAATCAACGAAACTAAGTAGTGGAATTCCTAAATCTAATCCAATTCCCCAATTATTCATTTCAAATTTTGCATCATAAAATGTATAATAATCAGGTCCATTTGGTATTTTGATTGATTGCTCTTCTGAAAGGAACTGATAGTACCCTTTAAAAGTAAAAAAGAATTTTGAATATTGAGCACGAACAAGATTGATTCCTACTTTAAAGCCTTTTCCTTCGTTGAAATTATATGAATCATTATGAACAAATGATGACCAAGGTGGATTTACAAGAATATTCAAGTGAGTATTTAATCCATCTGCTTCATATTTTTGAACAGAATAACCGCCAAATATTCCCGACAAGCCCAAACAGCCAAATCCACAAGATTGAGCATTAGTTTTTGAAAAAGTTAAAACTACAATTGTGATAACAAAATATTTAATAACGGCATTCTTCATATTCAATTTTTGGTTTTTCATTTTATAATATAGTCAATTCATTTGTCACTTACTTGTTTTTCAAAAAGCATAATTAATTTTGTAGAATGCATTTGTCTGATAAATTGAACAACTCTATTTTCTGCAGGTTCAATTTTTTCATCAAATTTTTCTTTAGCCAATTTAATGATTTCTTTTACACTAATAGATGCGTTAATTTCTTCCCAAATAAAAGAACCAATTTCATCTAAATCAATTTTATGAGGTTTATTTATTAACTTTCTAAAAAACATTTTTTCAATAAATGTAGGTTTCTTAATATAAAGGATAGTGACTAAGCTATCATTTATTTCACTTTCACAAATTCTTTTTGGAACAAGTTCCAAGTATTTTTCATCTGTCATTTTTTCTTTTTATTTGTAATGTAATACTATTATAATAAACTTCCGAGGTTTTTAAAAACCTCGGAGATTTATTTAGGTCTAAATAACTATTTCATACCTATTTCTAAACCATGTCCATTAGGACCTTTTTCTTCACGTCGCAATAAATATGCAAAAACAAATCCAATAATTCCTAAAATAGAAAGAATCCACATTCCCATTGCATAACCACCAGGATTCTCGGCAGATGCTCCAGAAATATCGTTTGACCAGCCGAGCAAATAATTGAACGCAAATACTCCAATTTGCTGAATTAAAGACATAATTGAATATGCTGTGCCTAATCTGTTTTGCTTAACTAAATATGCAACTGAAGGCCACATAATTGCAGGAATAAGAGAAAATGCTACACCCATTAAAATAATTGGAACGTAAAGTGTAATTCCAGAATAAACTAGTAATAAATAAACTGGGAGAATCAAAATTGAACCAAACATCATCATTGAAGCACGTTTGCCTATCTTATCAGCTAAAAGTCCAAATAATGGCGTAGCAATCATTGAGGCGAAAATTAGCGCACTATTTAACTGTCCAGCTAACTCTCTGCTTGCGCCATGTGCTTCCATGTAAAATTTAATTGCAAAAGTTCTAAATGGAAAAATAGCTGAGTAGAATGTTACACAAAGTATTACAATGTACCAAAATGATTTTTCAAAGTTAAACAAGTCAGAAAAAACGAATTTATCGGTTTCACTAGCTTCACCAAGTTCATATTTTCTTTCTGCGTAACTTTCCATAAACCAATAAATCAATCCACCAGCTATACAAGTTAAGCCAATAATAAAAGCAACATAAAGTGGGTCGCTCCAATTATCATAAAAACTCTTTCCCCATGTTGGTGACCAATCGGCAGCAAACGAACCTAATCGTGCAATTGTCAAATTTATTCCAAAAGCAAAACCAAGCTCTTTTCCTTTAAACCATTTTGCCAAAGCAGTGGTTATAGCAACAATAAGTGGCTCTGCACCAAATCCTAATAGTAATCTTCCGGCCAGCATTACATAGTATTCTGAACTAAGTGCTGTTACAAGTGCCGCAATAGAAGTAAGGGTTCCAAAAATCATAATTGAAGCTTTAACTCCAATTCTATCAATTATAGGACCACTAATAAGTAAAATAAAAACAGCGGCAAAACTATAGATGGAGTATAATGAACCAATATCCACATCTGAAAAACCTAATGTAGTTTTTAACATATCTGCTATTGGAGCAATGCTATCATAAATATAGTAATTGCCAAACATTGCAAGGCTTACTAAAATTAATACTGACCATCTATAAAATGGAGATGGTACTTTTTTAACTGCATCTTTAATCATATTTTTCTCAATATTTTATATTTTTTCTTCTTCATTTTTTGATAGAGCAAATGAAAATAATACTATTGCCAATCCTAGAAAAAGAACTAAGGAAATAAAATCGCCAGTAAGTCCAAGACTTTCGCCAATTCCGGTGTTTAATTTATCAGCAACAGAAATTTCAACTCCACTCGCGTTAGTTTCCCAAATCCAACCTTTTAACGATGCAATAACAATACCAGTTAGCGCACCACCTGCAATTAGTCCAGAACTCAATAACGCACCAGGCCCAATGTCAGATTCACTTTCGTCAGATTTTTTAATTTTATCAACTAACATTTTAACCAATCCACCAAGAAAAATTGGACTACTTACAGAAAGCGGTAAATAAGCGCCAACTGCAAACGGAAGCGAGCGAACACCGCTTAACTCCATAACTGCGGCTATTCCCATCCCGACAAGCACCAAACCCCAAGGAAGATTTTGACTTAACAAACCTTTAATTACAGTGGCCATTAAAGTTGCTTGTGGTGCTGGAAGTTGATCGGAGCCAATTACAAGAATATCATTTAATAAAATTATTGTAAACCCGATTACAAGTACAGAAGCAAAAACACCTATTAGTAAACCAATCTGTTGTTTAATTGGAGTTGCTCCAACAATGTAACCAGTTTTTAAATCCTGTGAAGTTGCGCCAGCGTTTGCGGAAGCAATGCAAACAATAGAGCCAACAACAAGAACTATAGGTTGATAAACTTCGCCAGTCCAACCAACTGCAACAAAAATAAGCGCTGTTGCCATAAGAGTTGCAATTGTCATTCCAGAAATTGGATTTGATGATGAACCAATTAATCCAACAATTCTTGAAGAAACAGTTACGAAGAAAAATCCAAAAACGACAATCATAATTGATGAAAGTAAGTTAGTTGGTATTGAAGGAATTGCAACCATCAAAATTACAAGTAATACACTGCCTACTAAAACGTAAACTAATGGAATATCTTTTTCAGTTCTAAGTTTTTCTATATGAGCATTTGCTTTATTGTCGCGCAAATCCCTGAAGGAGTCTTTGAATGCATTTATAATTGTTGGGAAAGAACGAACCAATGTTACAACTCCGCCAAAAGTAACAGCACCAGCACCGATATAACGGATGTAATTACTCCATATTTCTGCAGCAGACATTTCCGAAATTAACTTTGTTGCTGGAGCGAAAACTGTAGTCATGTGATCGCCAAGTAAAGTAATTAGTGGAATAAGTACAAGCCAAGAAAGGACACCACCGGCAACCATTATTCCAGCAATTTTAGGCCCAATTATATAACCAACACCGAGTAATTCTGGAGTAATTTCTCCAGTTACAGTTCCATTTGGAAGTGCAGAATTTCGGCTAAAAATATAACGAGGTACATCCTTCCAAAGACCGAAAAGTGACATTAAAATTTTATAAGCAAATGCAATCCCAAGACCATAAAAAACTTTTTGTGCAAGCTTACCACCTTTTTCTCCAGCAATAAGCACGTCAGCACAAGCTGTTCCTTCGGGGAAAGGAAGTTTGCCATGTTCTTTAACAATAATTGAACGACGTAAAGGAATCATGAAAAGAACGCCTAAAATTCCACCAGCAAGAGCTAAAACAAAAATTTGAAAATATTGAAAATACTCTGCTCCTCCTGGTAAAAACAGAAGTGCGGGAATTGTAAAAACTACACCAGCAGCAACCGATTCGCCAGCAGAACCAATTGTTTGAACCATATTATTTTCAAGGATGGTTCCCTTACCAAATTTTTTAATAACCGAAATTGATAATACAGCAATTGGAATTGAAGCACTAACTGTAAGTCCAACTTTAAGTCCAAGATAGACGGTAGCTGCTCCAAATATAATTCCAAATAACGCACCAAGAATTATTGCTTTTGGCGTAAATTCCGGGATATAATCATTTGCAGATATATAAGGTTTGAAGCTTGTTTTTTTGTCTTCACTCATAACACCTCGCTATTTATACTATAAAAAGAAATTAACCTCTGAATATTTTGATATAACTTATTATATGCAAGTAATAAATTTAATTATTTTCATTATTCATATAATTTTATTTAAGATGCGGCAAAATGTGATTAAATTCTATTTCCATACATGACAATTATTTCACTCTTTTTTCAATAAATAAATATTATTAATACGAGAATCTTATTTGAGATATTTAAACATTTTGAATTGGATGAATTCTTTGTTGGAATTATTAATTAACTAAATTTTTTATACTATTTTGATTCCGTTGCAAGCATTAAATATTCCATTGGACTTAAAAATATTTAGTTATACAAATTATTAAACTGTTTACATTTCTTGTCTTTGGTTCAACTGCAACTGAATTTCTTTTTGGTGGAGTATAAAACTGCAGATAATTGTATTTTCCTTTGCCAACTTCTTGCCATAACATAATTTTCACTTTCTGTTCTTTATTAAATAATTCTGCATAATAAATGTCTTTATTGTAGTTGAGTTTGAAGCAAGTAACAAATTCTCTTTTACTAATTTGAATAAGTTTATTAAACTTATTGTATAAGTTTCTATTTCCGTTTGGAATAGATTGATTATCAACTTCAACTATTTCGTCAGTTAATAACTTTGTCCTTTTCTATTGTGTTGTAATTTTTATCAAAATTCTATGCTCTTACATATAACTGAATCACCTTTAATACCTTCACTTTCTGCTTCAACTTTTATTTCTCCTTCTCCATTTTTTAAAACCCTAATTACAACCATAGCTTTTCCATAGAATAACTTTCTTTCATTGGAATTAAATGGTTCAAGGGATTGTGGATTTCCGTTTCCAACACCAATAATTTCCGCTGGTCCTTCTATTTTGAATTTTAGCAAATTCTGAGCAAGTGGACAAAAGTTGCCGTCAGAATCAAAAGCTTCAACTAGAATATATGACAAATCTTCTCCACTTCTATTCAGTATTTGTCTATCTGGTGAAAGTTTAATAGAAGCTGGCTTGCCTGAAGTTTTAATAACTTTTTCACCAATAATTTTACCTTCTTTATAAGCAACAACTTTTAATTCACCAGGTTGATATTTAACATTCTCCCACATCAATCTATAACGCTCAAAAGGATTATTAGATTTAGGTTGCTTCTCTTTTATTCCAAGAGATTTTCCGTTTAAAAATAATTCCCCTTTATCACCATTGGTATAAACAAATACTGGAATATTTTCACCTTCCTTACCTTCCCAGTTCCAATGAGGAAGAATATGAATAGTAGTTTTTTCTGGAACCCAGTGACTTTGGTATAAATAATATCTGTCTTTTGGAATACCAGCTAAATCAACTATTCCAAAATAAGAGCTTTTTGCTGTTTGTCCTTTTGTAATCTTCCCTTCTTGCCGAAAAGAATAATTGTATGGAGTAGGTTCGCCAAGATAATCAAATCCAGTCCAGACAAATTCACCCGCAACGTATTTATCTTCTTCCTGCCACATAAAATCAAATTCAGCCGGCTCTGCCCAATCAGGAGCATTCATATCATATGAACTTACTTGAAGATCATCAATTGAAAAATCAGTTTTCTCTTTTGGCAAAGGCAAGGAATAATATCCACGAGTACTAACTGTTGAAGCCGATTCACTGATTATAACTGCTTTTGTTGGCTCTGCATTTCGTGCTGGAAGATATCTTCTACCATAGTTCCACGAATGAACATCTATTAATTCGTAGTGACGATACTTAACACTTTCCATATTATCGTTCACCATTGTTATCGGTCTGGATGAATCAAACTTTTTGAAATAGCTTATCATTTCTACTAATTTATTATAACTTCCATTTGCATTTGCTTGAATGTCCCTCATTTCGTTTCCAATACTCCAAAGAATTATTGAAGGATGATTTCTATCACGTTTAACGAAGTTTGTAATATTTCTCTCGGCTGATTCAAAGAAATCCTTTCCAGGAAGGAAATCTCCTTTTCTATCCCATTTATCATAAGCTTCATCAATTACTAAAAATCCCATTTCATCACAGAGCTCAAGTAATTCTGGCGCTGGCATATTATGACTTGTTCTAATTGCGTTGCAGCCCATTTCTTTCATAATTTCCAGTTGCCTTTGCATCGATCTTTTGTAAAATGCTGCTCCTAGTGGACCTTGATCGTGATGAAGATTAACACCTTTTATTTGTAATCTTCTACCATTTAAATGAAATCCATCATTTGCAGTGAACTCAAAAGTTCTAATTCCAAACTTTGTATAATTTGTATCCGAATCAATTCCATTACTTTTAATGATTGTTTTAACAGTATAAAGAACAGGAGAATCAACATCCCAACGTTGTGGTGAAGTTAAAGTCACCCATTGTTCAAATTCGTATTTAGAATTTGATTGAATTTTCTCTTCATGTTTTGCAACTGCAACCACATTTCCCAAAGGACTTAAAACTGTAGATTCAATTGTGACAAGTTTTTCTTTAAACTCATCATTTCTAACAGACGTAAGAATTTTTACATCCGCCCATGTATCATCAACCGCTGGCGTTGAAACATAGGTACCCCAAACATCAATATGAATTGGGTTTGCAACAATCATTTGAATTTTTCTATAAATCCCAGCTCCTGGATACCATCTGCTTTCGTGCTCTCGTGTATCAACGTGGATTGCAATAGTATTTTCATTCCCATAACTTAGATAATCTGTTGCATCAATATAAAATGAATTATAACCGTAATCCCACTCACCTGCTAGCTTACCATTTATATATATTTTAGGAAAAGCCATTATGCCATCAAACATAAAATATATTTTTTTGCCTTCAAGATTTTTATCAATATTAAAATTCTTTCTATACCAACCTTCACCTTGCCAAGGTAATTTTGCAGTTTCTGATTCTCCCAATGGGTCAAAAGGTCCAGCAATTGCCCAATCGTGTGGAATGTTTACATTCTCCCATTTAGTATCATCATAATTTATCTTTTCAGCACCAACTATTTCACCTTTGGAAAACTTCCATGCAGTGTTAAAATTATAGTTCTCTTTGCCTATGATATTTAAATTAGATAGTTGAAGAAAACTAAATATAAGAAATAATGGTATTTTCAAATTTTTCATAATTTGTCTCAAATAAGTGTCTTTTTATAATTGATAAATTTTACAGTAAATTACTCGTAAATAACAAATGAGCCGTATGGTCTAATATCCAATTGACTTACGGAGTTTTTGCCAAATACTTTTTCCATTTTGATAATGTAATCTTCAGTATATTTTTTAGGTAAAAACACTACAATGGTTCCGGCGAATCCGCCACCATGAACTTTGTATGCACCTTCACCAATATCATCAATATAATCTTCTGTTAGTGCATAAGCTAAAGACATTGGTTGAGTGTTAACATCTTTTGTGGAATAAATATTTTGAACATATTTAAATGAAGAATCACCAGAAACTTTTACAAGCTTTAAAAACTTGTTCAAGTTTTTCTCTTGCAAAGCTTTCACTTGCAAATCAACTCGCTCATTCTCTTTGAAAAAATGAAATGCGCGTAATACTGCTCTGTCGGATATTTTTTTTCTTAATTCATTCCAATTATCAAGTAATAATTGAAAATCTATTTCTGAACATTTTTCTTTGCCAAAATATTTTGCAACTTGTTTCATTTCGTTTGGAATAGATGCATAGTCTTCAGTTAAATTTTGATGCGTTCCTCCAGTATCAACAACAAGAAGTTTATAATCATAATCGGAAAGACTAAATTTTACCTTTTTAATTATTGGATTTTGTGTGTTATTAAAATCAATAGCTACAACACCACCAACTGCGCAAGCAAGCTGATCCATAAGTCCGCATGGTTTGCCAAAATATTCATTTTCTGCAAACTGGCCAATCTTTGCAATTATATGTGGCTCTATTTCATTATTGTTATATAGAAAATTAAAAATTGCTCCAATAGCTATTTCAATTGAGGCTGATGAACTTAAGCCGGAACCTTGCAAAACATCACTAGTTAAAACCCCCTTAAATCCACCTATTGCATATCCATGTTTTACAAATCCAGCGGCAATGCCACGAATTAAAGAATTAGTTGTTCCTTCTTCTTTCAAGTTTGGATTTAAATCCGTTAGATTAACTACAAATTTCTCATCGTACTTGTCTGATTTTAGAATTACAATATTTTCATTTCTTGATATACATGTAAGAATATCAAGATTTATGCTAGCCGCAATAACTTTACCACCATTGTGATCAGTGTGGTTACCACTTATTTCAGTTCTGCCTGGAGTACTTATTATCGAAACCTTTTCATTCTGTGGGAAATATGAATAATAGTTTTCAAGAAGTTTATTATATCTATCCTTTTGGTATTCAATTACGGCGCTATCCTCACCGTAAAGAAAACTAATATTATTTTTGAAATCATCTAACTTTATTTTTTCCATTAATTACTACCGTTTATTTTTTAAATGATTAATATGTCTTGTTTTATAACTCATTATTTTACTTTATCTCTCAAATACTGCACGCACTTCATTTATTCTTAACGTTATATTAGTATTTGAATTAACTTCAACTTTATTTAATGGGATTGCAATTTGAATAAATTCCAGTCTAGCATTTTCTGATTCCAAATAGTTTTCTTTACTACTAGATTTATACCAGTATGGCAAAAATGTTGGATATGGTCTTGGCAACAATGCATATTCAATTGATTTATAATCACAGTCTATCAATTCCATTCCGTTTTTAAGGTCATCTTTTGAAACCCGTTTCACAAATCCCATATTATTGCTATAAATAAATCTGAAGTCAACTGAATCAATTACATCACAATATAATTCTGTATCTAATAATATAGATGAAATTGATTGATTCCCATATTTTTTAACCTCATCACCTACATATATTTGTGCTACAAATTCATCCGTTTTTTTCATATAGTCATATAAAGATATTGAATAAGAATACGAATTAGATTTTGATGGTAACAAATCAGTCCTATCTCTTAGCGTATTCCAGTCATTAGATATAATTATATTATTACTATTTTCATTTGGATTGAATATTATTTTTGATTTATCATAAGGCTTAACCAAAACCTGATATCCATTATTTGCATTAAAGCCCCAATTATTTGGGTCTATTGAATAATTGCCTGGATATGTAATAATCTTACTATCATTTTGAACAGTTAAATAATATTCAATTATACCGTTTGTTAAAAGTTCATTTGGAATTTTTGCTTGGTATTTAAACATATTCGTTTTTATCATTTCAATTTTACTGAAACCTTTCCATCCGAATCTGCGTGCATAAACTGAAACCTTTATATCACTTAAATCAGTATATATTTCAGCATTTATTACTAATGAATCACCTTCACTTATTTCTTTGTAAGTATTATTCTTGATATTGATTGTGTTGTATTTGTGGTTGGTTAATTTTCTTAATTCATTAAAATCGAATACTGATAACTTAGAATTAAAGTTGTTATTTAATTCAACATCAGAAATAATATAACTCCCAGGCAATAATTCAAATTCAGTTCTAATGGCGTTTCCAATGTATTTAGCGTTTACTCCATTCTCATAAACATAGTACTCACTTCCAACTTTGGGCAAAATAATTTTAATTTTTCTAGCTAACCATATTAGCCTTGCAACCGGATCTTCGAGATTATTATTTCCAAACGGATCTTTTAACCAAACTGCATCTGGGAATACTTCAAGCTTCCATTTTCCTTCTTCAATTTTATCAATAAAGTAAGCACCAGTTCCCTCATATTTAATTAACTCAGAATTTCCTACACCTGCAAGATGTTCAAGTTTTTCAAAATTTTTAGGTTTCTTATTTGTTGAGTTGCTATAAATATATTTGGTGTTACTATTTAACAAGCTAAAATCTTCTTCATAATTAATACTGAAATTACTTATAGAATTAGTATTTGAACTGATATCAATTTTTTGATTTTGCTTGTCCATAAATAAATTGGAAGCAATTAAAAATCCGATGGCTTTACTTGGCGTGTAGGCAAGATTTAAATAATGCGTAATGTATTCGGCATTATAAGCAGCTATAGGTGTCGGGTCGTAGCTAAACATTGTAGCCCATTGCATTCCAGCATTTTTAAAACTGGAAGCCATCATCGGATACATTGTGGAAGCTGCAATATCTGGTGCATCAAATTCATAAACCATTTTAGCTTTATTAGCAATTTTTATTGAATAAGTTGGCAATGGATATTGACTTACGTGTGGCAAATAATTCCCATTAAGAGTACTTCCATGAACCAAACCCGTTGGATACCACTGGAATGAAATACCATCTACTTTTGAATTTGCAACACCAATCCATTGCTCTTTATCTGGGTTTTGACTTATGTTAAAAAATATTGGCTTGGTAACATTAGCATTTTGTAAAACATCAACCATTTCGTTCACATAATTTGTAACGGCTGCACTATCAGCGGGAAGATTTGGCTCATTTATAATTTCAAATGCAATAATTTTAGGTTCATCTTTATATGATTTACCAGTATATGAATTAACATGATTAACAAATTGCTCAATATAATTTTTCTCAGCTTTTATAAATTCTGGTTCTGTGGATAAATCCATTTTGCTGCCAAACGATGAGAAGCCTTGCGTAGAATCATCTGGTTCCGGATAACCATTTCCCCACCAAGCTATAGGAGTAAGAATTATATAGATATCATTTTCCACAAGTTTCTTTACCAAATAATCCATCAATCGTAAATGTTCATTTTCGATAAGATTTCCATTTCTATCCGATACTTCTCTATCCCAAACATGAATTCGGTAAGCATTTATGCCAAGTCTTTTAAATTGCTGAATATCATGATCTATCACTTCTTCGTGCGATAATCCAAGTTTTTGTATTGCACGGTATGAAAACGCAAATGGGACTGTATAATTGACTCCCCAAAAATTTGCAGGTTCATTATTCTCAGACCATCGCATAATTCCATTGTTATCAATGCGAATCAGATTACTATTACTTTGAGCTAACACCTGGAATGAAATAATTATCAAAAAAATTAGAACAAGTTTGACTTTCATTATTTACCTCAGTAAAATCATTTTTATTGTGAAAATGTTATCTCCTGTTTTTAGTTGGGCAAAATAAATTCCAGATGGAACTATAATTCCCTTACTATTTCTACCATTCCAATTTATTTCGTAGCTGTTTGCTAGTTTAATCTCATTTATAAGTTCAGTTATTTTTTCACCAAGTGTATTATAAATAGTCAATGATATTTGTGATTGAGTAGCTAACTCAAATTTTATTTTAGTTTCTGGATTAAATGGATTTGGATAGTTTTGAAATAGTTTAAAACTACTTGGTGCAGTATTTGTCTTTGTTTTAATATCAGTTAGGAGAATTTTATTATTAAAATACTTCCAAGCTAAGGTAGTATCATTAGTTGGAAATGTAAAAGTTCTATCGTTAATACCTGATTCCCAACCTCCAAAACTGGAACCTTCAACATAAAATTTGTATTTAATCTCACTTCCAACATTTATATTGTTCTTTGGGAAATAAACTCTTCCAGACCAAAAGGAACTATCGCTATAGCTAAAATCTTCCTTATTCAAAACTACCTTATTGGAATTCCATGAAAGCACTCCAGATGAATTTACTGAGTCCCCTCTTACTGATACAGGACCATGCATAAGTGGATTGAACAAATTCTTTTCAATTAAATCTCCCATATATACCCGAAATATTATTCCTATTGAGTCTTCATTTTCAACAATTGGTGAATAATATTGTGACACATAATCAGGCTTGGAGTTATAATATTGAATCTGTAAAGTTGTATCCTCAAAGCCTGCATTGAATAAACGTGCATTTTTATTTGAATTATCAAATGGAATAATTGGACCTTCCCAACCCAAACGTGGAAAAGTTGGTTGTGTTTTGCTATGTCCTGTCCAAAACTTAAATTCTATCTGATCATCTGGGAACATACTAAATTCGTATTCCCAATTATCACCATCAATGTTTTGCATAATTAATTGCGAATTATAATCCCATGAAAGCTTTTCTCCGCTTGGAAGAAAATTTGTACCATTTCCATTTATCTGTCCAACAATTACCACAAATCCAGTTGAATTAAGACTATCTGAGTGTGTGGAGGTATTGAGCTTAACTTTTACTTTAATTGATTTTAAGCTATCCTGATTTATGAATGCATCAAGTGAACTTAATGCTTCACCTGTTACTGGGTCAAATAATGTGAAATATTCCCATGATGAACCAATTGGTGCAACTGATATGTAGGCTGGTTCCCAATAAAATAATCCAATTCCTTTATTATTAGGCACTTCTTTAATAATTTGAGAAATGGCAATAAGAAAATCCTTTTGTCCACCCACTGAAACTGGGTAACCACTCAATAATTTATTTGGATCGAAATCAACATTATTCATTCCATCATTTAACCATGTATGATTCATGGGATAAGCAGTTTCCACAACAACAATATCTTTATCATAACGCAAAGCCAAATCATTTAAATTGCTACGTAAATTTTCAAAAGTTCCATGCCACCAGGGATAATACGAAAGCCCAATAACATCAAACTTGACTCCCTGCTGAATAATATGATCATAAAAATATCTTGAGCCACTATTATTTCCACCCTTATCAATGTGAATCATTATTTTAACATTTTCACTTTCAGCAACATCTTGTACTCCTTTAATTCCTTCTTTAACAAGCTCAGCAAATTTTACCCATTGGTCAGCTTCACTGCCAACACCGTATATTTTACCATCAGGCCAAAGCATTCCACCAGTAATTTCATTACCAACTTGAACCATATCCGGAAGTGTATTCTGATTTTTTAATGCCGTGACTACATACTTAGAATATGAGTAAACACTATCTTTCAATTCTTGAAAACTCAGATTTGACCATGCAGCAGGCTTATTTTGTTGTCCTGGATCAGCCCACCAATCAGAATAATGAAAATCCAAAAGAAATTTTAATCCTTTTGCTTTCACTCTAACAGCATATTCAATTATTTTTTCAAGATTGCTATAACCATCAACGGGATCATTCCATATTCTAAGACGTACGTAGTTGATATCATGATTAACCAAAATATCCATAATGTCTTTTTCTATTCCATTCTCTTTATACTTTCCACCCAAATCTTCAATTTGTTGAGAAAAAGATATATCCACTCCCTTAATAAATTTTACTGAATCTGTTTGAGCAATTGCTGAAAACTGAACAAATAAAAGGATTATAAATAAAATATTTTTTGTCATATAAATTTCCAAAATAAAAATAATTGAAGTGGAGAAATCTTTATTTAGACTCTCCACTTCAAATTGTTAATCTAAAAGAAACATGTTACCTTAAAAGTAACATCTTTTTAGATTGATTAAATGAACCCGCTTGCATTTTTAGTAAATAAATTCCAGATGCGACTTGCATTCCAAAATCATTTCTAGAATTCCACTCAATGCTATGTGTTCCAGCAACTTGTGTATCATGATAAAGTGTTGCAACTCTTTGTCCAAGTATATCAAATACTTCAATATTTACATTAACTTTTGCAGGAACAGAATAGGTAATTATTGTACTTGGATTAAATGGGTTTGGATAATTTTGCATTAGTTCATAACGTACTGCAATACTATTTGAGTTTCCTTGTACATCAGTGACTTCGCCTAAATCAGGCATATCTTCAATAGTTAAATCCGCAGTCATCCATTCCATTTTAGCAAGTGAATATGATGCGGGCCAAACTATAGGGTTAATGCTTACTGGTTTAGCATATTGATAATATCTTCTTCCTCTAACAGCACTTCCAGAACCATTCCATACTTCACCAGTTGGAGAAGTGTAAACTATTCTATAACAGAATTGGTTGAATGTTGGAGGAGTAAGATTATAAATACCAGTATAAATTCCATCACCATCAACATCCTCGAGTATTAATCTATTATCGGTACCCCACATTGATTTTCCTTGTGTTGCTGGAACAAGACTTCCATCGAACTGAACATAAACTGTATCAACACCAGGTCTGAAAAGAGCAAATGTTGGATTATCTGTTTCGTTAGTAGCCGGTGCCATATTAATACTAAATGTTACTGAAATAGGATTTGTAATTACACCGTTTGGATGAAGGCTATTAAAAAATTGTTGATCCGCACCAAAATCACCAGCAACTATCTGCTCAGTTTGATCTGTATAAATATAATTTCTATCTGCTCCACCAGTTGCACCTGGTTCTTCCCAACCATCGTCTAGTGTCAAGTTTGGAATCCAATTCTGGCTTGCGGAATCAATTCTGCTTGCATCCCAAGCAATATAATATTTAAAAGGAATTATTTCTTCTGGATATTTCGTAAATGCTTCGTATAAATTCCATTCTTCCAAATCAGAATTATATGTCATTTTTAACATTGTAGATTCAGTATCAAAATCGAAGCCTGATGCTGGCCAACCTTTAGCGCCAGTTATTGCAACTTTATCACCCAATGCTCTATTGAACATTCCAGCTTTTTCTAAAGCATCAAGTTTTAGTCTGAAAAGAATATTTGCATTTACTTTTGGCCCGCTTGGTTTTCTATTATTATAATAAGCCCAGTGAATAGTAGTATCACCATTGGCAATTACATTATCAGAAAAGGAGAAAGTTCTATTTTCTGTATTTTCCCATATTTCTGGCTGAATTACATATTTGAAGTTTTGTTGCATGCCTTGAGTTAAACTGCTAACGGGAACATAAGCAACTCCAGACCAAAATGAACCACCGTTTACACTATTTGGCTCTCTTTTTAAAGTAACAATATTAACCCAAGCATCTGTTGGATCAAGAGGAATTCCGCCTCGAACATCAACAAACTGGCTTGCAGGGTCAAAATCAGCTCCACCCATATTAACTCTAAAATATACAGCAACTGAGTCATTTTTAACTTCGTATGGTCGCCAATATTGATTCACTTTGTTTTCCCATCCATTATAGAATTGAAGTGCAAGAGTAGTATCGTTTGAACCAACTACCAATTGTCTGTTATCACCAGGTCCATTTATTGGACCCTCCCAACCATCCCAATGAAATGTAGGAGTGTTAAGATTAAAATAAGTAACGAATTTATAAGAGATTTCATCACCCACTTTTGCTTGAAAATTTACTTCCCAATAGTCTCCTCCAACGTTTGCTGCTGAAATTCCAGTGGTCTTGTCCCAAGTGATTGCAGGAATTGTGCCTTGTGTAGAGGACCCACACAAAAGTACAACATGATTTGATGTTAATGTGTCAAGACATGTAGAAGTATTGATTTTCATTTTTACATTTACTGTTTGTGCAATAATATTGCTTGAACTAATAGTAAAAAGTAATATAAACATTACTTTTAGGAAAAAAGGAAATTGTTTTGCCTTCATAAGGCCTCCTATTTTTAATATGTTCTATAATTGTGTTTTGAAACTATTTTCAACAACATTTTATGCTTTTATCTTGTCAATATTTTATCATTACAGAAAATCTATTTGAATTTCCTAAATGGACAAAATTCTGATAAGCATATTCGACAGAAATCAGGATATTGCTTATAACTTTGATCTCGTTTAGACTAACACCAAAAGTAAGATTTGCTTCACTATCTTCAAGAAATAGCTCAGTATATCCAGCTCGAATTCTTACTAATTCATTTAGAAATCCTAACTCAGTTCCTATGTTTACGCTTTGTGAATTGTCATTTGGGTTTACTCCATCAACTGCAATTGTCCACCTAAGATTATTTGTATTCAATAATTCACCAGAAATTCCAATCCGCATTAATAAAGGGAGATCAAATTCATCAGTATTCAATTTTCCCACAATACTCTGATTATTACCTTCTTGACCTGGAGCAATATCGACTCTCACATTTAAATCTTCACCGCTAATTTGCATCTTAGTACCAAAATTAGAAATGCTTGCCCCCAATCTAATTCCTGCCAATGGTGTCGTGTATATTGTACCAATATCAAAAGCAATTCCTGTTGCTGAAGAATTAAATATTGTTTCTCTTATATATTTAAATGTTCCACCAATTGAAAATTGTTCGGTTAGATATTTACTATATGAAATTCCAAGTGAAATGCTGGAAGCTGTAAATGTTTCTCCAGTTCCCATTGGTGATGTTGGTGTTGTAACTTCCATTTCATCAGTTTGCAAAACTGTAGCACTTATTCCGATTGTCCCTAAATCAGAAAGTGGAAGTACCAATCCAAAATAGTCAAAACTAATTCCAGGTAGCCAAGGTGAATGATCAACCATTAGTGCATTAGAATTAATTGAAGCAAGAGCTGATGGATTCCAATACAATGCAGATGGATCGTTAATCATTGAAACAAATGCACTACCCATGCCTGTTGCGCGCGCGCCAACTGGAATTCTTAAAAATGGAGCCGCAGAAGTTCCAACCTTTGTTATTCCACCAGCATAACTTATTTGCAAAAAGCCTAATAGGACAATTTGCACTAAAATATTTTTAGAATATGTTATTATTTTTTTCATAATATTTTTTTATTTAATAATTGCAAAAGTACCTGTCTTCTGTCCAACTTTAGGTGCATCAACATGATAAACATAAATTCCATATGCTATTTCAAATTTTTCTTCGCTCAACACGTCCCATATTTCAGTCCCATTTTCGAATGTCGTTTTATGATTAATAGTTTTAACTAAAGTTCCACTAACATTAAATATTCTAATTGTACATTCGTTTGGTAAGTTAATAAAGTGAATTTCTCTTGGACCTCTTCCACTTGTGTATGTATTTCTAGGCTCCCATGTTTCGGCGGCAATGTATGGATTTGGAACAACTCTGATATTATCCAATTCTATTTTTGCTTTTGATTCAGAAATAGCTGACCCATTTAAAGTAAAATTGTATTTATCAAATGATAGAAATGGTTTATTAATTGTAATGTTTAATGTATCACCTGGTTCTGGATTTCTTTCACCAATCAAGTTTAATACTAGCTGCCAAGTAAATCTTCTTTTACCAGTTTGGTCTTCTTCCAAAAAGTAAATTGCATCTACTTTTCCAGTAGAAGAATTAATACTCAACTTTCCATCAGAACCATCTTTTTCACTAAATACAAAATCGATTTCTTTATTTAGTGATGTATTTAGAATTTTGAAATTAACATCTTTAGCTGGATATTTTGAGATTAACAATGTAGTATCAACCGAAGTAGCCATTCCAACTTCGCCAATAATAATTTTGTAATCACTTGGAAGTTCAACACCGACGAATGAAAGAAACAAGAATTTTGTAAAATCAAACGAATATACTTCTGGATTATTCCAAAGAGTTTGTGATTTATTAATTGAAATGTCTTCTACATTCGATAGTTTTAATCTAAATCCGTCTGTTATTGGAACTTCATCATTTAATCCAACTCTTTTATCATTTTCCAACACATAATTTCCACTTGTTAGATCTTCCAATGAAAAAGAGATTGTTTTAAATATGTCCTTTTTATTTTCAGTATAAACTGTATCTTTAAAGGTTAGTTCATATTCATGACCGTTTTTAATTTCATTTGGATCTATAATATCAAAACCGACTGTTCCACTTGCTCCACCAGTTGTATGATTAAAGGAAATAACTTCAGGTGGCAAATATCCAGCAGCTGAAGCAGTTGGTCTTACAACAGCTACATTTTTTCCATATGTCATTGTGCCATCGGTTGCAATATTTACTTGAATTGGAGTTTCGGAAGGAGCAAATATTGCTGTTTCATATCCAAAATCGTAAGCAGTAACTGCATAGAAATATCTTTGTCCATTTATTACATCTGTATCAATAAACTCGTGTTGAAGTCCAGTATCATTTCCTAAATCAAACTTAACACCATTTATATCAATCGGATGCAATCCAGTAACGCCATCGGCTAAATCAAATGATGCAATTGGACGCATAAGAGTAGTTACACCATAGGCATCTGTTATAACTTTTGCATCTAAAAATGCAGCATCGGTTGCTCTATATATTCTGTAACCTTCAAAGTCTTCGCCATTGCCACCAATTTTGTTTATATATCTGTCAAATGATTTTTCAGCATCGCTATCCCAATAAAGAGTTACTTTTCCATCACCAGGAACCGCCGTTAAACTCACTTGCAAAGGTGCTTGTGCAAACTGATAATCAGCATTGTAAGCTTTTTGAGCTTCACTTTGTTTTTTAACAGCACTTTCAATATCAGCAGCACCAGATATTCCTCCGCCAGCAATAGCAATTGATACTGCCATTCTTTGTCTTTGTCCAGGCAGTAGTGGAAAATATCCAGATGAAACATAAGTTTGGAATTCACCAATTTGCCTAACCAAATTTATTTTTCCAGGAATCATTAATAAATTCCAAAGACTTCTGTCTGGAGTAGTATTAAAATTTAGAATTCCATCATTTATTTGGAAAGCACTTGTAACCCCGATTAAATCAGTTTCGCTTACATCTGTTTTATCAATACTTGCTTCACCAGGAAATTCTGTTCCAACTCCTGAACTTGGTAAACCATCACTTTCTCCAGCGTCACCAGTTTCACGAACTCCATCAAGTCCATTATCATCAAGAAATTTGTCCCAATCATTATCATTATCAAAACCATCATCGCGGGATTCATCAATCATTGGAGCAACATTTTGATAATTCCATTCTGCATCTAAACCAGCAACAACAAAACCGCGTTTTACTATTTCTCCAACATTAAATGACAAATAATTAATATATCTAACAGGATTTGTTAGTTGTGTTAATTCATTAATGTGGAATAGGTGAAGAGATTCTTTTTCGTCAATCAATCCATCTAAATCTTCATCAAAACCATTTGCAAGTGTATCTTCAAAAACATTGATGCCTTCTGGAGGAAGAACATATTCTTTCCCCAAACTATAAACAATACCGCCACCAATTGGATACGTTGTAATTTTTCTATCATAAGTTTCTGGTTCGATTAAAACTATTTTATCACCAGGTAAAATTACTTTTTGAATAAAATCATCAGTAGTAAAATGTGGAATTATGATTTCATAATCACCAATAATTCTTGTTAGCAAGTCAGCATTTTCGTCCGCATCACCGTCATCATCAATTCCATTTACTTGATTACCTGGAGTTTCCAAATATTTAATTGATGCTACACCAACAGGAGAACTTCCAAAAGCTTCAGAACCAATTCTATTTGCGTCGGTAAGGAATGTAGTTGCCGTTTGAAGGTCTACATATGGGTAATCATCAGGATTATCACCACCAACCCAATCGGCAACAAACATATTAAACGAAGTTTTTTCAATTGTTTTTGTGCCATCGTTTTTTATATCGTGTATAAAAAATATTACATCATTTATTAATACTTGCGACCATGCTAAAGTTCTAACGTCCATCACCAAACCTAGCCCGCCTCGTGTATAATCTGTTGTATCTGGAGTGTAAGGCTGGCGCTTGTACAAATCATCAGAAGTTACATAATAAAATTCTTGGTCAGCATTAAAAATATTTTTCCCAAAAAATCCGTTCCAAGAACCAATCCAACCTGGATCAAGCATATCTGTTCGCTTATCACGCCAGCCACCTTGCGCTGAGTTTGGCCAAGAACTTGTATTATCGCTACGAGCTATTTCTGATTGTTGCGGATCAATAAATCCTGGGACAGGTTCTAAGTTCCACGAATTTCCAGATGCAGGATCTGTTCGTCCAGTTGGTACTTCAACTAATTGGATAGTTTCCCCTGCATTACTTTTAACTTCACCGCCTAAAAGAATATCAATTACAGCAATATATATTCTATTTGTGTTTTTTGGCCATTCGTATTCTATGTAATCTGGTCTTCCACTTTGATCACCGCTATAGCCTGAATTAAAAATTGTAGCACGAATATTATTTCCATCAACATTTGAATTTCTTCTAAGATTAACTTCACCTCTAAAATCTGAAGGTTTATGGCTAATTACTTGAGCCGTTAATGACGTTGATAAAATCATTAAGGGTATTAAAATATTTTTAAGTTTTTTGTGAATCATATTAATTCCAATAAATAAATTCTATAATGATATTTTTGTACCAACATAAATACTTCTTGGTTCGCTATAATAATTTGGATAAACAAACCAATTTTCATCATATCCTCTAACCTGCTTTTCATCTAATGTATAATCTGGCTTTCCAGTATCTCCAAAAACAATTAATGGATTTTGTGCATCAAGCAAATTGAAAACTTTCACAAATATTTGTAAGTAGAAAGAAGATAAATCAAAATCCTTATGCAACTCCAAATCAAAATTTGCGATAAGTGGTTTACGTCTACTGTTGGAAGTAAGACCTGTTAAAACATTTCTTCCAGAAATAGCACCTTCAATTATAGTAGGAGTGTAAGGTTGTCCAGTATGAATCGTTGATATTAAACTTACTCCCCAATCAATATCGCCCACGTAAATACTACTGTTTAGCGTATGCGTTTGATCCCAATCAAGTGGAGTTAACAATCTTTTTGGTTCTGAACCATTTTGCTGAGCAAAAAATTCTTCATCAGCAGATGAATTAGTTCCTTCTGCTATTTGAAATGTGTAATCAATTCCAAAGGAATACATATCAGCAAACCTTTTATTAATTGAAAGAGTAACTCCTTTCACATTAGCAAAATCTCTATTAATTCTTTGAGAATATGCAATACCCGCAAGAAACGTTGGTATTGCTTGACTTGAAGAAATCCAATCGCGAATATCGCGGTAAAAAGCTGTAACATCCAATGCCAAATTATCAAAGAATTGTTGCTGCAATCCTATTTCATAAATTGTTGTACGCTGCGGTTTCAAATCATTATTTCCAAAAGGACCTTGAATACCTTGGTCGGTTGTAAGTTTAAATTGGTCATTTTGGTAAAGTTGACTGTACTCGGGAATTTGTTGGAATATTCCATATGAAAATCTAATAATTCCTTTGTCCGTTATAGGATAAGCTATTCCAAAACGTGGACTGAGCTGTTTTTTTATAGATGTATTTTTATACCAATACGCTTCTTTTTCGGCAAGACTTAACTGGTTTCCATCAACTTGTTCATCCAAACCAATCTTTCCGTCTTTATTAGTATCATGATAAATATTTTCCAATTTGAATGGATTATAAATATTTGGGTCAGATGGATCATTAGGAACTTTTCCATTAGGATTAAATACATCAAATCTTAATCCAACATTAATTATTAAACTTTCAAATTCTATTTTATCCTGAATGTATGCACTATATTTATATGGTTTCCTTTCAAATCTATCGTGCTGGGTTGTTTCAATTCCCTGAATGAATGGCTTAAATGGATAAATTTGTTGACCAAGTGAATTGGTTGCTGGAATTAAATCAATATCCTCATAAAATAAATTATCAAATTGAACTTCAACGCCAATTTTTGCAAGATTGATTTGGTCAAGCTGACTTACTAAATTCCATTTGGCAATTAAACTACGAGTGTTGCGGTTAAATCGATTTAATTCTGTTCCTGCAGTATAAAAATGATATCCTGGCACATTGAGCGAATCGGGATGAACATAGCGTGAGTCATAAGCAATATCATAAAGCTTATAACTATTCTCATTAAATTTATACGCAAATGTTAGTTCTTGGAAGGTACTATTTGAAATTACATGTGTCAAATTTGTAAACACACTATACCCAATTGTCTTTGTACCAGGATATCCATTTGGATTTAAACGATATAAATGATTATAACTTTTACTGAATTCAGAGCTACCAAAAGCATCTATTTTCAATTTAAATGCTTCGGAAATTCCAATTTCAATGGTTGCTTGTCCACTCCATCTATCATTATTGTTCATTGATACAAATGAACTGTCACCAGGATTTGGTACAATTTCACCATTTTCAAATTTTGATCTACCCGCTGGATTATTTGCATTTATTCCATAAATATATCCACTATTATTATATCTACGAACTGCAGCAAAATATCTTATGTTATTATAAAATAAAGGACCTCCGATAGACCCTTGAAAATTGTAATTAGCCGCTGGATTAAAACTATCAATATTCCAGAATAAACTATTATTGCCACTAAAATAATCCCCTGTCCAGGCTTCAAAATCTGCTTTAAATTCCGAACTACCAGCTTTTGTAATTATATTTACAACTCCGCTCATTGCATTTCCATATTCAGCGTTAAAAGTTCCGCTAATAACTTGCAATTCTTGGATTGACCCAGTTTCTACTGAAAATGCTTGCGATCGAGAAAAATCATCAGTTATACTAATTCCATTTACTAAATAAGAAACTTCGCTGCTTCTTCCACCACGAATGTGTATTCCTCCATTTTGATCTCTATTAACGCCTGCTTGTAAACTGATAAGTTGGTTAACATCTTGTAACGGAAGTTTATCAATTTCTTCTGACGTAACTCTTGATTCTGTGGAAGTCAAATCTTTTTTAACAAGCTGTGCTTGAGCAATAACCACAACCTCTTCGCCCAAATTAACTGAAGATTCTGAAATTGTAATATCCAAATTAGTTGTTAAATCAGTTAATATTTGCACGTTTTTAATAATAGTATTTGAGTATCCAATGTATGAGGCTTTAATACTAAACTTTCCAGAAGGAATTTTCAAAATAATATAATCTCCATTAAAGTCGGTTGCCCCACCAATACTTGTTCCTTCAATCAAAATATTAGCCCCAATAATAGCTTCCCCAGTTTGAGCATCTGTCACCTTACCAACTAGTTTTCCAGAACCCTGAGCAAAAACTCCACTAACAAACACAAAACTTAGTATTACTGATATTATTTTTATTATAGCTTTCATATTGCATCATTTAATTAATTTCAAATTTTCTTTAGTTTTTCTTCAAATAATTTTACTTCAAATTCTTTTTTTAATTCCTTAACAAAGTTTTCTCTAAGTGTAAACCATTTTAATGAACTTATATTTTCTTCAATTTCTTGGGAACAATCCGAAAGAGTTTTGTATTCTCCTTTTTTAATATCTGTGCATTGAAGGAACAAATATTTTCCTTCATTCAAATACGGACCAACCCAAGTACCAACATTTAGTGCAAATAATTCTTTGCCTAATTCGTCAAGCTCTTTTATTCTGAAATATCCTAGATCGCCTCCAAATACTGCTGTTTCCTCTTGCATAGAATATTTTTTTGCCATTTCTTTGAAAGATTCACCACTTTGCAAAAGAGTTTTTACGCTATCCGCTTTTTTCTGGTTATCAAGTAAGATTGAACTTAAACGTATTTCGGGTTCAATAAAAAAGTAATTTTTGTTTTCAGAATAATATTTTTCTATTTCATTTGATGAAATTTGGATTTTACTTTTAGTATTTTCCTCAATCTTACCAAGCAAATATGTTTCAAATCCATAATTTACATTTACCTTGTAGGAATTTGAAGTATCTAATTTTTCATTTAATGCTTCCATCCAGATATATTTACGAGTAACCAAACCTGAAATAAAATCCTTTAAATTTTCCTCTGTTCTTATCCATTGCTTCATTTTAATAGTAGTTAATTTCATTTCATTTACTATTAATCGTAAATCCCAATTACCTAGTTTTGATGAAACAATAATTTTATTTAAATCATTTCTAGTTAATGCTTTTTCAACTTCAAAAATATTTTGATTATCCTGTGTTGAATTAAAAAGATCTTCTATTATGCTATCATTAAACTTAATTTGTAATTTATCAGCATGATTTTTCGTAAATGCTTTTGTAACATTTTCATATTCTCGTTTTCGTGCCAATGCTTTTAATTTATCGTGGATTTTTAAATACTCAGTTTCAGTAGTTAGTGGATTTTTTTTAATCCCGTTTAACTTTATTATGCTATAACCTCTAACCGTCTTAACTGGTTTTGATATTTCACCAACTTTTAATGAATAAGCGACCTTTTCAAATTCCGGATCCATTTCATCAATAGTAATAAATCCTAAACTACCACCGTTATTTTTTAGAACTGGGTCATCAAAATTTTGCAAAGCTAATTCTTCAAAAGAATGTCCTTCTTGTAAAGATTTATTTAACAAATTTGCTTTTTCAATTGAGGGAGCATATAAATGACTGACATCTAATTTAGTATTCATATTTATATAAAGACTTTTTAAATCTTCCTCTGTCACTTTTACTTGTGGCGATACGTATTTTTCTGAGTAAGAATTTAATAATTCTTGAAGCTGAATACGCTTTAACTCATTAATAGATTCTTCTGTTTTATCTATTCCACTTTTTTTTGCTTTTGCGATTAGAAGTTCGTCACTAACTAGATTAGCCAAATAATTTTTTCGAATTTCTAGGTTATCAGAAATTCCTGTTTCATTTTTCTTTTCGTTGAAGCGTTTTAGATATTGGTCAACTGTAATAATTTTATCACCAATTATAGCAAGAGTATCAGGTAATTCCGCAAAAATAATTTGTGGCACAAAATTCAAAAATAACATGATTAATACAAAACGTAATGTGTGTTTTTCAAATGTTTTGTTTTGCATTTTTTTCATTATGATAAATTCAAATTTCAATACATTTACTCGTTATGCTTTTCTTAAAATTTCTGTACTTAGCTCAGCAGTAATATCTCTTTGCGGATTGGCAAGCATTTCATATCCAACCATAAATTTTTTAATTGTTGCCGAGCGAAGTAAAGGTGGATAAAAGTGCATATGGAAATGCCACTCAGGATGCAGGTTTCCATCAGTCGGTGCTTGATGAATTCCAGCAGAATATGGAAAAGAAATATTAAACACATTATCATATTTAGTAGATATTGTTTTAATAGCATCTGCAAAATCAAGACTAACTGAGTCGTTAAATTCTAAAATATTTTTAAATGCTTTTTTACTAATAATCATTGTTTCAAAGGGCCAAACTGCCCAATATGGAACAATAACAGCAAAATTTTCATTTTCATAAACTATTCTTTCATTTCTATCTAGTTCAAGTTTAAGATAATCATTTAACAGAGTAGTTTTGTGAGCATCAAAATATTTTTTCTGATTATTTTGCTCCTTTAATGGTTCCATCGGTATTGAATGCTGTGCCCAAATTTGTCCGTGTGGATGAGGATTGCTTGCACCCATTACAGAACCTTTATTCTCAAATATTTGAACATGATTTATCTCTTTTAAACTACCTAATTGATCAAATTCATTTTGCCAAGTCGTAATTACATTTTTTATTTCATTGTTGGATAAATCTGTTAATGTAAGATTGTGTTTAGGAGAAAAACAAACCACCTTACAAATTCCTTCTTCCGATTCTGCAATTATTAAGTTATTAATGTTTATACTTTCCTTTTTAACCCCCATTACAAGAGAGCTAAAGTCATTTACAAATACATGCGTACTTTTATAATCAGGGTTTTGTACACCATTTGCTCTTATGTTATTAGGACACAAATAACAATCGGGATCATACGAAAGTTTATCTTCTTTAGTTGATTTTTCATTTTGTCCTTGCCAAGGTCTTTGTGTTCTATTTGGCGAAACTAGTATCCACTCATCTGTTAATGGGTTATATCTTCTGTGTGTATTTTTCATATCTTTTTTCCGCAAACGTTTGCAATTTTATCTAAAAAATTATTTATGCTGATTCTCTTAAAATCAATTTCGCTTCTAACTTAGTGTTTTTTGATGTTGTGGGCATTTCTTCACCTCGTATTAAAGCAATTAAAATTGAGGCTGACATTTTTCCCATTTCATAAGCTGGTTGATCAATTGTTGTAATCGAAGGACTCACATATTCGGTAATTGGATTATTAGAAAACCCAATTATTGCAACATCTTCTGGTACTCTTAAGCCATTCTTTTTCAAAACAACTGATGCACCAATTGCAACAGGGTCATTTACTGCAAAAATTGCATCAAAGTGAATTTTATTGTTAATTAAATTTTCAATATCCATTTTTCCGTCATCTTCATGCATTCCACCATAAAAAACCAATTCTTCTTTAAACTCAATATTGGAATCTTCAATGGCTGCTTTATATCCTAAATAACGGTTTTTACAATTTAATAGTGTTTGGGGTCCAGCAAGATGAATTATACTTTTAAAACCTTTACCAATAAGATATTTAACTGCATCATAACTAGCTTGATAATCATCAACTACCACTTTATAAGTATCAATTCCCTCAGCAACGCGATCAAACATTACTATTTTTACACCTTTGCTAAGCAAGGTTTTAAAATGATCAACATTTTTTGTGGTTTGCGATAAGGAAACAATAATTCCAGCTATTCTATTAAGATAAAGTGAATTTGCATTTAATTTTTCTCGCTCAACATCTTCATTTGATTGAGAAACAACAACAGTAAATCCATTTTTGTATGCAACTTCTTCAATTCCACTAATTGCCTTTGAAAAAAAATCGTGTTTAATTTCTGGAACTATAATGCCAATCTGATGAGAATTTTTAGATTGTAAGTTTCGCGCCATAAAATTGGGTTCGTACTCAAGTTTTGTAGCTAAATCATTAACAAGTTTCTTTGTCTGAATATTAATATCTGGATGATCATTCAAAGCTCTTGAAATAGTTGAAGTAGACAATCCTAATTTTAATGCTAAATCTTTTATTGTAATCTGATTCATAAGTTTTTAGAAATTTAATTTACACAAACGTTCCCGCAATCGTTTGCAACTTAATAAACAAATTTTATTTAGTCAAGTTATTTTTAGAATAACTTAAAAAAAGAAACTGTCAATTACATATTCCCTGTTTCATCCTGTTTAAGTTAGTTTGATAATTATTACAATAAGCACTTTCTACTGAGATAGGTTACATATTAACTGAATGAAAAAGATTCAGGTTATTTGAAAATTACGTTTTTTTACATACTAGGGAGGAGTGGTAAGGAATCCCAATTATTGCAGCTAATATGATTACAATTGGAACATTTCAAATAGCAGATGTTTTGGTTAACTTTCTTTCCTTTTTTCAGTCCACCTATTTCAGGACGCTACAAATCAATTTCGAATTAAAATTTCCTTAAGCGAGAGGGGAATTATTACACCCCTCATCTCTTAAGAACTAGGAGGTACTATGAAGATATAGTATTTGTTTGAAACTATAAGTTTTACTGAAATCTAGTACTATTTATAAGTGCCGATTCAATAAATTACTTTAACAGAAGTGCTTTTTTTACTTGTATAAAGTTATTCTTAGAATCTAAACCAACTGCTCTATTGCTTATAAGATAAACTCCACTAGGTAAGTTATCCGCATTCCAAGTGGTTTCGTAATATCCAGCCGATTTTTCCGTATCAACTAATTTGGCTACACTTTGTCCAAGCATATTAAATATCTCAATTTTAATATTACTCTGCTCAGATAGCCCATATTTTATAATTGTGCTTGGATTAAATGGATTTGGGTAATTTTGCATTAACTCATATTTTTCTGGAATTTTGCCTTCAATAGTATTTTCCTCAATACTACTTACTAATGGTGTAATCGCTTCATACCAACCCTTTGCAATATTTTCATAACCTTGACTATTAGGATGATACGAATCGTCAGAAATATCTGAATTACCCAACATAGAATTTATATCGATGAAAGAAATATTTTTTCCTAAAGTTTTATATGAATCAACTATAGCAGGGATAAATGAGTTTAATGTATTTATACGTTCAGTTGCTAGTGGGAGTGGAGTTGGGGTAATGTTTGAAACAATTAAATGCCCAGAGGTTGAATTAAGAATTTTCCTAATTAATGTATCTAATCTTGCTGGAGCATTGTCCAATTGGAATTGGCTTATTATATCATTCGTTCCCATCATCAATAATATTATATCTGAAGGATTATCTATTACCAATTGTTCAATTGTTTTTTGAGGATAACCACGTGTATTATAGGTCATATCAGTAAGTTGGTCTATTCTGAGCCCTCCATAGCCATCATGTTCAATATCACCTTCCAAAAGATTATACAAATCAGGATAATCAGCCCATACAGAACCAGAATTAGCAGCATTAGAACACTGACCTACAAAATCTACTTCAATATTATGATCCCTTAGTATAGTTTTTAAATAATTTCTATAAGTATCACCTCTTGTTCCTCGTGTAATAGAATCCCCAATAGGATGAATTTTGAGAGTATCAGCATTTGGGTTCTTGGTTTCATTCTTTTTGTTTCCATTATATGAAAAACAAATTGCTGGTATTATAATCAAAAATACTATCATCTTTTTTAACATATTTTCTCCTTATCTACAAATAATTTATAATTCTGTTCAAATTAAGTGACTATTGCTATTTGAAAGCAAATAAACAACGGTTATTTACATTATCATTATTTATCAAATAATGTTTTCTCAACCTTAACTGTTTCAATAATTTCCCCGTTTATCCCACTAAGTTGAATAACTACCTCACCGTTTGATTCTAATCCCTCAGCTGATATTGAGGTTGAATCTGTTAATGGTAGAAGAGCTACAATTTTGCCTTCTGTAACTTCTGTTGTTAAAACATATCCACCTTCTACTCTATTGAGTTCGGCTTTATTTGGAACACTTTGTTCCTTTTTATGTGGACGGTAAAGGGTTACAAATTCAGCATTTTTACTTTTAGTTCCGGTAGCAGCAGTAAAATGCCAATCACGGTTTTTTATTTGTTCCCATGGATTTGGATCGTACTGGTCAGTTTGACTAATTGTTAAGTTTATGGGTGTTAACATGTCAATTTCACAAACTACATCGCCTGATTGAACCATTAGATTTTCTTTATCTTCGAGCTCGAATTTATTAAGAGCATGCAAACGATATTCGAACGTAGATGGTTCTTTTGCTTCCAACCTATCAAATACAATCATTAATTCCGGTTTTATAAAAAGAATGGTACGAGTATACCTATTTAATAAATTTTGTTCAACATTATCTTGCTCAAATCTATAAGCTTCGCCAGCTTCCCCAACAACATAATCAATTTTCGGTGTTGTTTTAAATGCAGTAATTTTACCTTTTGAAAAAGGCGAATGCTTTAACTGTCCCTTACCATCAACCGTTATATTGTTCTGAGATTTTGTTTCCCAAACCCAGTCTGCATGATGAGGTGCTCCATACATATAATAATGCCCGGTTCTGATTAGCATTCGCTCACCATATGCCCATAACGCAAAAGTATTATTAGATTCAATTCCATGAGATTGTGTACCCATTTGGCTAGATTTAAAAAGAATTTGTACATCATCCTTAGCATTTATTAAATTTGAATTAAGTGCAGCTATACCAATGCCTTCAAATAAACGCGAAGTAGGTATATCAGTTGGTACAATTGGTTTTGGTTTTGGGGGTAATGGTTGTAGATAACCCAAATAACCAGTTTCTTCAACTGAACCTCCCATTTGGTTAACATACCACTGCCAATATCCATTTCCAGATTCTGCTGCTAGGCGACTCATAAGAGGCACGGCATTAACAGCTTGTGAACGAAGGAATGTTCCTTCACCAAACAATGGGACAATATTTGTTTCCTTCACCCTAACAGATGCATCACCAAACTCAGCAGCATCTCTTCCAGGTGGCATCATATACATTGCATAATACCCTGCTGTGTTTGCAAAATATGGTTTTGCATAAACGTTTATATCCATTGCTGAGCGTATTGCAAAAGACCAATTCTTGAAACGACCAAGATAACTATGCCAGTAGCTGAAACCTTCGTGCCAGCCACCATCATCATCTGCCCAAATTGGATATTCATTAAAAGTAATATTCATAGCAAACCAAAGCCAGTCCTCCGCTCCTTCAACCTCTCCTAAAAACGCTATCGACATTTCTCCTAAAAAATGCCATGCACGTGCATTATGACTAACATAAGAATCCCACAATTGTCTTGGATATAAATGTTCATACATTTCTTTGCCTCTTATTTGAGCTACATTACGGCAAATATTTCGTTCTTCATCAGAAAGAAAATCATAAGAAAAAGTATAGGCTCTTGAGAAATAATACATATATGGCATACCAGCTTCATCATTATAACGATAGCCTGAGGCTCCTTTGGGATCCCACTTTGCACAATCAATTAAAATTTGCTTAGCTAGTTTTGCATAATCTTTATTCCCACCAATTTGATAAGTAAATGCAAGTGTTGCTGCTGCATCTAGTGCGTTGATGACATAAACTCTATTTCCCCACCACTGTATAACCCAATCGTATCCATATCTAACCATAGAATCTGGAAATTTTTTGGGTTCTTCTGTAGGTGGTGGATTTTTAAGTAATTCTTCGCATTTTGAAACCAAGTCATCATATTTAGACTTAAATTCCCCTTTTGATTTCTTGCGTAAATCTTCCAATTGCTCAGGTCGCATAAAAAGTCTAGGGTGAGTTTTAGGAACTCTAGCAATTAATTCCTCTTTTGAAGGCATTGGCATTTTTACAGCGTTATTATTGATATTAAACTTACGCGTAATACTCCAATCAGTTTTTCCGCCAGAAGAGTCAACTCCTCTATATCGCCAAGAATAACCTCCTATTGGAAATATCTTTGAAGGGCAATGAACATTCATATCAATATTATTGTACACATATTTAAATGATTCAGTATTACTTTCACATTCTAATTCCCAAGAAATAATTTCCTTTTGTGGTCTCCATGAAAATGAAGGAGGATTAAAATCTGAAATCGAACCTTCCGATGGGTGAAATCCCCATTCCTTTTCATTAGCAGGTGTTTCATCAAGTTTAACATTAGAACTCATCATTTGTGAGCATGCAAACAAACTAAATGTGGTTAATATTACAAATATTTTAAGTTTATAAACTTTTTTCATTACTTCTCCTATATAATTCAGTATAATTAATAATTTATTTCCATTTAAAATTCTTTACTAAAAGTAATGAACCTATTTTACCGTAAACTCATTTTTGTTAAAATCGAAGTATATAATCATTGCTGCTACTAATCCAATTGCTAATATTATAAACCCTGTTATATATTCGTGTAATATTACATGACCTATTCCAAATAGAAAGGAATAGACAAGAATAATTCCTAAAAACCAATTGAGAAAAAGTCTTCCAAAACCACTACTCTGCTTAACATTTTTAATTTTGCTTGAAATTTTCTTCCAGCCTCGCCCACCAGGGTATGTACGTTTATAAAATTCGATCAGTTTTTCTTCATCAACTGGTTTTGTTAAATAAGTTACAACTAACCAAACAATGGTAGTACCTAAAACAATTGGATAAAGTGTTATTGGCGATTCCATTCCAAAACCAAATTTGGCAATTGGATATATAATTAGAGGTGCAATCATCGCAGAAATTTCTGACCAGGCATTTATTCTCCACCAATACCATCGTAATATTAAAACAGCTCCCATTCCAGCGCTTGCATTAATAATAAATTCCCATGCTCCAGAAATAGTAGTTAAAAAATATTTTGTGACTAGAAGAGAAAAGACAATCATCACAATAATGCCTATTCTAGATACAAGAACGTAATGCTTTTCGGTTGCCGCTTTTACGATAAAGCGTCTGTAAAAATCATTTATTAAATACGAAGTTCCCCAATTTAATTGAGAAGCTATTGTTGACATATATGCAGCTAGGAATACAGCAATCAACAATCCAAGCAATCCGTTTGGTAAATAACGAACCATTAACTTTGGATACATTACTCCCGGGTCAACTGTGTTTTCATATTTTTCATAAAGTTCCTTGAACTCGGTAGATTTATATACTTGATTGTCTGATTGCATAACGTTATTGTTATTATAGGCTTCTACAACAACTTTATACATTGCTGGATTTTCTTTTTCAATTATTTCTGTATTTTCTGCACGTGGTAAAATTACTAGTGCTGCTAAAGCTACTAATATCCAAGGCCAGGGACGAAGAGCATAATGAGCAATTGTAAACCAAAGAGTAGCAAACAAACTATGTTTCTCATCTTTTGCAGACATCATGCGTTGAGCAATATAACCACCACCGCCAGGATCAGCTCCTGGATACCAGCTAGACCACCACTGCAACCCAATATGTGCAAAAAAGGCTCCGACAGTAATTGCCATAGCACCCCCTGTAATTCCTCCAACTGTTACATCACCTATTCGAGGGAAAAAGTCAAGAACTTGTGGATCTAATTTACTTTTAAGTGCAACTATTCCCCCAATTTCGGGTAACTGAATAACTATTATAGCGAGAATTATACAGCCAAGCATTGCAAACACGAACTGAAAACTATCAGTTCTTGCAGTTCCGAGTAATCCTGATGCGGAAGCATAAATTGCAATAATAAAAGCTGCTATTATAACTAGAGTAAATGGATCTAAATCTGGAATTGTTACTTTAAATATTTTTTCCATTGCTTTATGAACCCAACCCATTACAATTGCATTCATAAACAAACCAAGATAAAGTGCACGGAAGCCTCGCAACCAAGCTGCAGCTTTACCTGAATATCTCAACTCAACCAATTCAACATCTGTCATTATTCCAGCACGTCGCCATAACTTGGCAAAAAAGAAGACTGTTAGCATTCCACCAATAGCTAAATTCCACCATAACCAATTTCCAGCAATACCGTTTTTTGCTACAAGTTCAGTTACTGCAAGTGGAGTATCCGCAGCAAATGTGGTAGCTACCATAGCTGTTCCAGCAATATACCAGGGCATATTTCTTCCTGATAAAAAGAATTCATCAGTACCTTTACCAGCTTTTTTTGAATAATATGCAGCTATTGCAAAAATAATTAGAAAAAAAACAACAACAATTACAATGTCCAATATTTGAAGATGAATCATAAAATTCCTTAAAACCGTTTAGTAATTATTCTTTAATAATTTATTGTACTACACTTATTAGCTTTTCAATAGATTTCAGTATTGCAAGTTCAGTTTCACCTTTTGGAATCTCAGCCATTTTTAATGTTCCATAACTAGCAGTAACCCATATTTCATTTGCTTTGCTATTGCTGCTGATGAAATCAAGAGCTTCCAAGCCTATGGATGCACATTTTGATAAATCTTCTGAAAGCGTTTCTATTTCTTTAAGAACTGGTCTTACTTTTATAATATTAACCAAATTATCGTGGTTATTTTTCCATAATTTCAACCATTTTTTTATAACTACAGTTTTGTCTTCATCTTTTTCTGCATCATCTAAGTAACTATCAACTAATTGATTAAACTCTCTGGCTACTTTTGGATCAGGAATTGCAACATCAACAACTCTTGTTAAAGGATAATATGATTTAAAAACATGTGGGTGATCGCGCGAATAAGTATAAAGAGGTTTAATAACATCAACAAAATTCTTTAATACTTCAACATTAAAATTATTGGTTAGCCGGCGCAACATCATTTCATAATTCTTTATATGAGTTAAACCTAGATTCTCTAATTGTAGACTAACGATTTTGAGTCGTCTGTACATATCTTGAACATCATTTACATCACTGGGTGACCATAAACGTTCTGCAATAGCAGCTGTGCGAGGCCAAATTCTTGAATCTATAGTTTCTGGTCCAACAAATTCAGCCCACATTGTGGCTTCACCACCTAATATTTTCTCTTTTACTGAATCATCTAAAATTGAATCAGGTGGTATAGGATCATTCAAATAATGATAATCCGTTGGCTGAACAAGGTCGATATAAAATCCGTGTGATAACAAACTTCTAAAACCATTACGTGAAGTTTGGTACAATGATGCTCTTCCCTTCCAAGCCTGGATTATATAATCCTTTGAAAGTTCTGGCATCTCATCTGTATACCAACCAATCATTGTTTTGTCTAAATTTGACAAAATTTTCTCAACTTCTATGTTAAAATAGTTTTGAAGTGCGTGGTTGTTTTTAAATTTATTTTGAACCATAAACTCCTGAATTTTGGAATTTGTGTCCCACTGTTTTCCATTATTTTCATCACCGCCAATATGCCAATATTTATCGGGAAAAAGAGTGCTCATCTCTTTGAAGAAAACAGTAAGGAATTCATAAGTTTCTTTATTAGTAGGATCAAAAGTTGGATTAAAAATACCCCAATTTCTTTCAATTGAATAAGGGCCAGGTGCACTTGCAAATTCAGGATATCCAACTAACCAGCTTGTTGCATGTCCAGGTAGATCAAACTCTGGAACTACTCTTATTCCTCTGTCCGCAGCATAATCAACAATGTCTAAAATTTGTTCATGGGTATAGTATAAACCATCTGAGCCCAATTCATGCAGCTTTGGTAATGATTTACATTCTATTCTAAAACCATGGTCATCTGTTAAATGCCAATGAAGTACGTTCATTTTTACGGCAGCCATCGCATCAAGGTTTCTTTTAATTACTTCAATGGGCATAAAATGACGAGAAACATCTATCAATAAACCACGCCATGGAAAACGAGGTTTATCTTTAATTTGAACTCCTTGTATATAATAACTCGTTTCATCCGAATTCAATAATTGCTCTAAAGTTTCAAGACCATGAATAGCACCAAAAGTAGTTGCAGCATTTAATCTTACTGAGGTTTCATCAACAATTAAATCATATGATTCATCTATTCCTAATTCTAATTCAACTGCTTTATCAACATTAATTAACATTGAATTGTCTTTTGAGGATTTAGAAATTATAGGAAATTGATCTTTAATTAATAATCCCGTTCTTTTGGCTAAATTATCCAGAGTTCTTTTAGCTGCCTTATATAATCTTGCATCATCAATATTAATTGATATAGTAAAAGATTGATTTAGCAAAAACTTTTCAGAGACAACAGTCATTTCCTCTGGAACAGGCATTAAGTTTAAATTCTTGAAATTTGTTTGAGCTAATAAATTTATGCTCATAAATAAAGCCACTATCATAATTTTTAATTTCGAAAATCCATTTATTCTCATAGTTTTCCTTTAGTGTGATTACAAAATTGTTTACTGTTTTCTTTTTAAATATTAGCAGCAGAATCTTTATCTAAATATAGCTTGGCATTATTATGATTTCTTAAAATTGATGCAGGACAGTCTTCTTCAATTGGTCCAAATAAGGCTGCTTTAACAGCTTTAGCTTTTGACTTACCAGGCACAACAACAAACAAATATTTCGCTGAAAGAAGTGCAGGTATTGTTAAAGTTATAGCTTCTTTGGGAACATCTTCCAATTGAGGAAAACATCCATCATTAACTTGTTGCTGTCTTGACACATTATCCAATAGAACAGCTTTTACCCATACTTGGTCATCAAATTTTGCAAATGGAGGATCATTAAAAGCAATATGTCCATTTTCACCAATTCCCATGCAAACAATATCAATTGGTTTTTCTTGTAATAGCTTTGAATAATTTTCACAAGCATCAGCTAAATTAATTTCATCAGTTTTTATATAATTAACTTTTCCAAACGGAACTTTATTAAATATCCTTTCTTTTAGAAACTGTCCAAAAGATTGAGGGGCATCCAATTTTAACCCTACATATTCATCCATATGGAAAGCAGAAACTTTTGTCCAATCTATATTTTCAACTTTAATAAGCTCACTAAGTAGTTCGTTTTGGGAAGGTGCTGCGGCAAAAATCATTCTTAATTCATTTTTTTCTGCAATTATTTTGTGCATAATTTTGGCAACATCATTTGCTGCTGCAAGACCATTAATTTGGCGAGTAGAAGAAATTTCAACGTCTAATTTCTCAATTTTAAATATTTTAGATTTTGAATTACCTTGCATATCTGTCAGATTCCTATTCAAATTACTATTCATTTTATATTTTAATAAATATTTTTTTATTATAAAAAATCCACATTATACCACACCAAAAAAGACTATATAAAAAAGCATAAATTAATGAAGCATTATAATTACCCAATACTACAGCTAGAATATTATCATAAAACCAAGATCGAACATGATAGCTAACACCGCTTTCTGTGGTAAATTTTATCATTACAATTAGTCTTGCAAAAATTATTGACAAAACATATACTGTAATTGCATTCATGCCAAAAACAATAAATGGTTTAGCCCACTTTCGATAATCAAGCACATCAATAAAAAAGTAAAATAAACTAAAAACTATTAATGCAAAGCCTGCAGTTAAAACAGAATATGAACTTGTCCACAAATTTTTATTAATTGGAAGCCATTGTGCCCAAATCATTCCACCAAAAACTCCAAGTACCCCGGTAATGAACAAAGCAGAACTAATAATTAATGGTTCCTTTTTCGATTTTAAAAAATGTCCAGTTAATACACCGAAAAGAGTTGTTGATATTGCGGGTAACATACTAATAAATCCTTCTGGCTCCCCAATTTTTTCATAATATCCCATGTGCCCACTTAAAATAAGGCGATCAAAATAAGCGGCAACATTTGTTCCCTTTTCGTAAGCGCTTAAACCTAATTCTGGAAGTGGAACCCATTCCATTAAAGCCCAATAAATAAACAACAATGATATTGACACAATTATTTGAACATAGTAATTTGAATTCAAAAAAAGAAATGAAACAATTAAATAGCACAAAGCAATTCTTTGAAGAACTCCCATTATGCGAATATTTGCAAGGTCAAAATTTGGAAAACTATTAAGGAATAAACCTATTATAAATAAAATAATAGAACGTTTAATTATTTTTGAATACAGCAATTTCTTTGTTATACCTTTATTTAAACTGTTCGAAAATGCATATGTAATAGAAACTCCTACTATGAATAGAAAGAATGGAAATACTAGATCGGCTAATGTGCATCCATTCCAATTTGCATGACGAAAAGCTGGGTATATATATTTCCAACTTCCTGGATTAATGACCATAATCATTCCAGCTATAGTTGCGCCTCTATAGGCATCAATTGATGCTAATCTTTGACCAGATTTTGGTTTGTTTATCTTGTTATCCATACTATTTAGTTAAAACCATTTTTTTTCGAGATTTATAATTATTTGAAATTAGTTCATATATGTAAATTCCAGATGAAAACTTACTACTGTTAAAAGTTAATTCATGCCAGCCTGCATCAATATTTTTATCTAATAATGATTTTATTTGTTCACCAAGAATATTATATATGTTTAGTGAAGTATAACCAGCTTTATCCAAATAAAATTTTATTTTTGTTGAGGGATTAAAAGGGTTAGGATAATTTTGTTCTAAAATAAATCCATTTTTAATTTCATAATTAATTTCATCAACACTAACTGGATCAACAAACAATGACTTATAATAAGTATAAGAATGTATTGCAATTCCAAGGAAGTCAGGATTATTTCCATAAACATTTAGAACACTATCCAATTGAGATTCCATAAATGTAACACCTTCCTCAAAAAAAGAAACTGTTTCAGGGGTTACTTCTTTGGTTTCAACTCCAATCCATACTTTTTTAGATAACTCGTTCGCATTGTTTATTTCATTTTCTGCATCTCTGATAATAACATCAGAGTTTTCATTGTAGTCCATAATTGCAACATAATCAACCTTTTCTTGGAGTCTCTTTAGTTCTTCTTCACCAACATGATTTTCATACCACCTTGGTATTGCTATTCCAAAATATAAATCCGTTTTAGCACTATCTATTATTTTTTGACAACTATCTACAAATGTTACAAACAGATTCCAAACCACCATTCTTTCAACATCATAATATGGTGGCATGTATCCTCTAGATTCTTTTAATAAGTAAGGCTCAACATCAAATTGTATCCCTTTAATTTTTTCCTTATCTATAAGTGTTGCAGCATTAAACTCAATCGCTTTTTGTATTCTCTCAAATCCTGTTTCCCGATTGTAAGTTGCCCATGTTGGATCTCCATCTAGATATTCAATTGTAATTCCACTATCTGAGGCTTCGGAAATAAAATTTCTAAGTTTATCTTGGTTATCATATACTCCACTTTTACAATCTAAAAATAAAACACTAATCCGATGGTCGGGATCGCCATGAGGCGCACTACAAAATTCAAACAAATTGTCCCTGTAACTACTGTAATCAATAATCATACTATAAATTTGATTTTGGCGATTCCAAATCCACATTGCTCTTGAATTTTGGCTATATCCCTCACATGTTATAATTAAGAAAGAACAAACTATAAAAATATTTATTAAAATTTTATTCAACATTTCCTCACTAATCTATTAGATTACCTTTAACGAGCGTTTTCTCAATTTTTATCTTATATTTTTTATTATGCTCTGAGATATCTGCAATTACTATATCTCCGCTTTTATGAAGCTCTATACTGCCAGTAATATTATTATCCTCTTTTTTCACTTCTCCATTTTGTAGAAAATAAATTCCAAGTATTTTAGCTGGATTAGCAGAACACATTTTGGAAGCATTTACTATTGCATCATTTAAGGAAAGGGATTCATGATTATCACTCCAAACACTTTTAACAGAGCTCGTAAACCAATTTAAAAGATTTTCGAAAGCTTTATCCATAGTAAGGACGCTCCCGAAAAGGGCATTATCATTTTCCCTGCCCGCTATTTGAATGTATTCACCATTTTCACTAACCTTTCCTTTTACACCAGATATTTGAAATTCTTTAACTTTTTTCATTTTTGTAACAAACATACTATCTGTAATAGCTACACATTTTTCCGTTCCTTTCTTTTTAATAAGATCAAGAACATAAGACTTATCCACATGATAACCATCTGTGATAATCTCCACAAACATATCATCAGATTGTAGGAAAGATTCAAGAGAACCACCACCATCAAATGGTTTATATGATGAAGATGACGGTCCATTAAGAACATGGATGGCGAGTGTAAGCCCCTTTGAAATTGCAGCACGGTATTGATTACCTGTCGCACTTGTATGCCCAGCAGCACACACAATATTTTTGGTTGCTAAGTATTCTATTAATTCTAACGCAGCATCTCCCCATTCAGGTACAACATTAACTATCTTAATATTTCCATTTGCAGCTTCTTGGAGTTCTTTAAACAATTGAATTGAAGGCTTAAAAAAATATTTTGGATTATGCGCCCCACGAAATCTTTTGTCCTTCATGAAAGTGCCTTCTAGATAAATACCATGGAAAAGCTCTTTGTAAATACTAGGGCTTTCGTTTTTATACTTTGCAATAAGTTGAAAAATTCTTTTCATCTTATTTATTGGAGCTTCAAGCGTAGTAAATCCTACTAAAGTAGTTCCTTGCTTAGAGAATTGTTTTAATGCATTATCTAACCCTTTTAAATAATCGTCTTCCTGACTAATAAAAGTACTTTTTTCTAAATTAAATAATCCATTAGTGAGGTCAAAACCAGCTATTCCGTTGGTGTGTAAATCAATAAAACCAGGTAAAACATATTTTCCTGCAGCAGATATTTTAACTGCTAATGGATCTTCCTTTATTCTATTTCCAATCCTGGTTATTAGTCCGTTTTCAAGTTCAATTGAAACCTTTTTTAATCCAGTTGGAAGTAGTACATTACCATCTATAATTTGTATTTTCATTTATCTGCTTTATTTAATTTTTTGAAATAGTTCATTGACTCGCGTTTCTTCTTCTGGGGTTTGTTTGTTTATCATTCCTTCAAAATAGAATACAGAGAAAGAAACCAATAATTCCATACCTGTGTAGAATGCAAAAGTAGTAGCTTGGCCAATTATCAATGGTACACCGTATTTACAAATAATAAAGGTTATAAAACCAGCAGCCCATGAGTATATTGCACCACGCCACGTTGGTTTTCTAAATATCATTCCGAATAATAATGGAATTGAAATAGGTCCAAGAATGGCGGCATACCATTCCACCATTGTATTAAAAGCACCCTGCATTTGAATTGTTATTAGTGCAGAAACTATTGTGAGTAATCCAAAGACAATTGTAGATATCATACCAATACCAATAAGCTTTTTTTCTGATGCATTTCCATTTATGGAACGCTGATAAATATCTTTAGTAAAAACTGCGGCTAAAGAGTTGAGATCTGAGCTAATCATCGACATTGTTGCTGCAAATATTGAACTGATAAAAAGACCCAACATGCCTGGCGATACTTGACTTAAAAATTTTTCGGCTACTAACACATATGCATGCTCTGGATTTTCTATTTCACCTATTACTAATCTTGCTGACCAAATGGGAATATAAATAGCAATTGGATAGATTAAATATAAGCACGCTGAAAGTATAGCTGCTTTTTTTGCATCTCTAGGTTTTCCAATTGAATAAAAACGCTGAGCCAAACCCCACGTTCCACCATTATAACTCAGTATAATCACAAACAGATAGACAAGAACGAACCATGGTGAAATTGCATCGCTAAAAAGTGAAGAATGACCAGGAGGTAAACTTTCCCACATATTGGTCCATCCACCAACAGCTTGTAAAACGAGATATACAAGGATAAATGATGTAACAAACTGAACAATAAACTGTGCAAAATCTGTTAACATTGTAGCCCAAAGTCCACCAAACATTATGTAGAACATTGTTACAAAACCGCACGCAATTATTGTGGCTTCAAGAGGGAATCCGGAAACTACATGTACTATTACTGCCAGGGAATAAAGCTTAACACCTTCATCAATAAATTTTATACTTATCCCGCTCCAAGCAAATACTTGGCGAGTTTTAAGATTAAATCTTGTCTCAAGGTATTCTATTGGAGTTATTACATTTAATTTAACCCATTTAGGAGCCCATAACTGTGAACCAAGAATCATTGCAACAAATATTGGCACGGCAAAAAATGTCCAAATTGAAAAACCACTCATGTAAGCAACTGAAGCATGACCTACAAATGCAAAGGCACTGTAGCCTGACATATGATGTGAAATTGCAGCCATCCACCAAGGTACTGCTTTCCCTCCTGCAAAATAGTCTTGCATGTTCTTAACTTTTCTTTTTGCTACAAATCCAAGAATAGCCATAAGTATTGTATAAACTATAATTACTAAATAATCAGCCGTTTCTAACCGCATAAATATTCCTACTATAAATTGAGTAAAATACTTTTTTACATATTTTTCCGATTCTCTTAACTATTGTAAAATGTTTTTATAATATTTTACTTACAATGAAATTCTTTTAGTCAATTAAATTTTGTTTAAATAAATTTTGAACTGCATCGTAGATAAGACCTGCATTTTGTTCAGCTGAAGTTGGAGTCATCCAATTTTCAGCCCAATTTTTATATTCTTCTTTAATATTTTCTATAAGCTTAACCATTTCTGAAGTATTTATTCCAGGTTTCCTTTCGGATATATTTACAATTTCATTAGCAATAATTGATTGCCAATATTGAAAATATCCTGCTCTTTTCCATGAATAGAATACTTCAATTCCTTTTTTAGTAGTTGGAATAAACTTATTCAAATCTGTGATTCCTGCACTTATAATTCCTGTAGAGTTTTTTATTTCATCAACCGTTCCGTTCCATCTATTTCCAGACTTCATTTTATTGATTAATTCTTGAATATAATTTTCTGGGGCTGGTTTGGAATCTTTCATACCTGTCCACATTATTCCTGTCGATTTTTCATTAGCAAATGTAAATGAATAACCAATTTTATTTGCATGCTCAAAAAAATCACAACCATTAACACCAAAGAGTTCTTGTGATGTTTTTCCTAGTAGTTCCTTTTTAGAAAGAGAGTAATTTTTCATTGTTAGCGGAGCAAGAAAAAACCAAGGTTCCTGTATTTCATTATTATGTATTCTAACTGCCCAGCTTGTAACACAATTACCTAGTAGACCAAGATTTACTGTCTTTTTTGCAGCTCCTATTATATTACTTACATGTAATTCATTTCTTCCAGCAAACACGCCATCCCCATAAGAACGGGATGAACTGCAAAGTATTACGTCGTACTTTAATCTTTTTAAAACATCGCAAGTGTAAAAAGGATTTAACTCTCCTGCATTGTTAATTATTTCGGGAAAATCAGATAGAATAGAATCAGATATTTCACTTTTACTTAATCTTCCGCCTTTGCTCCAAACCATTACACGCTCAGGAATTTCATCTCCATCCCAATAATTCCAATCCCAAATCACAAACTCTTTGTTTAACTGTCCAATTTCATTTGGATATTTCAAGATCATATCGCTCCAAATACCAGGGCGAATTCCTTTCTTCAATAGATTCTGCGAAATATCCGCTATGTGTTCAACATATAAACTATTTTCACTAGTTTTGCTTACTTGTTGCTTACACTTGCTGCAACTAGCAAAGGCATATGCTTCATCACCACCTAAATGGAAATATTTAATGTCTCCAAATAATTCTAAATATTCATCAATCCAATTTTTAAGAAATATTCTTACTTGTGGATTTGTTGTGCAATAACAATCGTACCTTGTAGAATCCTCACGAAACGATTTATTATTTTCATTTTCCAAAACATATTCGGCATGACCTATAGTTTGCAAAAGAGGTATAGGTTCTAATCCTAATTCTCTAGAGTAGTTTAAAATACTTCTAAATGTTTCTTTCGAAAATGCATCTGGGCTTGAACATTCTGGACAAATATCCCATTGTACTTCGTTTTCAATTTCCCATAGAACAGAATTGTAACCCATAGCTGCAGCTTTTTTTAGCCATAATCGTACATAATTTTCATTTAGTGAAACGGAGTTAAAATCAAAATGAAATACTATTAATGGCTCATTAGCCAATGGTAAATTTGCATTAATTGAGTTAGAAATACTAAAAACTGCAAAAAGTAAAAATAGTATTGATTTTCTCATAGTTACGTTATCCCAAATATATTTATTAAAGTACAATTTCTTTACCGCTATTAATGCTGATATGGATTGCCTCGCTTACTTTTGATACTTCATAACCATCTCTCCCAGAAGGATATGTTCCATTAAGTGATTCAAGTGTTTCACCATTATTAAGGGAACAAAGATTTTTTGCAAAATGCTGAATACTATCAATTCCATATCCAACATATTTTTCATTACCACTTGATTCTTTAATGGTATACATAAAGCCTGAATTATGATTTCTAACACCATTTTCCGAGGAGAAACAAGATAGTGTTCCACGATTCTCAGAATCGGCTTCAATAATACCTTCTGTACCGATTAGTCTAAATCCTTGGTTAACAATTGATGAAAATTGCTCCGGAAGTATCCAAGAATTATCAAATGTTATTACTGCATTATTTTCAAACGTAATCATACTTTGTATGGCATCAAAAGTATCTATGCCAAGTCCCTTTAATTTTATTTTTTGTCCTTTTGCATATACACTAACTGGCTTACTTCCCATCAGCCAAATCATAAGATCAATAAAATGGCAGCCCAGAAACCAAATAGGTGAACTATGCGAAACCCAATCCTTAAACCAATCGCGTGGAACAATAATTTTATCTTCCATGTGGCAATAACCATATAAAAAATTTCCAAATTTATTTTGTTCTATTAATTGTTTTATCTCTATATGGTATGGATCATATCTTTTATGAAAATCCACTTGTAGTAGCAAATTATTATTTTTGGCAAGGTCAGATATTTCTCTAGCCCCTTCTGAAGAAACATCAAGAGGTTTTTCCACAAATAAGTGAAGACCTTTTGAAAGCGCTAATATTGCAACATCCTTATGAAGATGATCCTGTGTTGCTATTGAAACTGCAGTTAAATCTTCTTTTTCAATCATTTCTTTGTAATCTGAGTATATAGGAATATTGAATTCTAACTCTAATAATTTTCTTTTTACCGGATCTAATTCTGATATAGCTGCAAGTTGGATTGCACTTTTGCTTTCCATTTGCCTAAAAGCATGTAAGTGATATATTCCAAATCTTCCAGCACCAATAACACCAATTCGAATAGTTTTCATATTAATTTATTATCCATAATGATAAATCACTTTTTATTCGATCAATTTGTTTACTTCATTTTCAAAGAATCTTTCAATAATAGGAATAGTAGACCCTACAGTTCCAGCATTACTGCCCATGTTGGAGAATACTATTTCTGTATTTCTTCTTGGAATTTCTAAAGCTCTTTTTTGAACTATATTCATTATTGGAATAATTATTAGATTTTTAGCATCTACAATTTTTCCACCAAGAATTATTCTTTCTGGATTTAAAAGATTTATTAGTGTTACAATTCCTTCTCCAAGATTTTGTCCCATTTTATCAATAACACTAAAAGCAAGTTTATCGCTTTGAATTGCAGCTGCACAAATCATTTTAAAATCGAGATCGTTTATATTGTCTTTAACCATATTTGAAAGTACAGACAAGACACCCTGTTTTAATCTGTCCTTTGCATCGTTTATTACAGCTTTTGTACTTGCAATAGCTTCCAGACATCCAACATTGCCACATGCGCATATTGGACCATTTTCATCAACAGTTATATGTCCAAACTCACCAGCTGTTCCAGAGACACCTTCGTATAATTTACCGTTGAAAATAATTCCCATTCCAAGTCCACTACCTATGTTCAAATAAAGAACATTTTCAATGCCTTTCCCCAATCCATAATTTCTTTCTGCCAAAGCAGCAGCGTTAGCTATATTGTTTACATAGCAAGGGAGTTTAAATTTATTGTAGAGAATACTTTTAAACGATACATTTCCCCAACTTACTAAATGAGGAAAAGGTAGTGTAGTTTCATCTTTAGGATTAAACAAACCGGCAATGGCTACACCTATTCCTATAAATTTATCATGTGGAATTCCTGATAAATTTATCAAATTATCAATGGAATCAATCATCAAATCTATAACAAATTCTTTCCCCGTTGATTTATCAAATGGTTTAATATCATTAAAAAGGATTTCTCCTTTGAGATTGCTAACAATGGTATGAATTTGAGTATGTGATAATTGACATCCTATTGTGTATCTAAAGTTTGAATTAAATTCAAAAATAGAAGAAGGACGACCACCACTCGATTTTTCTTTTCCTACCTCAAGTATAAGATTTAGGTTATTCAAGAAAATTATTATTGAATTAACTTTTGCAAAACTTAAGCCTGTTAAGTAGACTATTTCTCTTTTAGATATAGGACCAGAACTATTAATTGTGTTCAGCACAAGTAAAACATTTCTTTGTCGTAATAAAGTTTGACCTTTTATTGTACTTTGTTTGTTATTATTCATTCAATTACTCTCACACTTATTTAATTTTTTAATACTTAATAGTTTTAAATTACAATTTTATTTAACCTAAAACATTATCAGTCCTGCGGTTAATTGCAATGGCCAAGAGAATCTGCCTGATGACATAAAAATATAACTTACGTCTAATTTTATACCAAGTGAGTTAGATAAAGTATACCTTAAGCCAGCTCCAGCTGTAAAATTTCCTTCATCATAATTGATTCTATATCCGCTACGTAATTTAAATATCCCGAGATAATTGTACTCTAATCCAACGTTTATTCTTTCAGAATAATCTCTCGGATGAACTGCATCAATAGCTAACAATAATGAACTACTCGATTTATCTCCAAGAAAATCTAGCATATTCATCGAGATACCAATTTTAAAAGTCAGTGGTGTACTAAATGCCTCCTGTTGATATTTTAAATCTGTTGAAAAATTTTGGATTGTCATTGAGAATGCTAAACTTTCATATCCGGGATAATATTTAGTACCAAAATCAAAACAAAAAGCAGACATTGTATTATTAGTTGTAGTTTCTTTTCCTGAAATATTTATTGTTCTATTGCTTCCATAATTTTCGTATAAATATCTTACTTGACCACCAAATGAAAATTGAGAAGAAACTTTTCTTGAATATGTAAGACCAATTGCAAGATCAGATGGTGAAAAAGTACCTTCGTCCACATAACCATACTGAGCAGATTCTTCAATAGTAGTGGCTACTGATGTTTTATATAATTTACCATAATCCATCCATAACATATTTATACCAAATGTTCCCCAATCATCAAAGTTCATTCCTACTCCAACTGCATTCATAGATATATCTGCTATCCATGCATTATGACTAAATAGAAATTCATTACCCTCTAAATCTGCCAATCCTGCCGGATTCCAAAACATAGCATTAACACCTTTCACATCCGATATACCAGCTTCGCCGCGACCAACCATTTCTGCACCTACACCAATTTTTAAGTACTGCATTCCACTTTGACCGACTTTATTAAAATTATCTTGGCCTAACAATAAATAGTTTGAAATAAATACAACTATTAATGTGATCTTAAAGATATTTTGTTTTGTCATCGTATCACCACAAATTTTATTATTTCATCTCCTAAATCGGATTCTATATGTGCAATATATAGTCCGCTAACAATAAATTGATTTGAGTCAGTAACTTGGTTCCATTCTTCAGAACCTAAACCACTTTCATGATGAATTGTTTTAACCAAATCACCCGATACTGTATATATTCTAATAGTACAATGACCTGGTAATCCAACAAATAATAATTTATTATTTTCCGTATCACTAGGATTATTAGGATCACCATAATTTGCAGAACGTTTATTATACGGATTTGGTACAACTCTAATATTATTCTTAAAAGCTTCATGAGTAATTTGAGGTTTCATAGCCGCTGATGTTCCCACATAAGCCGTTGATGCTTGTTTGGAACTTTCTAAAGATTGTCCTGGATTCAGATAGTTATTTACTCCGTCATCAAAGGCAGTAACTGCATAATAATAATCAAATCCCATTATTACATTTGTATCAATATAAGAATGAACTATTTGATTACCACTATTCCCTCCAACTTCATAGATTTTTTCCCATCTATTATCTGGTGAAATAGCTGCTCTATAAACTCTATATCCAGCAAAATCTGCTGTTTTTGAGTCAGGATCAATAGCAGTTTCAGCACTATTTGACCATTCAATTTTAATATTACCAATACAGGTTGATACAGTTATTGAATCTGGAGAGGGTAAGGGATCAGGAATATTAAACTTTCTTTTGTAAGCAACTTGAGCTGCATGAAGTGAGCTAAATAATGAATCCCTTCCCGTTCTTACTTCTGCATCATATTGTTCTTTTGTTATGTCACCGTTCAATAATTTTAATCCAAGATCTTCAGCTTTTTCTCTAGATATACCATCTATAATTTGAACCAATACCACACGAACATCTTCATTTATTGGTATATTATAAGGTCCAACACTTACTAAAAAATTACCTGCACCATAACCAGAAAAGTTTTCATTACCTCCTTGAGATAATTTTTGAATCTGAGTACTTACACTTGACTCTGTACCTGCATCGTCATCAACATTTACTGGTTGTGCAGGATCGTCAGAAGATCCATATTCTAAATCATCAATTGCTTGTTTATCTACATGTAATATTCCCAAACCATAATATCCTGGGACTCTAGCTTCTTTTGTTATTGGATCTGGATCAAAGTTTTCCGTATCAACGTGTTCTCCGTCCCATGCAATTAACACTCTTGCTGAATCAGCTGTTTGATCACCTTTAACATAATCATCATAAGTAGAGCCATAATACTCATAATTATCATCAAGCTCAGTTCCGCCAAATCTTGGTTTTATATCAGTTGAAAATGAAATACCAAACCAAACATCACTAAGCTGATTTGATAATTCTCTTGTGCCTACATCCTTATCAATATTACCCGTATTTATGAATTTATAATCATAAATAATATAATTTTTATGTCCTTCAACTGCATATGCATAAGTTTTTAATTGAATGGTAATTCCTAATGAAGTTGTCCAAACACTTTCAATCTGTTCATCACAAATAAGTGAGGTGACTAAATCCGCAGCATCAAAACTTTCTTCTTTTATTTTTCCACTACCATCATCTACTCTTACTTTTGGATAAGGGTATCTAATTCTTTTGCTCAGACTTAGTGGAACAATGTCATTTGTATTTATATAAAAATTTCCACAAGCAACAAAGGCATCCTTTGCAGTAGTATCACTTACGCCAGTAAAATTTTTAGCTCCAAGCCAAACACCCCACGATTCAATGTACATTTTTCTTGCTGAAAAATTAAAATATCGTGAATCAAAAGGCCATGTTGGATACAAAATCGTATTATTTCTATATAGAGAGGCACCATTTTCACTTACTTCTAAAGCTAATCGATTGATATGATGTTCAAATTTTATTTGAGCCAACATAGGTAATTGGAGTACTAACATTAAAAGCGTTACCTTCTTTAACAAATTAAATTTCATTTAAGCTCCAAATTAAAAATTAATCTTTATCCCAAAATAGATATCTCTAGGTGCATTAAAGAGCAACTGAGTTGGGAAATCTCCGGGATTAGGTAGCTTTATATGATCTGCTTTATAATCTCCTGGCTGATCATTTCCACCTTCTTCAGGAAGTTCTAACGACTCTAAATATTCATTATATAATTTTAAGTAAGGAAGTAATAATGATCTTAGATTACTATTTAGTTCTTTAACATTAAATAAATTATATATATCTAAATAAATTTGAAAATAAACTCCACTTATATTTAGACCTTTAGATAACCTCATATTTGTATTTTGATGAGGTCTCCATCTCATATTATTGTTAACTCCAGGTAGATTTTGGGGATTGTAAGTAAATGTTCTTCCACTTCTATATTCATAAGTAAAATTCAAATTTAAATCACCAAACAAATCTATATCTAAAATATCTCTTCCAAAATCAACAGGAGTTTTAAATGTTAGATTTGCAATAAATGAATATGAAGCGCCAGGCGTATATTGAGTGCTACTGCTCATTACTGGAGTTTTTAATACATCCTCATATATAACCGCATCTCCAAAATCTCCAGAAGAAGTGATCAAATAGTCGAAGCTTAAATTACCAACTAAAAACTCACCCAATTTTTTTTCAAAAATAGCTTCCAAACCTCTTGAATCTGCGTAATTTCCATTTGAATAGGATGATATTTTATTACCTGCCTCAGAATAATAATCAACCCACTTAATCTGATTAGTAATGTTTCTATAGTATCCAGAAATGTGGCAAAGGTATTCATCACCAATTTGTTGTTCAAAACCTAATTCATAAGCAATTGTTCTTTGAGGTTTCAAATTAGTATTTTCAATTCTGTCATAGAATCCACCATATCTTTCTCTTTTATTGTACAAGTAAAGTACACCTGGTTCATCATAAAAATGTCCATAGTTAAAAAATAACTTGCTTTTTGTACTTATTGGATGTGATATACCTATTCTTGGGCTAACGTAGAAAAACGGATCTATTTTTTTTGTTGAGACATAGTCCAAACTATCAGTAGTGTAATATTCAGAAAACAAATCAGTATAATATGTTCCTCTCCTGTCAGTATAGTCAAGTCTAATGCCAAGATTAGCAACCATTCCGCTAAATTCAATTTTATCCTGAGCATAGAATGCAGCTTTTATTGGAATTTGTCTAAATTTATCATGCTTTATTAATGGGGGTGAATATTGAACGAGTCCATGATCCATGTCCATATCATCATAGTTAAATTCAAACCCAGTTTTTATTTGATGATAATTATTAAGTTGACTAACTAAATCAAATCTTGTATTAATTAAAATTTCGCGCGAGTAGTCTCTTTCTTTTCCATGTCCCCCAAAAATAAATGAATATCCTGAGGTTGTTATGCCAAATTCACTTTCCCTACCACCAAAATCACCTCCATAATTAACGGGAGTCCAACCATTTGGCTGTTCATCAAAACCAAATTCCCCAACCTGAAACTTAATTTCACTATTTCTATCAGGCCCATGATTTACAAATGATCTACGAAGCAAATATGATGCTTTAAAATCGTAAAATGAATTCTCAGAAAAAGCATGAGTTATGTTTACAGCAAACTGATTTCTATATCTATCTGCTACTGATCTCATTGCCTGATAGTATTTAGTTAGTGGATATTGCATGCTATAGATTGCTTGTTCTGTAGATGCAACTGATACTTGAGGTGTATTATATGTTGTGCTTGAAAGATTCTGTTGATAAGTGCCCTGAAAATTTATTTTTATAGCAGCACCTGGAGTAAGTGTTAGTTTCCAAAACCAGTTCATATCTTCAAAATGGTCACGAGATAGTGGTACCGCAAACATATTATATTCGTAACGAAAACTTGTAAAAAATTTAAGAATATCGTCGTTAGTAAGATAGTTTAGCAATGGTATCGGTCCCCCTAAACTAGCGTCAACAATATAGTCTGGTTTATGTCCATATTCCCTTTCTCTATGGTTATATTTCCACACTTCTTGCGCTTGTTCAGGAGTAAAGCCATATACAGTATCATAGACAGAAAAACATTCCCAATAGCTATCAGGATTACTTGCATCATGAATTCCATCTGGTCCATATAAAGCATCATCATATCCATATAGTAACCATTCTGGAGCAGTTTTATGATCAAAAATGGAACTTCCAAAATGCTTTTTAGCAGCAGGGCTATATTTAAAATCAGCACTAAAATGATAATTTTCCGTTCCATCTTTTGTTACAACATTAATAACACCTGACCTAATATTCCCGTATTCTGAATTAAATCCGCCTGTCAATATTTCAGCAGCTTTTAACGAACTTAAATTGAAATTTGTTAGAGAACCACTTGATAGCGCTTCAGTAACATTAAGTCCATCAACAAATACTCCAACTCCAGTTCCACCTCTGATTGATAATTCATTAGTAATTTGCTCTTGAGCATCATTTGTTCGAGGTTTATAAATTGTACCTGGCTGAAGATTTAATAAACTATTAAAATCAACAAGAGCAACCGTTTCAATTTCTGTAATTTGTATGTCAATTTTGCTTGAAGATACATCCATAGCAATAGGAGGTCGAGTAGCATTCACAACTATTTCATCTTTAAGCTCAATGGATACTTTATTCATTTCAACGTTGATATCAGTTGTTCTATCAATCACTATTTGAACCTCAGTAATAGTAACAGTCTGATAACCCATGTAAGATATTTTTAGTTCATAGATCCCTGGTGTAATACCTAGTATAATAAACTTGCCATCAACATCGGAAGCGGTTCCTCTACTTAAGCTTTCTATATAAATATTTACACCTATTAAAGGTTCTTGAGTGCCAGCATCAACTACAACACCACTAATTTTACCAGTATTTCCTGCGAGTAAAACTCCTGAAATAAATAAAAATAATAGATATATATGTTTAATTCGAAAGAAATTGTAACATAATAGGTGATTGATCATACCAAGCACTCTAATTTTTATTAAGAAATTTTTTAATTTCGTTGTCATTTACAAACTCATATTATTACAATAAATATCATTTAGTTCAAGATATTGTTTTAATATTTATATCAAATAACAGAACCCCAATCATTACAGATTGGGGCTCATGGATTTTTTACTTAATTAAAACCATCTTTTTAACATCAACAAATGCACCTGATTGCAATCGATAAACGTAAACACCACTGGCTAAGTTTCTAGCATTAAAATTGAATTCATAATTGCCAGTATTTTTGAACTCATTTACTAGAGTAGCAACTTCCTGTCCAAGTACGTTAAATACTTTCAATGATACTTTCCCTGGATTTTTCAAGCTATATTTAATAATTGTTGATGGATTAAATGGATTTGGATAGTTTTGATTTAGTGAATAATCAATTGGAATTGTATTGGTATTATTCTCAACCCCCACAGATACTTCTTTAACCAATCTTACATCATCAATTCCATAAGAAGCTTCAGTAGCTCCATCTGCTCCATGTATTACTAATACAGCTTGTATATATGCAGTTCCTTCCGGCATGGTTTGAATATTACTACATTTTATCCATTCTGAAGAAACACTATCTTGGAATTCTTCCCAATATAAAAATGTAGATCCTGTAACGCTTTTTGCTGAAATTTTTAATGCTGCAAAATGCCCACCAGGGTATGCTGGAGAAATATCTTTGAAGTGTGCGCTAAACTCCCAAACATCACCTTCTGCAGCAGGGAATGCGTTTTGATATAACAAATAATATCCGCCTTCAGTACTTGTACATTTTACCCAATTATATCCTGAATTTGCAGTAGCTGCATCTTTAATCACTTCCATACTAGCACCAGTTTGAGAATAGCCTATCCATCCAGTTGGGATTCCATTAGCATCGATATCGCCTTCAAAACCAGGATTTGCTAAATAGTTTAGTGTATCAACTTCCGGCAACAATTCTAATTTAACATCGTCTATTCCATAAGAAGCTTCTGGGGCATTGTCAGCAGCATGAATAACAACAACTGCTTGAATGTAGGCAGTACCTTCAGGCATGGTTTGTGTATTTACGTATTCTTCCCATTCTGTAGTTACACTATCTGGATAAATTTCCCAAGATTGGAAAGTTGCACCTGTAACACTTTTGGCTGAAATTTTCAAAGCTGCAAAATTTGCTCCTGGATAACTTGGGGAAACATCTTTATAGAATGAACTTAATTTCCAAATATCTCCTTCCTTAGCCTTAAAAGTATTTTGATACAATAGATAGTAGCCACCTTCTGTACTTGTACATTTTACCCAAGTATCTCCTGAGTTTGCTGTTGACGCATCATTTATCACTTCCATACTTGCACCTGTTTGGGCATAACCAATCCAGCCTATTGGAACACCATTTGAATCTACACCAGCTTCAAATCCTGGATTTGCTAAATAATTTGATGGATCTTTCTCAGCAACCAATTTTAACTTTACATCATCAATTCCATATGAGGCATCTGGTGCACCATCAGCAGCATGGATGACAATTACTGCTTGTATAAACGCTGTACCTTCAGGCATAGTTTGAGTATTTGAATATTCTGCCCATTCTTTGGTAACACTGTCCTGATAAATTTCCCAAGATTGGAATGTTGATCCTGTAACACTTTTAGCTGATATTTTCAGAGCTGCATAATAACCTCCAGAATCATTGGGAGATACATCTTTAAAGAATGAGCTTAATTTCCAAACATCTCCTTCTTTTGTTGGGAAAGTATTTTGATATAGTAGATAATATCCACCTTGAGTACTTGTACATTTTACCCAGTTAACACCATTATGTGAAGTTTGTGCATCTCTTATAAATTCAATACTTGCTCCTGTTTGAGCGTAACCTAGCCAACCAAGTGGGACACTGTTTGAATCAGCTCCTTCTTCAAAACCTGGATTAACTAATAAGTTAGTTTCGTCGGGTACTTCGGAAACTAATTCTAATTTTACATCATCAAAACCATAAGAAGCTTCAGGAGCTCCATCTGCACCGTGAACAACTATTACAGCTTGAATATACCCAGTACCTTCCGGCATAGTTTGGGAATTTGAAAATCTTTTCCAATATGATGTTACACTATCTTGGAAAACTTCCCATGCTTGAATATTAGATCCAGAACTCGTTTTAGCAGTTATCTTTAATGCAGCATAACTACCACCTGGATCCGCTGGCGAAACATCCTTTATAAAAGAACTAAAATCCCAAATATCTCCTTCTTTGGCCGGAAATGTATTTTGATAAAGGAGATAAAATCCACCACTTGTACTTGTGCATTTTGTCCAATATTTACCATTGTAAGCTGTTGTATTTTTATTAATCAATTCTATACTTGCACCAGTTTGAGCATAACCAATCCAACCATCTGGAATACCATTTGAATCTTGGTCTGCTTCTTCAAAACCTGGATTCGCTAAATAATTTAAATTAGCCGATTGTATTTGATTTTCATAAATCAGGTCTAAACTTACATCATCTAAACCATAAGAAGCTTCGGAAACACCATCTGCTGCATGCACAACTATTACAGCTTGGATGAAAGCCGTACCTTCTGGCATTGTTTGAATATTGGAAAATTGTTTCCATTCATCTGTTACACTATCTTGATAAACTTCCCATGCTTTGATATTTGCCCCTGCACTAGTTTTTGCTGTAATCTTTAACGCAGCATAAACAGCACCCGGATTAGAGGGAGAAACATCTTTAATAAATGAACTTAGATCCCAAACATCTCCTGGTTTAGCAGGAAAAGTGTTTTGGTATAGTAGATAATATCCACCTTGAGTACTGGTACATTTTACCCAGTTAACACCGCTATGTGAAGTTTGTGCATTGCTTATAAATTCAATACTTGCTCCTGTTTGAGCGTAACCTAACCAACCAAGTGGGACACCGTTTGAATCAGCTCCTTCTTCAAAACCTGGATTAACTAATAAGTTAGTTTCGTCGGGTACTTCGGAAACTAATTCTAATTTTACATCATCAAAACCATAAGAAGCTTCAGGAGCTCCAT
>JAHISP010000081.1 GCA_018818165.1 Bacteroidota bacterium | reverse complement strand
TCAAACTTCTTCTTATACTTTTAATGATGCACAACATGCGGCAGATTTATTTGATTTGAAAGCATTTGGAAATATTTATACACGTATTATGAATCCTACAACAGATGTTTTTGAGAAACGAATTGCGGCTCTTGAAGGTGGAGTAGCAGCACTTGCAACATCATCTGGAATGGCGGCTCAGTTACTTGCAATAACAAATATCGCCGAATCTGGTGATAATATTGTTTCTACTAATTTGCTTTATGGTGGAACTTTTAATCAGTTCAAAGTCGCGTTACCTCGTTTTGGTATAAATGTTAAATTTGTTATTGGTGATAATCCACACGATTTTGAAAAACTAATTGATGACAAAACAAAAGCACTGTATATTGAAACTATTGGAAATCCTAAATTAAATATTCCTAAAATTGATGAAATTGCTGAAATAGCACATAAAAATGGTATTCCTCTTATTGTTGATAATACTTTTGGCGCTGGTGGATATTTAGCTAGACCAATTGATCATGGTGCTGACATAGTTACTGCTTCAGCAACCAAATGGATTGGCGGTCATGGAACTTCAATTGGCGGAGTTATTGTTGATTCTGGTAATTTTGATTGGGGAAGTGGAAAATTCCCTACATTTACAGAACCATCACCTGGTTATCATGGATTAGTTTTTAATGATGTATTTGGTAAAGGTTCTAGCTTTGGCAATATTGCTTTCATAATTCGTGCAAGAGTTGAGGGTCTTCGTGATTTAGGACCAGCAATTAGTCCTTTTAATTCATTTTTATTACTTCAAGGACTTGAAACTTTATCACTTAGAGTTGAAAGACATGGCGAAAATGGATTAAAACTTGCAAAACATTTAGAAGCTCATCCACAAGTTGATTGGGTTTGGTATCCTGGTTTAACTAGTCATGATTCACATGAAAATGCTAAGAAATATTTAAATAACGGATTATTTGGTTCGATGATAGCTTTTGGAATAAAAGGTGGTGCAGAAGCTGGTAAGAAGTTTGTTAATAATGTGAAATTAGCTTCATTATTAGCAAATGTTGGCGATGCAAAAACATTAGTTATTCACCCAGCTTCAACTACTCATCAACAACTTTCGGAAGATGAGCAAATAAAATCGGGAGTTTTGCCAGAAATGATTCGTGTTTCTGTTGGAATTGAAAATATTTTAGATATAATTGAAGATTTTGAGCAAGCAATTGAGAAAGCTCAAGAATTAAAGAATAATTAGTCACAAAGACACTAAGTCACAAAAGAATGAGATATTAAAAAACATAAAGAATCCTTTGTGTCTTTGAGACTTTGTGGCATGAAAATATTTCAAAAAAACTTATTTATAATGATAAAATGAATGTGAAAACAAAAATAGTTAGTCTTTTTAATTTTAATGATCCACTTAAATTTGAAACTGGAGATAACTTATCTCCAGTTCAAGTGGCTTATCAAACTTATGGTGAACTTAATGAAGAAGGGACAAATGCTATTTTAGTTTGTCATGCGCTAACAGGAAATGCGCACGCTGCTGGAATATTGAAAGAAATTGAGACTGATTTAAATAGCAATCCCGATCTGTTAAAAAAATATTCCAAAATTAATAAAGGTAATGTTGGTTGGTGGGATTCGTTAATTGGTGAAAATAAAGTATTAGACACAAATAAGTATTTTGTAATATCATCCAACATTCTAGGAAGTTGTTATGGTACTACTGGTCCAGTTTCGATTAAAAATATGTTTAATAGAAAATATGGATTGGACTTCCCTACCGTTACTGTTAGAGATATGGTAAAAGTTCAAAGGAAACTGCTTGAACATTTAGGTGTAAATAAATTAAAAACTGCAATTGGTGGTTCGCTTGGCGGAATGCAGGTGCTAGAATGGGCTATAATGTATCCAGAAATGCTTGAATCTATTATTCCAATTGCTACATCTGTACAACATTCTGCTTGGGCAATTGCATTAAATCAAGCTTCACGTCAAGCAATTGAAAACGACCCCGAGTGGCATAAAGGTAATTATAAAGAGCAACCATTGGAAGGACTTTCTTTAGCTCGTAAAATTGCTATGATTAGCTACAGAAGTTTCGATTCATTTAACTCCAAATTTTCTCGTGAGCGAAAGGATAAAAACGCTGATAAATTAGATAAAGAGAATATATTCCAAATTGAGAGTTATTTAAATCATCATGGTGTAAAAATTAATGAGCGATTTGATGCAAATACTTATTTATACTTGAGTAATGCCATGGATTTACACGACGTTGCTTTAAATAGGGGTAAACTTAAAGATGTTTTAGGAAGTATTAATATTCCAACTCTTTCTATTGGAATTTCATCTGATATTTTATATCCACCACAAGAACAAAAAGATATTGCCGAAATGATTCCAAACTCAACATATGCCGAAATTGATTCAATTCACGGACATGATGCATTCTTAATTGAATTTGAGCAGTTAGAGAAAATAATTTCGCTTTATTTTGAAAAATATAATTTGTAATATTATATATCACTTAACTGATATATAGGCAATGATATGACTAGAACATTAATAAGCATACCACAAGAATTAAAAATATGGCTTGATGATTATAGTAAAAAAAACAATAAACCTACCGCCGAAACCATAAGAGAAGCAATAAAAGCATTCAGAAATAAGATGGAAATGGAATCTAAGGTTGATTTACTTTCACAAACCTCTGGTTTATGGAAAGATAAACACCTCAATAGCATAGATTATGTGGAATCATTACGAAATGAATGGTAAAATATATTTAATAGATTCTGTGATATTAATTGACCACCTCAATGGAATTATTGAAGCAACTAACTGGCTAAAGAAAAATACGCCTTCAATTTCTGTAATTTCGGTTATTACTCGTGCAGAAATATTAGTTGGAACTTCTAAAAGCGACATGCTTAGTATTAAAACATGGTTAGATTCTTTTGAATGTATTTCTATTAGCAAAGAGATAGCAGATTTGGCAGCTATTTGCAGAAATAAATATGGACTAAAATTACCTGATTCTTTTCAAACTGCTATTGCATTAAAGTATAAATTACAACTTGTTACTAGAAATACTAAAGATTTCAAAAATAATATGGAGTTTGTAAAAATTCCTTATGAAATATAAATTCAGTTATATTACATTTTCTGAAATAAGAACGAAACAAGCCGTGGCATTCCAACTTTTTCATCATCATCAAACCACTCATTTAGTTGCAATAATTTGAAATTGCTTTTTGTTGCTTCTAAGTAATCTGAGATATGATGAACATACGTTTCTAATTTTATAATTCTGTTATTAATTTCAAATCGTGCTTTGCTTCCAATATATTGTTTGAATGGATGAAGTTCACAAATGTAAAATAATCCATTTTCGTTTAACAATTTGTGTGCTTCAGAAAACACGAATTCCAAATCTGCTATATGTTCTAACACTAGACTAAATGTCATTAAATCAGCACTTTTGTTATTAAAGGTCCATGGTTTTAGCAAATCAGCTTCAACATATTTAACTTTATCTGATACAATTTTACTCTTAGCTTTGGCAAGCATTTCAGATGAAAAATCAACTCCAATTAAAGAATCACATTTATCAATTAACCACTCTGTATTTTTCCCAGTCCCGCAACCAAGTTCGATAATATTAGAAAAATATTTATTTGCTAATAACGTTTTACCAACAACTAACTCTAAATCACGAGTTTTATTTTCATTTGTGTCATAAATATCTGACCAGTTATTATATGCTTCATCTATTTTCATAATTTATCCTAGTGCTACATCAAGAAACATCATTACTGCAAATCCAATCATTGCGCCAACTGTAGAAAAATCAGTTTCATGCCCAGTTTGCGATTCGGGAATAAGCTCTTCCACTACAACAAAAATCATTGCGCCAGCTGCAAAAGATAACGCATATGGTAAAATAGGTTGAACTGAAATAATTAAATAAGCACCCAAAACTCCAGCAATTGGTTCAACCATTCCAGAAAGTTGACCATAATTAAATGCTTTCAATCTCGATAATCCTTCACGTCTTAATGGAATTGAAACAGCAGCCCCTTCTGGAAAATTCTGTAACCCAATACCAATTGCTAAAGCGATAGCACCCGCTAAAACAGCTGGCTCAGAATTAAAAGCCAAAGCTCCAAATGCAACTCCAACTGCAAGTCCTTCGGGAATATTATGAAGCGTAATTGCTAAAACTAAAAGAATACTTCTCTGCCAAGGAGTTTTAATTCCCTCCGCTTTATCAACTGCTAAATCCATGTGAACATGAGGGAGAATTTTATCAACTATAAAAAGGAATGCGCCTCCAGTTAAAAATCCAACCACTGCAGGAATCCATCCAGCAGTTCCACTAGCTTCTGACATTTCAATTGCTGGAGCCAACAATGACCAAAAACTTGCCGCAATCATAACTCCAGCTGCAAAGCCAAGCATTATATTTAAAACACGTTTGTTAATAGATTTAAAAAAGAAAACCATTGATGAGCCGAGCGCTGTAACTCCCCAAGTAAAAAGAGTTGCCAAAAGTGCTAGTATTACGGGATTATATTCAAGTAACCAATTTATTTTCATTAAACATTTCCTACATTAGTAAATCAAACGTTCAAATATAAATAATATGTAATTCCAATATCAATGTTTCATTTTGTACAGTACTTACAAAATAATTTCTTTACAATATTTCATTAAATTATATAAGATATTTGACATTACTATCTTAGCATCAATGCTGTCAACTTAATGATCCAAATGTGGCTATCTGTAAGATTCCTTTGGAAAAGCCATTATAATTTTTATTTTTCCAAAATCCGTTTACTAAAGAGGCTGTGTGATAATTTTAAGTCAAGCACTAGAACCCATCCCCTGACCCCTTCTCTTACAAAGAGAAGGGGTGGAAAATCATTGTTTTTCACAGTTTATTAAAAGTCCCTCTCTTTTTAAGAGAGGGATTTAGGGTGAGTTCTTTATTTTTCACACAGCCTCTAAAGTAAACGGCAATTACCGTCGCTTTTAAGCGACTGGATAAAAACAAATAGAGAGAAAATGGCTTTTCCAAAGGAATCTTACAGATAGCCACATTTGAAATGATTAATAGTCTTAAGTTGATAGCATTGATCTTAGCATATCATTCCAATTTCTGCATATTTCCTTTATTCCTTTCATATTTTGCTATTTGAAATAATTTATTTCAGTTATATACATCGGAATTAATATAGTGGCAAACTCTAATTCATAATCTGTTTTTATTCGTTAGAGCAAGATTTAAATTAGGATTAATAAATTTGAACAAGCAATAAAATTATTTATAGAAGTTCTTTCAATATCTAGCTTCATGCCTTAACTGTCCATCGCCAGTGATGATAAATTTTTCTGTGGTTAACGATTCAATACCCATTGGACCATAGGCATGTAATTTAGATGTTGAAATTCCAATTTCAGCACCAAGTCCAAGTTGACCGCCATCGGAAAAACGAGCAGATGCGTTTACACAAACAACAGATGAATTTATTTCCCGCTGAAATCTGCGAGCTGTTTTAATATTATTAGTTACAATTACTTCAGTGTGATTGGAATTATACTTTTGAATGTGTTCCACCGCGTCATCATAATTGTTCACAACCTTTGATGCAATAATTTTAGCAAGAAATTCCTCGTAATAATCTTCCTCAGTTACACTTGTAATTTCTGGTAAAATTTCTTTTGATTTATCACACCCTCTTATTTCTACACCTTCATTAATTAAAACTTTACCTGTATCGTTTAGGAATTTTTCTGCAACATCTTTATGGATAAGCATAGTTTCTAATGCGTTACAAACTCCTGGACGCGATATTTTGCCTTCGCAAGTTAATTGCTTTGCCATTTCAAGATCGGCATCTTTATCAATATAAATATGGCAAACGCCTTTGTAGTGCATAATTACTGGGATACGGCTATTTTGTTTTACAAATCTAATTAGTCCTTCTCCGCCGCGAGGAATTACTAGATCGATGTAATCATCCATTAGCAATAATTCATTCAGTGCTTCACGTTCTGTTGTGGGAATTAATGTAATTATATTTGGATTTATTTCTTCCTCCACTAATGCCTTTTGCAAAATATTTGCAATAGCTGTGTTTGAGTGGAATGCTTCTTTTCCTCCCCTTAGAATAGCAGTATTTCCGGCTTTTAAACATAAAGCAGCAGCATCCGAAGTAACATTAGGACGAGCTTCATAAATCATCATAATTACACCAAGAGGAATTCTCATTTTGCTAACTTCAATTCCATTGGGACGTATTTTTGTTTCAGTTATTTCCCCCACTGGATCAGGCAGCAAAACTATTTCCCTAATCGCTTGCGCCATTCCAGTAATTCTTTCCTTTGTTAGCTTTAATCTATCAAGCATGGATTCTGACAAACTATTTGTTTTTCCATATTCTAAATCTTTTATGTTAGCAGTTAGAATTTTGTCTGTGTTTAATTCCAATAAATCAGCCATTTTATTTAGCACATTATTTTTTTTATTTGTGCTTAATTGTGCTGCTTCAATGGATGAACTACTCGCCTCTTTTACTAATGCTTCCAAATTTAATTTATCTTCATTTGTCATTTTTAACTCCATTCGTATTATTAATCAAAACCATATCGGAACGGTCTATAACTTCTTTGTTTGTCAAATAGCCAAGAATACTTTCAATTTCGCCACTTTTTTTACCCTTAATTTTAGAGAGGTCTTGGGAATTATACTGTGTTGTTCCCTTTGCAATAATCATTTCATTTTTCCCGTCAATAAAAACAACACTTATTGCAGCCCCAACAGTAAAAGTACCTTCAATGGCAATTATTCCAGTTGATAAAAGCGAAGCACCTTTGTTTATTATTGCATTTTTTGCACCTTCATCAATAATAACCTTTCCTTCATTTATCATAGTGTGCATTAACCAATGCTTTTTAGCGGCAACAGGAGTTTTTAATTTTTTGATGAGAGTGCCATGAACTTTTCCATCCATAATAGAATCGAATGATTTAGATTTTGTACCATTCATGATAATTGTATTAATACCACCAGAAACAGCTTTTTCAGCAGCTTCAATTTTTGTTCTCATTCCACCAGTTGCAATTGGATTATTTGAACCACCAGCAAGTGAGTATATTTTATCGTTAATAATTTCAACTACTGGGATTAATTTCGCATTTTTATTTTTAGTTGGATTATCATCATATAATCCGTCAATGTCAGTACATATAATAAGAAGATCCGCTTCTGCCAAAACAGCAACGTGGGCAGCAAGATTATCGTTATCCCCTACTTTTAGTTCTTCAACAGCAACAGTATCATTTTCGTTTACAATTGGTAAGGTCTTCAATTTCAACAATTCATTTATAGTATTTTTTGCATTTACATAACGCTCCCTATTGTGCAAGCCATCCATTGTTAAAAGAACTTGTGCGCAAGGAAAATCGAAAAAACGGCTCCAACTTTGCATGAGCAATGGCTGTCCGATTGCAGCAAGTGCTTGTTTTTCTGGAATAGAACGATTGCTTTTAGCTTTGAAGTTTTGTTGAGTTGCAAGTCCCGCAGCAACAGCACCAGAAGAAACCAAAATTATTTCGCGCCCAAGGTTATGATTTTGGATAATAAAATTTGCAATTGCTAATGTATATTTAGTGCTGCTAGCTTTTCCATCTGGCGCAACTAAAGAGCTACCAACTTTAATAACAGCGCGTTTCCAATCGGGAATTTTAATTTGATTCATTAGGTAACCTATAATACTACATATTTAGAAATGCAATGATAATAAAAAATTGTTCTATTCTTAAATACTAATTGGATTGAAGTAGTGAAGACACAAATATTTTGAATATTTCATTTCTGCTAGTGCTTAATAATTCACTTTGAAAATGTTTTTAATTTAGTAATTATTTTTTTCTTGAGAGGGTGCTATGCGATGCTGTCAACTTAAGGATAAAAATGTGGCTATCTGTAAGATTCCTTTGGAAAAGCCATTTTCTCTCTATTTGTTTTTATCCTGTCGCTTAAAAGCGACGGCAATTGCCGTTTAATTAGTAAACGGATTTTAGAAAAACAAAAACCACAATGGCTTTAGCCACATTTGAAATGATTAAATATTCTTAAACTGGTAATTATCATTTGATAATTGCTTCCTTTTGGATTTTTCTTCTAATTATCATTTAATAATTGCTTCACCTTTTAGTTGGTTTTGTAATTATCATTTGATAATTGCTCCCTTTTTGATATTTCGTTCAATTATTATTTGATAATTGGTTCACCTTTTAGTAGGTCTCGCAATTATCATTTGATAATTGCTTCCTTTTGGATTTTTCTTCTAATTATCATTTAATAATTGCTTCACCTTTCAGTTGGTCTCGCAATTATCATTTGATAATTGCTTCCTTTTAGATATTTCGTTCAATTATTATTTGATAATAGTTCCCTTTTTGATATTTCTCTCAATTATCATTTAATAATTGCTTCACCTTTTGGTTGGTTTTGCCTTGACTATTTAGTCAAAGCTTCACTTTTTGGGTTTGCCCTTGTGTACTTTTGCGATCCCCCTATTTTCCATCAGTAGTTAAAAATAATTTAAAGCAAATTAGAAGTAGCAGTTGCGGCTTAGCTTCACACTGGATTATGTATCAGCGGAGTTTACCCTGTTATTTTTGCAGGGTTAGGTATGAATTATTTAAAACGCTAGCTGGTTGAATTTTTAGTTTTACAATGAAATTATATAATTCGAATAATTTTTAATTCTTATTATTTTAACACATAAATTGTAAGCTAAAGTTATTTATTTTTTTTTGCAAGAATATCCACATCTGTTTTAACCACACAAATTCCAGGCTATAATAATATATATATCAATTGAAATTCGATAGCGAAATTCGTAAAAGATATATCACCTGTAACATTTTCATCCAGTGGGATTTCATCATAAGTAATATGACGACCTTTTATCATCAAAGAAACACCGAATTTTTCTGTAAAGTATGTTCTTGCTCCTCCACTGAGTGAAAAAAATAATGCGCTATTATTGAAATCACCGTGGGATATCATTCCACCGACTCCAATTTTTAATAATGGAATTACAAAATTAGTAGTGTTCGCTAAGGGAAAGAATATTCCTTCTATCTCAAGAAAGGTAGAATTGAAATTATATCGTTCGCCTGATTTATCAATAATTATTTCTGAAAGAATAATACCGGCGTTAGCATTAATTCCAAAATATCCTTTTGATAATTCACCCCCACCACCCCAAACTGATTTTGCCTTGAATGTTCCTGTTTCATTTATAGTTTGAACTCCGATTCCGGTGTAAAGAGGATGAGAATATTCCCAGTTGTTAGACCCCAAAGGGTAACCATACTGCGCTGTAATTCTTAAATTCCATGAATCATTATTGGATTGTTGAGCCAGGATATTTCCTGATATAACTAAATTAAAAAATAAAATAACTACTATGAATAATATACTTTTCATTATTATCTCCACTTCTAATTCATTTTATAAATTATGAACAACAACTATTGCTTTAATGTTTTGTTAGGAACCTCCAATTATTTTCAGGTAGTCACTTCAACATATTAATAGCATACTCTAATTGTTTATCTTTACCAGCAATAATATCTACTTCGGTTTGTACAACACGGATGTCAGGTGGAACGCCAAGCCATTCCCACGGAAGCCCGTCATAGCGTCTTAAATCATCATAACCTATTTCAATAGATTTTCCGCTTGGAAGAAAATACAGACCTTCGTTGCCGCTGCCAACGGAACCTCCGCCAGTTGTATCTCCAATAGCGGTAACATTGGGTAATTGTTTCAGCACTTCAGTACAAAGTTCACCAGCACTAAATGTCGAACCGTTTATAATTACAACAACCGGATTAGTATATGCCAGAGATGCCGCAGGCTGGAACGGTAGTAGTTCTAATAAGTGTCCGTCCCGATAATATGGAGGCTTCTCCAATGGTTCAGCAATAAACCTGGATACCACCGCTTCTACATTATCATAACCACCACCACGTTTCTGGCGGATATCAATTATTAATCCTTTTGTGTTTTTGAAATAATTCATTACACCAGGAAATTCATTGATGAGATAATCCTCGTGAAAATCAGAAATAAAAAGGTAGCCAATATTCTCTGGCAGGATTCCATATTCTACACTTTTGCTTTCAGTTATCCGTAGTTCTTTGTCAAAATATTTTCTTACAATAAAAGGGCTGTAAGCGTGACGATCTTTAAAGTGTCTTTGAGGATAATAAGGATAAACTTCGCCGCCGCCTTTTGTTCGATAGTAAACGTGACCATCTTTCAGTTCAGCCAGAAAATCTCCAAATACTATAAAAAATTCATCTCCTTTTGCATTATCAATTCGCTCACGATATGCTGTGTGTATTGAATCCCAATTAATGTTTTTGAAATCGAGATAAGGATAAACATCATTTATTCTGTCCCATGCTGCTTCAAAATCTTCAACATTAAGATTTAATTCGGGTTCAGTTACAACCAAATCTTTGCAGGAAAGAAATAATGACAAACAAACTATGGAAAAAATCAAATAAATCTCTTTCACCTGATCCTCCTTCTAAAATCCATAAGTTAATGTGAACACTACATTATCACTTGCAGAGAGAAGCGGTTCCCATGAATCTATTCTTGTTAAATGAAAAAGGTAAGCGGCTTTTATTGATAGGTTATTCTGCAAATAATATCTTGGACCAAGACTAAACACGACATTGTTTGTCGAAATTAGTGTTAGAATCTTTACTGGAGATTCATCCGATTCTTCCATATCAACCATACGGAATCCCAGAGAAAGGATATTAAAATCTAATTCACCATCAATTGTAAAGCTTTCGGATAGTTGATAAATAATCTGCGAAGTAATTCCACCTGAGAATAAAAGTGCAAATGATTGAGTATAATCAAATCCTGAGACTGCGATGTTTTGCTTATTGAAAAAAAAGAACAATTCTGTTGAGGGTCCAAGATACAAGTAAGCAGGATTGTTAAACAGTGTAAATTCTGGCAAAGCGTAACTAAAACCCTGGTTTAATGTGAACTGAAAGATGTCAGTCGTGACATTGTTGTTTTTTATTCCAGATGAATTACTGAAATCCATTTTTAAATGGTAAACGTAGTCCGAGTGTTGATTTGACCAGGTAATGCTATAACAAGGAAGTGATCCGGAATATTTTTCTTCCGATATATATTCATCGGATACTGCATAACTTCCAATTCCATATTCGAGTGAGATTCCTGCAGGAAAAATAGTTTTTTGCTTGAGTGAGCCTTGGGCAGATAAATCAGAATTTGTAAATAAAAATAAAAGACTAAATAGAAATGATGTTAAATATTTCATTGTATTTTCTCATTTAATTTATATCGTTTTCAAACTAGCTAACTCTATATTGAGCTGCAACAATATGTTGCTTGATCGTTTGCTAGGTAACAACTTTTATAATCTAACAATTCAACAATTTTAATTACACTCTGTATTTCTTGTAAAGCAACTTAAATAAAAGGCTGAAAATAACCAAAAGTTATTGATAAATTAAACTTAAATAGTTATTTAACTTTAAGTAATCCATGACTTAAGAGGCTATGTGAAAATGGGGTGTAAAGCTAATTTTGGTTTCGTTTTTAAAATGAATTCGCAACATTTTTCTAAAAACTGAATTATCACACAGCCTCTTCAGTAAACGGATTTTAGAAAACAAAAATTATAATGGCTTTAGCCAAATTTGAAATGATTAAATATTCTTAAAATAACAGCATTGGGTGTGGTAAGCTATAATAACAAAATGTTGAATAATTGAACTTTTGTGAAGTGGATTCATAAATTGTTTTTCACTAATGCTTAATACAAAAACATTACATCATTCCTCTTTTTGGTATTTCTTTTAATTATCATTTAATAATTGGTTCACCTTTCAGTTGGTTTTGTAATTATCATTTGATAATTGCTCCCTTTTGGATTTTTCTTCTAATTATCATTTAATAATTACTCCACTTTTCAGTTGGTCTTGTAATTATCATTTGATAATTGCTTCCTTTTAGATATTTCGTTCAATTATTATTTGATAATAGTTCCCTTTTTGATATTTCGTTCAATTATTATTTGATAATTGGTTCACCTTTTAGTAGGTCTCGCAATTATCATTTAATAATTGCTTCCTTTTTGATATTTCTTCTAATTATCATTTGATAATTGCTTCACCTTTTACTTTTTCTTGCTTTGAGCATTTGCCCGAAGCTTCACTTTTGGGTTTTTGCCCTTGAGTATTATTGAGACAGCCCCAATTTTCCTAAAGCAGTTAAAAACAACTTAAAGCAAATTACAAGTAGCGGTTACGGCTTAGCTTAACACCTGATTACACTTAAGCAAAGTTTACCCCTTTATTTTTGCTGGATTCGGCATAACGTTATGTAATTTTTATCGTAGCAATAACATTTTTTTTGATTGTACGTATTTATTAGTTTTTATTTGATAAAAATAAATTCCAGTTGGAAGATCATTCGCCTCAAACTTGACTTTATATTTTCCAGATGATTGTTCTTTTTTTACTAATGTTGCTATTTCTTTACCAAGTATATTATATATTTTTAATATTACATAAGTAGTAGTAGGAATATAGTAGCTAATAGTTGTAGAAGGATTAAATGGATTGGGGTAATTATCAAATAATAAAAACTGTTCTGGCAAATTATCTTCTTCATTTGCAACACTAGAGATATTACTTAAATCCGATCTTAACAATGTATGTGAGTAACCATTCCAGTCTTTACCCATAGCATAAACAACTTTATTCTCTTTAAGCATTATCATCTGCTTGAAATCTGATCCTATTGAGTCTATTTCTGTTTCCCATGTGTCTCCTCCATCTGTTGTGCGCAGTATTTTTCCCTTACCACCAATCCAGCCATTTAGACTATCTAAAAATTCTATGCACCAAAATGTACCTCCTGGCAATGGATTTCTTTCCCAACTTATACCACCATCAATTGTTTTACAAATAGAGTTAGTATTACCGACAGCAAAACCTTTTAATGTATTTATAAAATAGACTCCATATAAAAGTGGTGCCCGTTTATCTTGATAGTGCCAATTTTTTCCACCATCTGTTGTTTTAGCTATTGATCCTACATCAAAAACATCAGATATATTACTTACCATCCATCCAATGCTGTCATTAATAAAAAACAAATCTGTAGGATTTGGGAAAAAGCTAATTGTATCACCAACTTTATTCCATGAATATCCGCCATCTGTTGTGCTCCAACGAAAGTTATTTAGTGCAATTCCATTTTTTTCGTTAAAAAAATATAATGATGTAAAAAACCAACCAGAGGTACTAAGGTCATCATAGGTGATTCTTGATGTATCCCATTTTTCCCCCTTATCTGAAGAAAACACTAAATCACCTGTCTGTCCCATAAACCAGATATTATTTTCATTAAAACTACTTGTAGTGTGGGAAAAAGAAGAAAAATCAGTTACATCTGATTCTAATTGCCATTCTAACCCTTGGTTTTTTGTCTTCAGTAATTTTATACTTTGAACACCAGATTTTGATGAACCTGAAGTGATTATCCATCCTAAATCCTTATTTGAAAAATTTACAGTTGTGTTTTGTAATAAAGTATCGCTTAAGGGAAAAACGGAATTTATTTTCTCCCAAGTCTGTGCTGAAATACTATTATTGAGCAAAATCAGCAATAAAGCCACATGAATCTTTATCATGTTCATTTTTATCCTCTCTTAAAATGAATAGTGGAATACATTTATTAATCTACTAATTTCTTTAATAACCAATTATTCCTCTCTGAATTTCTTAAAAGCAACTTAATTAAAAGGAGCAAAACATCCAAAAGGTCTTGATAAATAAAACTTAAATAGTTTCTTAAAATCTATTCAACTCATGACTTTAGTCATTGGGCTAAGACAACTAAGCTTTAGAAAAATAACCAGTTCACTGGTTTAGAATCTTTTGAGAAGTAAATAAGCCATCAAACTGGTTAAGAACATTTCTTCTAAACATTTGATACCAACGACTAAAGTCGTTAGTTACTGAAACTCTTTACCTCAGAATTACTATTTAAATATTAACAATTTTATTAAAAACAGATTACTTTAAATACGTAAATAATAGAGTTATGCAATATAATGAATCTGTCATTACGAGCCGTTTTTTGGCGAAGTAATCTTTCGATTATAATTCGATTTATAAAGATTGCTTCGCTCCACTCGCAATGACAGTCATTTAAATATTGGTCTTTGAGTGAATTATAAATAATATTTTCATAACATGTAAACGTTTTGGTAATAAGTGCAGTCTTATCTTTCGAAATGGAGTTGAGATTATTGGAAACAGATTTAATACTTGTTGAGCGAGCTAAAAAAGGTGATTTAAAAGCCTTTTCAAAGTTAGTTGAACAGAATAAAAAGTTGGTTTATTACCTCGCATACGATATGATGAATAATCGTGAGGATGCAGAAGATATTTCGCAGGAAGTATTTATAAAGGCATATAAATCGCTGGCTAATTTTAGAGGTGACTCAAAATTTAGCTCGTGGTTATACAGAATTACAATGAATACTTGTTTATCACTAAGGCGTAATAAATCAAGTAAAATTAAATCTGGTGTTGAAGATATTGAAGATTACCTTGAACATAATTTAACTGAAATGAAAGTTTCTTACGAACAGAATCCAGAAAGATTTGCAGAAAGAGGTTTTATGAAAAAGAATATAGATAAGGCGCTTAATGTGCTTTCACCACGTGAAAAATCAGTTTTTGTCCTACGGAATATGAACGATCTACCTTTTGGTGAAATATCCGAAATACTAAAACTGACTTTGGGAACTGTTCGAAGTCTTAATTTTAGAGCGTTAAAGAAACTACAGAATCAATTATCATTTTACAAAAACACTCTTTCTGTGGAGGAAATAAATGGCTAATTGCAAAACATATATCAAAATGTTTGAACTTTCTCTTTATGGAGAACTTAAAGAAAAAGATGAAAATGAATTGAACTTACATCTTGAAACATGTAAAACTTGTTCAGAGGAATATAATAGCTTAAAAGAGACTTTGGAATTATTCCAAAACAGAGAACATGTTGAACCTGATATAATTTTTATGGAAAGCTTTTGGGATAATCTTCAACCAGAATTAGAAAAAGTAAATAATAGTAAATCTGTTTTTGATAATCTTAAATCAACATTTGCAAACTTGTTCAATTCTCAACCAAAATGGACTTATCAATTGGCAGGTGGTTTAGCAATATTAGTTATGGGAATCTTTATTGGACGATTTTTCTTTAATTCCAATGTTGCAACAGAAAACACAATAGTAGCAATAAATAATGAGAATAATAGTGTTAATGTATCGCAAGTAAAAGCAGAAAGATACATTGATCGTTCAAAGGTGCTGCTTCTTGGATTAGTAAACATGGATACTGAATCAGAGAATGTAGAGCCAATTAATTTTCAACAACAAAAAAGAATTTCGCAGCAATTAGTAACTGAAGCTGCGGTATTAAAGAAAGAATTGAGTGCTCCATCCCAAAGGCGTTTGAAGGAATTGGTTTCCGATCTGGAAGTTATATTGCTGCAAATTGCCAACATCGAATCCGAATATGATTTGTCATGGATTGATCTTGTTAGAAGTGGGGTTGATAAGCGGGGAATCTTCCTTAAAATTAACATTCAAAAGATGCAAAATACTAATTCCCAATCTGATGTTAAGGATGAGCGCTCAGAAATTAAAAACAAAAATATTTAATGGAGTAATAAAATGAAAAAGTTAATACTAATACTAATGACTTTTAGCATATCAATTTTGAATGCTGCACAAAACTATAGCAGTAATCAGCTCTTTTATAATCCGCTTGTAATTGGTAGCGTTAATGGCGAATCGGAAAGTGACATGCAAAGTGCTGATGCTATTGCTTACAACAAAGCATACGGACTTGTGCTAGACGAAAAATGGAATGAAGCAATAAAAGAATTTCAATCTTTTATTAAATCCTTTCCAAATAGTGATTTAGTCTCTGGAGCAAACTTTTGGCTCTGCTATACACAAGAAAAACGTGGTGATGATCCAGAAAAAGTATTCGATTGCTATTTAAGTTTTGTAAATGGAAATAAAGACAGCAAATGGGTTGATGATGCAAGGTATAATTTAATCCGTTTAGGACAGGAGCTTATTAAAAAAGGCAAGACTCAGTACAAACCAATAATTGAGAATTTGCAAAGTGAAGACAATGACGAGCTAAATATTGCAGCACTTTATGCTCTTCAGGATATTGGTGATGAAAGAGCAATTGAATCAATTATTAAATTGTATGATTCATCAAAAGGCGAAAAAATAAAAGGTAAAATAATTAATGGAATGGCTGATTCTGATTCACCTAAAATATTGGAGAAACTTATTCAGATTGCAACAAGTGATAAAAGTCCAAAGCTACAGAAAATGGCTGTTTATGCTCTAGCTGAACAACGGGGCGAAAAAGCAATTAGTACTTTGATAAAAGTATTTAACTCTTCAAAAGAACATGAAGTAAAAAAAGCTGTTTTATATTCAATTAGTGAATCCAAATCTACAGAAGCATTAAATTTCATGCTTGATGTAGCACTTAAAGAGAAGAATGAATCTTTAGCAAAAACTGCGGTTTATGCACTTCCCATGTTTGATAAGACAAGTTCAGTTAAGGCTTTAGATAAAGTGCTTATGTCAGATAGATCAATTGAAATACGAAAAGCAGCTTTATATGCACAAGCTGAGATAAATGATCCGGCAGTAATTGAATCATTAAAAAAGTTTGCGCTTTCTAATGCTGACGAAAGTCTTAAAACTGCTGCAATTTATGCAATAAGTGAAAATAGTTCTACTACTTCAACAAATGTTCTAAAAGATATTTATAAACAATCCAAATCAATTAAGGTTAAAAAGACTATTATCTATTCATTAGGTGAAAGAAAAGAAGATAATATTGCAGAGTTTTTCAGCAAAGTAGCAACTACAGAAAAAGATGAAGAACTTGCTAAAGCTGCAGTTCGTTCGTTGGCAGAAATAGACAATAAAAAAGTCGCAATAGAAACTCTAAAATCGATTTTCCAAACATCTAAATCCATTGAGATTAAAAAGACAGCACTTTATTCTTTTGGTGAAATAAAATCGGATGACATAATAAATTTACTTAGTGATATTGCGATGAATGAGAAAAACACGGATATATCAAAGGTTGCAGTTTATGCTCTTGCAGAAAGTAAATCAAAAGAAGTTTTACCTTTGCTTTTAAAAATTTATCAATCCTCTGCCCCTGTAGAAGTAAGAACAGCCGCATTTTACAGTATTAGTGAATTGGATGGTAGCACTAAGGTATTATCAGACATGTTTAATTCCGAAAAAGATTTTGACATGCAAAAAAAGATTGTATATGCTCTAGCTGAAACTCAAAGTGACGAAGCAGTAGATATATTAATTAAAATTATTAAAGGTGATAATCATATAAGCGTGCGACGAGCAGCTATTAATGCACTTGGCGAATTTGATAGCAAAAAAGCAAAGGATGCTTTGATAAATATTCTTCAAAAATAGAATTTCCGGGGGGAAATATGAAAAGTCTATATTGTTTTATAATAATAGTATTTATTAGCTCGTCCATTTTTCCACAAGGATTTTCAAGAACACTTCCAAGTAATTTCGATTTGGATAAACAATTCAACTCAATTCTCTCCAAGTCTAATGAAGATATTTTTATTGGATACAGCATTACAACTAATACTGATGAGCTTGTTTCAATTGGCTCACTATTTATTGATGATAATAATTATGGATTTTCTTTACGGCAGATTATTGATAATCCAGAAAAATATAATCTGAATTTTACTAAGAATGGTGGTAAGAATAGAGCTCATCTAAAAGACCGTGTGTTTAGAATTATAATTGGTGGAAGAAAAACTGATATTAAACCCGATCCAGAAACTGCAATAATATTTCATTATTCAAAAGGTGAACACAACAGTTATAATTTCGATGATATTATTGTCTGTAATTTGGCTCTTAATATTGAGCTTGCACCAAATAAAATGTATTGGCTTGGAAATATTGGGAATAACAATAGTTTAAATTACCTTGTTGCAGCTTATAAGAAAGCATCAACTAATATTAAAAATAATATTATACCAGCAATTGGAATGCACAACAAACAACTGCAAACGACACAATTTTTAATTGATGTAGCAAACGATAAACAGAATCCAAAAACAAGAAAAAAGAGTTTATATTGGCTTGGTTATCAGAATAATTTAGTGTCATTAAAAGCTCTAAAAAAAATACTCCATTCTAATGAATCACAAAAATTAAAACGTGAAGCTATTATGGGAATTGCTCAAATGAACATTGCGGAAGGATTAAACGAACTTATAAATGTTGCAAAACGGTTTAAGGAATTTGATCTCCGTAAGGAAGCAATTATGTGGTTAGGTGAAAAAGCAATAAAAAAAGCTACCGATGAGTTAAAGGGATTTATTGAAAATGACCCTGAAATAGAGATAAAAAAGCAAGCACTCTATTCCCTTGCGGAGCAATCGGAAGATAACATAGCATATATTATTGACCTTGCGAAGAATCATCAAAGTTTAACAATAAGAAAGAACGCAATTTATATTCTTGGTGAAAGCAACGATAAACGAGCTGTGGATGTTTTAGTTGAATTGGCTTCTGGGAATTAGGTAGTGTAGAAAGTTTTGTGTAAATGGTAAAAATCCATGAAGCGAAGGGAGGCGTAGCCGACCGTAGCTTCATGGATTTTATTGAAAAAATTATTAACTTAATTATTAACCATTTACAGAAGGATTTTTTATGAAACTAG
>JAHISP010000080.1 GCA_018818165.1 Bacteroidota bacterium | reverse complement strand
TCACTTATCTGACCTGGGGCTAGTAGTGATACTAATCTACCTATCAAATCTTTTTCCATTTTTATTACCTTATTATTTTAATATGAAGAAAGTTAATAATAATTATCTTTGGTTCCAGCACATCAAAATAATATTTAACCTAATTATCCCAACCCAAATTTTTATAAATCGGTTTTAGTATATTTGCAGATTATAAATTTTAAAATTTGCAGAGCTAAAATGAAAATTAAAGACCTAAACGATATTCCAAAAGTTTATGACCCAAAAGAGGTTGAGGATAAATGGTATAAATATTGGGAGGATAATCGCATATTCCATTCCGAAATTGATGAAACAAAAGAATCGTACACAATTGTAATTCCACCACCAAACGTAACTGGAATGCTGCATCTTGGACACATTTTAAATAATACAATTCAAGATGTTTTTATTCGCTACAAACGAATGAAAGGCTTTAACGCACTTTGGGTTCCCGGAACTGACCACGCATCAATTGCAACTGAAACTAAAGTTGTTAAAATGCTGGCAGATCAAGGCATTAAAAAGGATGAAATTTCACGCGAAGAATTTCTGAAACATTGTTGGACATGGACAGATAAATATGGTGGAATAATTATTTCTCAACTTCGCAAATTAGGTGTTAGTTGCGATTGGGAACGCGAACGTTTCACAATGGACGACCGATATTACAAACGAGTAACCGATACTTTTGTTGATCTTTACAAAGAGAATTTAATTTATCGTGGTTACAGAATGGTAAATTGGGACCCAGCTTCAAAGTCGGCAATTTCGGATGAAGAAGTAATTTTCCGTGAAGTGAAAGGCTCATTGTGGTATATGAAATATCCAATAAAAGATTCGGATGAATTTATTGTTGTTGCAACAACGCGTCCCGAAACAATGCTTGGCGATACTGGCGTAGCTGTTAATCCAAATGATGAACGATACAAACATTTAATTGGCAAAAAAGTAATTTTACCAATTGTTGGACGAGAAATTCCAATTTTCGGTGATAATTATGTCGATTTAGAATTTGGAACGGGATGTGTAAAAATAACTCCAGCACACGATGTTAACGATTACGAAATGGGGCAGCGTCATAATTTAGAAATGATAAATATTTTCAACGATGATGCAACTACTAATAATAATGTTCCCAAAGAATTCGCTGGTTTGGACAGATACGCAGTTCGCAAAAAAATAGTTGCAACTCTACAAGAGCTTGGTGCTATTGATAAAATAGAGGATTACACAAATAAAGTTGGATTTTCCGAGCGTGGTGGCGTGCCTATTGAGCCTTATCTGTCTGAACAATGGTTTATGAAAATGGATGATTTAACTAAACCAGCTTTGCAAGTTGTTCGTGATGGAAAAGTAAACTTCCATCCAAATCATTGGATTAAGACATACGAACATTGGATGGGAAATATTCGTGATTGGTGTATTTCGCGTCAACTTTGGTGGGGACACCGAATTCCAGTTTGGTACAACAACGAAACAAATGAAATTTATTGTGAAAAAGAAGCCCCAAAAGATATTGAAAATTGGCGTCAAGAAGAGGACGTGCTAGACACTTGGGCTTCAAGTTGGCTTTGGGCTCAAGATGTTTTCAATTCTGAAGAGGAACAAAAATATTATTATCCAACTGATTTGCTCGTAACTGGACCTGATATTATTTTCTTTTGGGTTGCGCGAATGATTATGGCGGGAATGAAATTTATGGGAGACATTCCATTTAAAGATGTTTACTTTACATCAATTATCCGTGATGATAAAGGTCGCAAAATGAGTAAATCTCTCGGCAACTCGCCTGATCCAATTGATGTTATAAACGATTACGGTGCTGACGCACTTCGTTTTTCTATAAACTACCTTGCTCCGCTTGGGCAGGATGTGCTTTTTAATGCTGAAAAAACTGAACTTGGAAGAAACTTTGCAAATAAAATTTGGAATGCCGCGCGCTTTCTTTTAATGAATGCACAAGATATCGATTTAAGTGATAGTAAAAATTTAGAAGATAAGCACGTTGATTTTACAGACAAATGGATTGCTTCACGTTTCCAAAATACTTTACAAAAATATGAATCTGCACTTGATAGCTTTGATGTAAATGGAGCGACAAAAATTGTTTACAGTTTTATCTGGAATGATTTCTGCGATTGGTACATTGAACTTTCTAAGAAGCGCATGTACACTGAGGATAAAGAAGTAAAAGCCGCATCTTTGGTTCGCTCACTTTCGCTATTTGCCGAAATGATGAAATTGTTACATCCATTTATGCCATTTATTTCGGAAGAAATTTGGCAATTATTGGATGAAAGAAATGATGGCGAATCAATCTCAACTTCTGATTTTCCAAAACAAAATCCAGATTTAATTAATTTGGATGCCGAAAACGAAATAGAATTTGTTCAAGCCGTTGTTACAATAATTAGAAACATTCGTGGTGAAAAAAACATTCATCCAGCAAAAACAATTTCTGTTTATATGACAATTAATACTCTTTCAGAAGTTCAACAAATGTACATTAAATCGCTTGCTAAAGTTGAGGAGTTATTTGTTGGTGAAAACATCGAAAAACCAAAGGGCAGCATTTCTGCTGTAGTTAAAGGATTTGATTTGTACATTCCGCTTGAAGGATTAATAGACTTATCAGTTGAACGTGAAAGGATAGAAAAAGAAATTAAAAATCTTGAAGGAATACTTGCAAGAGTTTCCGCTAAATTAGCGAATGAAAAATTTGTTCAAAACGCTCCAGCAGAATTAGTTGAACAAGAACGAGCAAAACAAACAGAATGGCAACAATCTCTTGAAAAACTTAAAACAGTTTTAAGTGAATTAAATTTAGGTTAAGTTTTTGGGGAATCGATTTATTAAAACAAATAATTTATATAATTGTTTCCTCAAAATAATTAAATATAGATAGGTAATAATGATTAAAAATATATTTCGCTTGTTAATTATTTTAACAAGTATTTCGTTTTCACAAGGTTTCAAATTTGCGGCTATGTCCGATAGTCGTGGCTCTGATAATGGAGTAAATACTCCAGTGCTTACCGCATTAACAAACCACATGCTTTTAAACAATCCAGACTTAAAATTTGTAGTTTTTGCTGGCGATATGGTTAACGGACACAAATACGATCCAGAAAGAACTAAACGCGAGCTTTTTCATTGGAAAGAAGTTATGGCTCCAGTTTATAATCATCCAGGAATTGTTTGGCCTGGAATTTGGCCTGCGGTTGGAAATCACGAAATTCGTCACAGAGATGATGAAAATAATTTCCGCGAAGTTTTTCAAGATGTTTATATGAATGGTCCCAAAGAGCAAAAAGGACTTTCCTACTCCTTTGATTTTGGAAATAGTCACTTTTGCGTTATTAATACAGATGCTTGGTATTATGGAAATTTAGAAGATACAACTGATGATAGACCCGACTGGCATTACATCAAATATATGGATTGGCTGGAAAACGATTTGAAATCGGCTTCTGAAAGAGGAATGAAGCATATTTTTACTTTTTCGCACGAAATGCCATTTCCAATTGGTGGACATTTACGCGACGGACTTCCAAATTTGGGAATGAAATTTAATGGCACAATTGATTCAACCCGCCAATGGTATCTTGATAGAAGTGATAAATTTTGGAATTTGATGAAAGAATATAAAGCCGATGCTCATATTTGTGGACACGAGCATACTTATGGAAGGCAAGAAGTAAATGGAGTTTTTCAAGTTTTAAATGGAAGTGCAGGCGCTCCACTTTATCAATTTAATCCTCGTCCAGAAGATGATACAGAAAATTTTGGATATGAAATGTCTTACGAAGATGCAATTCCTTATTATGAAGCACTAAAGTATAATCATGGAAAGGGTAAAAATTCGCAACGTTCAGAAAATTTTGTTGGATTTAGAGCTTTTAACTATTCCATTTATGAAGTTTTGGATGATAAAGTAATTGTTAAAACTTATGGTGCTTATCCAAAAGAAAATTCAAACACCGAAATTGGAACCGAAATAGAACTTATTGACGAGTTTATAATTTCAAAATAACTGTCCTTTTTTTAATTCTCGGAGATTTATATAATTCTCCGAGGTTTCTTTCCTATTCCATTCGTATAAATTCATTCAATTTTTCTAAAAATATTTTCAAATTATAATAAACTTTTTTAGTTAAACTACGATAATAGTTCAGAGATAAAAAAATGTCTTTACAGTTATTCAAGCATGGATGCTTGGTATTAGAAAAATGGATTACATGGAGGTAAATCTTGGCATTCTCAATTAACACTAACTTGGGTGCTCTCAAAGCGTTTAACGCTTTAGCAAAAGTAAATTCCGAAGCCCAAATTGCACAATTTAAGCTTGCAACGGGAAAAAGGATAAATAGTGTAGCTGATGACACATCTGGATTTAAGGTTGGCAAATCACTAGAATCAAAAACAATGATTCAAAAATCGCAATTAAACAATGCTTCGGCAGCAAAAGATTATTTAGCAACTGCTGAAACAGCATTACTTCAGATAAATGACTTACTAATCCAGATTTCTTCAAAATACGCCGATGCTCAAGATCCATCAAAAAGCAAAGATGCAATTGCCGATGATATTAGGTCAATAGCTTCTGAAATTGATTCAATTATGAAAACAACAAAATTTAACAACACAAATTTATTAGCTCAAGCAGATGGAAGTGCTTTAACCAGCAGCGGTACTTTTGATGTAGGAACCGACTTTGCAACTGATTTTGCAAGCGACGACTATCTTAAAGCTGATGTATTAAAAACAGCTTTGCATGGTGGAACTGGGACTGAATTAGTCTTTTATCAAGGCAGCGAGTATAATGTGACCGATGCATATTCTGGTGGTGATCAAACTTCCGTTATTGAGGCACAGTTTGCGGATGGTTCTACTGAAATAATAAGCATAGATTTAACTGGTGCAACCACTCTTGGAGATGTTGAGAATGCAACTATGATGTCAATTGGTTCTTTAGATATGCTGAATGGAGGTACAAATTCTTTATCCATAGTTAGTAGTGTTAACGGTGATGAAAATATTCACAGGACTGCTTTTCAATCTTTGAGTGGTAGTAAAATTACAAGTCTTGCAATTACATCAGGATTTGACATATTATCAGCCCTTGGTACACCTTTTGTAGAAACCACATACAGCTATCCTGATGGTGGTTTAATGAATACAGACACAGATACAGTAATATCTGCAGCGAGTGATATAACAGAAATAACAGATAATGTAAGAAATTCACTAGGAAGAATAGGCAACTTAACCCAATCACTAGATTATAAAAGTGATTTTTTAACGTCATCAATAACAAATAATCAATCATCAATTTCAAGATTATTTGATACAGATATGGCCCAAGAACAGTTAAATGCAACAAAAGGCAGTCTTGCAAGCAATGTTGGAATTTCAATACTTTCTCAAATGAACTTTGCACCACAACAATTGCTTCAATTATTAAACTAGCAATCATTACAATAATATTAACCTCTGGTAAAAGAGGTTAATATTATAATCTAATTCCCATCAAAATGCTTCTTTTTAGAACCTTGATAAAGTTCATATTTAAAAAATTTGCATTCCAAAGCGCCATTATGGAACAGAAATACAACTACTTGATGAATTTGTAATGGACAAGAAACACTAAATTTGCGACTAAAAACCTCCAAGGTTTTTGAAACCTTGGAGGTTTGCAATGCTTCTATAAAACTTTACTCTTTATCGTGAAATATCTTTTTTGTACCATGATAAAGTTCATATTTAAAAAATTTGCATTCCAAAGCACCATTAAAGAGTGTTAATCTTTTGGATGTTTTAAGTCCAATTTTTTTCATTGAGCTAAAACTCGCACTCAAAATCCATGCATCAAATCCAGCAAAATTTGTTTTTAGAGTATCACCAATTTCTGAATAAAATAAATTTAAGTCATCCTCTTTAAGACGTTCACCGTATGGAGGATTCATAACTAAAGTTCCAACTCCAGAATTAGAGCTTTGTTGGTCAAAGTATTTTTGTTCCAACTTAATGTATTTTAACAACTTAGCACTTTTTATATTTCGTGCCGAAGCCGCAATTGCATCGGGTGATTTATCAGATGCGATAATATTAAAGTTTAATTCTGTTTTTGTCTTCACTCCTGATTTTACTGATTCCCAAAGCTCCGAATCAAAGTCTTTCCATTTCACAAATCCATAAGATTCCTTTAAATAACCTGGAGGAATATTTAGAGCAATTAATGCCGCCTCAATGGGAATTGTCCCCGAGCCGCACATTCCATCAATAAAATCAGAATTATGATCCCACTCGCTAAGTAGAATCATTCCAGCAGCTAAAGCCTCGTTTAGTGGTGCTGTAGTTGATGCGGTTCTGTAACCCCTTTTGTGAAGAGAATCGCCAGAGCTATCCAAAGATATTGTGCAGCTATCGTTAAAAATATGGACATTAATTCTAACTGTTGGATTATCAACATCCACGTTTGGGCGTTCATCAAATTCGTCTCTAAATCTATCCACAATTGCATCTTTAACTCTCAATGCAACAAATTTTGAATGTGTAAAATATTCAGATGAAACTACTGTATCAATCGCAAATGTATCCTTGAGAGAGAATAGACTTTTCCAATCATATTTTTTAACATTCTTATAAAGTACTTTGGGACTTTGCACTTTAAATTTTAAAATTGGTTTTAGAACTCGTAAAGACGTTCTTGATAAATAATTAGCTTTGTACATTGTTTCTAAATTTCCAACAAAACTAACTGCTCTGTTGTGTTGAACAATTTCTTCTGCACCAATTTCTTTAAGTTCATTTGCAAGAACTTCTTCCAAGCCAAAAAATGTTTTGGCTAGCATTTCATATTTTTCATTTTCCATAGTACTAAAATACTCAAAAATCACTTCACAAAAAGTTTTGAAAAATGTAAATTGCATACTAAATCAACAAAAGTTATAAATAAAAACTTAGTTACTTAAATACAATTTGCTTAGGAGCTCTTTTTGAAACAATTTAAATTCATTATACTTTTTGGTTTTCTATTAATTTTTTCTTCTTCGTTATTCGCTCAAAAAGTTGATGAGTATGAAATGCATCAACTGCGTGCTATTTCAAAATTAGACAAGTTTGGAGTTTATGTATGGGATTTTGAAGGCGACAAATGGAATAAAAAAATCTCCGAACCAGAAGTCCAAAAATTTGTTCAAAAAGCTTTAAAAGGCGCTGGAATAAAAACAGTTGATTTCTCCGACGCACGTACTTTAGAAGGCGCACCAAATCTTGAAGTTTCTATAAAAGTTGATGAAAAAGCAAAAAGCGGATTATTTGCATACTCTGTAATTATGCGTTTTATCCAAGATGCAAAGCTAATTAGAAATAATGTGCTTAATTATGGCGCAATAACTTGGGAACGCGATGATGTTGGTTTTACCACTAAAGAGGATTTGGATTTAGAATTGAAAATTTCAATAAACTCTTTAATTGATGAATTTATTTTGGATTATAAAAAGGTGAATTAATTAGCTCTAATGCCAATTAGCATGAGAATAAGTGTATTTATGCAAAATTAAATAATTCTGATTGTTTTGGATCCATATTTGAATTTGTTTGTGTGTTTGCGATTCGGCGAATTGAACTACATGTAGCTCGAAACGCCGTTTCGAGTATTTTTCACTTTGAAGTTTTTAAAAATTGTGATGAAAACATGTAAATTATTTTTCAAAAACATTTAAAAAATATTATTCTGAATTGCTCACAGAAGCATCCCACGCAGCTTTTGTAATATTTGCAATTACCTCATCGCGTGTTTTCTCGTCATCTGTGGAATCTGGAACAAAAACGACGATAATAAAATTCCTTTCATTGGGAAGCACAACTATACCAACATCATTTGTAGCTACTGCAATACCATTTTTATTAACTCCAGACGAACCAGTTTTATGAGCAACTTTTGTTCCTGCGGGCAATTTGCCTTTTAATCTGCCAGCGCCAGTAACTGTTGAAACCATTACATTCCATAGAAAATCTGTACTCGGTTTTGAAAGAATACTATCGCGACTAAATTTTAGTAGCAATTGCGCCATTGCTGTGGGCGTTGAATAATTTTTATATTGAGCTTTCTCGTCTCTGTGCATTTCTTCTTCAGTTGATACAATTGACATTCCAGTAATTCCAAGATTTTGAACAAACTCATTTACCTTAATTGGTCCTCCCAAAAGTCGGAAAAGAATATCACAGCCATTGTTGTCACTTTGCGCAACAGTATATGTTAACAACTCACTTAATGGAATATCGACATTTCCATTAGGATATTTTTCACGAAGAGGACTCCAAGTATTAGGCTTCAAGTCATCCAAAGTAATATGAATATTTTGGTTGAGCGCGAGGGTGCCTTTATCAACCTCGCTAAGTACAGTTAATGCTAAAGGTAGTTTATAGACGCTTTGCATGGGGAAGTGGTGAGTATTTCCAAATGTTAAAGTATCAAATTTTTCAGAACCTATTATAGCAACACCAATTTTACCATTTGCTTGTTCAATAATTCTTCCAATCTCTGTTCTAGAAGATTCAATTTGAGCAAAGGTAATCTGGGAATAAAGTAAAACAACTAGTATTCCCCAAATAAAACTTCTATGATTTGATTTCATTTTGTTCACCTTAATAAAAATTGAATAATTTCATAAATAGATTTAGTTAAACACTAAATAGAGTTTTTGCACAGCTAAAAAATTGCAAACAAACCTTCGAGGTTCTTTATTTTATAAATTTGCTTTTTAATAAATAACACTCAATAAATCGAAACCTCGAAGGTTTAAATTATTTATTCTGACCAAACCGCATATTCGTTACCGTTTGGATCACTAAAATGGAAACGACGTCCACCAGGAAAAGGGAATATTGGTTTTATAATAGCCCCACCTTCACTCTTAATATTAAATAAGGTTTGCTCTAAATTGTTGGAATATAAAACGATAAGAACGCTGCCATTTTTTGTTGAAACAGTTTGGTCTGATTTAAAGAAGCCACCGTTTGAACCTTCATTTGTAAAACTAGTGTAGTCTGGACCAAAGTCTTGAAATGTCCAGCCAAAAACATTGGAAAAAAATGTTTTTGTAGCTGCAATGTCCTTTGTTGGAATTTCTATGTAACTGATTTTATTGTGTTCACTCATGTTATGTATCCTTTTTGTTTTTTAACGACTGTCATTTCCTATAAGCGGTGTCCCAGAATAGCTATGCCAATTAACTGCAACACCTTTTGTTTAACTGTCCCGTGTTTTTTTACGGATAAAAATGTTTCGCGTTTTGTATTTCTTATATTGTCTTTATTCTGGAATAAATATAAGTCCATATCAAGATAATATCAAGATTGTTTCCTAAGCATAGTGATTCATGAATTGAGTCATAATTAATGTAACCTAAGCGCATCAAAAAAGGAGTCGTTACGTCAGAATAAAAAGTAACCATAAATAATATGGAGAAATTCATGAGTAACGAATCAAAACAAGAATACTTGGCTACAATAAAACAGCGTTATCATCAGTCATCGAAAAAGAGAAGAAAAAAATATTAGATGAGTTTCGCTCGATGTGCAGCTATAACCGGAATTACGCAATTAGAATTAACAACAAAAAAGAGACAAAAAAATCTATAAGCAAGAAAAGAGCTGGTAGAAAGAAAATCTTTATCCCTTCTGTTATTATTATAGGAATTGCGTGAACCTTGCTCAAACAAGAATAAACTTATTGCTCCCATAAGTAATTCTGAAATTTCATAATCGCTCTTGCTTCGATGGTCTTCTATCTTTTGTAATTGATGCCTAAAATGAGGAAAGTAATGTTTTATGGTTTTTGGAATGGAGTGAGCTAGTTTTTTAACAATGGTTTTTATGGTTTCTTCTGAGTTTTCTGTATCTTTGCATTCGTAGGAAATAGAGTGTGTCTTTGATGCCTTATATTTATTTATTGCTAAATTAATATAAAACTCTGTTTCCTCTTTTTTGCCTTTTCTGATTTAACCAGAAAAAAATCTTTTAGTGTTACTATAATGCATTGTTTTTTATACTGTTATACTTGTCGCTGAATTGCTGATTTTACTTTCTTTTAAAGGAATTGTGGTATAAATAATTAACTGAAAACGTCCTCAGAAAATGTTGTTTCTCCAGAACAAAAAGGGACAAATAAAAAGGTGAAATGCTAATTTTTGTTTTAAAACAAAAAACCTTGCCAGATTGACAAGGTTTTTTAGTTGTTAAAAATTAAGCAAAAAATTAAACACCAAGAGTTGTACCTTCGCCGCGTAAATCTTTAACAGCAACAATAACTCTTTCTTTAATTCCTGTTTCACCTTTTTTCAAATAACCACGTGGGTCATACATTTTTTTGTTACCAACATCACCATCAACTTTTAGAACACCATCATAATTTTTAAGCATATGGTCAGCTATTGGGCGAGTAAAAGCATACTGTGTATCAGTATCTACATTCATTTTAACAACACCGTAATCCAATGTTTCTCTAATTTCTTCAAGTGTAGAACCACTTCCACCATGGAAAACTAAATCGAAAGAAGCAGCTTCGCCATATTTAGCAGTAACAGCATCTTGTCCTTTTTTAAGAATTGATGGACGTAATTTTACATTACCTGGTTTATAAACACCATGAACATTACCAAAAGTTGCAGCAAACATAAAACGTGCACCTTTAACTTCTGATAATCTTTCGTGCACATAAATCATATCTTCTGGAGTTGTGTAAAGTTTTTCTGCAGGAACATCTTCTGTGTTTACACCATCTTCTTCACCGCCAACAACACCGGCTTCAACTTCAAGAATAATTCCTAATTCTTTACATTCTTTTAAAAGCTCTACTGCAATATCCATGTTCTCTTTTAATGGAATAGCAGAACCATCAAACATATGTGATTGGAATAATGGAATCATTCCTTTTTCAACTCTTTCTTTTGAAGCAGCTAACAATGGGCGGATGAAAGAATCTACTTTATTTGCTTGGCAGTGGTCTGTGTGAATTGCAACATTAATATCATATCTATCAGCAACGAGGTGAATGTGTTGTGCTATAGAAATTGCACCAAGTGCAGCATCTTTAAGTGCTTGACCAGATGCAAACTCACCGCCACCTGTACTTACTTGAATAATACCATCTGATTTTGCTTCTGCTAACGCTTGAAGAACAGCATTTGCTGAAGATTCTGAAACTACATTAATTGCTGGATATGCAAACTTATTTTTCTTTGCGTTATCAAGCATTTCACAATACTTTTTGTGCGATACTACTGGCATGTTTATCTCCTTTAATAATTAAATGTTTAATTTATTTTATAGAACAAAAATAATGAAATAAGCATGGTTCTACAATGTAGAAATATATCAAAGAAACGTAATATTAAATTTAGGTTATAGATATTTAAAAATTTTACATTTATTAACTAAGTTTTTCTAGCTAATTTCTTTCATGTTTTGTCCTTGTTTTGGTTTACTATTTTTATTCTTTTTTTAGTAAACCTATTTCAGGACGATACAAAAGAATTATTGGGCTGTTAGGAAAGCAGGCTAAAGCCTGAGTTATATTACATTATGTTCAGGATATTACCTGAATAATGTTTTGAAGGAATAATTTATTAAAAAAGGATTGGTGATTTAATGTGCTGGGCGGGCGAATTTATAACTACCCAAAAAAAGCACCGTTTTTATACGGTGCTTTAAATTTATTGTAATGTAAAGAAGAGATTTAACTATTTTGTTGAAAAAATAGAATCCTCCAAACCAGTGTTTGTTTTCATTGATGTAACTTCCAACTCCATTGATTGTGGACCAACTGATTGCGTAATTTTAAACGGAAACTTAACACCGTCAACTTCTTTGTAATCATTAAATAAACTACTTTGAGTCATAACTCCTTGAGGTAATTTTAGACTTTTACTTTCCTTTACTAACAATCCAGAAGTTTTACTGTAATAATGTGTCCAGACGTCTTTATTTGGTAAAGTAAGATTTACAATATAAACATCCTCGCCTTCAACTTTGTCTGTACCAACTAGTTTGGCATTTATTCCAGCAGCGCTATAATTAAGGAATAAATTTAGAGTAGCTTCCATTTTCATGTTTTCTAAATAATCCCCTTCCAATATTTGTTCTTTGCCCATTGCAGCAACTTTACCAACCACACCATCATAAACTGATTTTTGTTTCATCATTCCGGCATCCATGGTTTGTAAATACTTGTTTGGAGCTTTATTAAAAATTTCCAATTTTATTTCCATTCCTTGAACTTTGGAAGTAATTAAAGTGGTTTTGTCTTTAATGTTTTCTACTTTTTCTCTACCACCAATTGCCGAAATATAGTTGTTAATAACTGATTCCGCCGTTACACCTTCTTCAGCTTTATTTGCTGAAGGATCATATTCATTTCCGTAAGTATCATAAAAAGTGACTTTATTATCACCGCTTAATTTCACTAATCCTTCAAGAACGTCATCTCCTTTTCCAACAACTAAAATGTGAGCATTTTCTGGATTTACATATTTTTGAGCAGATTCATGTATATCGTTGACTGTAACTGAATTAAGTTTCTTCAAATAATTTTGATAATAATCAGATGGTAAATTGTATCGAGCAATATTTAATGCAAAGCCAGCAACAGTCTGGGAGCTTTCCAATGCTCGTGAGAAACTTCCAGTAAGAAAATTTTTTGCTGCTTGTAATTTCTCTTCTGAAACTTTTTCATTTCTAAATTTTTTCATTACATCTAAAAATGTAATTATTACACTATCTGTTACCTCATTTCTAGCGTCGCAGGCAGAAGTGAAGTTTCCTACTAACTTATCACCAGTAAGTGAGGAGTAAGCTCCATAAGTATATCCCTTTTCTTCTCGCAATACTTGGAAAAACTCACCAGATACTCCTCCTCCAAGAAGATAATTCATAACAGATGCTTTAATTGCGTCATCTCCTAATTTATCCAAGCTAATTGGATATGTTATATTTACTACTGATTGTACCGCATTAGCCCTATCAACAAAAGCTATTTTATTATTGGCTGGTGCTGAAACATCGGTATAAGTATATGTTGGCACTTCCTTAGCTTTCCACTCACTAAAATATTTTTTCACTAATTCTTCAGCATCATCTTTTGTTATATCGCCAACTATGGCAAGAAAAGCAATGTTAGGATGAAAATAAGTGTTGTAATATTCTTTACACATTTCTGCTGTAATGTTGGCAACTGTTTCTTCTGTTTGAATTTCTCCGTAGGGATGATCTTTTCCATAAAGCAAAACTTTGCGAACGTTTGATGCAATTGCAGAAGGTTGTTCTTTCGCAGCTTTAAGTCCAGAAATAGTTTGCTTTTTTATCTTTTCAAGTTCTTCTTCTTTAAATGAAGGGTGAAGCAAAACATCTGACATTAATGCTAACAGTTTATCAGTATGTTTGCTTAAAGATGAACCATAAATTCCAGTTGATGATGTAGAGATATTTGCTCCAATAAAATCAATGGCTTCATCAAGTTCATCTTTTGTTTTGTTTTCTGTTCCAGCACGTAATAATTCTCCAGCAATAGTGATATAACCTGTATTCTCATTTTCCATAATTGCTTCTCTATGAAGCTGTAAAGAAACGGATACACGTGGAAGCTTATCATTTTCAACTACGAAGACTTGCAATCCATTATCCAATGTAAATGATTCATACTCACCAATTTTAATTTCTGGTGCTGGACCTGGTTTAGGTTTTTGTGTTCTATCCAATTGAGCAAAAAGCAGCACAGATGTTAATAGAACAAAGCTTATCGTTTTTCTTATCATTTTAAAAATCTCCAAATTTTTATTAATCAAACATATGAGAAAGAACTATTTTTTTTCTGCTTTGGGCAAGTAATATAAAGCGACTCTCGTATTACTATCCAAATATTCATTTGCTACGCGTTTAATATCTTCACGAGTAACAGCCATGTAATTTTCTAACTCATTATTAATTTGATTTGTATTTCTATAATAAACATAATAGTTTGATAAGCTTCCGGCTATACCAGCAACAGTTGAAAACCCACCAACAATTCTACTTTCTATTTGGTTTTGAAGTTTTTGAAATTCATTTTCAGAAATTAATTCAGCTTGTACTTTGTCAATTTCTTCTTGAAGTGATTTTTCAACATCATCTATTCCAACTCCAACATTTGCAATTGAATAGACAATAAACTGTCCTGAGTCTTCCAAAGCAAATGGAATTGAGCTTGCAACAACAGATTTTTGCTCCTTATCAACCAACCTTTTAGGTATTCTTGCACTAGGACCACCAGAAAGAAGTGTGGTTAACATATCTATTGCGTATGAATCCTTATCAGTTTGTTTAGGAATTGGGTACGACAATAAAACCATTGGAAGTTGAATATTATCATAAACTGTATCTCTTACTTCCTCAGTTTTCTTTGGTTCAATAACATCAGGGAAAGTAATTTCTTGTTCACCTTTAGGTATATCGGCAAAATATTTTTCAATCATATCTTTTGTGTCATCAATATCAATATCCCCAGCAATTGTTAAAACGGCATTATTTGGAACATAATAGTGTTTATAGAAATTCATAAATTCATCAATGGTTGCCATGTCAATATATTGAGCAGAACCAATGGGAGTCCAGTTATAAGGGTGTTTTGTGTAAGCTCGTTTAAACGTTTCTTCAAGAAGACTTCCGTAAGGTTGGTTGTCTAGTCTCATTTTCCTTTCTTCTTTTACAACTTTACGTTGTGTTTCAACACCAGTAGAATCAACTAAAAGATGTAACATTCTTTCAGATTCCATCCATAATCCAAGCTCTAATTGATTTGAAGGAAAAATTTCATAATAGTATGTGCGGTCAAAATTAGTTGTTGCGTTATTTGTTCCGCCATTACTAGAAACAATTTTGTGATAATCTCCGGTTGGAATGTTCTCGGTTCCTTCAAACATTAGATGTTCAAAAAAATGTGCAAACCCAGTTCTATCCGATTGCTCATTTTTAGAGCCAACGTGATAGAAAACAGTTACTGCAACAATGGGTGTTGAATCATCTTGGTGGAGTATTACATGAAGTCCGTTATCTAAGTTATACTCAACAAAATCTATTTTCTTTTGAGCAACTAGAATGAAGTTTGTAACAAGGAATAGCACGATAACTTTTTTAATCATTATTAACCTCTATTAAATATGAAATGTTAAAACAAAATTATATAAATTTTTATTAACAGGAGAGTTTTTTTTTGAATAAAATAATTGTGCGGATTATTTGGCGCAAACCCGTGACAAAAAAAATAAAAATTTGTAGTTGGAGGAGTTTTATTCTGAAGCAATCTGCAAAAAATTGCTTTGGACAACTAAAAGATTTGTATTTGTAATAACATTTTCTGCTTTTTTGAAAACATCAACGGTTCTTTATATCAGTGAAAAGATAAAATTGTAAAAACAGGAAATTGTATTTATTTAGCCAAAATTAATCATAAAAAACGATAAGAAATTAAACTGATAAATAACTATCTTTGAAATAAAAAAGTATGGCAAATAATCAATCAAGAAATTATTCAATTCTAACAATTAAAAGACTTTACATTCTTTCAGGTAATCGTTGTGCTTTCCCTGAATGTGATGTTAAGTTTTTGAATTGGGAAGACGACACAAATTTCTCGAACATTTGCCACATTGAGGATGCAAACCAAAATACACATAAAGCAGATAGGTTTAATCCAAACATGTTGGATAAAGATAGAGCAGATTATCAAAATTTAATATTGCTTTGTCCCAATCATCATATAGAAACAGACAACCCAAGTAAATATTCCGTGGAAACTCTTAAAACTATGAAAAGAGAACACGAAAAGAGAATGGATGCTCTTCAAAGTGGAAATAATACAATAGCTAAATATCCCTCTTTATTAAGTATTCTAATAAATCAAATTGGTTCATGTTTATTGGAAGATGAGTTTGAATCCATTGGTAAAAAAGCTCCAATTACAGAAGAGAAAATCCAATATAACAATGTTATTTCATACAAGCCAATAATTGAAGAATACAGCATATATCAAGGGAAGCTAAATAGTATCTATGATGAAATAGAAAAACAAGGTTCTAGTAAAAAATCTTTTTTACTTCAAAATTTTAAATCACTTTACTTGAAGGAAAAGGGGAAATATGTAACCATTGAAAATATTCGAGAGAATGCTGATTTAATTTTTGAAAATATTGAAAATGAAATTTGGAAGATTCTTGAATCAAGTTCAAATTTAAGTCCTAATTTGCCAATTGAATCAATAAAAATGGGTATTTTAATTGTTATGGTAGATGCCTTTATGAGGTGTAAAATACTTGAGGAACCGATAAAATAATGATACTAAGTAACGACATAAAGCCAGATAGAGACTTATACTTTCTTGGAAGCAAAGTGATTGAAGTGCTTATCGATTCTGATGAAAAGAAGGTTGATTATTTTGAACTATTTAAAAAAGTTAACTCAGAGTTAGAAATAAGTTTGAATCTTTACACCCTAGTTTTGGATTGGTTATTTATTATTGGTGTTATTAAAAATGCAGAAAACAGATTGATCGAAAAATGTTTCTAAAATCCATAAAAATATTAAACAGAGACTTATTAATAAGAGAAATTCCCTTTCATAAAGGTATAAATCTTATTGTTGATGAAACACCTGAAGACCTTTCAAAAACTTCAACTGGAAATAATGTTGGTAAGACTACTGTATTAAGACTTGTTGATTATTGCTTTGGTGGTGACGGTAAGAATATTTATCAAGACACAGAATTTAAAAAACAGCCAAACACATTTATTGAAAACTTTTTAAAAGAAAATGATATTATTATTGAAATTGAACTTGCTGCTGATTTGGAGGACAAGACCTCTGAAACTGTATTGATTAGAAGGAATTTCCAACAAAGAAGTAAAAAGGTCCAAGCAGTAAATGGTGAGAATATAATAAATGATAAACTTTTTGATAAAAAACTAAAGGAATTCATTTTTAAATCCGAAGTTGATAAACCAACTTTCAGACAAATTATTTCTAAGAACATTAGAGATGAAAAGAATAAACTTTCCAACATAGTAAAAATTCTCCATGCAACCACTCCTATTGAAGTATATGAGGCTCTTTACTTGTTCTGGTTGGGTATTGACACAAATGAACATGATAGAAAGCAAAAGCTATCCGACGATAAAAAACGTGAAGAGCAATTTCAAAGACGTTTAAAGAAAGAAGGAGAACTTTCTTTAGTGCTACAACAATTGACTTTTATTAATTCTAAAATTGAAGAGTTAAGTCAAAAGAAGAGTCTATTTGTAGTAAATGAAAATTACGGCGATGACATTGATGAACTAAATAAAACCAAAGCTGAACTTAATTCAATTTCGACTTTATTAAGCATGCTCGAAATGAGACGTGATTTGATTATTGAAAGTAAGGAAGAATTAGAAAATGAGCACTCTAATATTGATGCATCTCAAATCAAAAAACTTTATGAAAGAGCAAATTTCTTAATTCCTAATTTACATGTTTCTTTTGAAGATACAATTAAATTTCATAATGATTTGTTAAACGAAAAACTGAAATACATAACAAAAGAATTGCCTGAATTAGAAGTTACAATAAATCAAACCAAAATAAGGCTAAAAGCACTTCAAAGGAAAGAGTCATTATTAACTATAAAAATAAAAAAATCAGGATTCACCGAAGACCTCGAATTAATTATAATTGAGCTAAATAAACTTTCAGAAAAGAAAGGAAGTCTCGAAGAACAAAAAAGATTATGGGAATCATCAATTGATAAATTAAAAAATATTGAAACCGAACTTAATGATATTAATGACGGTATTACTTCAGGAGATGATTTAATTCAGAGTCGTATTACACTTTTCAATAAATATTTTTCAGACCTTTCCAATCAACTTTATGGTGAATACTATCTTCTCAGTACTCAAAAAACTGAAAAAGGCTATGACCTGATTGTAACGAATATTGAAGGGAATCCTAGTACTGGTAAAAAGAAAGGTCAAATTGCCGCATTTGACTTTGCTTATATGAAATTTGCAGATTCATTAGACATTAACTGTCTTCACTTTGTAATGCACGACCAGCTTGAAAATATTCATGACAATCAATTAAATACAATTGTAGAAGTTGCAAGTCAACTAAATGGACAATATATAGTACCAATTCTAAGAGATAAAGTACCCGAAAATATAAATATAAGTGAATTTGAAGTTGTATCCCTTTCTCAAACAGATAAACTTTTTAGAATATAAAAATAGACAAGAAATAATTTTTCAACAACACTTAGAAAAAATCTACCCAAGTTATTTACCAACCTATCCAACCCCAAAGAATTAAACCAATTGATGAATGAAGCTATATATTTTGTTTAATATTTTTTTATGTTATATAACATAATAATATTCTCTATTATATTAGTGAATATTCAATTTAGCAAAACTTCAAGTAGATATGAAAAAAAACAGGTTAATACTTTTTTTTACAGTTATATTATTATTTATTACATCTATCTCATGTGATGCTCCAAGGGAAAATCCAGTTGATCCTAATAACACCGAGAATAGATTATCCAGCATAAGCGGAGTTGTTAAATCGCATGGCTATCCATTTACGCCTATAAGCAACGCTGATGTTTTTTGGAAAAATAATAATATCCTTATTCAAACGGATGAAGATGGCAAATATAGTATTCCAAATGTAATAAAAAAGAACGGCTGGCTAACTTTTGAATGTGTAGGGTATAGTGCTGATTCTGTGTTTATCAACTGGAAAGAAAATGGTGCTGTGGCAAATGAGATTTTCCTTAATTCAAAACCTCAATTAGATAGCTTGGAGTTTTTTAGCGTAGTTGAAAATCGTTTTCAGTTCAATCAAAAATATTCAATAAGAATTAGGGCAAGAGTTACCGATTATGAAGGTGTAAATGATATTGTTAATGTCTTAATCGAAAATGAAGAATTGGCTCTCCTAAAAGTTTTAACTTACGATCACACCCAAGATTTTTATGAGGGAACGCTTACGTTAAATGAGTTAAAAATAACATCGTTAAATGAAATTATAGGCAAAAATTTTAAAGTACTGGTTAAGGATTTGGAAGACAAAGTTTTTACTGTTGGAATTACAAATATTAAAAGAATTATTAATGAAGAAGTAGAACTTATTTTACCAATAAACAATGGAACGGTTACAAAGCCATTTAAATTAAGTTGGAAAAGATTCACTCCAGGTTATAGTTTTAAGTATAAAGTAGAAATATTTACAAATGAAACCTCGCCAAGTCTGGTTTATTCAAAATACGATATTGCAAAAGATTCAATTTCCCTTCTGGTAAATTCAGAATTTGAAGGAAGTAATTATTTCTGGGTTATTTGGGCAATTGATGAATTTGAAAATCAAAGTCGCTCGAAGCCAGGCTCATTTATTATTGGAAATTAAAAAAATATGACAACCAACTACGAAAATATTAATCACATTAAAACGTTAAGTAAAAAACAGTTTGATGCTCTTTACGAACTGAACCAGCTAATAAATTCTGAAGTAATAAAAGATAGTTTAATTGAGCAGGCTTTGGACTTAGTAATTAATGTTATAAATGCTGAACGTGGTTTGTTTACTAAATACGATTCTGAAAAGAAAGATTTTTCAATAATTAGCGCACGAAATGTTGAGCAAGAAAATATAAAAGTCCTTTCAAATTTTTCATCCAATATGCTGCAAGAAGTTATTGATAAAAAGGAGCCTGTTTTATATCACGATTTACAAAGCGACCCGCATGCATCACAGTACGATAGTGTTCAACTGCAAAATATTAAGTCGGTAATTGGAGTTCCAATAATCCAAAACGAAAATGTTTGGGGAGTAATATTAGCCGACAGTCAAAAGGATAGAAAGGAATTCACTGAGGAAAATCTTTCGTTTTTAAAATTCTTCTCTAATCTATTTTCCTCAGCTCTGGAAAGGGTTGATTTTGTTGAACGAATTCAGGATGAAAACCTAATTTTACTAAATCAATTGCAGGCAAACGAGCAACTGCCCGATATGATTGGCAATAGCGACGCGATGAGAAAGGTTGCAAAATTATTTCACAAAGTCGCGCAATCGGATGCAACCGTTTTAATTTATGGAGAAAGCGGAACGGGAAAAGATCTTGCAGCAAAAGCAATTCATAAATTGAGTAAAAGAAAAGACTATCCATATCTTGCACAGTTCTGTGGTTCAATTCCAGATAGCTTATTGGAAAGTGAATTGTTCGGCTACAAAAAAGGCGCATTTACTGGTGCCAACTCTGATAAAAAAGGATTGTTGGAAGTTGCCAATAAGGGAACATTTTTCTTTGATGAAATTGCCGATATATCAAGTCCTTTGCAGGCAAAGCTATTACGCGTACTCGAGAACAAAGAAATAATTCGGTTGGGTGATACTTCAGTAAAACAAATTGATGTAAGAATTGTTGTGGCAACAAATAAAAGTTTGGAAAAACTTGTTGAAAATGGAGAATTTAGAGAGGACCTTTTTTATAGATTGAATGTATTTCCTATTAAGCTTCCACCTCTGCGCGAACGGAGAGAAGACATTCCGTTGTTGGTAAATCATTTTGTTAATGAATTAAGCAACAACGAATTAAAAATTGATTCCAACGCAATGAAGTTGATGCAGCAGTATCAATGGCCTGGTAATATTAGGCAGCTCAGAAATGTAATTCAGCGCGCAGTAATACTATGTAATTCAAATAGAATTGAAGCCGAACATATTATAATTGAAAACGGCAAAAATGGAGATGGTTTTAGCGGAACACTTAAGGATTATGAAATGCAAATATTAAAAAAGCGTTTGGAAGAATTTGATGGAAACCGAACTGCTGCTGCTAAATCGTTGGGAGTTTCGGTGCGTTGGGTGCAGAACAAAATTAAAGAAATGGAAGACGATAAAAAAATCTTAACGGATAAACGCAATTAATGGAAGAGACTAGTAACAAAATATTGTTTGATAAATTTGATATTATCAAAGTATTAAAAAAGGATCAGCACGCTGCTGTTTATCTAGCTCACCATATTTATCTTGAAAAAAAAATTATTCTTAAAGTGCTAAACACTAAGACAATTGGTGAAAAAGTTATTATCGATAGATTTAAAAGAGAAGCAAAAATTCTTGCACAACTTAATAGCGATAACATTATTAAGGTTCTGGATTTTGGAATGTTCAAGGAGTTTTTTTACATCTCGTTTGAATATTTCCCAAGCCAGAATTTGCGCCAAGTAATTAACGCAAATAAACTAACAGTTGAGCAAAAAGAAAAATTGGTAGTGCAACTTCTAAAAGGATTAAGAGCTGCTCATCAGAATGGTATAATTCACAGAGATATAAAACCAGAGAACATTTTAGTAAATGAATTGCTGGAGTTAAAACTTGGAGATTTCGGACTGGCAGAAGCCATAAATGATAGTTTTGTTACTAGTCAATATTCGCTAGTGGGAACGCCAAGCTATATGTCGCCTGAACAAATTAGCGGAAAGCAGCTAACAATTCAAAGTGATTTATTCGCTGTGGGTATTGTTATTTTGGAATTATTTACAAGAGTTAATCCATTTTTAGGGAAAGACATTAATGAATCAATTAATCTAATAACAAAGTTTGATGAATCTAAAATATCATTTGATTTAAATGGTATTCCAGAAAAAACAAAAAACGTAATTAGCAATTTGCTAAAAAGAAATCCATTAGACAGATATAAAAATGCTGATGAAGCATTAAAAGTTTTAGGAATTACAATTGACGAAAAGGTAAAATTTTTACAACATGAACAGAAGAAATCAAACTTTAATCGAAAAGTTATTTTTCAGTTGGTATTTGCTGTTCTAATTGTACTTATACTAAGCATCTATTTTGCTACATCTTATAATAATGAAAAATCAGTAAGTGAGAATTTTGGGAATGAAGTTACGGAATTTGGGAAAGATGATTCTGCTCATATTGCTGCAATAAATAAAGATAAGAGCAAAATTGATTTAGTTGACAAAGAAGAAACAAGTAGCCAGATGAATTCATTAGAGCACAGATTATCAAGTAAAATGGTGGATTTAAGTTTAGCATTTAAAAAACAGAATGGTGAATTATTTGTAGAATGCTTACCCTGGGCGGAAATTTATATCAACAATGAAAAATTGGAAACCACTCCAATTAAAAGCAATATTACGCTGCTCGAAGGCAAATATGAGCTGAAATTGCGTCATCCAGAATATCCAGAATTTGTTGATTCAATTAAAATATTACCAAAGCAACTTACATCTTACAAAGTGAATTTGGATACATTATTTGGATTTTTGGATTGCAAAGTGTTTCCGTGGGGAAATGTATATATTGATAATGTTTATAAAGGGGAAACTCCTCTTTTAAAGCCAATAATTTTAGAGCCAAAAGCATATTCTTTGGAAATTAGAAATCCACAATTTAAAACAGTTAAAAAGATTGTAACAATTACGCGAAGAGATACATTAAAGTTAGTTCAAAATTTTAATTCAGCATTGAACTAGTATAACAAAATTTTATTGGTATAATAATTGAATGAATGGTTCTGGTTACAAGTTTGCATCTGCAAAAAATGAAAGGTAATAACAGATGAAAAATATAATTATAGTTTTAATTTTTTCGGCAAATTTCTTATTTGCACAGGATGGTTTTTGGGAAATTAGCGGTAGAATGGCAAATCCTATTGCCGGCGGAAATGCAGTTTATTACGATGGAAGCATTTATATATCCGGTGGATATTCCAAAGAAACACAAAGTAACGTTTCATGGATACAAAAGTATAATCCATTTAATGGCAGTACTGAAATTATTGCTAATATGAAAATTCCAAGGTACGGACATGAGTCAGTAATTGTAAATGGTAAACTCTATTTTGTTGGAGGAGTGAATGAAAGTTCGGATATAAATACAAGGCTTGAAGAATTGGATATTGCTAAACCAGATACCACCGTTCTATTGGATTCTAATTCAAACTTTAACAGAATATTTTCAACAGGTGTTACTAATAATAATTATTTGTACTTAATTGGTGGTAATTCTTATTCCAATCTGGATTCAAATAAATTGTCATATATTGTTGAATATGATATGATAAACGATTCAATTTCATATAAATTCAACGAAGCTGATTCGGCGCAAGAATTTCCTGAGCAACAAATGTCGGCAATTTATGGAAACGATATTTACATCTTTGGTGGAGTTTCAAATGGAGTTTTGCGTTCAATACAAAAATTTAATATGCAAACACACACGCTTGACACGTTGGAAGTTGAACTTTTTGAACCACGTGCTGGCGGTGCTGCTGTTAGAAACGGCTATACAAATGAAATTTATATAATCGGTGGATTCAATGAGGGAAATTCAGCATTAAGATCGGTGGAAGTTTTATCTATATATGGTGATAATTATTATGTCAATTATGGACCAGAGTTAAACGAAGCGCGGACAAATCTAATGGCAGTGTCTACAGATTTTGATGTTCTTTACGTTTTAGGTGGTTACAACGAAAATGGGGAAGTTTTAAGCAGTATAGAAATAATGAGCTCATCTATGGTTGGTCAAAAGGACGAAATGCAACCACCAACTACATTTAGATTGGAGCAGAATTACCCGAATCCGTTTAATCCAAGCACAACAATAAAATACTCAATACCCCGTACCACAGAATATTATTCTGTGCAACGCACAACGCTAAAAGTGTATGACATTCTTGGTAGTGAAATAGCGACACTTGTAAACAAATATCAAAGTGCTGGTAACTACGAAGTTAAATTTGATGCTGGCAATTTGACGAGCGGAATTTATTTTTACACTATTAATTCGGGCTCCTATTTTGCCACAAAAAAAATGACGGTATTAAAATAATATATGAAACGATTGAATCAGGTTATTTATATAAAAGTTAATTATTGTAGGGCGAGTTCCAAATGACGCAAATAACTAATAAACATATTTCAAAAGTATTATTAATTAGCATTTTATCACTCCTTTTTTACTTTAATATATTTGGGCAAAACAAGGGTGGTTTGGAGGAATTAAAAACTCAATTTGAATCATTTAATTACTCAAACGTAATTAGCATAGCCAGTATTTTGTTACAGGATAAAGAGCAGTTTAGCGAAGACGAAATAATTGAAATTTATTTAGTTAAAGGAATTTCTCACTATTCTCTTGATCAATCTGAATTAGTAAAAGATTGCTTTTTTGAAATACTCAATTTGAATAAAAATTATAAAATTAATGCCAGCAAAGTGTCACCAAAAATTATAAATGAGTTTGAAAAATTAAAGATTGAATACGGACGATTTATTACTAATAACGAATCGTTAATTACAGTAAAAACAGATACGCTTTACCATACAGATACTCTCTATATTAAAGAAAGTAGAGAGATTTATTCTGAATTAATAGTGCGTTCACTTGCATTTCCAGGTTGGGGTCATTTGTATTCTGGTGATAAAACAAAGGGCTGGATATTAACATCAGCCACTGCATTATCGCTTAGTTCAATGCTCTATTTTATTTTTGATGCAGAGAATAAACACAGTCAATATTTAAACGAAGTTGATCCCTTGTTAATTGAAAAAAAATATAACGATTACAACACGTCTTATAAAATTAGAAACACACTAATTGCCACATATGCTATAATTTGGATTTATACACAAATTGATATTCTCTTCCTTTCTGATATTCCATTTGTCCCAGAAATTGGTTCTGCAAATGTTAACAATGCGCCTTATTATTTAGCGCCAGATATTCAACTGTCATTCCATTTGCAATTTTAGGATGCTACGCAAAATTTTCTCAACTACGCAAAATATGCATGGTTAAGTTCAAACTATTCAGCACAAAAATATATTTTATAACCAAAAATCTTCCAAGAATATTCAAAAGGGCATAAAATAATCGCAATATTAATTTTCACATAGTTGGCACTTCTTTTGCAAACCGAAACATACTATTTTGAAATAAAAACAAATTGTAATGAATAATAATATTTCCAATAAAACTGAGGCTAATTATGTTAAGAAAAATTACTTTATTATTTGGGGTGCTACTTCTAAATGCTTTTCCATTATTGGGAAACGGTGTTGGAATTATTGATTCCGAAAATCCAACAGTTTTAGAATTAATTTCATCAGATGTCGCGGTTGATGTTGAAAATCAAGTTGCAATAATTTCATCCAAACAAACATTTAAAAATAATTTTGGAAGTGACTCCAAATTTAAATATGCATTCCCATTGCCAGAAGGAGCAAGTGCAACAGAATTAAGATGGTTCAAAAATGGAATATGGGAAACGGCGATTATATCCGTAGAACCACAGGACACAACTTTGCCTGGCGGCGGAAGCGGCGGAACAATAGCTAATAATCTAAAAGAATATCTTGGACTTACTCCACTTTATTTTAACTTTGAAGATGAGCTGCTTAAAGATTCATTAATTACAATTGAACTAAAATATGTTCAGCTTCTTAGTTATGATTTTGGAAAAGTCTCTTTCGAATATTCAAATAATTATCAGTTAATTCAAAGTACACCAATAGATATGCAGGGTTTTCAATTTAATTTAACTTCGTCTCGAACAATTGTAGATGTTAATCTGCTTAATCACGATGATCAAATAATTCTTAATGATGGAACAAACGCCAATATACATATGCAAATATATGAATCAGCTGCGGATAAAGATTATGAAGTGCTCTATTCTCTAAGCACAGAAGAGTTTGGCTTATTCGGATTCAGTACAATGCTTGCTGACTCATTGGTCTTCGATAAAGAAGAAGGCACCGGATTTTTTACATTTGTAGCTGAACCAAATCCAGAAAATGGCACAGATGTAATAGACAAAGTATTTACGCTCATTATTGATAAATCTGGAAGCATGGGTGGAAATAAAATTGAACAAGCCCGAAGTGCTGCGGAGTTTATAGTCAATAATTTAAATGAGGGAGACAGATTTAATATTGTTGATTTTGAATCGAGTGTATTTAGTTTCCGAAATACTCATGTTGCTAATACACCAGAGAATAGAACGGCAGCATTAAATTATATTTCAACTCTTAGTGCAGGAGGAGGCACAAATATTTCTGGAGCTTTAACAACATCAATATCCCAATTCTCATCTGCAAATGATTCAACAGCAAATATAATTGTTTTTTTTACGGATGGTGAAGCCACAAGCGGAACTACTGGAACAAGTGCCATTCTTGATCTTGTTCAAACAGAGATAGCAAATAATGAAACTGATATTACAATATTTACTTTTGGAATTGGTACAGGAGCAAACAGACAGTTGCTAACATTGCTTGCAAATAATAATAATGGAATATCCGAGTTTCTTGAAAATGATGAAGTAGAAGAAGTGATAACCCAATTTTACTTAAAAATTAAAAGTCCAGTTTTGATAAATACAGAAATAAGTTTTTCATCAGATAATATAAAAGAAATTTTTCCAATTCCTTTACCAAGCTTATATAAAGGGCAGCAAATGATTGTAAGTGGCAGATATTCAGAAGCATCAGAAACAGTAATTACTTTAAAAGGAAGTGCTTTTGGAAAACACGTGGAATACAATTATGCACTAAATCTTTCCGACAAGTCCATTGCTAAATATCAATTCCTTCCCAAAATATGGGCAAAGCAAAAAATAGAATATTTAATGGTTCAGTACTTTAGTTTAAGTGAGGGCAGTACTGAAGCCGATATTTTAAAGGAACAGATTTTAACATTAAGTCTTGCTTATGGAATAATTACAGAGTTTACTAGTTTCTCTGAAGGTGTAACTGGTATGGAAGAAGAGCAATTACAAAAAGATAATATCATAGTTGATGATTTTAGAATTCTAGGAAACTATCCAAATCCATTTAATCCTTCAACAAAAATTAGTTTTTCTGTTGGATTAGAATTTCACGATGTTGTTACTATTAAAATATATAATTCAATTGGTCAGCTAGTGCGCGTGCTTACCATTAATGTAAATGGAATGGGAGTTTATGAAGTAACTTGGAATGGTTTAATGCAAAACGGTGACTCAGCTTCATCTGATGTTTACATCTATACTATAGATTTCGGCAACAGAATTCTTGCTGGTAAAATGTTACTTCTAAAATAGATTTAAACATGCATTGAAAATAAAGAGTGCCAACTTCCGGAGATAATATATTTTGTTGAAAGGAGTTGGTTCTCGGTTTTAGTTCTAATAATTGTATTTTTGTGTAACTATTTCTAGAGAGCCAAAATGACTTACAAAAAGAAATTAGCAATATTAGTAATTAGTCTATTTTTTATTAACTCAACTTTGGTTGCACAACTAGAGCTTTCGGTTTATACTGATAAAGACACATACCAATATGGTGAAAAGATTGAGCTTTTCTGTGAAGTTACAAACACTGCCGATACTACTTTCAAATTCTTTGCTGGAAGCTATGAGTCTTGCCAAGCCGAGTTCTCGTTTAATGATTTTAATTCATGGGAACACACTGACTGTCTTGCTACAAGTGAGTTGCTAATATTTAATCCTCATACATCAAAAATATACAGTTGGAAAATTGAGCCTTCTGAATCTGGTTTACCAAATAATGACGGCACGCAAATGATTATTGGTAAATACTATTTTGGCTTGCTTGATACAATCTATATAAATGCTCCACAATTCTTAGGCGGGAAGCTTCATGTAGGCTTCCTTCCAATAAATTCAGATTCAGTGCAATCAATTAAAGATAGTTTAAATATTACAGTTCTTGAGCACTCAGAATATGGAACGTCTATTTCAGAATTATGGCAAATTGAAGGTTACCAAATTGATTCCGTAATAAATCATTTTCAAAAGGATTCAATTCTAACATACATTGAGAACGCAGTATTTGTAATGTATGATAAAATTGAAAATGAGAACCCGCTAGCCTTTTATCCGCTTCATGTTGGTGATATATGGCAGTATTTTGTGGAAGAAAGACAAATTGGGGAAGAAAATGAAACAGCACGATATATTGAAATAAGCGTTGTTGGAAAAGATACGATTGATGACAAAAGTTATTTTATATTAACAAATTCAGAAAATTACTGTTTACAGTGCCTCAGAATAGATTCTTCCGATGCAACAATATGGGAATTAAAGGATGGAAGTGAGTGCATGATTGATAGTCTTACAATGCTTCCGAATAATAAGGGGTTTATAAATCAATGTTTTGGAAGTAGTGAATGTATCTCTGACACAACAAAAGTAATATTTAATCAGGAAAGAGGTGTTAAAAAATTCTATTACACAGATGGCACAACTTGTACGTTTTGCACAAGAGGGTATTACGAATATGCAGAAAATATTGGAAAAACTTTTAAACATATAATATACCCAGCTCCAGAAGGCTTTGAGGGTGGATATAAAATTGAAAGCTTAGTTTATGCAAAAATTAGTGGGGCTGAATATGGTGCAAAGGTAAGTGTTCCGTTGCAGGATAATCTACCAACAAAATTTTCTCTTTCACAAAACTACCCAAACCCATTCAACCCAAGCACAACAATAAAATATTCAATACCAAGTATTGCAGTCATTGCGAGCGGAGCGAAGCAATCTTCAAAGATTGCCACGTCGTCCGATGAAACATGGACTCCTCGCAATGACAATTTGAATATAACACTAAAAATTTACGACATTCTCGGACGCGAAGTAGCAACGCTTGTAAACAAAGAACAAAAAGCTGGAAATTATGAAGTTCAATTTGATGCAAGCAATTTAACGTCAGGAATTTATTTTTATCGTTTACAAAGTGGAAGTTTTGTGGAAAGTAGAAAAATGATTTTAATAAAATAGTTTTTAGATATGTTCAATAAACAGTAAATGAGCTATATATGAAAAATAATACTAAACAATTATTACTAATTAACGTTCTAGCGTTTCTTTTGTGTAATGTTAATTTTGCACAAAGCAATTCAGCGCCAATTATAGTAAATGAGGAAAGTAAAACTGCTTTATTTTCACAAAGTGATGCTCGGATATTCCCAGATTCAAATAAAGGTTTTATTGTTTCTTGGATTGATTCTAGATATGGTGACTCAAAATACTTTGCACAAAAGTATAATCCGGATTTAACAAAAATTGGTTCAAATTTTGAAACTTACACAAACAAATGGATTTCGTACTCATCAACAGGAAAATCGTTTGGTATTTATGATAGTAGTTATTCTTATTATTACTTTCCATGGGATCAAAGAGGAGGAACAAGGTTTATGGGTGTAGTTTATGATGAAAATTCAAAATCTAAACCAATAGATTTAGGTGGCGGAGAATATCCCACTTGGATTGAGTTTTGGTCCGGCGAGGGATATTCTGCTGCTAAATCTAAAAATTATTTCATTTCCGTTTCCGATATTGGAGGACGTTTTCAAGTTACTAAAATATTTGAAGATGGAACCGATTCACTTATTGCTCAAAATAACAGCGAAAATCACTTTAATGATATTTCAAATACTTCAATAGCAATTAATAATAAAGGAGAATACGCAATTGCTTCTTTCAATATTGCAGATTACTATGATACCACAAGTATGTCAGGTATTTATGTTCAACTATTTTCTAATAACGATACTTTAATTTCTAAAAAATGTATTAAACCAATAATTGATTACGATTATTATCAGCATTTTCCTAAAATTCTTGCAACTTCAATTAGTGATTCTCTTTTCCAAATATTTGTTAGTGATTCATCAAAGTTGACAAGTATTAAAATTGATAAATTTGGAAATATTCTTGAATATAAATCAATTACCGTAATTAATGGTACTTATAATAATGGTGATTGGTGGGAAAGGCAAACATTTACTTTATCCAACCTGAATGAAAACAAACGAGCTCTGATTCTAACTTTTGATGTAAGAAAGGTTTACAAAAATCTTTATTATCTTGATAAAGACGGAGAATTTATTGGAGAACCAATAATTGATACTACTTCGTCATTTCAATACAACAGTGAAATATTTTTGAATAAAAATGAGCATTTAATTTTCACTAAAACTGTTGACAAGGATGTGTATTTATATAAATGCAATAATTTTGATGTTATTGACAGCGTAAAAATTAATGATGATATTTCCGGAAGTAATGAAGCAAGACCTTATGTTAAAAAAGGGGAGAATAATGGATTCTATATTCATTGGGTGAACGAAGAAAGTAGCGTTGGTCAATTAGTTAACAGCACTGGAAATTTAGAGGGCGAAAATAAAATTCTGCAAAATGAATCTTTCAGCTTTTTTAATGATGGTTCTAGCTTAGTTCCTTGGAGTAAAACACTGGCTTCTGGAATGAAGCAAATGGGGTTTACAATAATTGACAAAGATTCAAATATTGTAGCATCTATTCCACTTACAGTTGAAAGTGGTTCGCAGATAATTAGATTAAATTTACAAATTATAAACGATTCAGAATTTATTGCGGGATATTTTTCAAATGGGAAAAACTATTTGGCAAAATACTCTAAAGGTGGAACTCGAAATGCATACGTTGAAATAAGTGGTGATAGCAGTTATTCTGTTGCCAATATTTTACTAGACGATGATTATTTCTATTTCAATATTGGGACAAATCTTTATAAGTATGATTATTATTTAAACTTGCTCAAAGAAATGAAAGAATTTCCTTATTTCGCAAATTATATTGGGAAATCGAGATTTTTGTGGTACGGATATTATCCTGATAATTACAACAAATACTTGGGCACAATCTATGATGAGAATGGAGAAATAATAAATGAAAAATTTGAATTGGGCGTAGAAAGTAAATTTAAAATTGGATTTGCAAAAAGTGGTCAGTTTATCGTATTTGCTGAAGTTGGTAATAAATTAGTTGCAAACACCTACAATAGAGATGGTCAAAAACTAATTTCTGATTTTGTAGTTCATGAGTTAAATAATGAAAAAGTGAGGGATTTAAATTTTTATGTAAATAAGGATAAAATTCTTTTTGCATGGTCAGGAAGAAAACTTGACGAAGGTAATTATGATATTTATGCCATTACTTATAATTTAGATTTAGTTACTGGAATTAAAGAGAGTATTTCACCAGCAGAATACAGCTTTAAGTTGGAACAAAACTACCCAAATCCATTTAACCCAAGCACAACAATAAAATATTCAATACCAAGTATTGCAGTCATTGCGAGCGGAGCGAAGCAATCTTCAAAGATTGCCACGTCGTCCGATGAAACATGGACTCCTCGCAATGACAATTTGAATATAACATTAAAAATTTACGACATTCTCGGACGTGAAGTAGCAACACTAGTAAACAAAGAACAGAAACATGGAAACTATGAAGTTCAATTTGATGCAAGCAATTTAACGTCAGGAATTTATTTTTACCGGTTACAAAGTGGAGGTTTTTTGGAAAGTAGAAAAATGATTTTACTAAAATAATTAAGGGATGCAGTGGAAAAGAATACCTATTCTAAAATTGTCATTAAAGTTGGAATTGTTTTGTTTCTGATTTTTCCTATTTTTTCGTTAGGACAAGAAATATTGCAATACAATTCAAGTAATTCAATTCTTCCAGAAATGGGGTATGGATGCATTGCTGTTGATTCATCAAACACAATTTGGATTAGCGCAACGGGTGGAGCCTATACTTTTGCTAATAATACTTGGCAAAAAGAAGATGAAGTACTTGATATAAGCAGCGATGAATATCCAATAGATATCGAAGTTTCGCCCAACAATGATGTTTGGTTTTGTATGTCTAGAGAAAGGGCAGATTCCACAAACAAGAATTTTTATAGAAAAAGAAATAATGTCTGGAGCAAATATAATTTTGATTGTGGACTAAGATTTCCAACATCAATGTTTATTGAGAATGATTCAACAATATATTTTTCATTGCACAATTGGTGGCCACACCAACTCGGAGAAGATGCAATTGGAATATTGCAGAAAGAAGAATTTGTATTACATGAGCAAAATCTGTGGGGAATAGGAACTAAACAAATATTTCCAATAGAAAAAGACACACTAATAACTAGTGGTTGGTTAGGAGTAGGATTTTATAGTGGTGACACTAATATTATAAAAAATCCAAACGGAATAGTACCACAACAAAATATGTGGAATGTTGCAAAGTTTGATAATAGAGTTTTTGTGTTTGATAGTTGCTTATATGAATATTATAACGGAGCATATATTTCATTCCTTCAGATTGATTCAATTATACAAATTGATTCATCATTCATCACCTGCATGAATATCGAAAATAAAAACACATTATGGATAGGGACAAACAAAGGAAGCCTGATACAATATAAAAATGGAAAAGCTGAAACATATAAATTAGTTGAAGAAAAAATAAATGATTTAATAATTGATAAAGGTTTTAACAAATGGTTTATCACTTATAAAGGATGTTTTATTTATAATGAGAATTCAATTGTGGATGTTTTGAAGGAAACTAATTACAATAAGCCAACAAAATTTTCACTATCTCAAAACTACCCAAATCCGTTTAACCCAACAACAACAATAAAATATTCTATTCCCTCCACGCAAACTCCCCTCTTGAGAGGGGTTGGGGGTGTGTTAACAACACTAAAAATCTACGACATTCTCGGACGCGAAGTAGCAACACTCGTAAGCAATGAACAGAAACCCGGCAATTACGAAGTTCAATTTGATGGTAAAGGATTAACGTCAGGAATTTACTTTTATAAGTTACAAAGTGGAAGTTTTGTTGAAAGTAGAAAAATGATTTTGATAAAATAGTTGTTCAATGAAAACAGCAAAATATATTATAAATTAAAGCAGGGAGAGATTAAAATGAAAACAAAAAATTACATAGGCTATTTTACATTATTGATGCTTATAATTCTATCATTTCAAAATATTTTTGCAACTGGTGTTCTTTACGTAAGACCACGATTTTCCACACAACAATATGAAAAGATGTGGATTAAATCGATTGATGTTGACGTGAATATTCAAGATCAAATTGCTGTTACAAAAGTTGACCAAATATTTTATAATGAAATGGATCAATCCGTTGAAGCTATTTATCTTTTTCCATTACCAGAAAACGCAATGATGACCAAGTTAGTCTATTGGTTTAATGGCGAAAGATATGAAGCAGAAATACGAGAACGACAGGATGCAATAAATGCTTATAATCAAAAACTTAATCAATGGCTTGACCCAGCATTGTTGGAGTATATGGGTGATAACCTTTTCCGATTAAGCATTGTTCCAGTTAATGCAAACACAGAAGTTAGAACAGAAATGACATACGTGGAAATGCTCAATTATGATTTTGGAATAAACAATTATAAATATTTGCTCAATACTTTGGACTTATCCAGTCAGCCGTTGGAGACTGTTCATTTTTTTATGAATGCGCAATCGCAAAATCCTTTTAAATATTTCAACTCACCAAGCCATAACAATCCTTCAAGCACCCAATTAATTAAATTATCCGATTACAATTACACATTGGAATTTGGTGATGAAAATTTTTATCCAGACAAAGATTTAATTGTAAAGTTTGAAACCGTACGAGATGAAGTACAATTTAGCGTGCTTACATATTCGCCGACCGAAGAAGACTCAATGGGTACGGATAGTTTCTATTCACTTTGGATTACTCCTCCAGATAGTATTACTGATGATGAAACAATTCCAAAAGATATTGTTTTTACTGCCGATGTTTCATCCAGCATGGGTGGAATGAGAATAGCTCAAGTAAAGCAATCGTTGGATTATTATTTAAATTTATTGAACCCTGCAGATCAATTTAACATTGTTACATTTGGAACTTATGTTGCGCAATTTAAGCCAGACTTAATTCCAGCAACAGCCGAAAACATTGAGGCTGCGCATAATTATGTGTTTCAAATGTATGCACTAGGAATGACGAACATATCCGCAGCTCTCGATAGTTCACTTACACAATCATTTGGTGATACGACCTCTAATAATCTAATTTTTCTTACCGATGGAAAACCAACTGTTGGAATTACAGATGCTGAGATAATTATAAATAATGCTGCCGAAACTAATACTAAAAATGTTAAAATATTTTCATTTGGTGTTGGCGACAACTTAAACCGCAATTTAATTACAAAATTGGCGAATGAAAATCACGGTTATGCAACTTATATAACTTCTGATGATAGCATAGCTATTTTGGTTAATAATCATTTTACAAAAATTTCAAAACCATTAATTACGGATTTGCAAATAGACTTTGGTGGTCTGCAAAGTTGGGATAGATATCCGAAAGTGTTTTCTGATTTGTACTGGGGAAGTCAATCCGTTGAGATGGGACTTTATACAAATAGTGGAAGTTTTCCAATTACTCTTACGGGAAAAATTGGCTCTGAATCAATTGAATTTACTAAAACGCTAAACTTTTCCGATAGCAGCGGATACCGCTTTGTTCCACGACTTTGGGCTAAATCGAAAATAAACCATTTATTAGATTTAATAGATATTAATGGCGAATCGGATGAACTAATTGATCAAATAATTGAATTGAGTTTGCGTTTTCAAATCTTAACTAAATATACTGCGTTCTATGTTGATCCCGAGGATGATTTTACAGACATAGAGTCTAACGATTTATTTCCAACAGAATTTACAGTTGAGCAGAATTATCCAAATCCATTTAATCCAACAACATATATAAACTATGCTTTGCCAAAAGGAGTAGATAATTATCATGTTGTGATAAAAATTTATGACATACTTGGAAGATTAGTAAAAGTTCTTGTGGATGCAAATCAGCAGCCTGGCAGTTACAAAGTTCAGTTTGATGCTAGCGGTTTAGGAAGTGGAATCTATTTCTATACGGTTAATGCTGGACAATTTAGTGCTACTAAAAAAATGATTTTAATGAGATAAACATATAAATTTGTGTTGCCCAGTATAATGCTGGGTGACACATAAGGGCGATTCCCAAAACTTAATATTATATTTATGATTTTACTAGTTCTCAAAACGATACCTTAATCAAGCTCTTTTGAAATTAGCAAAAAAGATTAAGAATTAAGAGTAATAACTTACTGTTGTTGAAGGTTTGGTTGTATTATTAATATTAGGTTTAAAAATATATGTTTGAGGGAATGGTAAATAAAACAAAAGACAATCACAAAATAATTGTAATTGCCTTAAAATTTTTGCGTTCTAAACTTATGCTGTTAAGCTATTATAATGTCTTGTAAGTGAAGATTTTCTTCTAGCAGCAGTATTTTTATGTAATCTACCCTTGCTAACTGATTTGTCAATATAAGAAATTGCTTCTTTTAGAACTATTTCTGCAGTTGCTTTTTCTTTTGTAGCATTAACTTTCTTAATTAAAGTTTTCATTTTTGAAAGTGCTGCTTGGTTTCTTACACGTTTAGTTTCGCTTTGTCGTATTCTTTTCTTTGCTGATTTATGATGAGCCATACCACATATCCTAAATAATTATTTTTACAGTTTACAAATATACAATTATCAATTCTGTATGTCAAACAAATAGAAAAAGTGAATAATATCCTTTTGTGGTGGACAAAAATATTTTACTAACATATTATAATCATTTTGTCTTTAGTTTACATATATCTTAGATTTACAATTCTAATCAAAAAAAAGGATTTTTCCATTTATGGAAAGTATAACAGGCGTAATTGATATTTATCTTTTCTACAGTGAAAATAATGGATATTCTGTTTTTAAATTAGAAGATGGAACAAGTGTAGTTGGAAATCTTCCAAAGTTGAATGAAGGTGATAGAGTTGAACTTACTGGAGAGTGGGTGAAACATCCTCGTTATGGAAAACAGTTTAAAATTGAAACTGCTAATATTGCTCACCCAACTACTGAGAGTGGAATAATTAAATACCTTGGTTCGGGAATGATTCATGGAATAGGTCCAGTTACTGCTAAACGGATTGTAAATCACTTTGGTGAATCAACAATGGATGTTTTTGACAACAACATTTCCCGTCTGTTGGAAGTTGAAGGAATTGGCGCAAAAAAGTTAGAAGTAATTAAAGAAGGTTGGGAAACACAAAAAGGCGTGAAAAATGTGATGTTATTCTTACAATCACATGGAATATCATCAACTTACTCAATGAAAATATACAAAACATATGGAGATGCGGCACCAGACTTGATTGAAAAAAACCCTTACCGTTTAATTTCTGATATTTGGGGAATTGGGTTCAAAACTGCGGATGAAATTGGCAAAAATTTTGGTTTTACCGGAGATGATCCATTCCGAATTAAAGCTGGTATTATTCATATGCTTCAACAAGCAAATAGAGATGGACATGTGTTTCTTCCAAAAGAAGAATTAATTAAAGAAGCGTCATACATGTTGCAAACTGATGTGGGATATTCTGATATTGTCTTCGAGGAACTAGAGGAAAATGGAGAAATATATATTCACAACGGCAATGTTTACATTAGTGAGTATTATCAAGCTGAACGTGAAATTGAAAATTCAATAAATCGCTTGCTGCAAACAAAAGCAGAAAAATCGCCAAAACTTGATAAAGTTATTTCGTCATTCAAAGAAAAATATTCGAGCGAACAGATTAATGCAATTAGAAGTTCGTTTTCTGAAAAAATGATGATAATTACTGGTGGACCTGGTACAGGGAAAACTACAACTCTAAAAGGAATTATTCAACTTTTCCAAACCTTTGATAAAAAAATTATGCTTGCAGCTCCAACTGGGCGTGCTGCAAAAAGAATGGCAGAGGTAATTGGAATTGAAGCAAAAACAATTCACAGATTGCTTGAGTTTAATCCACAAGATGGTTCTTTTAATTACAACGAAGATAATCCTCTTGAAACTGATTTGCTAATTATTGATGAAGTTTCAATGATTGATACTTTGCTGATGTATAGCTTAATTGTTGCAATAAGTTCAAATACCACTATTATTTTTGTTGGTGATGTTGATCAGCTTCCTTCCGTTGGTGCAGGAAATGTTCTAAAGGATTTAATAGCTAGCGAAAAAATTCCTCTAGCAGAGTTAAATACAATTTTTAGACAAGCAAAGGATAGCGACATAATTACCAATGCTCACAGAATAAATAAAGGAGAAATGCCTGCTCTTAATTTTTTACAAGACACTGATTTTGTTTTTCTTGATGAAAGCGTAAACGGAAATATTCCCAAGAAAATTCTTAATTTGTGTGTGAATGAGCTTCCACAAAAATATAACTTTAATCCTGTTGAAGATATACAAATTTTATCTCCAATTTATAAAGGTGAAGTTGGAGTTACTGCATTAAATAAATTATTCCAAAATGAACTAAATAAATCAGCAAAAGTTTTTGCTCAAGGTGAAAAAATATTTAAAGCAAACGATAAAGTAATGCAGTTAAGAAACAATTATGATAAAAATGTTTTTAATGGTGATATTGGTTTTGTTGTTGGAACCAATAATGAAGATAAAGTTCTCTTTGTTTCTTTTGAAGGAAAAATGGTTGAGTATAAATTTGAAGATCTTGATGAAATTACTTTAGCATATGCCGTTACAGTTCACAAAAGTCAAGGCAGTGAATTTCCGTGTATTATTTTGCCTTTAACAACATCGCATTATATGATGCTTCAACGAAATCTTTTATATACCGCAATTACCCGCGCAACCAAATTGCTTATTTTAATTGGAACAAAACGCGCACTTGCAATGGGAGTAAATAACAACAAAGTTAGAAACAGATTTACAAGTTTGTTTAAAATTTAACGACTTTATACAGTATTCCCAATCCAAACTTTTTAATATTTAAATCGTCTAAAATTCGTAATTTTTATTTATAATAATTTTAATTAATGAGGATATTTTATGAAACAAAAACTATCAATTATCTTAATTGTTCTATTTTTTGTGTCATCAATTAGTTTTTCGCAGACAAAAACACGCGAAGATATTGATGCAAAATACAAATGGAATTTAGAAGATCTTTATTCATCAGTTGATGAATGGCAAAAGGATGTAAAAGTAGTTGAAAAAAGAATTCCAGAAATTACAGAATTTAAAGGCAAGCTTGGTGAAAGCTCTAAAAATCTTTTAACAACTCTTGATAACATGTTTTCAATCAATAAAAATTATGCAAAGCTTTCTAGCTACTCTGCTCGTTTAAAAGATCAGGATTTAGGAAATAGTACAAACGAATCATTAGCCCAACAAGCTAGTTCTCTTGGAAATAAGCTTTCTGAAGCTGCTTCTTATTTTAATCCAGAAGTTCTTAATATTGACAAGGACAAAATGGATAAATTCTACAAAGATGAGCCTGATCTTCTAAATTATAAAATGGTACTTGATGATGTTCAACGTATGCGTATACATACTTTATCAGAAAGCGAAGAGAAAATTATTGCAAGTTATGGTCTAATTGGTGCAAATCAATATGATGTTTACGGAATTTTTACAAATGCCGAAATGCCAAGCGAAACTGTTACGCTTTCAAGTGGTGAAGAGGTTAAACTAAACTCTTCTGGATATTCAAAATATAGAACTTCTGATAATAGAGCTGATAGAGCTTTAGTATTTGATAAGTTTTTTAATAATTATGGGAAATTTGAAAAAACCATTGGTATTAATCTTGCTGGTCATGTTAAGGGAGATTATGTTTATTCAAAAAATAAGAATTACGATACAGCTATAGAAGCGGCATTAAATGTAAATAATGTTCCAACATCTGTATATGAAAATCTAATTACGCAAATCAATAATTCACTTCCAACATTACACAGATTTTTAAATTTGAAAAAGCAAATGCTTGGCTACGATACGTTGTATTATTATGATTTGTATTCATCAATGGTTGAAAAAGCTGATATGAATTTTTCGGTTGAAGATGGACAAAATATAATTCTAAAAGCCTTACAACCTCTTGGCAAAGAATACACCTCTGTGCTTCAAAAAGCTTTTAGCGAAAGATGGATTGATTACTATCCAACTATCGGAAAAAGAAGTGGTGCATACTCTACAGGTGGTGAATATGATGAACACCCTTATATCTTAACTAATTGGACTGACGATTATAACTCAGTTTCCACCCTTGCTCACGAGCTTGGACATACAATGCACTCATATTTATCAAACCAGAATCAACAATATCAAAACTCGCAATATCCAATTTTCGTTGCTGAAATAGCTTCAACTCTTAACGAAAATTTGTTAAATGATTATATGGTTGAAAATGCAAAAAGTGATAAAGAAAAATTATTTATTCTTGGAAGTTATTTAGAAATGTTGCGTGCTACACTATTCCGCCAAACTTCATTTGCTGAGTTTGAATGGGAAATACACAAAAAAATAGAAAATGGTGAACCACTGAATGGCGAAATAATGAGTAATATTTATTACGATATAGTAAAACGCTATTATGGTCACGATAAAGGTGTTACTGTAGTTCCAGAATATATTAAATACGAATGGGCTTACATCCCTCATTTTTATTACAACTACTATGTTTATCAATATGCTACTTCAATTATTTATGCAACCGCATTTGCTGAAAAAATAACAGATTCTCAATTGCAGCTAATTGAAGGTGAGCTTGGTGCTGCAAAAAATCCAGCAGTTGATGATTATTTCAAAATATTAACAGGTGGAGGTTCTGCATATCCAATCGATTTAGTGAAAAAAGCTGGTGTCGATCCAATGTCTGCTGAACCATTTGAACTTGCAATGAAAAGAATGAATGATGTGATGGATAAAATAGAAGAAATTATAAAGAAATAAGTTTTTTATAAATGTTGTCTCAGTCAACTAACTGAGGCAACATCTTTCTTGCAATTCCACTATGATTAAAAATGATCACATTCAAAGTAAAAATGACCAGACAACCTATCCAATTTATTCTATACAGACAATTTATTGTTTTGTTTGGAAAGGTAGTATAAATGCATAACTCAAACTTTATGTTCAACTGTTTGGTGCAAAATGAAAAAAATAAGATTTTCTGCAATAACCTAATTCAACTACCTACCTGTTAACCAATTTTTTAGTAATAATTTATCACCTTCACTTAATTTTGCTGAAGGATGAGTGATTAGATAAATTGGCATTGGCATTGTATCTCGCGAAATTTCTTCAATTATTTCTTTCTTTTTCTTTTCCATTTTACTTTCGTCTAATTTATTCCATTCGGAAAAATTTAATTCCTCCCTTCCAAATTTTACATCTCTTGTAACTAACCAAGAAATTGGTGCTATATAGCTATAGGCTGGCCAATTAGTTTCATTTGAATGACAATCGTAACACGAGGTTTTAAGGACTAATTTTACTTCTGCTGGCGCTGATAAAGCTAAATTTTTATCCACTTCGGGATTTTCTCTATTAACGGGTATTAGCTGAATTAAAACTAATGGAATTAGCACATACAAAAAATATTTTTTAACTATTTTCAACTTTTCACCTCCTATTTATAAATTACTTAATATTAAACTAAACGATTATAGAAAAAAATATTTTAGCTTATTAAAATATAATAGCAAAACTATTTAATAAACTAATTAAAATAAATGATATTCTATTTAAACTAAGTTTGTTTCAATTTTGCAACGTTGTTGCACGGTGTGTCGCAGAAGTGAAACAGATGCTTGTTGATAATTTTTCATTTCTTTGTATTTAGTCAAATTTCAAGCTTTTATAAATAAAACATTGTTGGCCTATTTGTTGCATTGACGTGCAACACAACAAAAAACATGAAAAATGGAAATAATAATAGTGCCTTTATTTGGCAGCAGAATTTCACCGCGTATAGATTATGCTGAGCATTTTAAGATATTAACTGTAGAAAATGGAAAAATTCAGAAGATAGAATTTATTAAGATAATTACGAATAATCGCCTAGAAAGAATAAACAGATTAATTAGGCTTAAGCCAGATATAATAATTTGCAATGGTATTACCGAGCGTTGCTATGTGGAGTTAACAAAATCCAACATTAAAATTATTCCTTGGATTCAAGGAGAATTAGAAGAAGCGCTTCAAAATTATTTTTCTGGTTATTTACGTGAAAATGGAAAACACAGATTTGGAAATAAATTTAATTAATAAAGTAGGAAATAATTATGTCACAAAATCGGCGAGATTTTTTAAAAACATTTGCAGCCATTGGCACCACTGCTGCAACACTCACAGCCGTTACACCTAATATAGCTAAAGGTAGTTCACGTAGGGAATTATCTATAGATAGAAAAGGCGTATTAGTCGATACTACAGTTTGTATCGGCTGTGGAAAATGTGAATGGGCGTGTAAAACCGCACATAATATGGAAGCAGGAAATTTTGATGATTATAGCTCGCAATTAACCGATGGCTCGCAAAGACGACCATCAGAAAATGCTTTAACGGTTGTAAATCAAATTGACACATCAATAATGAATAGCGATAAAGTTAAACTACAATGTATGCATTGCGACCATCCAGCATGCGAATCGGCTTGTATTGTTAGTGCAATTACAAAACAAGAAAATGGAGCTGTTACTTGGGATACAGATAAATGTATTGGATGTAGATATTGCATGGTTGCATGTCCTTTCCAAATACCAGCATTTGAATACCAAAAAGCTTTAGATCCTAAAATTGTAAAATGTGATTTTTGCTATGATAGAACCAAAGAAGGAAAATTGCCAGCATGTGTTGAAATTTGTCCCGTAGGAGCATTAACTTATGGAACAAGAGAAGAACTTTTAATAGAAGCAAAAAGAAGAATTAGCAAAGACCCAGATAAATATTTTGACCATGTTTTTGGTGAATATGAAGTTGGTGGTACATCTTGGCTTTATCTTGCCGAAAACAATTTAGTTAATAAAGTTTTTCCAAAATTGGGTACAAATACAGCTCCTGGTGTTTCTGAATCTATTCAACACGGGCTATTTGCATATTTTGTTCCGCCAGTTGCTCTTTATGCTTTACTTGGTGGCGTAATGTGGCTTTCTAAAAACAAAGACAAAAATGAAGGAGGTCACTAATGGAGCATGCATTTAAGCCAGAACAGATGACAAAAAAATATTTTACTCCATGGGTAATTGTGCTTTCTGCAATTGCATTAAACGGCTTGGGATTTTTAGCAATGAGATTTTTCTTCGGAATTGGTTCAGTAACCAATCTTAATAATCAATTTCCATGGGGAATTTGGATTGGACTTGATGTAGCTGCGGGCGTTGCACTTGCAGCGGGTGGATTTACTACAGCAGCACTTGGTCACATTATGCATCGAGATAAATATGAAACAATTATTCGTCCAGCACTTTTAACTGCAATGCTTGGATATACTTTTGTTGCAATGGGTGTTTTTGTTGATATTGGTAGATGGTATTACATTTGGCATCCACTAGTTATGTGGAACGGAAATTCTGCACTTTTTGAAGTGGGCATTTGTGTTATGATTTATGTTTCAGTGCTATACATTGAATTTTTGCCAATTGTTACAGAACGCTTTATTGGGAAAGTAAATTTACCTGGATTTCTGAAAAAATTTAATCTTTTAGTTGATGGATTATTAAGAAAGTTAGATCGTGGTCTTGAAAAAACAATGTTTATTTTCATTATTGCTGGCGTTGTACTTTCATGTTTGCATCAATCTTCACTAGGTACTTTAATGATAATTGCTGGTCCAAAAATGCATCCACTTTGGCAAACACCAGTTTTACCATTACTTTTCTTACTATCAGCATTTTCGGTTGGTTTTCCAATGGTTATTATGGAATCAATAAGTGCTTCCAAATCATTTGGATTAAAGCCTGAATTAGATGTGCTTTCAAGCCTTGCCAAATTTGTGGCTCCTTTATTAGGAATATATTTAGCTTTTAAAATAGGAGACATGTTTATTCGCGAAACTTTTGTTTATTTAGCCGAATTTAATTCAACCACAATAATGTTTACACTCGAAGTTGTTGTTGGTGTTATTATTCCTTTAAGAATGTTTCTTTCCGCGGCTGTACGCAACTCAACAACAGGATTATACATTGCGTCTCTGCTAGTAATTTTTGGAATTGTAATGAACCGCTTTAACAATTTTATAACAGCCTACAATCCTCCTTATGCTGTGGAATCTTATTTCCCTTCGTTTGGTGAAATATCAGTCACTTTAGGATTTGTTGCAATGGAAATACTAATCTATCGTCTTTTTGTAAAAATATTTCCAATTATTAGTCTTCCTATTAAAAATGCTGGACTTAAAGCCAAGTATGCTATTCGTGGAGGTTTAAAATGAGAAAATTATTTTATTTAATTTTACTTGTATTTCTTGCATCAAATTTGTTTGCACAAAATAAACTTTCTAAGTTGCATTCAAAGCAAAATTTGGATTGTTCAACTTGCCATGAGTGTGAAGTTCCAACTAAAACAAATCCTTGTTTAGCTCTTTGTCCACGAGATAAAGGAAAAGGAACAACACATAAAGTAGAAGACGCTCCAAAAGTTCTTGAAATTAACAAAATAAAAGGTGAGAAAGATCTTTATGGCGCAGTAAATTTTTCACATAAAATACATGCCGAAATGTCTGAAATGGCAAATGGTTGTGTAACTTGCCATCACTACAATCCACCTGGGAAAATGGTTAGTTGCGATTTTTGTCATAATACAGAACGAAGCGAAAGTAAAGCAAATATACCCGACTTAAAATCGGCTTATCATAGACAGTGCATGGGTTGCCATACAACATGGGAAGAAGAATCGCGATGTGAAAACTGTCATGCTTTAAATGATGAACATAAATCAACTAGTACTACAAGCGAAATAGTAAAAGTACATGATTCTGTAACTCGTCCACAAACAAAAGTATATGAAACTCCTAATACGAATAAGGGAAAAGTAGTAACATTTCATCATAATGACCATATAGAATTATTTGGGTTGGAATGTGTGGATTGTCATAAAGATGAATCATGTCAATCATGTCATAATCAAAAACCAAATTTCAAAAAAGCAGAAAACAAGGTTCAGCATAGCAGTTGCAATACATGTCATGAAACAGAGGATGAAAAACAGTGCGCTAAATGTCATCAAGAAAGTGAGACAAAGGCGTTTAACCACTTTGCAAAAACTGGTTTTGATTTAAATAAATATCATTCAAAAAACACTTGTTCAAGCTGCCACAAAACAAAGGGAAGTTATACTGGCTTAAATTCTCAATGTAAAAATTGCCATACATGGAATAATGAAAATTTCAAACATTCTATTACTGGACTTGAGCTAAACGAAGAACATAGTGAGCTTGATTGTACAGATTGTCACGAAAATAATAACTATAAAAAGCCAACTTGCACAAGTTGTCACGATGAATCTGAAGGATTTATTGTTCCTAAAAAACTTCCAGGCAAAAGGATAAAATGAAGATTTTCAATAAAATAGGAACAAGACTAATACTTGCTGTTTCTTTTACGGTAATAGTAATTATTAGTGTCTTTGCATATTTTAATATTCAATCTCACTCAAATAATTTAATTTCTGAAGTTGAAAGGCATGCAAATCAACTTAGCGAAACAGTTAAAAACACGATGCAATTTGATATGCTGCAAAATAATAGAGAACATATTGCTCGCTTAATAAATACTGTTGCCAAGGAAGAGGGTATTAAATACATCCGAATTCTTAATAAAAAGGGTGAGATTATCTATTCAACCGATAAAACGCAAATTGGTACGATGTTGGATAAAAAAGCTGAAAGTTGTTATGCTTGTCATTCAGAAAACGAGCCACTTCATAAGCTTTCCATAAAAGAAAGAACAAGAATCTTTAAATTGAATAAGGGTTCAACGGGAATTCTAGGGGTTATTAATCCAATTTATAACGAACAAAGCTGTTGGAACTCGGATTGTCATGCTCACACTTCAGATCAAACAGTGCTTGGTGTTTTAGACATTACTGTTGACCTAAAAGAAGTGGAAAGATTAACCGATGAAAGTAAAATGGATGTGGCAATCTTTGCTATAATTGCCATTCTTGTAATCGCAGTTATTTTACGTATTCTGGTAAAGATTTTAATTCAAAGACCAGTGCGTGATTTATTAAAAGCTACCAACTATGTTGCTGTTGGAAATTTAAGTCATAGAATTAATTCTTCTAGAAAAGATGAAATAGGAAAACTAGCAGATTCATTTGACAACATGACTTTAAAGCTTGCTGAAGCTAGGATACAACTTTTTCAATCTGATAAAATGGCTTCAATAGGTCGTTTAGCTGCGGGAGTTGCTCATGAAATTAATAATCCACTTACTGGAGTTTTAACTTATAGCAGTTTTCTATTGAAACGAGTTAAAGATAATCCAGAAATGAAAGCCGATTTAGAGGTAATAGTTCGTGAAACCAAAAGAAGTAGAGAAATTGTAAAAGGCCTTTTGGATTTTTCTCGGCAATCAACTCCTAAAACTGGCAAAATTGAACTAAAAGAAATAGTTGAAAATACTATTGCCGTTATTGCTAACCAATTGAAAATAAACCATATAACACTTGAAAAAAAATATGGACAAAACATTCCTCAACTAATGGCTGATGCAAACCAAATTCAGCAAGTATTTTTGAATTTATTAATTAATGCAATTGATGCAATAGGAAAAAAAGGCGGCACTATTACAATTGCCACAAAAGAAGTTTACCTTTCTCCTTATGGCACATTTCAAATTAGAAATGCTACTTGTTTAAATGGGCACTCGCTTATTGACGAAAAACATAAAATTGACGGATTTCCTTCAATTAAATTAAAAGCAAAATCATCCCAAAATGAAGGATTTATACATTTAAACCCAATTTATGGAAAGCATCAACACCATTATGGAATTCAATTTAATGATAACGAAGCAATAAATCTTTCTTGTCCACAATGTGGAATTTCGCTAGTAAATGAAAATAAAAAAAGTCCAACTTGCGGAGCTCCAATTTATAGTTTAATAATTCCAGGTAAAGGAACTATTGAAGGTTGCACCAAATTTAATTGCAATTGGCAAAGATGGGATGCTATTGATAATGCTGGTGATATTGATTTTGTGGAAATTAAAATATCTGATACAGGCTCTGGAATTGAACCACAATATTTAAGTAAAATTTTTGATCCATTCTACTCAACAAAAGGACAAAAAGGCACAGGGCTTGGTTTATCGGTAATCTGGGGGATTGTTAATAACCACAGAGGAAAAATTACGGTTGATAGTTTAGTTAATGAAGGAACAACTTTTACAATTCTTCTTCCGGTGCGTTATGAATAAGAAATATGACATACTAATAATTGATGATGAAGAGGTTATTATAAATGCAATTAAGATGATTGCAACTTTTAATGAACTAACAACAGCAACAGCTATAAATCCTAAAGATGCTTTAGCATTATTAGAGGAAGCAGAATTTAATTTAATTATCACAGATATAATGATGCCAGAAATGGACGGGTTTCAGTTTTTAGAAATTGTGAAACAAATGAAAATAAAAACACCAGTTATTATGACAACTGGATATTCTACATTGGAAAATGCCATTAGAGCTCTTAATTGTGGTGCAATTGCATTTGTTCCTAAACCATTCTCTTTTGAAGAGCTTACATCGGTATTTAAAAGAGGAATGGAATATTCAAAAATTACAAATAAGCTTAATTCACGAAATGATTGTGATGATTTGCTATCAATAATTCCTTGTCCACCTAAATATTATAGACTTGGTTTTGATAGTTGGATGAATGAAGAATATACAGGAACCGTAAAGATTGGTGTTACAGATTTATTTTTAAATTCGGTTGGAACCCTTGATTCTATTGACATAATGAATGTTGATGAAAATATTTATCAAGGAAATACATCGTTAAAGATAATAGATTCAAATGAATATATACACCAAGTTTTATCACCAATTAGCGGCAAGATAGTTAGTGTAAACGAAAAGCTTCTTGAAAATATTAATCTTTTAGCAAAAGACCCATATTTTGAAGGATGGATTTATACTATAATTCCATTTTCTATTGAAGTAGAAATTAAAAATTTAACATCGTGCAGCTCAGATATTTAAAGGTTTTTTAATTAATTAGGAGAAATATAATGGTACTATTTATTTTTGCTGTCATTCTTTTTGCAGTTGCGGATTTAATAATTCGTACTGTTATTAGTAGAATGAAAGCTAAAAAAATTCGTGAAGAAAGAGCTCTAATTTTAAATGAAAGTTTAAATGTTAACTTAAGTTCTTCGGAGGCAAAATCATTAAAACGCGTGGAAATTGAAAATCCAAAAGCTAGAATTATTTGTGTTGATGACGAAGCAATTATTCTTGATAGTTTTAGAAAAATACTTGTCCTTGATGGGTATTCTGTTGATACAGTTGAAAATGGTAGAGAAGCCTTGCATCTATTAAAAACACATCACTACGATTTTTTATTTACAGACTTAAAAATGCCAATTATGGATGGTGTTGAAGTTACAAAAGCTACAAAAGAATTACGCCCCGATATTGATGTTGTAATAATAACTGGATTTGCTTCGGTAGAAACAGCGGTTGAAACAATGAAATATGGTGCAATTGATTATATTCAAAAGCCTTTTACCGAAGATGAATTATTGGAGTTTACTAAAAAAGCTTATATAAAAAGAGAAGCAAGAATTAGAAAGGAATTGAAACCTAAAGTTCATATTTCTCATTTGCATAGTATAAGTGATTACAACTCTGGTGAATTTGCAATTCCTGGTGGCGTATTTATATCCGATAATCATTGTTGGGTAAATATTGAATCCGATGGAAATGTAAAAACTGGAATTGATGATTTTGCAAAAAAAATACTTGGTGATATAGATGATATTGAGATGCCAAATCTTGGAATGAAAGCTAATAAAGGCTCGGTTCTTTTTAGTATTAAACAAAAAAACAGAACACTTGCTTTTGTTTCTCCTGTTAGTGGAGTTGTAACTAAAATTAATTCTTCATTAAAAGAAGATATTGATAGAATTAAAATTACACCATATGAAACTAATTGGATTTGTTCTATTGATGCTGATAATTTAGATAACGAATTGCAAGATTTGAAAATTGGTAAATCTGCTGTTTCATTTTATCACAAAGAGATTGATAGATACACAGAAATAATTTCTGAATTACGAAGTAAAGACAAAACGGTCGATTCAAGCAAACCCCTTTTCGAAGGCGAATTGTCTGAAATGGATGAATATAATTGGACTAGTTTAGTTAACCAATTCTTTGTTCACGAAAATTAAATAAAATTATAGTGGATGAGCTAGCTCATCCACTATATTAATAATCTATATTTAAAGCATCCTTTCTTATTATTACCACATCCTACAAACCATAATTCATGGGTTTTTAATTAAACTTTGCAAAAAACAATTACCAAAATTCTTTTTAAAACCTGTAACTTTAGGGTTCTATTTACGTCAAATAAAGTATTTTTTTATATAAAGGAAATTATAATGGATAAACGAAAACCAATAATAATAATATCTGGAATTGCTATTGTTGCATTTGCATATTTTTCAATGCAGTTGCTAGGAGGAATGAAACAAACTCCACCGCGCAAACCAGCAGAAGTAGTTGATCGTTATGTAAAAGCAGAAACAGTTAAATATAGTAATGTGGTTACCTCAATTGAGGCAATGGGAAGAGTTTCTTCACAAACAGAGGTTTCTCTAATTGCGGAAGTTCGTGGAAAATTAATTCATGGAGATATTTCTTTCAAAGTTGGTGAGTCATTTAAAAAAGGTGACTTAATTGTTAAAATTGATGATTCAATTGAACTATATAATATGAAATCACGAAAGAGTTCCTTTTTAAATAATGTTGCTAGCGTTCTGCCAGATTTAAAAGCTAGTTTGCCAGAAAGTTATAACAAATGGAGTTCTTATCTTTATTCAATAGATATTGATAAAAATCTTCCAGAATTGCCAGAAATAAATTCTCCACAAGAAAGAATATTTATGGCAAGCAGAAATATTTTAACAAACTACTACACAATTAAATCGGCAGAAGCTAATTTTGAATCTTACAGAATTTATGCACCATTTAATGGAACAATTACTGAAGTAAATTTTGAAGAAGGAGCAGTTGCAAATTCTGGAACAAAACTTGGCAAAATTATTAATACAGTAAATCTAGAGCTTGAAGTTCCAGTTGATTTAGATGATTCAAAGTGGCTATCAACTGGTCAAAAAGTTGAAGTGTTTAACAGCGATAAAACTTCTAAATGGGTAGGTGAAATTGTAAGAAAAGCTAATGACATAAACCCAAATACGCAATCTATAAATGTATATGTTTCTCTAAATTCTAATAAGAATAATCCCATTTACAAAGGAGAATATTTTACAGCTGTTTTTGCTGGAATAAAATTAGCAAAAGTAATGGAAATTCCAAGAAATGCTGTTTTTAATCAAAATGTTGTATTTGTAGTTGAAAATGGACTTTTGTTGCAAAGAACAATTAATGTAAAAAAAATAAATAAAGATAAATTGTTTTTTGTGGGGCTTGCAGAGGGAACAGAAGTTGTTTCTGAACCACTAATAAATGCATCTGAAAATAGCAGTGTTAAAATTTTAGGAAAGAAATAAACTTTATGAAAAAAATAATAACCTACATTGTAAAATATCCCATTTACGCAAATATTATTATAGCAGTAATTGTATTGGTTGGCGGATTTAGTTTATTGAATATGAAGCGCTCCTTCTTTCCTGAAATGAAATCGCGAATTATTCAAGTCTCAGTTTCATATCCTGGAGCCTCTCCAAAAGAAATGGAAGAAGGTGTTACCACAAGAATAGAGGAGGCTTTGCGTGGTATCGTTGGAATAAAGGAAATTACATCCACATCATCAGAAAACTATTCAAGTGTATCCGTAGAAACTACAGGTGAATATGATATAGATGAAACATTAATGGATGTTAAAAATGCTGTTGATGGAATTAGTTCATTTCCTACTGCTGCTGAAAAGCCAATTGTTTTTAAACAACGAAGCAGAACCCAAGCTGCCTATATGGGTCTTTCTGGTGACGTTGATCTTCAAACATTAAAAAAATATGCTCAAAGTATTGAGGATGATTTTTTAGCTTCAGGAATTATTTCCAAAATAAGCATTGGTGGTTATCCAGATTTAGAAATTTCTGTTGAAACCAAGGAAGAAGATCTTCGTCGATATAATTTAACTTTTGATCTTATTTCTGCTGCAATAGCTGCAAATAATCTTGATATTTCAGCAGGTCAAATCAAATCGGATGAGCAAGAAATACTCATCCTTTCACGAAATAGAAGCGTTGATCCAAATAAAATTGGAGATATTATTTTAAGAGCTAATGAAGACGGTAGTTTTCTTAGAATAAGAGATATTGCAAAAGTAAAAACCAAATTTGCTGATGTAACTAGCGGAGCAAAAATAAATGGAAAACAAGGAATCTTTTTCTCAATTGAAAAATTGGGAAATGAAGACTTAAAAGAAATTTCAGAATATCTAAATGCATATGTTCTAAATTTTAATAAAAAAAATGAGTCAATTCGTCTTGATATTACATTCGATTTTAATTCAATGTTGAACAGTAGATTAAACCTACTATTAACTAATGGTGGAATTGGCTTGATCTTGGTAATTATTACACTTGCATTTTTCTTAAGCTTCAGACTTTCGCTTTGGGTTGCATGGGGCATTCCATCTGCGTTTCTTGCAATGTTTATTATTGCAAGTATGAGTGGAATTACAATTAACATGATTTCTCTATTTGGAATGATACTGGTGGTGGGAATTCTGGTTGACGATGGAATTGTAATAGCCGAAAATATTTATGCACATTTTGAAATGGGAAAATCGCCAAAACGAGCAGCAATTGACGGTGTGGTTGAAGTTTATCCAGCTATTATTACATCCGTAACTACAACAATTGTCGCCTTTTCTCCTTTGCTCCTTTTGCAAGGAAGAATGGAAATGCTATATGAAATGGCATTTATAGTGGTTTTTAGTTTGTTGTTTTCTTTGTTGGAAGCCTTTTTTGTACTGCCTGCACATTTATCAAGTGGACATATTTTAAGACGAAAAGATGAAAAGAAGTCAGGTAACATAAGGGATAAATTAGATAAAGTAATTTATATTATGCGCGACATTTTTTACAAAAATGTTCTTGAATCAATTATTAGATGGCGTTGGATTGTTGTAACAATTCCTATTGCATTAATTTTAATCACTATGGGAATGATTAAAGGAACACTAATTAAGACAACCTTTTTTCCCACAATAGCTTTTGATTCATTTAATGTTAATGTTGCATTTACTCCTGGATCTGGAGAAAAACGAACCGCAGAATATCTTGAAAGATTTGAAAAATCAATTTGGGAAGTGAATGAAGAAATTAAGGAAGAGTTTGCAGATTCAAAAGATTTTGTTACTTTCGCCTTTAGATCTGTTGGAAGCGCTTTTGATGGAGAAGAAAATGGAGCACATGCTGGTAATATAAATGTACTAATGCGCGATATGGAGGGTGCTCCAATATCCACATTTGATATTGCAGCAAGAGTTCGCGATAAGATTGGTGAGGTTCCAGAAGCTTCCAAATTTACTGTTGGCGGAAGAAATAGATGGGGAAGCCCAATAGCTATAAGTATTCTTGGTCAAAACCTTGAGGAACTTGAGCTTGCTAAAGTGAGCTTACTAGCCGAATTAAAAAACATTCCAGAACTGGATAATGTAAATGATAAAAATTCACAGGGAAAGCAAGAGATACAAATTCAACTAAAACCAAAAGCTTATTTTCTTGGACTATCGCAATCGGAAGTAGCTAAGCAAGTACGGCAAGGCTTTTATGGCGGTCAAGTTCAAAGATTGCAACAAGGCAAAGATGAAATTCGCGTTTGGGTTAGATATCCTAAGGAAGACAGAATTAATGTTGGTCAGTTTGAAAACATGAAAATTAAAACTTCAAAAGGTGAATATTCATTAATTGATTTAGTAACATATAAAATTGAACGCGGACCCGTAAACATTAATAGATATAATGGGGCTCGCGAAGAAAGAATTGATGCCGATTTACTTGATCCATTTGCTCCTGTGCCTCCAATTTTGGAATATATTCAAAATGAAGTAGTTCCTAAAATTAAAGCACATTTTCCTGGCGTAACTTTTGTTTATCAAGGTCAGGCAAAGGATAGTGCCGAATCGTTTAATCAAATTATTACTTTATTTGCGGCTGCCTTTTTGTTAATTGTACTAATATTAATGTTGCATTTTAGATCTCTTACACACATGGCAATTATTGTTATGATGATTCCTTTGTCGTTTCTTGGCGCTGCTTGGGGACATGGACTTCACGGACATCCAATTTCTATAATGTCTGCTTGGGGAATGGTTGCTCTTTCTGGTGTAGTTATTAACGACGCCGTTGTTTTTTTAGCAAGATATAATTCTTTGCTTATTGGAGGTATGAAAATAGAGGAAGCCGTATTTAATGCGGGAATTTCAAGATATAGAGCTATAATACTTACTACTTTAACAACAGTATTAGGATTATATTCAATTATATTGGAAACAAGTTTTCAAGCACAATTCTTAATTCCAATGGCTATTTCATTAGCATATGGTGTTTTAGTTGGAACTGGATTTATACTTCTTTTCTTTCCAGTTTTGATATTAACCTTAAATGATACTAAGGTTTGGTTGTATAAATTCTGGAACGGCAAATCTATTGAACCAGAAGAAATTGAACCAGCTATTATTCATGACAAAGTTAATGTTGAATAGTTTTGAACTAATAATTTTTTATATCGTCATATGGTTAAAGTAATTATTCAATTTTTACCGAGGAATTATGGCAGCAGGTAATCCAATAAAGAGATTATTCGATTTATACACGAGCGAGCTTTCGTTTGACGAAATTGAAAGAATGATTAAAATGGAATCTGCTGCCGTTTACGAATTTTACAAAAATGAAATTCCAGAACCAATAGCTTATCAAAATAAATTTAATAGATCTATTACATTTATAAAATCTCTTTTTAATGCTTTCCTAATGAAACTATCTCCTGCAAGAAGAGTGTTTTATATATCCGCATTAATTATTTTTATTGTTGGAATTCTTGGTCTGAACACACCATATTTGGTTTTTTCATTTTTAATTTTAAATGTGCTATTAGCTTTTGAATTAGCTGATAAATTAATAGTAAAAGACGATATAGTTCTTGCAAAGAAAATTCAAAAAAGATTAATGCCAGAACCACCATTCTATAACGAGCAATTTGATATCTCCGCTTTTAGTGAAGCCGCTCGCGAAGTTGGAGGTGATTATTTTGATATTGTTGAATCGGATAAAGACGATAAAACATATGTAATTATTGGTGATATTTCTGGAAAGGGCATAGCTGCTGCTCTTTATATGGTGCGAGTTCAAACTATTCTTCAGTTTTTAATTGAAAACAATTCAGACCCTAAAAAAATAATTATAGAATTAAAAAAGTACTTTGCTAAAAAATTGGAAAGAGAATATTTTCTAACCCTTTCAATAGCATCAATTGATAAAAATGGAAAGATAAAATATAGTAACGCTGGTCATTTACCACTAATTCACTACAAACAAAAGGAAAATACTTTTGTTGAAATAAATCCAACTGGCATTGGAATTGGCTTTAATGATAAAGGGCTTTTTGAAAAGACGCTTGCTGAAGAAAAAGTTAAAACAGAAACGAATGATATACTTTGTTTTTGTACAGATGGAGTAACGGAAGCTATGAATCAATCAAAAGTCCAATTTGGGATGGAAAGGCTTAAAATTATTATAAAAGAGAATCACGATAAACCAATTGATGATATCAAAAATATAATTATTCAAACAATTACTAATTTTAGAGGAAATGCTGAAGTTAACGATGATATTTCGCTTGTTTTAATGAAAGCAAAATAAAAAAAGCTCGTTTAAAATAAAAATCCAAATTTATATGTCTTTATTAATTATAAGCTAATTTATTCAAAATTTTAATTAATCCATTTAAACTCTCGTTATAAAATCTTAATTTTTGTATACCACTTTAATTTTAATAATAAATTCTAGGAACTTTTGTGATAGGAAAACTATTTTTTTTAGCTGCAATATTTTTTTCATCAAACATCTTAGCAAACAATGAAGTGACAAATATGATTATCCCAACACCCCAAATTATTAAATTAACAAACAATACTTTTACTCTATCGGATGGAATTTCAATTGGAATAAAAAATAAAGAATTTAATTTTATTGCAACACAGATTCGTGAAAGTATAAAAAACTCTTTTGGCATTAAGAGTAAAATTGTAAATAAAAAAGGTGATATAAATCTTAACATTGTAAAAACCCTTGCAGACATTAAGGTTGATAAAAATCTTTATAACCAAGCCTATCATATTTCTATTACGAAAAATAAAATTGAAATTAACGCAATTACAGAACAAGGATTGTTTTATGGAACTATGAGTTTAATTCAGTTATTAGAACAAAATTCAACACAAGAAATTCCAACAATGGAAATATCTGATTGGCCTGATATGGAATTACGTGGAATTTCTGATGATATAAGTCGTGGACAAGTTTCAAACATGCAAAATTTTAGACGGATAATTGATTTTATTGCAAGATATAAAATGAATGTATATATGCCTTATATGGAAGACATGCTTCAATTAAAATCATATCCATCAATTGGAAAAAATCGTGGAGCTTTATCCAACAAAGAAGTAAAAGAAATTGTAAAATATGCTGCTGAAAGATATATTGATGTAATTCCTATATTTCAAACCTTAGGACATTTTGAAAATATTCTTACTTCTAAAGAGTTTCTTGATTATGCCGAGTTTCCAGGTGCTGCATCGCTTGCAGTTACAGAAGAAAAGACATATGTGTTTATAGAAAATATGTTAAAAGAAGTATTTGTTCTTTTCCCCTCAAAATATATTAACATAGGCGCGGATGAAAGTTACGATGTTGGATATGGAAAAAGCGAATATTTAACAAATCAAATTGGAAAAGCTAAAGTTCATGCTGAACATTATAAAAAGGTTTTTAAGATTTGTAAAGAAAACAACAAAAAAGTGATGATGTATGGAGATGTAATTCTTAATCACACAAATATTCTAGATTTAATTCCTAAAGACGTAACTATCGTTGACTGGCATTATGGGGCTAATAAAAGATATCCTTCAACAGATATTTTCAAAGAAGCTGGTTTTCAATTTATTGTTTCACCTTCTGTTTGGAATTTTAGAACAGTTTTTCCAACTTATCAAATTGCACTGCCAAATATTAAAACTATTGTTCATGATGGATTACTAAACGGTTCAATAGGAATGATAAATTCAAATTGGGGCGATTATGGTGCAGAAACCTTTAAGGAATTTGTTTTGTTTGGATATGCTTGGTCAGCTCAATGTTCATGGAATTATGAAGCCTCTTCGCTATCTCAATTTAACAACGCATTTTTTGCCGATTTTTTTGGCATTGACGATTCCAAATTAAGTTCTTTATACAAAACATTTAGTTCAGTATTTAATCAACCTCAATGGCATGAACTATGGAGACATCCATCTTTGGAATTGCCATCTGCTGCTTGGTGGGCGCCACGCATTAATCCAGAAGAAATATCTTCATGGATGAATTGGACTTTGCCAGAAGCGTATAAAACCCTTGAAGACTTTGAGGGATTAGTAACCAGGAATAAAGAGCATTTTGATTTGTTGCGGTTTATAATTCATCTCGATTTTTATTACGCAAAGAAACTTGAAACAAATTATTACATAAGAGCTTTACTTAAACATAGTGAGCTTGAGGGGCAATTAGAATCATCCAAATTGAAAAAGGAAGAAATTGAAACCGAACTTATCTCAATTAAAAAAAGAATTAGTGAAGTTTCTGTTGAAGAATTAATTAATCAAAACATTACAGATTTAAATGTTCTAAAAGAAGAATATAAAAAACTTTGGATGCACTACTACAAAGAAGATAATCTTAATATGATTATGGATAAGTTTGATAGACTAATTTCTTACTTCGAAGAGACTAAAGAAGATATTAAAAATGGTGTTCTAAGTGAGCCAACTATTGAAAGCAAGTGGATTTATGCTGTAAAATATGAAAATGAAGCACACGACAAAGCAGAGTTTAAGCGCGAATTTTATATTAAGGATGACATTAAAAGTGCCAATATTCAACTAATGGCTGATACACACGCTAGACTATATATAAATGACAATTATATTGGCGAAATATATTCGCGTCGCTCGTTATCTCTTTTAACTGAATATGATAGATTTTTATTCTTAGATGCAAAGAAATATTTTTCAAAAGGGCAAAATGTAATTAAAATTGAAGCTGAAAGCTATAAAGGTTCAACTGGTGCGGGAATAAATTTTATTGCCGAAATTAGTACGACCGATGGTTCATTTGAGGTTATTTCTGATGAAAAATGGATGAGTCGCTCAAGTGATACAAAACTTGAATGGCAAAAATCTATAACAAAAGATTATAAATTTCCTGTAATTGCACCAAATTTTAACCGCAAACGAACGAGTTGGATTGAAAGATAAAAATGAAAAACAAAAAATCTCTCTTAATAGGATTAATGCTGGCGACAGTAATTGTCCTATTTTTTAGCGGGTTTATTCAATATTTATTGATATTACTTTTTAATGCTGAAGTTGAAAAATTTCAATTTTCTATGTTTGCATTTAGTCCAAATTTTAATTTGGCAGAAAATTCAAATATTTACTTAAACACAGTTCTGTTTTTGTTGCCAATTCTAATAAATCTTTCAATTATGGAATTTTCAATATTCGTTCTTGGTAAACTGCCTCTTGGGGTTTGGCGATATTCTTTAATTGTTTGTTTAGTAATAATGGCAGGTTATATAATTGTTTTTACATTTTATGGAATGATAGAACTTATTATTGCTCCCCTAAACAATTCAATTTGGAGCAAAGTAACAAGATTATGGGAACTTGATGGAACACAGATTTATGTGTTTGTTTCTTTTACATTACTAGTCCTTTTTACTTATTTACAATTTTTTCAAAAACGATTAATGCAATATTTGGCAAATGAATAATTGAAGTAAAGATTACATTAACCCAAAACCGTCATTGAAGAATTAAGAATCAACGACAAAAGATTTAATAGAACCCCAAAGCCGCACAAACCACTCTCTTCGTTTCATAGCTAAAGAAAGTTTCGGTATTCTCTTGTTTCTATCTTTTATCATATACCCGCCAATTGCAAAGACTTTATATCTTAGCATTTTCATAAAATGTTGAACTTTTGTTCCTAATACTGCTTGCCTAAATAAACTCATCTAATTATAGACATGCATTACAAAATTTAATGTTTGGTAATTCCCAATAAAAATGAGACAAACATCTTAAAAAATTAGATTACATTTTTGACTAAAATATTCCAGAATTTGGAATATAAAACATTCAAGTGGAATTTATTTCAAAGGATTTGTTGCAACTGCTATTCAAAATGAAAATCAAAAGTTCACTTCTCTCAAAAAAATGATCTTCCTAAAATAAAAGTTGATTTTAACAAACTTGAAGTAAATCTCAAGCTTGTTTATTAAATAATGTTCCGCAATATATATTGTTCAATTATTTACAATAAATATTGCGCCGGCAATCATAATTGCTGTGGCCAAAGCTTTTTTGAGCAGATTTGTTTCATTAAATATTTTACCACCGCCTATTGCTGCAAAGAATACAGATGTTCGTTTAACCGAAAGTACTAGAGCAACAGGTGCAAGTTTAACAGCTTCAATTTGAGTATATCTATATCCAACAGAAAGTATGGATGTTACTAAAATCCAACCCCAAATTTGTTTATCGATTGATTTAATAAGCATTACTGGATTTTTTTTAGCAAATAAAACAATAATTAAAAAGTTAAAAGCCAAAAATATTTGCTGAAATCCAAGAAAAGCGTGTGGAGGTAATTGATATTTTTTAAGCAAAACTTTATCCAAAATTGCTGTAATAGTAAATAAAAGAAGAGCAAAAATTATATAGTGATGATACTTGGATTTATAAAAAACCTTGAATGGATAAAGTAAATTGTAGCCTGGTTTTGCTTCCAAAAAGTAAGTGCCAATCAGCAAAAGAAACATACCAACAATTTCAAATGTGCTTAATGATTCATCAATAAATAGAAAAGCAAAAATTGCGACTAATCCAGGCGTTAAAACTAGCAAAGGTAGTGAACCGCTAATATCCATGTTTTTTATTGCCAGCATTACACACAAAAAAGCCAGTGCGCCTAAAATAGTTTTTAAGTATAAAACAAATAAACTAGTGGTTGAAATTGTTGCAAAATCAACATCATAAAAAAATGGAATTGAAAAAACCATATTCAAAAGTGCCAAAACAAAAGAAAATTGAAGTGCGTCAAGTGTGAAAAGATTTTTCTTTTCAAAAATTGTCGCAATTGCGGAAAATATTGCAGACATAAAAGCGAGTACTATCCATTCCATTTATTGATTACCATAATTATTATAAAAATGTTATACAATGTTACTCAAAAGCTGATACTTAATTGCTAGTTGTTGTTAGGCGAAGCTATCTTTGATATAAGCCAATTTATAAAGATTGCTTCGCTCTGCTCGCAAAAACAACCATGGACTGCAAGTCCATAGTTTTGGTTACGAATACTTAGCCAAGCTCAGTAATCGTAAAATTCTGTTTGAAAGACCAAATTATAAACCACAAAAACCAAATAATATGCAAATTTCAATTTCTAATATTCAAACTTTGCGGTTTAAAAAGCCCAACTTTTTTGAAAAGTTGGGCTTTTTTTAAAAATTCGTTTTTGTTATTTGTTTGAAATTTATCTTTTGTCGTTTGCTAATTCTTAAGTCACTTTTGGAAGATAAAGCGACATGCACATAAGTGCATAGTTTTAACTCCTACTGTGACCAATAAATTTATAAATCTTTTACCAACTTAATTTTGCCTTAATAAATAAATTTCTTCCTGGCTCCCAACGAATTAAACCACGATTTGTAGCTAAATGATTTCTGTACGCTACATCAGTTATATTTTCAATTCCAGCAAATAATTCCAAATTTGCTAGAGATAAATTAATTTTTGTTGTGTTAAATGAACAATCAAAAGTTGCATATCCTGGAGTTTTTTCTTCACCTTGAGCAATTTTATCCTGTTCTGCAAAAACAGATGCTGTAAAATTTAAATTAAATAAGTCAGTCAATTTTGTGCGAAATCCAAGTCTGCCATTAAGCGGTGCAATTTCTGGAAGATCCAAATCATTTCCAGTGTCTTCACCGCGCACATAAGCTATTGATGAATAAAGCACCATCTCTTTATAAAAATTATATTCAAGAGAAAAATCAAAACCGTATAAACGCGCCTCACCAACATTATTTTTTATAAATAGACTGTCTGAAATTACTTCTTTATCAATAACCAAATTGTAAAATGAGTTATAAAATACATTTCCTTTAAGTGTAAAATTAGAATTCCAAATGCGAATTCCTGCATCAAAGAAATATCCTTGCTCTGGGTTTAAATCTGGATTTCCTAAATATATATTTCCACCAAGATCTATATATTGGAATCTTTCTTCAAGATTAGGTGAGCGGAATGTTCGTGCTAAATTAAGTGTTAAATCAATGTTAGTCATTAAATTATAAAGCATTCCAATGTTTGCGCTCCAAGAATGATTATAAGTATTGGATGCCTTAAAAGATGCCTGTGGATTACTTGGCGGCGAGTCATTTCTAACTCCATTAACAATTATGTAGTTTGGATTTCTGGCGTCATCACTAGTAATATGAATTTGATCAAATCTTCCACCAACCGTTAAACTTAACTTATTATCAATTAAACGAATTTCATCTTGCGCAAAAATTCCAACACTCTGAAATTTTGAATTTGGAATAGGAATATCACCAATAATTTTATTCAAGTTAGAAATTGTTTTTTCTCGATGCCCATTATATTCGCGCTGCCAAGCATCAATGCCAGATACAACCCAATGCTTTTTGCCGAATAACCAATTTGTTTGTAATTGAATTCCATCAATTATATGGTCAGCTCCTGGTGTCATTTTTACGGTTGCGCTTGGAATAAGCAAAACTTCACGTTTTAATGTTTGATGAAAATATTTAACCGAAGTGTTTGCAAGAACTTCTGAAAGATTATTAATTTTATATTCAGCGCTAAACATTTTTCTTTCTTCTATTGGATAAGACGCTGTGGCTGTTACAGGAAATGTTTTTCCTCCAGGAATTCCAACATCTGTTGCTTTAAAATTTTGATAGCTCACTTGTAGTTCATTATTTTCAAAAGGGATAAACCCAAATAACACAGAAATATTGTTATCATGAAATTGACTGTTTTCCAAAGTACCTTCTGGAGTTTCAGTGTTTTCGGCATTTCTAATGGAGCCGCTTAATTTTGCAAACCAATTGCTAGCACCTGCATTAACTGAAATATTTCCAAGACTACCATTATTTACAGAGTTAAACCCACTTAGAAATGAGCCATTCAATTTGAATGAGTCATTATAAATTCCGCCTTTTGTTTGAATATTAATTACGCCACCTGTTGCACCAGTTCCATAAAGTGAAGAGGCACCGCCTTTAATAACTTCAATTCTTTCAATATCATTTACATCAATCATTGAAAGTCCTGCCGCAAGATTATTAGAAGTTTCAACACGATTTCCATCAACTAAAGTAACAATATTATTACGACTTAATCCACGGATTGAAACATGAGTTCCCCAAACTCCATCTCTTGCTATAGCTAAACCTGGTTCATTTTTTAAAGCATCGGAAATAGAAATGTATGAACCAGCTTCTAAAACTTTGCTACCAATTACTTCCATTGGAAGAGAAATATCGCGCTCAAGTTTTTCTGATTTTGTGCTAATTACTTTAACTTCACCCGTATAAATTTGTGAAACTGATAAGGCTATTTTAAGATTAATTGTTTTTTCATTTTTAATAAAAATACTATCTATTTTAGGTTTATATCCAATATGCGAAACAGTTAAAGTATATTTTCCAGTTGGAATTTTAGAAAAAATAAAATTTCCAGATAAATTGGAAGTAGTTTTCAAATAAATTTCATTAACGGAAATATTAGCACCAACTAATATTTGATTATTTTCGTTAACAACTGTACCACTCAATTTTCCAAATTGGGCAAAAACAATATTTGCATAAGCAAACAGTATAAAAATTATAAATTTCACAAAACACTCCTAAAATTTTAATGTGGTGGATTTCACTTTAACAGAATCGATTTGTCCTAACTTTCCGCTTAAAGCACCAAGCTCGTTATTAGTTAAAGTTACAATTATAAATATTACAGATGTGTTTTTGTCTGGAACCGGATAACCGACACGAAGATGAATATCCTCAGCATATTCATGCAGTAATTCACCAACTTTGTTGAACGCAAAGTTCCTATCATAAATTGTGATAGTTATTGTGTGATATTTTTTTTCCATAAAAAAATCCCCATCTTTAAAAGAGATGGGGATTGCTGGAAATTACAATTCTATGGCTTTTCACCCATCCCTTAATGTTAGAATTTATTCCTTCATCACAGGATGATAATTAATAAAATATTTTTAATATTCCCTTCTAATCCGAATATTAATCGAAGCAGAACGGAGTTAAGTTGTTTATAAACATAAAAGAACAAATTTGTATTATGAAAACTAAATTACATATTACTCAATTGCAATTAAAATCGAATTGTAAAGTCTTATTACTGCGAAAAATTTTTCACAAAACATCAAATTTAAGCTAAAAACAAATAATTTTGGAAAACATAAATGATTTACTTTGTTACTTCCCAACCTTTATTTAATTTAGCATTGTCAAATAAATATTATTGACAGCAAGGAAATCTAAATTATATAGATTTGCTCTTTTATTTTTCAAGTTCAATTCTCTTTTAAAAGTCACCTTAACTTATCTTGCAAATACGAAAAACAATAATACTTGACTCTTAATTGAGACTAATTTATTATTTGATACTGATATGTAATTAAATATTTTTTATAAATTGTTAGTAGGTAGTAACATGCAATTATCGGGATTAAGATACGGTTCAAAATTGCTCGACCTAGTTGAGTTTCCGTACGCCGAAGTAATAACCGGTGGAGCAACGAAAGAAGAAATACAGCAAATGCTTGACAAATATGGCAAGCTGGTTGTGAAACCCTTTTTTTACGGAGGTGTTGGTAAAAAAGGTAAAGCGGGTTTAGTAAAAATAGTAGATAATTTACACGATGCTCTTGAAGCAAAGAAAGAATTATATTTTGCTAAAATAAAACATGGAAATACCGTAACACAAGCTAATGGTGTTACAATGGAAGCTTTTATTGAAGCTGAATTAGAAGTCTATTTTAGTATTACTGCTTCAACTGTTCACAGAAAGCCAATATTTACAATTACTCCACATGGAGGTGTTGATATTGAAAGTCTTTCTTCCGACAAGAAAAAAATTCTGGAAATTGATCCTTTTATTGGATTAAAATCGTTTGATATTACCAATACACTTACCGATACTGGTTGTCCCCAAAAATTTATTTCTTCGCTAGTTCAGTATATTCCAAAACTTTGGGATTTATATGAAAACTACGGACTTACAACCATTGAAATAAATCCGCTTCGTGTAATGAAAAAAGGAAATCATTATGTTCCTATTGCTTGCGATTTAAAAGCATCTTTCGATCAAGATAACCCAGCATGGAAAAGAGTTGGTTTGCCAATTGGAATTTTTGAAACCGATGTTTCGCCATTTGAAGCTGAAATAAACAAGCTTAGAACTTATCAAGGGCAGAGTGATGTTTTGGAATTAAATCCTAAAGGCACAATAATTCCATTTATGTTTGGTGGCGGAGCTAACTCAGCAGCAACTGAAACTTTGGAATCGGCTGCAATATTTTCATCAGATTTTGGCGGCAATCCTCCATACGAAAAGATGTATGAAATTGGTAAAATTGTGTTTAATCACTGGTTAGATACAGCAAATGTTCTTTTATTAATTGGCGGCAAAGCCAACAATACAGATATTTATGTTACATTTAAAGGTGTTTTCGATGCACTTAGAGACCACATGGCAAAGAACGGCAGCCGTCCTATTTATGTTGTAATTGGTCGCGGTGGTCCAAATTTGGTAAAAGGAATGTTTTATGCAAAAGATATTCTAGATACACTTAAACTGCCATACAAAATTTTTGGATTTGATACTTCGATGATTCGCACTATTGAATATGCCAAAAAAATTGATAAATGGTGGGGTGAAAGTGGTAAGAAAGAGTATCTAAAACAAATTGCTAAAAGTAAATAGAAGTGTAAATTTAAGGATTTGAAAATAAAATGAGACAATTAAAAACTAAACCGTTCCCTTATTTTGTGGGTGTTCATTCTTTAGAAGAATTAGTAACAGTTAAAAGTAAGGTATGTGTAATAAATATTTTGGGAACTGAAAGCCGTAAAGTAACACCGGTATCGCACGAGTATAGTGGTGGAAATGTTGTTGCTGGGGTTCAATATGGAAGAAGTGGAGTTCTTGAAACAAAAATTGGAAATATTCCTTACTATCAAAGTGTAAGAGATGTTATGGAACATGGGCATAAGTTTGATATAGGAGTAGTTTATTTACCTCCTTCTGCTGTAAGTCAAGCCGTTTCGGAACTAGTAACATATAACGTTGATTTAAAAAGAATTGTTATTGTTACCGAAAAAATGTCAGCACGCGATGCAAGAAATATTAGATTTATCTGTCAAGAAGTTGGTGTTGATATTGTGGGTGCTAATTCACTTGGCGTGGCAAATGTTTGGGATAATGTTAGAGTGGGTGGAGCTTTAGGCGGCGATAATCCCGGCGAAACATTAAAAAAAGGATCCGTGGCAATACACTCAAATTCTGGAAACTTTACAACAACTATGGCAGAATATCTGCGTACAGCAGGTTTTGGAATTACAACTGCTGTTAGCTCTGGCAAAGATGTTTATATTCATTTTGCCCTTCCAGAATTTTTATACGCTGCGCAAAATGATCCACGTACAAAAGCAATTGCACTTTATGTTGAACCAGGTGGTTATTACGAAAAAATGGCTCTCGATTGGATAAAGGAGAGAAAATTTGGATTTAATAAACCAATTGTTGTTTGCGTTACTGGAAGATGGAAAAAAAATATTTCCAGACCATGTGGGCACGCTGGCGCATTAGCTGGAGGTGGAGATGATGCAGAATCCAAAGAAAAATGGTTTGATGATTATTTTGGGATAAAATGCTTTAATCCTGCAAATCCTAAAATAAGTAAACGTGGCGTTAGAGTCGCAAATATTCAGCATTTTCCAGAAGCCATGAAAGCAGTATTTGAAAAACTTGACGAAGAACCAGATTTTGCATCAGAAGGAGATCTTTCTTTAAAACCATGGCTTTCGGATAATTTTTTGAAATTACCTGCAGAATTGGATATTCCAGTGGTTAAAGCAATGGAACCTTATGACCAGCAAATTGCCGAAATAAACAAGCAAGTTGGAGCGCAATATTTACGACAAAATATGCGTAATAAATCTGGTGTTTCTAAAATGAACCCTGATAATCAAGTAGCCGAATTGCATAATTCACCAATTTTAGAATTGTCAAAAAATTCTGTTGAGGAAAATATTTATTTTTCATTAGCCAAAGTAATGCCTGATAAAGAAGATATTCCATCATTGAATTTATTGTTGAATATCTTTTTAAAGATGAATCCAAAAGCAATAATAAATATCAATACTGCAAAAGCAAATGGTGCAACTCCAAATGCATATATTAGTTCGCAAGTTGCAATGATTGGTGATAAACCACTAATTGCAAATTCTAGAAAACACGCAAAATTTATTATTGATTTAATTCGCGAATTTGGAATTATTGATAGTAATAAAAGTATTCCAACTGAAGTTGAAGAATATATAAAAGAACATTTACTTACTAAAAAAGAACAGCGCCAAAGCGAAGTTGCAGATATGCTTTATAAAGAAGTTAAAAAAAGCAAGAAAAATTGCATTTCACTAAAGGTTTGTCAATATATTCTTAAAATTGCTGAGGATAATAAGCTATATATTAAAGATTCACACGAGTTTCTTTTGGCAACAATTGCAGTTTGCGTTTTCTGGAAACCAATGCTCGAAAAACGAATAAGCAAATCTGTGGTTGAAGATTCAATTTCGTATTTGTATGTAATTTCAAGAATATTTGCTTATTCAGTAATTGATGCCGAAAACAATTCTTTCTGGAAAAAGTTGACAGATCAAAAAATTTCCAATATCAACAATAGTTTTACTGATAATGCATTTAAAATACTTTTTAATAGAGTTCCAACAGAAGCGGACTTATTTGAATTTAAGACATTAATTGGACTAACATTAACAAATGGACCAGGCACAATTTCTGCAAAAGGGTCTAAAGAAACTGTTAGCGCGCGAAATAATATTTCAATGGCGTTTGTGGGATTTATGGCTAATACTGGATTGGCTCATGGTGGAAATGGTTTTGAAGCAATTGAATATTTACTTCAAATATTTGAAGGAATAAAAATTACTGATCCTGGTGAAATTAATTCTTCAATCAATTTAAATGAATTGGCTACTAAAGCCGCAAAAGAATATGCTGGATTCAAAAAACATGCAAAAGATTTTGGTGAGTTAAATTACAAACGAGTTCCTTGCATAAATCATCCAGTGTTTAAAGGCAACGATGTAAATTTTGACCCTCGTGAGCAATTTGTTAGTGGTGAATTAGAGAAGCGAAATGTATATAATGTCTTTTTGGATTTCTATCACATACTTGTTAAAGAACTATTCAACGAAGGCGCTACTCATAATGTGTTCTGTGTTAATGTTGATGCAGTGCTTGCGGTGCTTACATTAAAGTTAGTCTGGAAAGATTTCCAAGCTGGTAAAATTAGCAAACAACAAATTCAGGATTTGGTGTTTACATTGTTCCTTTATGGACGATCAATAGGAGTTGCAGCCGAAATTGCAGATCATAGAGATCGTGGTTTGGATATGGATTGCCGAACTCCACAAAGTGAATTGTCATATATTTTGTAATTTCTTTATGTTACTATCCCCAAAATTATTTTGGGGATAGTGACAATTTTTCTTATCGAATGGTATAAATTCTTAAACAAAAGTTGTTTACTAACATTTAATAATGTTATTAAATTGAATAACTAATTCCTACAAGCAAATTTAATTGTTATTATATCTAACTATTCCGCAAAATATTCCGATAAGTCTTTTGAAGTATATACAAAATAAAAATGATGTGTCCAAAGACTGAAAACAGGAAGAATCCAAGACCATTGGTTTTTAGATAAAAAAGACAAGATAGATTAGATATATTAATTTTTGTATTGTTAATAGCAAACTTGTAAATGGTAAAGCTCTCGAATCAGCAATTCGAGCTGCAATATTTGGCGATTCGCTGAATCGCAATGCCGATAATGACAAACTTGTTAAACCGTATTTGAAATCGGATAAATTTCAACAATGTTCTTATAAAAGTGTGATAGCAAACTTGTAAATGCCAAAGCTCTCGAATCAGCAATTCGAGCTACATTGTAGTGCGGTTTGCCGAATTGCAAAACAGATAATGAGAAGCTTATTAAGCTGTATTAGAAACCAGATAAATTATGATAATGTTCGTAAAAAGTTGTGTCATCCCAAGACTGAAAACAGAAAATGATATTAGAAATGTAAAGCAATGCTAGCAATAATTGAATTTTGATATTTGTATAAAATAATAATAGTGGGACGTTTATTTAAGAATTATTATATCTTAAAAAACGCCCCACTATTGGAAGTACTACGAAATTTTATTTTATTTAACTAAAATCATTTTTTTAGTATTTGAATAATTTTTACCATTCAAAGTATAGAAATAAATACCGCTAGTTAGTTTTGAAGCATTAAAATTAACTTTATATGATCCTGAAGTCATTTCTCTATTTAATAAAGTTGTAACTTCTTGCCCTAAAACATCAAATACTTTTAAAGAAACTATACCAGCTTCTGGAATACTAAATTCAATGTTTGTAGTAGGGTTAAATGGATTTGGATAATTTTGACTTAAAGTATATTCTGAAGGAACAGTAGTTCCAACTTCTTCAACTCCAGTAATCCAATCAGCTTTTTGTGATGGGAACCAGTTTAAGTCACCAAGAGCAAAACCATCTGTTCCAGCGCTTTGTAAGGTAGTGTTGCTATACGCTAAATTTTCAGGAATAGGCCATTTTGGAGGGAAGTTTAATTCATAGTGCCATGGATTATCAAGTTTACGTGATGCAATTCTATTAACATATCCAACTAATTCATTAACATGAGCTTTAACGTCAGCATTAAAACCAGGGTCTTCTGATAAATTACCTTTTAAATATGCATTCGCTGTATGATCCCAAACATCAGGCATAGCTAAAGTATCAAGTGTATTTAATGATAAATCATTTGCCCAAGTTGCCATTGTTAGTTTACGTAATAAATGTTGTTTTGGACCAGTTAAAACTTCAACACTATCCATTACAGTTACAGTATCATTCCAATTTTTATAAAAGTCAACTAATTCAACTGGATTATAGTTGTTATTGTTTTCTGCTTTGTGAACTCTTTCAGATGGTATAAATATTTCTCCAGCAGCTTCATCATTGTAATATTCAGGACCAGTTGTTTCATAACCATTGTAAACGCCTTTTCTTCTAATTCTATAAATACTTGAAGAAGTTGAATCTGGATAGTTTAAGAACCATGCACCAATAACTTGTTCAGGATCTCCACCCCAAGCATGAACAGCATAGAATAGGTTGTTGTCAATAGAAAGATTAGCAGATTGACGGATTAAAAATGGGTTTACGACTGTATAAATAACTGAGTTGTGCTCAAAAACAGCTTTTGGACATAAACTTCTAACTGAAAATAGATATGAGTTACAAGCAAAAAATGTATTATTTATAAAAATAGTTGAATCTTGTTTGTTAACATCTGTCATAAATGGTTGACCACCAAAATATGAACCTGAATGGAGAAAGTTTCTAAAATGGCAATCTTGAACATCAAGTTTTACATAATCAGATTGGACACGGATACCTGCCTCTGTAAAGCCGTCAAATACAACTCTTCTTAATTTAACAGAAATATTTGAAGCGTGAATGGAAATACCTCTACTCCAACCTAAAGTAGTTCCATCATTTGCCATTGATAGCATATAAATATCATTAACTTCAAGGCTAGTTCCAGATTTACTAAGATAAAAAAACCACCCTTCTGCAGAGCCATCAGCACGGACTGCCATTGCCAAAACTGGAGGTCTTGCATCATTACCATATGCAGCAAATTTGCAAGAACTGTTAAGTAAAAATGCTCTTTCTAGGTAATAAATACCACCACGTTCTAACTCATAAATACGGTAATCGGAAACAGATGTATCAGCATTAATAATATTACTAATTTCTAATGCTTGTGATTTAGAAATGCGTACGGTTTCGGTTGTAGATTGCGCCGAAAGACTTACCATCATTGCTAAAAATAATGTAAAGATGTACAGTTTGTTCATTAGATTTCTCCTTTTGTTGTTGTGAAATAAAAAAATACTTTTGTTAAAAATCATATCATATTAAATTTTTTAAGTTTGCTATTCTCCTTATCTATTTATTAGAATTTTACTCTTACTCCTAAGTCAGCAGACATCCCATATCTTTGTTGGTTTGTTATATAACTTGTTTTCTGATTTATATCAATATCGTCTTCACTTGTAAGGTTATTTATATTTAGATATACTTGAATACCATACCATGGTAATTCTTGTTTTGCTGATAAATCGAATCGAAGGTATTCATCTGAATTTACACGGTTTTGAAGCCAAAAATCAGGATTCTTAAATATATTATCTTTATAAAGCATTGAAACTCTAATGGAAAAACCAGCATAGTCATAACCTAGTGAAACGTTTAAGATATCGTTTGGTTGATTTAATAAACGAGATGAATATGTTGTATCAACTGTTGTTGTGCGTAAAATATAGTTTGAGTCAAGTTTGCTTACAAAATATGTTCGTGGATATTCTGCTTCAGAAAATATATGGGTATAGTTAACGTTTAGAACAAGCCCTGATAAGGGATCTGGTAAATACCAAAAATTTGTTTGCCATTCTGTTTCAATCCCATATACATCTATTTTAATTGGGTTATTTTTATAACTTACTAATGAATATTTTTCAGGTCGATTTTTTATCACTTCATAAACCTCTGGATAGATACTCCAATCTTCAGGATAAGTATGAATTGGAAATATTAAATCTTTAATATTCTTTTTGAATCCACCAACTGAAAATAATCCCAGCTCATTAGAATAAATTGAACAAATAAGGTCAAAATTTTCACTTGTTGCAGGTTTTAATTCATAATTATTATATCTAATAAAATTAGTTCCAATATAATAACTAGGAATAATTGTATTATAATCAGGGTAATTAAGAGTGTTTGTATATGCAAAGTGTATTTGTAACCAGTCATTAGGTTTTACTCTAAAATGCAACATAGGCAAAAAATAACCATGTGAAACTATTTTAGTTACTTCTATTGACTGAAGTCCACCAGGAACTTCTTCTCCTCTTATACCAGTATATTCAGAAGTAAGGTTTTGATAACGACCACCAGGAATAAAAGTAAACACTTGTCCAAAATTAAAATTAACCATTGCATAACCAGCACTTCTCGCTTCATTACCCGAATAGTCATTAATTAGTGATGGAGCTTTTCTAAGCTTATACCCGCCGCCATTTCCAGTACCTGGATTTTTTTTAGCTACTTCAATTACATCCATCATTAGATCAATATTCATAGGATCTCCTAAAGTATAATCACCATTTAGAAATTCACCATATTTATAGTCTGTATCGATAAAATCAGAAAATGTAACACTACTGCCAAACTGAGGAAAAGCTCTAATAACGGCAGCGTTCACTTGCCCACCATCATCATAAAATACTGAACCACTGCGCTGGTTGTAATCATAAGATCGTGTTCTATATTGAAATGAACCACCGAATTTTACTTTTGCTGATAAATAATGCGATAGTGTATAATCTGAAAATAAATCAAGAGCTGCGCCATAAGTTCTATCTTTTGAAATATTTTCAACATCATATATATCAAAAAAAGCAGCGTTTTCAGGAGCATGAACAACACGTTCGGCTATTTCTTTTGTTGTCGCATATTTTAATGTAGGTAAAAGATCTTCGAAGCCAGCTTGATCCTGCCAAAAGCTAAATTTAACATCATTTGGCGTCTCACTTACTGAATATGAATGAGATAATTTTAAATCCATACCCCAATCACCCAAAGTTTGTTTAATGCTCAATAAATTGCTATAAACAGTCAAATCGTTGTCAGAATAATTTCCAAAGTAAAACAAATCATCGTTTCTTAAATTATAATCTTCACTTCTCCGTTGTTCATTTGTCTTACTTTTACTATAAAAATTCATAAAACCAATGCTACCTGTTTCATGCAGATAATCAAATATAACAGTAGCACCATAACGATCACGATTTCTAAATACATCAGTTAAATTCATTGTTTTAAATTCAGGGTCACCTTCGTCAGTTAAATTCAATGTCCCATCGAAATAATAATTTCCCGAAAGTTCATTTGCGCTTAAGTTTTTTTCTTCATAGTTAGCTTGAGCAAAAATTCCAAAACTATTGTCCCAATATCTTTGTTCATAAGAACCAACTAATTTAAAATCTTTATAAGTATCTTTTAATGTATTGTTTGAACCTTGCATTAAAATTTCAAATAGTGGTTTACTACTTTCAGTTTTAGTAGCTTTTCTCATGGAAAAATTTACAACACCACCAATTGCTGTTGCATCCATATCGGGAGTAATAGCTTTAATAACTTCAATACCACCAAGCATATTTGAGGAGATCATACTTAAATCTGATGCCCTATCACCTGAAACAGAAAGACTTGAAGAACTTGAACCATAATCTAAAGTGTGTGCATTTGGGTCAGTAGTGGTGGCATTAGAAGGTAATTCAACACCATCAATGGTAACACGGTTGTACTGTGGTGAAAGCCCCCTAATAACAACTTTTGAACCCTCACCTCCAGTTCTCATAATAGAAACACCTGGTAATCTACCAACTGATTCCGCAGCATTAGCATCAGGTAATTCTTGAATTCTCGCTGCTGATACTACACTTTTAATTGCAATTGAATTTATTTGTTCATTTATGGCTTGGCGTTGTCCTTCTGCTTGAGAAGTTACAACAACAGTTTCACCAGTAAGACTTTCTGGCTGCATTTCAAATTCATATTCAATTGTTCTTGTTGGGAAAACTTCTATTTCTTTTTCAATTTTTTTATACCCAATGTAGCTAGCTCTTAAAGTATATTTTCCTGGAGGAACATTAACAATTAAAAACTCTCCGTCTTCATTAGCTGCGGCACCAATACTCGTTCCTACCAATTGAATATTCACATATGGTAAAGGATCGTTAGTAACTGCATCTATAATATTTCCTCTAACTTTTCCACTTTGTCCAAAAACATTACTTTGGCCAACGAATAAAATTAAAAGAAATATTTTAAACAGTATAGTTGAAAATTTTCGTGTCATAATTTCCTCTAAATTAGTGAGTCTTCAAAAAAATTATTTAAGTAAATCAATTTTTAATCTTTCAAAAATATTATTGTAAATCGCATAGTATTTTCGTTAGAAAAATAAACTAATATTTTATAAAACGCAATATCAAAATTATCAAAGGTTTATACTCTTTTTTTTACTTATTACGGATACATTTGTTTTATGCTAAAATATACTTATGTTTTATTCAACAACATGTAAAGTGCATGAAAATAAATCATTATTTGAAGAAGAAGTTCCAACCATAATTTTGTAACTATCTTTTTCAACAGAAAAACCAGTATTATCAATCCATCTGTTTAACACTTCTTTGTTAATTTTGAACTCCACCGTCTTAGTTTCACCTGGCTGCAAATAAATTCTTTTAAAACCCTTTAATGTTTTTACAGTTTTTTTATCATTATCTGCTTTTATGTAAAGCTGAGCGACTTCTTCTCCACCAATTTTTCCTGTATTGGAAATATTAACAGAAATATAAGTTGAGTCAATACTTTTGATGGAGTATTTAGCTAATTTCAAATCACTATATTCAAATGTTGAATAGCTTAATCCAAATCCAAAAGGATAAAGCGGTTCCCCATTAAAATATCGATATGTGCGGTTTTTCATATCATAATCATCAAATTCTGGAAGCTGCTCAACAGATTTATAAAAGGTAACAGGTAAACGTCCAGCAGGGTTATAATCCCCGAAAATAATATCTGCAATAGCTTCTCCACCAGATTGCCCTGGATACCAAGCTTCAATAATTGCAGGAATGTTTTCATTTTCCCAGTTAACTGCTAGAGCACTACCATTCAATAAAACAAGTACAATGGGTTTGCCAAGTTTTTGAATTTTCTTAATAAATTCTCTTTGTGTTTCAGGAAGCTGTAATGTTTCTCTATCACCACCAGCAAAACCCTTTATAGCAACTTTCATTTCTTCACCCTCAATTCTAGGTGAAAGTCCCATACACAAAATAACAGCATCCGCTTCTTTTGAAGCTTCAATAGCTCTTTGCTCTAAACTATTATCAGGAGCAGACCAAATTAATTGCACAAATGAGTAACGCAGATTTTTATAAAATTCCATTTTTATCTTATAAGGCTTACCTTTTTCTAGTTCAATATCTTTATAAGTTTTAACTGGATCAAATTCCCCATCAAACTGAACAAACAAAGAATCATCGAGATAGATTTTAAAACCATTAAACCCATATCCACCCAAAGTATATTTACCAGTTTCTTTTGGAACAAGATAACCAGTCCACACAACTGCATAATCATCGGGATCAAATTCATCAAATGGAGCAGCATCCCACCAACCAAAATCAATATTACTATCAACCCTTTTATGAAGAGGTTCACCACTAAATTTACTGTTGTTATAATACTCCGCATTTAAGCCATTTTCGTTGAGTTCTTTATTAGTAAAAAGGAACTCTGATGAAATAATATTAAACGAAGGCATTCCTTCTGCAAGTTCACAACCTCTTTCATAAATTACTTTTGAATTAGATAATTTATTACGTATTCCTTGCAACGGTGTAATTGGATTTGATGGAAAACCATTATAGTTGCCAAGAAGCACTTCAATATCATTAGCATTTGGACCAATAACTGCAATTGTTTTCAAATCTTTCTTGAGAGGAAGAGTATTATTTTCATTTTTAAGCAAAACCATTGACTTACGCGAAGTTTCTAACGCAAGTTTTTTGTTTGCCTCTGTATCAAATTCAGTCAACTTTGAGTATGGTACATTTTCATCAGGATCAAACATTCCCAATTTGAAACGAGCTTTAAATACGTTTTTTACAGAAGCATCAATTTCATCTTCATTAAGCAAACCTTGATCAAGCGCATTTAGTAAAGATGCATAAGCGTTTCCACATTCCAAGTCTGTTCCAGCTTTTACTGTAATAGCTGAAGCCTCTTCTGCCGTTTCAACAATTTTATGATAATTGTACATATCAGGAATTGCCCAACAATCAGAAACAATTATTCCACTAAAACCCCACTCATCTCTAAGAATCTTTTTTAATAAAAGATCACTACCACAACATGCTTCTCCTCGAAAACGATTGTAAGCGCACATTAGCGAATAAGCATTACCTTCTAAAACACATTTTTTAAATTGAGCTAAATATGTTTCTCTTAAATCATACTCGCTAACAACAGCGTTAAATGTATGGCGTAATGGTTCGGGTCCGCTATGAACCGCGATATGTTTAGGTGTTGCAATCGTCTTTAGATATTTAGGGTCGTTACCTTGTAATCCTTTTATAAACTGGACAGCAATTTCGCCTGTTAAATATGGATCTTCCCCATATGTCTCCATTCCTCTGCCCCAACGAGGATCTCTGAAAATATTTACATTTGGCGACCAAATCGTAAGTCCTTGGTAAATTCCATGTTGATTCCGGCTAATTGCTTGATTGTATTTAGCTCTAGCTTCATCAGATATTACAGTAGCGACTTTAAATATTAAATCAGTATCCCATGTTGCTGCTAAACCAATAGCTTGTGGAAATACTGTAGCGATACCATTTCTAGCTATTCCATGTAATCCTTCATTCCACCAATTATATGCTGGAATTCCAAGTCGTTCAATAGCTGGAGAATTATATACCATTTGAGAAGCTTTTTCTTCCAGAGTTAAACTTCCAACCAAATCATTAATTCTTTGCTCCAAAGGTAATTCTACATTTCTAAAAGGAATATCTTCTTGTGCAAATAAGAAGGAAGGGAAAAGTATAACTAAAAAATATTTAAGAAAGTCTTTCATAAAATTCCTTATAACTCAAATGATAATATTTTTGAATTTTCTTTATATAATTTTGCAATTAATTCACCAAACAAAGAATTTGCCCAGGCAAACCAACTTCTTGTAAAATCTTTAGAATTGTCTATATTAAAAGACTCATGCATAAAATATGTATTGGCGTGGGTATTTTTTAAATACCTCAAACAATCTCTAATTTCTTCATCGCTATTTGAAGTTAAAGCCTGCATTATTATGCTCATTGGCCATATTTTATTTTTTAACGTATGAGGACTACCAATTCCGGAAGCGTGAGCTCCTTGGAAATAATAAGGATTGCTGGCACTTAAAATAAACTTTCTGGTGTTTTGATAAAGTTCATCATCCAAATTTATAATTCCCAAATATGGAAGCGATAATAAACTTGGAATATTCGCATCATCCATGAAGAGTTTATTCCCAAAACCATCAACTTCGTAAGCAAGAATTCTTCCAAAATTTAGATGTTCAAAACTTGAATAAATTTTTAAAGCGTTATCTACTTCATCAGCTAATTGGATGCATTCGTTTGCGAGTTTAGAATCATTATAGATTTCTATACAAATCTCTGAAAGCTGCCTAAGTGATTTTACAGCAAATAGATTAGAAGGAATTAAAAACGGAAAAATGGTTGCATCATCTGAGGGTCTGAATATTGAAACAATCAAACCAATTGGATTTATTGGGTTTCCAAAACCATTTCCTGGAACTGTATCTGTACTCCAAGCAGTTGCTCTACCAAAACTATAAGGTCCATCATTTTCTTTTCTCTGTTGTTCCTTAAAAGTCTTTATAATTTTCTTAATTGCTTGTTTATAGTTTTCATCAAAGAATGAAGAATCATCAGTAGATTTCCATAAGTTATATGAAAAACGAACTGGATAACAAAGAGAATCTATTTCCCATTTGCGCTCGTGCAACTCTGGTTTCATTTCGGTATAATCATTTTGCCATTCGCTGCCAACGGGACCGTCATTAAAGGCATTTGCGTATGAATCAAATAATATCATTTCAACTTGCTTATTAATTACTCCAATTAACATTTTTCTTAGCTCGTAATCTTTTTTAGCAAAAGGAATGTATGGATTTACCTGTGCAGATGAATCGCGCAACCACATCGCATTTATATCGCCGGTAATTACAAATGTTGAAGGTCGGTTATTTGAGATAAAATAATTAACGGTTGTATCTAAAGTATTTGGGAAACTATTTTCAAATATTTTGGCAAGTTCTTTATCAACCATAAATTCAACTACCTCTGCAATAAAACTATCTACCGAAGGGCTGAGATACTTTCTATGTTTTAGTTCTGGTCTTTGATTCATGATTTCACTTTATTATTAGTTATGTTATTTATTCAATTTTTTGCACTAATCCATTGGCACTTATTTTATAATATATTTTCCCACTATCGGAGTATAATTTAGCTTCAAAGTATGATGAGGTTGTTTCAATTACAACTGGAAACTTATACCCCTTTATGTCCATATTTTTGATACCTAGCTTTTTAATATCATCAGCATATTTATGATTTTCGGCAAAATATTCTTTTTGTAAATAATAAACATTGCGCAAATACCATTTTATATCTTCTTCAATATTTTTTTGAAATTTAACTACAGAATCACCGACTTCTGTTGTTGAAAATTGAACCAATCCCCACATTTCGGGATAATGCATATTAACAACACCTTGCGGAGACCATACCCAATTATCTTCTGGAAGTGATTTACCTGTTTCTGGATTTGTTATTTTGCTGTACTTTCCATCAATTACTTCTGTGTGCCATTCAACTCTAGAAAAATTTACCCGCCATTGATCGCCATTAATTGGAGGCGTTTTCATATTGGTAATTTCATCGAAACCTTTCCATGGAAAAGCGATTTCAACAGTCCATTTATCATCAATATCACTGGAGTTATTCAAAGTTCCCAAAATTTCTACTCCACTTTCAAGATTTTTTATATCCCATCCGTGAAGAGCCGCGTTATCAATGTCTCTATAAGGTTGAATTAATAACAAATCCCACACGGTATTTAGAGCATTCATCTCAAACTCTACATAACCATGAGTATCACCATCTGGATCAATAAAAACTTCAAAATCATTATCAAAAAATATTATATCATCGCGATTTAATAGATTTGCCCAAATGTGAGGTTCGGTTAGCTCTGCAGCAATGTAAAAATATTTATTTTCCCATAACATTTTAACTTTTGTTTTGAAGCGAGGATTAGGTTTAACACTTCCTTCAATATCTATAAAATCATCAGTCCATTCAGCTTTTTCCCAAGAAGTTTCGTTAAGCTTGCCATCAACAACTATTTGCTCACTTGCAGCTTTATAGCAAACATACTGTTTAGGAGAATATTCTATGTTAGGAATGGGGATAGCTTGTGCTAAACTTATTCCACTAATTAAAATTATTATATTTAAATACTTAAACACAAAAACTCCAAATAATTACTGTTTTGCAGCTTTAATTAAATCAATAATTGTTGTTGTTGCTAAACCAACTACCGTATCTGCAGCGCCATAATAAATTGAAACTTTACTATCTAGCTCTGCAAATCCATCCGAATTATAATTTTCTACTATCATTCCACTTGGAAACACAACGTTCGGAACTTGACCTGTCAATTCGTAAGATTCTCTTGGCTCAAGAATGTTATATTTTCCTCTATGTAATACAATACTTGGATCATTCAAGTCATGAAGCGCAACCCCAGCTTGATAAATATTGGAGCTAGCAAAATGCAACGCTATACCATGATAAACATGTAGCCAACCTTCACTGGTTTTAACCGGAGCTGGTCCAGAGCCTATGTTTTCATCCCAGTAATGAAATCTACCTGACATAACTTGTTTAACATGTTTCCAAGTCATTAAATCTTCAGATTCAGATAAGACTATTGTACCGCCAGATGATGGTCCACCTTCCAATTGCACTTTATTTGGACGCTCAAATCGTAGATATTTGCCATTAACTTTTTCTGGAAATAAAACTCCGTTTCTCACATCTCCTTCGGATACAATTCCCAAAAACTCAAAATTTTCAAAATCAGAAGTTTTCGCTAATCCAAGTTGACATCCACAATCCATATCCATTGCAAACATTACATAATAGCTGTTTTCAATTTTAGTGATGCGAGCATCATATATATGATAAATTTTTTCTTTAACTTTTTCTATTCCCTTAAAATCAACCATTTTATTATCAACAGTAAATTCTACGCCATCTGTACTTTCTGCCTTAACAATAAAAGTTTCGCGACCTCTATTCTGTACTCGAAGAAGCAAAATATATTTATCATTAAATTTAACCGCTCCTGGATTAAAAACAGATGAAACGTCAACCATGAATGGATTAACTTCAGGAATATTTGACCTTGTTAAAATTGGACTTTTAGGATGTCTTATTAGCATGTTTTTATTTTGCCTCGATATGTGAATAATTACTTTTTTTTATTGCTTGTGATTTTTTACCTAAAATAACTAACACATTACATATTGGTTTATTAGAAATGGGCAGTATATTTCCTTCAATTTCATTTCCATCTACAAATATTGAATAAATACCGCTTTCAACATTATAAGGATTTTCAACATTAATAATGTATTTTTTTCCTCTAAAATTTCTTTCAACAATAAATGAATTCCAACTTGATGGAATTGCTGGATTTATTAGCAGACCATTATAAGTTGGACGAACCCCAAGAATATAATCAAATGAAATTCTATACATCCATGCTGCTGTTCCTGTTTGCCATGAATGGCTCGCTTTTCCTCCATTGGAGGAATGCTCATTGCTGGTAATATATTGTGAATAAACATAAGGTTCAGCACTAAATATATCGGAATCCACCTTGTTTGGCAACAGTTTTTTGAAGTAATCAAAAGCTGCATTTCCACGCCCCATTAAACATTCTGCCTGTATTAACCATGTAGTAGGATGGCAGAATACAGCACCATTTTCCTTTTTGCCTGGTACACATCTAGTAATAAGTCCAATATTTGGATCAATTTCTCTAAAAGCTGGTGCACATATTTTAGGGCCATATTCAGTATCAAGATGAGTTTTAACGCTGTTTAATGAAGAAAGTAATCTTTCAGAATTACTAAATTCCGCAATTATTGGCCAACTTTGCGTGTTTATAAATATTTTGCCATATTTATTTTCTTTTGAACCTATTTTTTTATCCTTGGCACCAAATGCGCGTAAATACCATTCACCATCCCAACAAAATTCTTCAACACTATTTTTAATTAAATCACGAAGTTTTATTATTTCTGAATTGTCTATGTTAATATTTTCTAATAATTCTATAAATTTATTAAGCATTGCAACATAAAACATTGCTCCCCAAACACTTTCGCCACCATCTTCCCCTCCAATATAGTCCAGTGTATCATTCCAGTCTCCTCTTCCAAATATGGGTAAATTATGTTTAGCCAAATTATTTTTAACAAAATTAACAACCGAGAAAAGGTGTTCTAAAATTGAGCCTTCGCCACCATCTGCAAAAGGAGATGTTTCATCTAAAAAATCAATATTTCCGGTTTCTTTAATATATTCTGTAACAGCTAAAATAAACCAGAGAGGATCATCACAATGTTTAGTTAATTCACCCTTTCCTTCATTATAAAAATGATGATACACACGACCATCTATAAAAATCTGCTTTGCTAAAAATGATATTCTAGATTTAGCTAATTCGGGATTAGAAATTGTAACTGCCAATACATCTTGTGAAGTATCTCTAAAACCAAATCCTCTGCTAATACCCCAATAATAAAAGCTTGCAACTCTTCCAACATCAAAAGCAACTTTTGCCTGGTATTGAATCCAATAATTCATAAAAGTATTTACTTCGGAGTCGGGTGTTTCAACCCTAGCATTCTTAAAAAAATTATTCCATTTTAATTTAACTTCGTTTAAAGATTCATCAACAACTTTGGTATCATTAAATAAAGATGGTACAGATGATTTTTTCTCCTCGAATTCAACCTTTGGTATTACTCCCAATGAAAATATTATTGTTTTAGTTTCGCCTGGTTCTAAATCAACATCAATTTGTATAGCACCAACTGTATTGCCAAAATCGGTATCTTCGCAAGTTAATTTACCTGTTTCAATTGCTTCAGGATTATTTTCATTTCGGAATAAACCAATAAATCGTTCTCTTAAAGTTTCATATTTTACTATCTTTTCATTACATGTAAAATATGCCCATTGATCCCACTCTTTATTTTCTTGTTGCTGAGTGCCACTTGTGTTTGTAACCCAATAAGTTTTCGTAGCAAATAAAGTATTCAATTCTTTATCAAAAGAAACTCTGTTAAAGTGTTGATCATCGCATTGATTAATAATATCTATTAGTCCGTGACCTAGTGCAAATTCAACATATCCAAATAAAGAAAGATTCCTTTTTTTATTTGAATTATTAGTTACAGTAGCTTTCCATATTTCTCTGTTATCATTTTGAGGAACAAAATATAAAACACGAGAATCAATTTCATCTATTAAAGAATCAACATATGTATAGCCAAAACCATGAACAGCTTTATAAGCTTCTGGATTTTTCCCAACTGGCTGCCATGTTAAACTCCAAATATTTTTCGTTTCATTATCTTTTACATAAATGAATTTCCCTGGTCTATCTGGCGGAACATCATTAATTCGATATCTTGTTATTCTTCCATGCAATGGATTTTTGAAATAACTTATTCCACCACCATTATTTGAAATAGTCGCAAAATAATTTCCATTGTAAATATAATTGATCCAAGGGGTAGGGGTTTTGGGGTTATTGATAATAAATTCTTTACCATCCTCGGAAAAAGAACCATAATTCATAATTATTCTCCATAAAACAAAACTGTGTTCACTTATAACAAATAATATTGTTTTAAACTATAAATAGCATAAAACCAACGCTGTTTATTTTATTCCAAAATAAACTATGGACTAAATTATAACATTTACCAACAAAATGCAAAATTATTGTTGACTATATCCATTTTTTTTATTTTTAATGACAAGTTTATTTTTTTAAGAAATTTAGTGTGGGGGAAATTAAATATTACGACACATACATCTTATAAATAGGATAAATCAACCTAATGAAGGCATTCTGAAAAATTTTCCTAAAACAAGAGCCGCGGCACCAACTGACACTGAATACTGATGATGCTTGTCAACTTCAATACTTAATGCATTATTTGCAAAAGAAATTGCTTTTAGTTCAATTTCTCTTCTTACTGACTGAATTATCAACTCATCTAGTTCAGCAATTACTCCAGTAATAACTAGTGATTTTGGGTTTAATAAACCAATTGCGGGAGCTATTATTTGACCAACAATACTGCCAATAACTGTAAATATTTGTTGAGCAATTTTATCTTCATTTTTAGCTGCATTTAGTAGTATTTTGATGTCTATATCCTCAACATTGGAACTATATTCTCGTAAATACTCACTCTCGTGGAATCTACTTCTAAAGTTTGTTAAAATTTCTTTAAGGGTTGGCATATGAGTAAATATTTCACCAGCACAAAAAGAAGTGCCTCTATATATTTCTCCATTTAGAATAATACCTATACCCAAACCACTCACATGTTGGTCAATTTCCACCAAAACTGTAATGCAGTTTTCCCTACGGCTATTTTTATTTTTTAAATCTAGCCCAATTGCAGCCGCGTTTGCGTTATTTTCAATATAGACAGGAAATGGTAAATCGGTTAGTTTTGATAGTATCGGTAGATTCATTTCATGAACTACACTAGAAATCGAGATTACTCCACTACGGGTGTTTACAATGCCTGCAACAGCTATCCCAAGACCAAGTATTTTTTCTGTATTTAGATTATTTTCTTCTACTACAGTATTTACAACTTTTTTAATATTTTCCACTAATTCTTCAGCGTGATGGCTATCTTCTATTTTTACGGTTTTTTTTGCAACAATTCCACCACCAAAATCAAGAACAACAGCAGACATCTCACCAACTTCAATATCTAAACCTATTGAATAAGCAGCTTCTCGATTTAAATTCCATATGTGTGGCTTTTTTCCCCCTTTATTGGTAGAGTCACCTTTACCATAAAAAGAAACAAATGATTTTGCAGATAATTCCTTTAAAATATTAAAAATTGTTGAGGGACGCATTCCAGTCTGTTTTACTAATTCGGAACTAGAAATTATTTCATTTTCTTGAATAAGTTTAAGCACTAAGTGCTCATTAATATCTTTTACAACACTTGAGTCAAACGATCGTAATTTCTTTCCATCCATTTAGTAAGCCAATTTCTTTATAATTTTACAAATTTAACTAATTATTACTTATTTTAACAATATTTCATCAACAAAAAGCCAAGACTTTCCACCAGATGCTAAATGCCAGTCAGGGCAAACTCCAAGATTTTTTGCCATCACTTTTACAAATTTGATTTTATTGGCTTCAAATTCAATTTTAAAGTCCTTTATTCCTTCAACAATATCTTCTTTTTTTGAAGAATTTGTAACTGAATAAACTTTTTCATATTCAATTCCATCCTTCGAGATAAAATATTCAATTTCTTTTGGAAAAAATATCCAAGATTTGGTCTCTTGTAAAAACGAAACATTAATCGTACTAATTTCTTGAATTTCGCCTAAATCAATAATGGCTTCTAAATTTTCGCCTTCATAACCTTGCCAAGCATCCGTTCTAAAATTTGTTGAACCTTTTATTCCATCAATTAATCCAAGTTCACCACCACCTGTATATGAATGATGATATTTGGTATTTAGTTTTATACTTCTTCCTTCAGAAATTTTAGTATAGATTGATGTTACAACTTTGCTAAAAACACCATTTTTTTCACAAACAAATTTTATTGTTGTTGTTTCATCAAGTTCAATAGGTTGTGAATATTCTATCTTACTTTTGCGAGGGTCACTTCCATCTGATGTAAAATAAATTTTACTTTCATCATCAATTGATGCTATTTCAATTTTAGTAACTCCATGAAACACTCTTTCACCAGAGATTAAATAAGGAACTATAACAAACGGATATTCGATAATTGAGGTTGGTCTTGTTTCGGGAGCTTTACCCCACTCACTTGGTTTATTACCCATTTCGAAAACTAGTTCGCCGCCCTTTTCGATATCTTCATATTTTATATATGAAGATGGATATTGTTTGCCATTTAATTTTACAGATTGTATATAATAATTTTCATCTGATAAATTGTTAGCAATAACAGTAAATTGTTTACCACTGGTATTTATAAAAACTTTCCCAAAATTAGGAGTTCCAATAATATAATTTCTGTCTCCCGGGCAAACTGGATAAAACCCTGCTGAACTTAGCACATACCAAGCTGACATTTGACCACAATCTTCGTTTCCAGAAAGTCCATCGGGTTTATTGCTGTATAATGTTTTTATAATTTCGTGAATTTTCTCTTGAGTTTTCTGTGGTTCACCCGCATAATTGTACAAATATGCCATATGATGACTCGGTTCATTTCCATGAGCGTATTGCCCAATTACCCCTGTGATATCCGGCTGATATCTTCCAGTTAATTCTGGATTTGTAGTAAATAGTTCGTCAAGTTTCGATAAGAAGATTTTTGTTCCTCCCATCAAATTAATTAACCCATTTATATCCTGAGGAACGAAAAAGCTGTATTGCCAAGCGTTTGCTTCAGTATAATTTCCACTTACGGAATAAGGATCAAATGGCTCAAACCATTTTCCATTCTTTTTGGGGCGCATCAAATTAGTTGAAGGGTCAAACACGTTTTTGTAATATTGAGCTCTATCAATAAAATATTTATAATCTTCTTCTTTGCCTAATTCTTTTGCCATCATTGCTATGCACCAGTCATCGTATGCATATTCAAGGGTTTTAGATACACTTTCATTTTCTAAATCAGAAGATATAAAACCCATATCTTTATAATATTCCAAACCATGATGATTTTGCATTGCACTTTTCTTCATCGCTTCAAATGCTTTCTCTACATCATAATCTCTAATACCTTTGCTGAAGGCGTCATAAATTACAGGAATAGCATGATAACCAATCATAGTGCCAGTTTCATTTGCTGCCAATTCCCAAACAGGTAAAAGTCCCTGTTCTTCATATTTTGAAATTAGCGTGCGAACCATATCATTGGCTTTATCTTTATCAATTATTGTAAGCAAAGGATGAAGACCTCTAAAAGTATCCCATAAGGAAAAAGCGGTATAAACATTACCATTTTTTATATTATAAATCTTATTATCCATCCCTGTATAGTCACCACTAACATCCGAAAACGTGTTTGGATTTAATAAACTATGATACAAAGCTGTATAAAACACATTTTTTTCATCATTATTATTACTTTCAATAATAATTTTAGATAATTCTTTTTCCCATTCAGAATCTGCAACAGACTTGATTTGCTCAAAATTCCAGTGTGGAATTTCAGTTAATAAATTATTCTTTGCGTTTTCAATACTAGTATGAGATATTCCAACTTTAATTAATACTGATTCACCTTCTTCGGTTGAAAAGCTAACATAAGACTTAATTTTATCTCCAGATAATGATTTCTCATTTGGAAGAGACTTATCTCCATTTATAATTCCATAAGAATTAAACGCTTTTGAAAACTCCGCATAAAAATAAACGCAATGATTATTTGCCCAACCAGTAGATCGTCTATGACCTGAGATAGTGTTATTATCAATAATATCAATTTTAGCATCAGTAGTTTTATCTTCAATGCCATGTACCAAATCAATAATTATATTTGCTTGATCACTTTTGGGGAAAGTATATTTATGAAAACCAGCTCGTTTTGTTACCGTTAGTTCAACATCAATATTATAATCGTCAAGAATAACAGAATAATATCCAGGTTTAGCTTTTTCATTTTTATGGTCAAAACGAGAGCGATACCCTAAATCCGGATTTTCTTTAGTTCCTGGATTAGTTAGTAGATTACCTGTGGTGGGCATAATTAATATATCGCCGTAATCAGCACAACCAGTTCCACTTAAATGCGTATGACTAAATCCCATTATGGAACTATCAGAATAATGATAACCCGAACACCAATCCCATCCTGTAATATCGGTATCTGGGCTTAATTGAACCAAACCAAAAGGGAGAACTGCACCAGGATATGTATGTCCATGACCGCTAGTTCCAACAAACGGATTTACGCATTCTGTTAAATTTGTTTGAGCTTTATTACTACCAACTAATAAAGTAACTATAACCAATGAATTCACTACCAAGCTCTTAACATTTTTTAATTGCATAAGTTCTCCCTTAAGTTTAACATTTATGGCAAAGTTCTATGAAAGACAACAAATATTTTCAATTATTATTTATGTAAATATTTGGCAAATTCCTGCAATCTCTTAATAACAGATTGTAAATTTTTTACAGAGCATTGCATCATAAACAAAGATTGCTGGAATTTTTTATTATAATTCTGTTATTATTAGAACTCAACCACATTTATAAATTATTTTTGAATAAATTCACCTTTTGTAATGCTCCAATCGTTACCGAAGTATCCAATAAATTTAATTCCATCTTCATCACTTTTTAGAATTTCGGAATTATATATTATAATATCAGGGAAACCAACATATTGATGATAATACAACGCAAAATTTGCAATTTCCATTCCAGCAAGTCCTGTTCCAGTAACAACGCCAACGCTAGCTGTTTCGCTATCTTTTCGTGGACGAATCATCAAACAAGCTAAATCATCACCCTTAAATTCTTTTTCACCTACTTTAATTGAATTATCATCAATTTGTACTGGAGAATCATTAAGTAACTTATTCCAAGCTGAATTTGTCTCTGAATTTCCAAATAATATAACATTTCTGTCTTTGTATTTTTCATTGCTAAATTCTGAATCTTCTATTATTTCAATAGAGCCATTTCCTTGGTACCAAATTCTTTCGGCATCATATATTGCTTTTTTATAAGCCCAAGTGTTTTCTTTTTTATTTCCTTTAGTGCCAATTACAAATAACACATCATTGTTAAGTACTTCTCTAAAATTTCCACCGCGTGCAGGATATTTGTCTTTTTTCGAATATCCATTTGTTAATTCCCACGTTCCATCAATATTTTTTAAGTAAAGTGGTTTCCCCTCAACATTCACTATACCTTCTATTAGTTGATCGTCTATATCAACAGAAAGAGTATCACCATAAGATAGCATTGAAGCATCTATTGACATTAAAGCAATATTTTCTGTTGTACCAACAAACTTCTTATTCCCAAATTCAAGATGTATATTAATCTTGCTCATCTTTTGTAGTTCAATCTGGTTAATTATTTCAACCCAATAATTTTTAGAGGTAACTCCTAGACTAGCTGTTTCAAATTCAATTTCTTTAACCATATCGTTAGATGCAATGGAGTGATGCGCAAAAAAATCGAACATAGGCATCCAATCGGTACAATCAGCGCCAGGCTCATCTGAATTATCCCACCAATGACCTGCACCAGGTTCCTCGTGGAAAACAAAATCTTTGTGAAATTTAGATAAGTTTTCAACTATTGAATAAGCTTGTTGGGGTGGAACATTATCATCAGAATCTCCGTGAATTATGTATATGCCATTGTTCTTTAGATTTTTTGTGAATGCATAAGTATCACTATGTTTTAATGAGCGAAGTAGCATTCTTTCCACACTTGCAGAATCTGATTGCGGTCTAATTCTATATGACCAAATACTTATCCATCCAGCACTTGGAGCAATTGCAGCAAATTTATCGGGATAATTTATTCCAAGATGCCAAGAACCGTGACCTCCCATTGAGTGTCCAGTTAAATAAACACGACTTTGGTCTATATTAAATTTGTTCTTTGCTATGTCCAAAACTTCAAGAGCATCCAACCTTCCCCAATTTTCCCAGTTGTATCCATAAGGTCTTCTGTTTGTAGGAGCAACCACATATCCCCAATTTTTGTGTCCATAGGCATATGCTTGATTAATAGCTTCAACACCAGCTCCATGTAATGTTAAAAACAATGCGGGTTTTTCAGCTTTTAGATTTTGAGGAGGATTAACAGCATAATATTGAACACTTTTATCCATTGCACTAATAAATGTTTCACGATGGGTATCATTGCTGTTAACAACTTTTAATTCAATTATTGACGATGCCAGCACGTTATTTTTGTTGTCAATTAATTCTATTTTTAAACTAATTTTGCCAATCTTGCTTTGAGCTGGAATATTGATATGAAACGGTGTTTTATAAATGGAATTTGGATATAGCTTATTTATCTCATAATATTCTGGAGCAGAATTTTCAAAAGAGGTTTTAACTTTTAAATTAGAGTATGTTTTATTAGTTGCATTTATTATTGGAACACCACCAAAAGTCTTAACATCTTTATTAACAATTATATCTGGAATTGTTAAATCTTTTCGATTAAATAAAACGATACTTTCTGTAGGATTTAATTTTACTTTTAATAAACCTCTATTACATTGAAGCAAAATAGAGTTGCTTCCCTTTTTTAATTGTATAGGAATCAAAGAGTAGTCAAAACGAACTTCCCAATCTTCATAATTATCTTGATAACGATATGGGTTTCCAGAATGAGCAACTCCATTAACATAAGCCATGGTATTTCCCATTGCTTCAAATAAAATTGTCATATCTTTTTCAGCATTATAGTTGAAATACGCATACGAATTAACAAAATCATCTCCTTCGAACCAACCGTTTTCATTCGCCTTAATTGATTTCCAAACTCCTACGACTTTATCGCCAAATTTTAACTCTTCATTTTCTGAAGGATTCTCCCATTCACCTGTTTCAACAATTGCTTTAATTGGGTCAGGTGAAATTGTTTGATCAGCAGCTGGTCTTTCTATATTGATTAATAAACCTTCCGTTAATTTAATAGACTCTGCCGTTTGAGAAAACGTGTTTACTATATTTGTTAAAACAAATAATATAGAGAACACTAATACTCGTTTAATCACAATTACCTCAATAGTTTTTTTAAAATTTACATACATATAATTATTTATGATTTTCTTCATACTTAACAGTTCCATCATCAGAGTGATCACGAACCATAGTTTTTAATCTAATTAACATATCTTTTAGATCTGTAATACCGCCATAAGTAAACCAAATTACTATTATGAGTGACGCAAAAAGATTCATATAAACAAAAACTTTCCAAAATTCCATCCATGAAGAATTAGAAATTCCTGTTGAATAATCTAGTATTGTTCCAACGATAAAAGCGATAACCCAAATTAAAGTCCAAGCATAAGCTAAGATATATATTAGTTTATCCCCTTTTGTAAACTCTTTTCCAATTCCAAGCATTTTAAAACCTTTCTGTGGAACTTCATCAATAATAATTGTTTCATTTTTTACTTCATACTCACCACGATGAAGTAGCTTATCCATATTAAATTCATTTTGCTTACCCAGTAAAGAGACTGCTACATATACTAGAGATGATCCACCCATTGCCATAGCCCAGAAATATTGTCCATTGATTGGAAAATTTGGATAAATTTGCTGAAGTATAATTCCTGTAACAGCAATTACAGAACCAACTATAAGTGAGCTCCATGCTGCTGAGGTTGTTCCTCTTTTCCAGTAAAGTCCACCAATAATTACAGCACCAGAACCACCAGTAAAAATAGCTGCGGTTATGGCAAAATAAAGGAAAATATAATCGGTCATTGGAAACCAAAGACTAAAGAAAAAGATAAATGTACAGACACCAACAATTGACAATTTCAAAACTTTAATATGTTGTTCTGGTGTAAAAGATTTTTTTCTGAAAGGCATTATTACATCTTGAACAAAAATACTACCCCATGAATGCATGTAAGAATCATGTGTCGAAATAGTAGCCATTAACATTAAAGCTAGAAAAACTCCCATTAAACCTACTGGAAGTATTTCGGATAGTACTAATGGAATCCTTAACTGATTTTGAATAGCAGTACTGCTAATACCAGATAAAGTTGAGTTTACCGAATTAGCTATTGAAGAAAAATCAGAGTGGTTTAAAATAGTATAAGCAACAACTGGAATTAAAACTAGAAATAACCATTTGGGAATATCCCGATAATTAGCAAGCACCTCACCCATCTTTGCCTCATGAGCACTTTTTGCCGAGGAGTTAAATCCTTGCGTACCCTGCCAAGAAAGCTTTACATAAATAACACCAACTATATTTATAAGAAAATACCAAAAATTAAAATCAGGAACTTCACTAGTTTCATATGGATTTATTAAAGACGCATTAATTGGTGCGGTATTTACAGCAACGGCAATTTGATCCCAAGTGACAAAATATAACGCAAATACAATAATTACAAGAAATGCAAAATTAGCATATATACCTTGGAAAAATTCGGTTAAAATAACTGCTATTTGTCCACCAGCAAATACAAAATAAAGAGATAGTAATAAAATTGAGCCTAATACAACGGGGTATGTAGAAATCTCAAATCCAACGAAATTAAATGAAAGTGGAAAACCACAAAAATAGATCATAAACCTGGAAACTACAGAAGGAAATACACCAAAATTTAATAGTCCCGACACAAATGCCAAAATACCGGCAAATATTCGGAAATTTTTACTATATCGCATTTCCAAAAATTGAGCTATTGTTAAAGCTCTTGTTTGACGAAACCGATATACTACCCAACCAGAAACTGTGATAGCAAGTAAAACAACAGCCATAATAAATTCCCACCAGCGTAAAACAAAGCCAGCAACGTAATTCATTTCCCACTGACCAACAATTGTAATTGCACCAACAAACGCAATTCCTTGAGAAACTGTAATCATATACCTTCCGGCTGATCTACCAGCTGAAAGATAATCAGCGACACTTCTAACTAATTTTTTGCTTAAGCGAACTACAAAAAAAAGTGCGACTATAGATAAAGATGCAATCAGCCAGTCTATGAGAGTTAGATTCATAAGGTTCCTTGTTATTAGTTAATAAGTAAGTCCAGTCATTATTAAATTTTCAACAAATTGTTTGTACGCGATTCATAAGAAGAAAAGGCAAAACTATCGCACAGTACATTTGCAAAATACAATTATTAACAAATTACTGCGTGTTTATATTTTGCAAAAATAAACTTATTGCTTTTTATCAAAAATAACAATACTCTTTTGAAAGAATATTCACATTTCACTTTTATTTTTGATTGTTTTGCCTTATTTTCGGATGTATTGCTTTACGATTATTTTTTAATAAAATTATCATTTTATAATTATAATTGGTGATATTAAAAAAAATATCGTAATAAATCTAAGTAAACCTGTCATTAAACATGAGCGAACAGTGAAAAATATGATATCAAAAGCAAATATGCACAGATTTATTGTTTTTATAACCTATTTATTAATATCATTCTTACTAGTTATGTGTAATGCAAAAAAAAAGGACAATATTCCGCTAATTCCATTTCCAAACCAATTTGAACCTAAAACTGGGGAATTTAAATTTAGTAAAAATACATCAATTATTAGTGATTTCACAAAATTGAATGAGTATTTTGCTTCGGAAATTGAAAGATTTTCTGGAGTTCAAATTAATATTGAACAAAGTGACTTTAAAAATAGAATTCAATTTGTTCTTGATACCACAATCATTAATCCAGAAGGATACACAATTGAGGTTGAAAGTGAATTAATAAAAATCTCTTCATCCACTGAAAAGGGTATTTTTCTTGGAATGCAAACAATTTTTCAAATGATTTCACCTAATATAAAATCAGCCAAAAGTGGAAATAGTTTCACAATTCCTTGTTCAATCATAAAAGATGAACCAGCCTTTTCTTGGCGTGGATTAAACCTTGATTGCGCCCGCCATTTTATGGAAAAGGATTTTATTAAACGTTATATAGATATTCTCGCTTATTATAAGTTTAATACTTTTCACTGGCATTTAACCGAGGACCAAGGCTGGCGAATAGAAATTAAGAAATATCCTAAGTTAACTGAAATTGGTGCTTGGAGAAAAGAAACCGATGATTCAACCTATGGTGGTTTTTACACACAAGAAGATATTAAAGAAATAGTTGAATATGCTGAAAGTAGATTTATAAATATTGTTCCCGAAATTGAAATGCCTGGGCATTCACTTGCATCTTTGGCATCTTATCCTGAAAACTCTTGTACTGGTGGACCGTTTGAAGTTACTAATATTTGGGGGGTTCATAAAGATATTTATTGTGCTGGCAGAGAAGAAACTTTTACTTTCCTACAAAATATTCTTGATGAAGTAATTGAATTGTTCCCTGGCAAATATATTCACATTGGTGGTGATGAAGCACCTAAAGATAGATGGAAGGAATGTTCAAAATGCCAAGCAAGAATTAAATCGGAAGGCTTAAAAGATGAACACGAATTACAGAGCTATTTTATTAAAAGAATAGTAAACTATTTACACTCTAAAGGTAAAGAAGTAATTGGTTGGGAAGAAATCTTGGAAGGTGGATTGGCTCCGGGAGTAATTGTGCAATCTTGGCTAGGTTATGATGGTGCTGTTGAAGCTGCAAAATTGGGGCATTACGCAATCTACTCGCCTACTTCACACACATACTTTGATTACGATCCCGATAATTTTAATCTAGAGCTAGTTTATTCATTTAATCCAATACCTCAGGAATTAGCAAAAGATGAACGAAAGTTTATTTTAGGAAGTGAAGCTAATATGTGGAGTGAACGAGCCCCACAAGAAACTATTGACAGCAAATTATTTCCAAGGATGTTAGCTTTGTCTGAAGTGTTATGGAAAGATCCGCACAATTCTGAATATGGTGCTAATTATAATGAGTTTTATTCCCGTGTTCAAAATCATTATGCTGATTTAACAGCGCGTGGAATAAAGTTTGGACGAGAGTCAAAAATATTTGAACCGAAGTCATCTTATGATAAAACAAAAAGAGAGTTTACTATTGAAGTAATTCAAGGTTTGAAAGATTTAGTTATTCGTTACACAACAGATGGAACTGAGCCAAATTCAAATTCTAATGAATACAAAAAACCCATAATTGTTCAGAACACTTCCATAATCAAAATTGGTGCGTTTAGGGATAATCAAAAAATCGGGAAGATAAGTCAACTTCCCTTTAAATTCCACAAAGGATTAAATGCAACAATCAGTCTTACAAAACGTTATCACGAAAAATATAAGGCAAGTGGACAAAACGCTTTAATAGATGGTATCCGTGGAACTGATGATTTCCGTGATGGCAACTGGCAAGGTTATGAGGGAGTTGACTTTGAAGCTATTATTGATTTAGGTTCAGAGCAAACTATTTCTAAAGTTGAATCATCCTTTTTTTTCGATTCAAACTCATATATCTTTTTACCAGAAAATGTAGTAATATCTTTATCGCTTGATGGGGAAAATTATTTTGACGAAAGGAAAATCATCAATGAAATTCCTCAAAAAAATAGTGAAATTTTAATCAAAAATTTCACTGGCAAATATGATGCTAAACAAGCACATTACATTAAGTTAAAGGCAGAAAGCATAAAAGTATGTCCAGACTGGCATCCAGGCGCAAATGCTCCTTCATGGCTATTTGTTGACGAAATAGTAATTGAATAAGGATTTCATTAATGATTAAGAATGTAATTACAATTTTTTTCTTGTTTTATTCTTGTATTGCTTGCCAAAATCAAAATATTACTCTTGTAAAAGATGGGAGTTCAAATTATGTAATAATACTTTCTGAAACTGCTCAAAAGTGGGATTCCCTTGCTGCAAGTGAAATCCAAACTTATATAAATAGTATTTCGGGAACTTTGATTCCTATTGTTTCGGATAATGAACAAATTCTTGAAAATGAAATTGTTATTGGAAGAAATAAACACTCCCTTAATCTTGATTTATCCTCAGTAAAAGATGATGGTTTTAAAATAAAAACCGAAAACAATAAAATTTTTATTGCTGGCAAAAAGGGAAAAGGGTCATTAAATGGAGTCTATACATTTTTAGAAAATTACCTTAACTGCAGAATGTATTCGTCCGAAGTAAAATTTCATCCTTCACAAAAAAGCATATCAATTCCAGAAATAGACAAAACTGAAAATCCAATATTTACATACCGCGATGTACATTATTATGATTCTTTTGATGATAGCTACTCAAGATGGCACAAACTAACTGATTCTGAAGATAAAAATATTTGGGGAATGTTCGTTCATACTTTTGATCAGCTTCTTCCACCAGATAAATATTTTCATGAACATCCAGAGTATTTTGCGCTACGAGGTGATCATCGTGTTCCTGAACAATTGTGTTTAAGCAATCCTAAAGTATTAGAAATTGTTACTGAAGAATTGAGTAAGAAAATTGAAGCTAACCCGAAAGCAAATGTTTGGTCAGTTTCACAAGGAGACAATTATTCTTATTGCCAATGTACTGATTGTAAAAAAATTGATGATTATGAAGAATCAAACTCTGGGTCAGTTATTACTTTTGTGAATAAAGTAGCAAAAAAATTCCCCAACAAAACAATCTCAACTTTAGCTTATCAATATAGCCGTAAAGCTCCTAAATACATTAGACCAGAAAAGAATGTAAATATAATGCTTTGCACTATTGAATGTTTTAGAACTTTTCCAATTGATGAGGATACTTCAACTTTCGGCTTTTATCATGATTTGAAAGAATGGTCAAAAATTACTGATAACATTTTCTTGTGGGATTATGTAGTTCAATTTACAAGTTTGATTAGTCCATTTCCAAATTTTCAAGTTCTGCAACCAAACATAAAACTATTTGCTAGTAATAATGTGAAAATGATGTTCCAACAAGGCGCTGGGCATAGAAATGCAAGTGAGTTTGCAGAATTACGAACTTATTTAATAGCAAAATTATTATGGAATCCAAATGTTAATGTTGATTCTTTAATGAATGATTTTCTCTTTGGATATTATGGTAATGCCGGAAAATATTTAAAAGAATATATAGAATTGATGCAACATGAGTTGATTAAATGCAAGGCACCATTAAACATTTATGGTGATCCTATTTTCGCACTTGATAATTATCTCACGCCCGAATTAATAGATAAATATGAACTTCTCCTAAATAATGCAGAAAAATCCGTTTTGGATAATACAGAATTTCTTGAACGTGTTAGAATTGCCCGCCTTCCACTAATATACACTATACTTGAACAAGCAAAAGTTTTGGAAAATAACAAAAGAAGTATGGTGCTAAAACAGAATAAGAATGAATTTATTCCTAATCCACAAATAATTGAATTATTAAATACTTTTGAAACGACTACTGCTAATTTGAAAGATGTTTTCCTCAATGAAAAAGGATTAACACCGGAGAAATATATTAGCAGATATAAAACAATGTTTTCAAAAACGATGAAGAATCCTCTTGGACTTTTCAAACCAGTAAATTTTGTAACCTCGCCTAATTTTAAGTATGAAGCGAATGGTGAAAAGACTTTAACTGATGGAAAACATGGAGATGAAAATCATAAGATCAATTGGATTGGTTTTGAAGGGAATAATCTTGAAATAATTATCGATTTACAAAAGACCGAAACAATATCCAAGGTTAGTGCAGATTTTTTACAAACTTCATTTTCCTGGATATTTTTACCAAAAAAGTTTGAAGTTAGTCTTTCTAACGACGGGCATAATTTTGATAATACACAAGAGTATACTAATACAATTGAAATTACAAAAGAGGAAACACTTTCACCAGAAAATGCTTTTATTAAAAATTTTGCATGCAATTTCAACCAAATTCCAGCTAGATTTGTAAAAGTAAAAGCAACCAATATTGGAATTTGTCCATTGGGACATCCTGGATATCCTTTTAAAGCATGGATATTTACTGATGAAATAGTAATTGAATAAATTATAATAAAGATATAGAGAATTTTATGAGTGAAGAAAAGAAAGAATCATTGCACGCAGGTGCACTGGAAATTGAAAAAGCCATACAAAAATATTATCCAGAAACCGATTCTCTTGTTCTTAAAAAACTTGAGGAATGGCAAAATTTAAAATTTGGATTATTGATGCACTGGGCTCCTTCAAGCCAATGGGGTATTGTAGAATCTTGGTCTTTATGTTCGGAGGATGAGGATTGGTGCAAGCGTGATATTGAAGATTATACAGAATATAAAAATAAATATGAAGGATTAAAAAAAACATTTAATCCACAACAGTTTGATCCCTCAAAGTGGGCAAACGCAGCTAAAAATGCCGGGATGAAGTATGTTGTATTTACCACTAAGCATCACGATGGTTTTTGTATGTACGATTCCAAATTTACTGATTACAAAATTACTGATGAGGAATGTCCCTATAGCAGTAGCCCTAAAGCAAATATCACAAAAGGGATTTTCGATGAATTCAGGAATAATGATTTTATGATTGGTGCATATTTTTCAAAGCCCGATTGGCATTCAGATTATTTCTGGTGGAAAAAGTTTGCAACTCCTGACAGAAATGCAAATTATGATGTAAAGAAACATCCCGATCGCTGGCAGAAGTTTGTCGAGTTTACTCATAATCAAGTTGATGAACTGGTTACTGATTATGGAAAGGTTGATATTCTTTGGTTTGATGGCTGTTGGGTTCGTAAATATTCCGATGAAGAAATTATTGAGGAAAGAAAAATCTCTAGCTTGAATATTCATCGAGTTCAGAATCAAGATATTAAGATGGAAGAGATAACAAGAAACGCTAGAGAAAAACAACCAGGAATAATTGTAGTTGATCGCGCCGTTGCCGGACCACATCAAAATTATTTAACTCCCGAAAATCAAGTGCCTGATAGAACTCTTCCATACCCTTGGGAAACATGTATGCCTATAACACCAAGCTGGTCTTATGAACCTGGACTTGTGTATAAATCTGTAAGACAATTAATTCATACACTTGTTGATGTTGTTGCAAAAGGTGGAAACTTTCTATTAAATGTTGCCCCTACTGCCGAAGGTGATTTTGAACCAGCAGCTTATGACCGCTTAACAAAAATTGGAGAGTGGATGAATATTAATGATGAGGCGATTTATAATTCAAAACCTATTCTACCATATAAAGAAAATAACATCTGTTTTACTCAATTAGATGATAGAACTACATTTGCCATTTATCTTGTTGATGAAGCTGAAAGCAGCCTGCCTGAGAAAATAGTCTTTAATCATTTCATCCCGGATGAAAATGCAAGAATTGAATTATTAGGAACTGATATTGTATTTACAGGTAATAAGCTGGATAACAGTTATGAAATAGAATTTCCAGAGGATATTAGGAATAAGATTCCAAATAAAAACGCATGGTCTTTAAAATTTATTAGATAAAGTTGCGTAAAGATATTTGATATTGAATTAAAAATTTTAAGTCTTAGTTTCTATGCATGAAATTTAGAAATATAAAAGTATCTGGATCACTTTTGAGAGTAGTTAAATCCTCTAACCTTTCTCTAATTTACGATATGCAATGGGAGAAATTCCCATGATTTTCGAAAATATTCTTGAAAAATAGTAGGGATCATCATAAGAAAGATATTGACTAACCTCTTTTATCCTCATTTTAGTAGTATCTAAAATATGGCAAGCATGTTGAATTTTGAGATTAATAAAATAGTCGATTGGTGATCGCCCTGTCCTACTTCTAAAAAGAGTAGAAAAATGTGATGATGATAATCCACCTTGTGCAGAAATCATTTCAAGTGTAAGGTTAATTCTTAAATTATTTTTCATAAAAAGAATACTGTTTTCTACCGGGTCTCTGGTTTGAATTTTTCTTAAATGTCTGAATTGACTAATAAATTTGAATGATGCTAAAAAATGCCACAAGCTCAAATTAGAGTATTCAAGGTTCTCAATACTATATCCCATTTCAAGATTTTGGAAAATCTCCTCAAAAAGTATGGCTCTATCTTCAACCCTGGCAATTTTTGAAATAGTTATTTTGATAACTTTGCCAGCAATATCATTGAAATAATCTGCTTTTGATCCTGAAAAATGCAACCAATAGATACTCCATGGTGATTTAGAATCAGCACCATAAGTATGCGAAATATTAGGTGGAAGAATAAAAAATTCATTTTCATTAACTATCACTTTTTTCTTATTGAATTTAATCCATCCTTTGCCAGATGTACAGTAGATTAATATATACTGTTCGCAACCTTCTTCCCGCTTTCTGAAATGCTCCTTAGCACAAGGGTACACTCCAATATCAGTGACATAAAGATTACCAATAACTGGATGATCATTGCATTCTTTAATTACCTGCTTGGGAAGAATGATTGATCGTTGATCTCTAAAACCATCGCTTTTTAACATACTAATACGTTCTTCTTTTTATTCATAATAATAGTAAGATAATCCATCTTTTGCAAAATATACTCTATTTCTTTTTCTTTTTATCCTCCGTATTATTGTGATACTTTATTAACTATAATGAAAAAGCATATGAAACAAAACATGAAATATAATACTAACTATATTTTTGTAATTTCGATGGTGTCTGCTTTAGGTGGCTTACTCTTTGGTTACGATTGGGTTGTGATTGGTGGAGCAAAACCATTTTATGAGCAGTTTTTTAATATTGCTTCATTACCAGCAATACAGGGTTGGGCAATGAGTTCTGCTTTAGTTGGCTGTCTATTAGGGGCAATGTTATCTGGAATCCTTAGTGACCGTTTCGGACGTAAAAAACTGCTAATCTTTTCTGCATTTTTGTTTACATTATCTGCAATAGGCACAGGTGCCACAAGTGAATTTAATTTATTTGTTTTTTACAGAATTCTTGGAGGTGTAGGTATAGGATTAGCCTCAAACCTTTCCCCAATGTATATCGCAGAAATATCTCCAGCAACTATTCGGGGAAAGTATGTATCATTGAATCAGCTGACAATTGTAATTGGAATACTAGCAGCACAATTAGTTAACTGGCAAATAGCTGACCCAGTTCCAATGAATTCAACAGGTGCAAGTATCCTCGCATCGTGGAATGGTCAAATGGGATGGCGTTGGATGTTCTGGGCAGAAGTAATTCCAGCTAGTGCATTCTTTCTTTTCATGTTTTTTATACCGGAAAGTCCGCGCTGGTTGGCTAAAAATGGAAGTGAAAATAAAGTTGAGCAGATTCTTTCCAAAATTGGTGGAAGCGAATATGCGAGAACTGAATATCTTAATATTCGTGAAACATTAGCCAGTGAAACTAATAAAGTAAATTTTCGATTTTTGTTTGAACCTGGTATGAAAAAGATTTTGCTTATAGGTATTGTACTTGCAGCTTTTCAACAGTGGTGCGGTATTAATGTAATTTTTAATTATGCTGAAGAGGTATTCAAAGAGGCTGGTTATGGCGTTTCCGATATCTTATTTAATATTGTAATAACCGGTAGTGTAAATTTGATTTTTACATTTGTCGCAATATTTACAGTTGATCGCCTAGGACGCAGAGCATTACTGCTAATGGGAGCTGGTGGATTAGCTGGTATTTATACCCTAATAGGAGCAGCATATTTTTTTAATATTACAGGATGGGTTTTACTACTTTTAGTTATTTCTGCAATAGCTTGCTACGCTATGTCTTTAGCGCCCGTTACATGGGTTGTTTTATCAGAAATTTTTCCTAATCAAATCCGTGGTGCTGCAATGGCTGTAGCAACTATGTCACTATGGTTAGCTAGTTTTATTTTAACATATACTTTCCCACTGTTAAATGATGCATTTGGTGCTTCAGGTACTTTTTGGTTATATGGAATAATTTGTGTTTTAGGATTTTCATTCATTTATAGAAAACTTCCTGAAACCAAAGGTAGATCCCTCGAAGAAATTGAACATGATTTTATTAAATAGTTTTTAAAATGCAACAAAAGTGGTTATTTAGAAATGGAAAATATTGTAAAAGCATATAGAGAAAAAGTTATAATCCCAACTTATGGAATTGGTAAGCCTGAAAAGAATCCTATTTTTCTTGAGAAAAGGGTTTATCAAGGTAGTAGTGGAGTTGTGTATCCATATCCAATTATTGAAAAAATATTAGATAAAAAAGAAGATAAAGAGTGGAATGCAATTTATTTGGAAAATAAATATCTGAAAATTATGATACTCCCTGAATTGGGAGGGCGTATTCAAATGGCTTATGATAAGATAAAACAACGTCATTTTGTCTACTACAATCAAGTAATAAAGCCAGCATTGGTTGGTCTTACTGGACCTTGGATATCTGGAGGCATCGAATTTAATTGGCCTCAGCATCATAGACCATCAACATACGATCCCGTTGATTCCTTTATTGAAACAAATGATGATGGCAGTATTACTGTTTGGTGTAGTGAGCTAGAACGAATGTTCCGGACTAAAGGTATGGCAGGATTTACTCTTTATCCTGATAAAGCTTACTTAGAAATAAAAGTAAAACTGTATAATCGCACACCCTATCCTCAAACATTCCTTTGGTGGGCAAATCCCGCGGTGAAAGTAAATGACGATTACCAATCGGTTTTTCCGCCTGATGTAAATGCAGTGTTTGATCATGGGAAACGTGATGTATCAACTTTCCCAATCGCGACTGGAACATATTATAAAGTTGATTATTCACCGGGAGTTGATATTTCTCGCTATAAAAATATTCCGGTACCGACTAGTTATATGGCAATTAACTCAAAATATAATTTTGTTGGTGGTTACGAAAATGATACGCAGAGTGGCATGTTACATGTTGCTGATCATCACCAATCACCTGGTAAAAAACAATGGACTTGGGGAAATGGTGAATTTGGACGCGCATGGGATCGCAATCTAACGGATGAAGATGGTCCTTATATAGAATTAATGTGTGGTGTTTATACTGATAACCAACCCGATTTTTCATGGTTGCAACCTTACGAAGAAAAAAGTTTTAATCAATATTTTATGCCTTACCGCGATTTGGGTGTAGTTAAAAATGCAACAAAAGAAGCAATGCTAAATCTGGATTTAGATAAAGATAAAATACGTATACAAGTTTATACTACAAGTGAGTACCCTGATGCAAAAATAATTCTGAAAAGTAACAATAAAGTTATTTTTGAAGAGTTGGTCAACTTTTCTCCCGAGATGAGCTACGACCATACCATTGATGGAGTTATTAATTCTCAGAATATTTATATCTCAGTAGTTGATAGTAATGGAAAAGTTTTAGTTGACTGGCAATCAGATTCAGAAGTGAAGAGATCAATTCCTAGTCCAGCCAAAGCAGCTAAAGAACCAAAGGAAATATCCTCCATAGAACAACTTTATTTGCATGGATTGCACTTAGAGCAATACCGCCATGCTACTTACAACCCGACTGATTACTATTTAGAAGCATTGAAAAGAGAACCTGGAGATGTACGAAATAACAATGCTATGGGATTGTATCTAATGAGGTGTGGACAAATATTAAAAGCTGAACCATATTTTAGAAAAGCAATTGAAACACTTACGGAACGCAATCCTAATCCTTACGACGGTGAGCCATACTACAATTTAGGTTTATGTTTACGTTTGCAGGATAAGCTTGAGGAAGCATATACTTCATTTTTCAAATCAACTTGGAATAGTGCTTGGCAAGATAGCGGATATTTCAATTGCGCACAGATTGATGCTACATTAGGTAATTACGGAAAAGCACTTGAACTAATAGAAAGATCACTTTGGAAAAACTGGGTTAACCAGAAAGCACGTCACTTGAAAATAACTTTGTTTCGTATTCTTAACAAAAAAGAAGAAGCACTAAAGTTGATTAAAGAATCTTTGCAAATGGATCAATTTAACTTTAGTGTAATTTATGAAAAATATCTTATCACTAATGATGATTTACTTCTTAGTGATATGAAAAAATTAATGCGTGATAACGTGCACAACTACATAGAATTCTCATTAGATTATGCTATGGCTGGATTTTATAACGAAGCCATTAACTTCATAAATCTATATCTAGCAAACAAAAATGAAGCTTATCCAATGGCTTGGTATTTCAAAGGATACTACCTGTATAAATCAGGAATAATGGATCAAGCAGTTGACGCATTCAACAGAGCAGCGGAGATGGTGCCCGATTATTGTTTCCCAAATAAAATTGAAGAACTGATTGTATTACAAAAAGCTGTAGAGATGATTCCTTCTGATGCAAAAGCATGGTATTATTTGGGCAATTTTTGGTATGCCAATCGGCAATATTTAGAGGCTCGTGAATGCTGGGAAAAATCAAAAGAACTGGATGATACTTTCCCAACGATACACCGTAATCTTGCACTGGCATATTTCAATAAGGGAAATAATCCAGAAGCAGCAAGAAAATCAATGGAAAAAGCTTTTGAGTTGGATGCCACGGATGCCCGGATTTTGATGGAGCTTGATCAACTAAATAAAAAGTTGGGAATATCGCATGTTGAACGATTAACGTTACTAGAAAAATATCCAGAACTAGTTGATTTTAGAGATGACTTGTACCTTGAAAGAATTATTTTGTATAACTTGAAGGGTGAAGAAGAAAAAGCTTTACAAATGCTAATGGATCGTAAGTTTCATCCTTGGGAAGGTGGTGAAGGAAAGGTTACTGGACAGTATTTATTTTCAAGGGTTGAGTTGGCAAAAAAAGCATTAAAAAATAAAAATTATGATAAAGCCATTGAACATTTGGAAGCTGCTTTTAAGTACCCGCACAATTTGGGTGAAGGTAAACTTTCTGGTGCACAGGAGAATGATATAAATTATTGGTTAGGTTGTGCTTATGAAGGTCTCGGTGAAGCTGACAAAGCTAAATCTGCTTGGGAATCCGCGGCAATGGGTTTATCAGAACCAACTATTGCTATCTACTACAATGATCAACAACCTGATAAAATATTTTATCAAGGGCTTGCTCTGCAGAAGTTGGGACTTAATAAAAAAGCAACAGAACGTTTTAATAGTCTATTAAAATATGGTGAAGAGCAATTGCTTGTACCTTTCAAAATGGATTACTTTGCTGTATCACTTCCGGATCTTTTGATTTTTGATGAAGATTTGCAGAAAAGGCATGAATTACACTGCCATTATCTAATTGGACTTGGACAACTTGGATTAGGGGAGACTGAAAAAGCACTGGGAGAGTTTGAAAGAATTCTTACCAGAGATATAAATTTTATTGGTGCTATTATCCACAAAAAGTTAATAATTAACAATTTTATATAGCAAATATAGTTTTCAAAACATTTATTTTGTTCAAGAATTTATTTACATGGAACACACATTCACATATAAAATATTTTAACAATTGGAGTATTTATGCTAAAAAATAGTATTGCATTTATTTTAATTGCCTTTTGCATTTTCCCCAGTTTAACGTTACCTCAAAATAAAATAGATTTGAGCGGAAATTGGCAATTTGAAATTGATCCTTTAGATATTGGAATAAAAGAAAAATGGTATGCTAAAAATTTTAGCGATACAATTAAACTGCCAGGTTCAATGACAGAAAATAATAAAGGAGATGACGTTTCCTTGAATACTGACTGGACTGGAGATATTATAGATTCTTCATTCTTTTTTGAGACCAGATATGAAAAATTTAGAGACCCTCAAAACTTTAAAATTCCATTTTGGTTACAACCTATAAAGCATTATGTTGGTCCAGCATGGTATAAGCGTGAATTTGAAGTACCTGCAAAATGGGCAAATAAACAATTAGAAATATTTTTAGAAAGATGTCATTGGCAATCAACTGTTTGGATTGATGATGTTTTGGTAGGAAGTGAAAATTCTTTAAGCACGGCTCATGAATTTTTGACCGATAATCTTTCAGCAGGCAATCATTCAATCACTATTAGAATTGATAACAGAATAAATGAAATCAATCCAGGAGTAAATTCACACAGTATCACAGACCATACTCAAACTAATTGGAATGGAATAATTGGCGAATTGTCAATTACTCATAAGAGTAAAATAAATATTGAAAATATAAAAATATCATCAAATTTACGTGATAAAAAAATTGAAATAAAAACTTCGATAAACAATCTTCCAAACAAAGTAACTGATGCAAAATTAAGATTTATCATTAGAGATATAAAAGAAAATTCAAATAAAATTCTTAAAGAAATTGAATCTGATATAAAAATTAAGTCAGCAAATGATAGTGTTATAACAATATTCGATTATGAAAATATTCTTTCACTTTGGAATGAATTTGAACCTAATCTTTACTCACTTTCAGCCGAATTAGTTGGTAATGATTTTAATGATACTAAAAAAGAAATATTCGGTATAAGAGAAATTTCTGTTGATGAAACTCAATTTAGAATCAATGGAGAACTTACATTCCTACGTGGAACTTTGGAGTGTTCAATTTTTCCGAAAACTGGTTATCCACCAATGGATACAATGGAATGGACTCGCATATTTAAAATAGCTAAAAGCTTTGGTTTAAATCATATGAGATTTCATTCATGGTGCCCACCCGAAGCTGCATTTGTAGCAGCAGATAAAATTGGGCTATACCTAGAAGTTGAGAGTCCATCTTGGGCAAATCAAGGATCTTCAGTTGGTGATGGGAAACCTATAGATCAATACATCTATGAAGAAAGTGAAAAGATATTAGAAAAATATGGGAACCATCCTTCTTTTTGTTTTCTATTATATGGTAATGAACCTGCCGGAAAAAATCATAAGGATTATTTAAGTAAGCTTGTTTCTCATTGGAAAAATATTGATAATCGAAGACTTTATGCTGGGTCTGCTGGATGGCCGTCATTAGAAGTAAATGATTTTAATAGTTCTTACGAACCGCGTATACAATTATGGGGAGCTGGTGTAAATAGTATTATTAATGCTGAAAATCCAAAATCAAATTTTAATTTTGATAAAATCATTCAAGCCTCAAATAAGCCAATTGTTAGTCATGAAATCGGTCAATGGTGTGTTTACCCAAATTTTAAAGAAGTTAAAAAATATGATGGAGTTTTATATCCAAAAAATTTCGAGATTTTTAAAGAATTTTTAGACAATAATAATTTATCTAATCTTGCTGATGATTTTCTATATGCTTCAGGTAAATTACAAACACTATGTTATAAAGCCGATATTGAGGCTGCTCTCCGCACAAAAAATATGGGTGGATTTCAATTGCTTGATCTACATGATTTCCCTGGACAAGGCACTGCTTTAGTTGGAGTTCTCGATCCATTTTGGGATGAAAAAGGATACGTTACTGCGGCAGAGTATAGTCAATTTTGTAATTCAACTGTGCCTTTAGCACAATTCCCAAAATTCATTTTTAATTCATCTGAAAAATTAGATGTACCAGTGGAAGTTGCACATTTTGGCTCGAAACCCTTGTTGGATGTAACTCCAAGTTGGAAAATTCTAGATATGAAAAACAATATTTTAGCGTCTGGAATGTTAGATAAAATTGATATCCCTTTAGGAAATGATTTAAACTTGGGGAATATTGTTTATTCCTTAAATTCATTGCAATCCCCAGCTATGTATAGGCTTGAAGTTACAATTAATAATTTCAAAAATGATTGGGACTTTTGGGTTTATCCATATGAGAATGATTATGCTCAATTAAACGAGAGTGTAAAAATAGTTCAAGAATTGGATAGTGAAACTATTGATTACATTGAATCTGGTGGTACAGTTATTTTAACTCCAATTAAGGGAAGTATTAAAAATAATAAAGGCGGAGATATAGCCGTTGGATTTTCAAGCATATTTTGGAATACAGCATGGACACATAATCAACCTCCACATACACTAGGTATTTTATGCAATCCAAAACATCCAATGTTAAATGAATTTCCAACACAATCATTTAGCAATTATCAATGGTGGGATGCAATGAGTCACTCAAATGCAATTTTATTAAGTGAACTTGGTGCAAATGTTGAACCGACTGTAAGAATTATTGATGATTGGTTTACGGCAAGATCTTTAGGGTTAATTGTTGAGTCTAAAGTTGGGAAAGGTAAAATTATTTTAACTGGTATTGATTTAATAACTGATGCAGAAAAAAGACCAGAAGCCAGACAATTATTATATAGTATGCTAAAGTATGCAAATAGTGATTCATTTAATCCACCCAATGTGGTAGAAATAAATAAAATTAAAGGACTTTTTAATTAATTAGCTGAGTAAAACCTATTATGAAAAAATCAATAATTTTAGTTTTTGTTCAATTGTTTTGCGTCATGTTTATTGCTTCTTGCAGCAACCCAACCAATCGCGAAACTATTTCATTAAATGGGACTTGGAATTTTTCTGTGGATTCTTTAGCAATTGAAGAAACCGAAGGTTGGGGCGAAAATGGAATTCCCCAAAACTCAAGTGTAAAAGTAACAGTTCCTCATGTTTGGAATGTTGAAAAAGGATTAGAAAAATATTGGGGGGATAGCTGGTATGAACGAAAATTTGAAATATCCAATAGTGATATGGGTAAAATATTTCGTATCCAATTTGATGCAATTTATCATTCTGCCATTATTTATATAAATGGGAAAAAGGCTGGAGAACACATTGGTTCTGGCTACAATCGGTTCTTTATAAATGCTACTTCATTTATAAAGGCTGGAAAAAATACTATTACTGTAAAAGTCAATAACGAGTTTTCCCGAAACAATATTCCATTTCTTAAAAGTTACGATTGGGCAAATGACGGAGGTATTTACCGAAATGTATTTCTTGTAATTACTGACCCAATAGCTATTAAGAATATTCACGTGGTTGGAACACCAATTGGTAACAAAGGGACAGCCAATATTAATGTTAGTTTTATTGATAATTCTAAAATTGAACAATCAAATCTGAAGTTAATGGCAACTATAACTGAAGAAAATCAAAGCACCAATAACCATATATTTGAATCTGAACTTGAGGGAGAATTTGAGAATGGTAAATTTATAAGTTCTTTGAACTTCGATTCTATTAATCCTTGGCATTTTGATTCACCCAATCTGTATAAACTTACAATTAAATTAATTGTTGATGGAGAGCAGAAAGATGAATTATCTACCGTATTTGGTTTCAGAAGTATTAAAGTGGAAAACAATAGATATGTTCTTAATGGCGAACCCATTCGTTTAATGGGTGTTGAGTGGATGCCTGGCTCGAATCTAGAGCGGGGAATGGCTGAAACTACTGCCGATTTTGATAAAAATCTGACTCTCATGAAAAATGCAAATTGTATATACACTCGCTTCCATTGGCAGCAAGATGAATATATTTTTGATTGGTGCGACCGAAATGGAATATTAGTTCAAGAAGAGATCCCTTATTGGGGTGGAGCTACAAAGCTTAATGATACCTTATTCACTTTAGGTGTTATGCATTTAACTGAAATGACTAATAATCATTACAACCATCCATCTATAATAAGTTGGGGTATTGGTAATGAATTATATAGTCATGATCCTGAAAATATTGATTATTTGAAAAAACTATACAATATGGCAAAAGATATCGATTCATCTCGTTTGGTAAATTATGTTACGAACAAAATACATAAAGGGAAACCTGAGGAAGATGGTTATGTTCCTGATGTTTCTGCTGAGTTTGATATGATAATGTTTAACGAATATTATAGTACATGGTTTTTTAAAACTATCGATATACTTTCAGACGAGCTCGACCGTATTTCTGACGAATATCCAAATAAACCAATAACTATTGCAGAGTGGGGACTTTGTGAACCTGTTCATAAAGGAGGCGATCCACGTCGTATTAGAGAAATGAAGCAGCAATTAAAAATTTATGGATCAAAAGAATATATAGCCGGAGCCATATACTTTTGCTTAAATGATTACCGTACACATTATGGGGAAGATTTCACTTATTCTTATCCGCAGCGGGTACATGGTGTTTGTGATATTCATTTGAATCCCAAGCCGTCTTACAACACATTAAAAAATGAAAGTTCACCAATTATTGTTAAGTCGGTTGATGTAAAAAACAAAGAAATAATTATCACTCTTTCGGGTAAAACTACAATTCCAAGCTACATTATCCGAAATTATACAATTGTTGCTGGCAACGAAAAAGTTCAAATTAATGAATTAAAACCAGGCGAGGAGCAGACTTTTCGAATAAATACTGACTCAGACCAATTTGTTATTCTCCGACCAACTGGTTTTGAGGTAATTCGTTTTAAATTCAGATAAAATTGAAATATTATTTATAAGTATGCTTAGCAATATATATTGCTTGTATTCACAATTATTATTTTTATTGCTATGGACATTTTAGCCATCGTAATAATTCAAAATTCATTAAGTTAGAGTCTTAAAATAAATAATGTGTTACGAGGTAAATATTAAATTTTAAGGCACAGGTGCAGCTTTAAGAAATCTGATACAGAATATATTGATCTTGTATTTTGTCATCACCCAGATTTACACACGCGAATTGAAGAAACCGTAAGCGCATGTAATAAATCAAGGAAGAACTTTCGGAAGAATGTAAATAAAATGTTGAAAAAGTTAACAAACCAACTATTTATCGCTAATGAACTTAGAATCTCAATTGTTTCATTTGCTTTGACTTGGACATTTAACAATCACTAAATAAAGTTTAATAAAATATATTGGATATACCTTATGAAAATCTCTATTAGAAATTTTGCAGTTGCGATAATATGTTTTTGCTACATAGGTCTAAATGCGCAAAGCACTAAAAAATCATTTAACAACTATGTTAAAATAAACAGCAATGATACTGAAGAAATAATATTAGAAAAAGCTGCCAAAGTAACCCCTTCAAATCGCCAGTATGAATGGCAAAAAATGGAACTGACCGCATTCATACATTTTGGGATTAATACATTTGATGAAGTTGAATGGGGACAACACGAAACAGATATCAAGCAATTTAATCCAACAAATATTGATGTTAAACAGTGGGTTAGCGTACTAAAAAATGCTGGAATGAAATTGATTGTTTTAACAACCAAACATCACGATGGTTTTTGCTTATGGCCTAGTAAGTTTACAGACTATGATATAGCCAACACCCCATTCAAAAATGGCGACGGTGATATAGTTAACGATTTATCAAAAGCATGCGCCGATGCGGGAATTAAATTCGGAGTGTATCTTTCACCGTGGGATATGCACGAAAAATTATATGGAACTGATGAGTACAACACACACTTTAAAAATCAATTAACCGAACTTCTTACTAACTATGGTGAGATTGCAGAGGTTTGGTTTGATGGAGCTAATGGGGAAGGAGCTAATGGAAAAAAACAAATTTACGACTGGAATGGATATTACGAATTAATTAGAAATCTTCAACCAAATGCTGTAATAGCAGTAATGGGTCCAGATGTTCGCTGGGTTGGAACCGAATCTGGTTACGGTAGGAAAACCGAATGGAGCGTTTTACCCGGAAATTCTACATATCAAGACGACATTGCTTCTGGTTCACAACAGGCGGAAACAAATGGAGCATTTATTCCTCAAAACTTAATGGATGAAGATCTTGGTAGCAGAGATAAAATATTCAAAGCAGAAAGTCTTGTTTGGTATCCAGCAGAAATTGATGTTTCCATTCGTCCAGGTTGGTTCTACAACAGTGGTGATGACAACCTTGTAAAAACTCCATTAAAATTGGTAGATATCTATTATAACTCGGTTGGACTTAATGGTGTACTATTATTGAACGTTCCTCCAGATAAAAGAGGTCTAATTCATGAGAATGATATTAAAAGTCTAAATGGAATGCGCTATTTGCTTGATGAAACTTTTAATGATAACTTTATGGAAAAAGCAAAAACTGTTTCATCCAACGAAGCCAAAGGTCACGAAGCCAAATATTTAGTTGATAATAGCAGCGAAACTTATTGGTCACAAATTAAAACGGACAAACAGACTGTAGCTCAAATTATACTGAACCGTGGCAGAAATTTCAATACAGTTATGCTTCAAGAAAATATCCTCGAAGGGCAACGAATTGAAAAATTCAGACTTGAATTTTATAATGGTCAACTTTGGGAAACATTTGCCGAAGGAACAACTATTGGATACAAAAGGTTAATCAGATTCCCCGAAGTTCATTCTGACAGAATAAAAATTATAATTGAGCAAAGTCGTTCAAACCCACAACTTTCAACCGTTGCCCTATTCAAAGCACCACCTGAAGTTAGCTTTGAACCAAATGGTTGTTCATTTGGTGAAAACATTAAAGTGAAACTAAGCAGCGACACAAAGCGTTCAAAAATATATTACACTTTAGATGGCTCCGAACCTAACAAAAAATCCTTACTTTATAAAGATGAGATAACTTTAAACAGTACAACAACTATTACAGCAATTGCTATTTCACCAGATAAAAAGCAAAGCCTTCCAACAAAAGTTAATTTTAATAAAGCCAAATATTCTGTTAAATATAATAGAATATATAGTGAAAAATATTCTGCCAGCAAAGAATTTACCCTAGTGGATGGTGTATGTGGTGCTGAAAACTTTACTACAGGAGATTGGCAAGGATTTGAAGGTGACAATCTTGATGTTGTAATTGATTTGGGCGAATCGAAAGCATTAAATAAAATATCATCAAATTATATTAATGATTTAAACTCTTTTATCTTTTTACCCTCTTCGGTTGAATATTCATTTTCAGAAGATGGAATTAATTATGAGTCAAATTTAGTTGTTACAAATAATGAAGAAATTAAAGGGAGTAAAAAAGGAATCAAAACATTCACAAGAGATTTGGATGGAATAACTGCCCGCTACATTAGAGTTGTAGCCAACAATATAGGAACGTGTCCCGATTGGCACAAGGGATTCGGTTCAAAAGCTTGGCTATTTATTGATGAAATTGATGTTAAATAGAATATGAAAAAAACAAAACGCATTATTTATTTATTTGTAATTATTTTCTCATTGGCAGTTAATCCATTGCTATCGCAACCAATGAATAATTATAAAATTCATTTGGTTTCGGAAACTTCAATTTTTTCTTCTGCCGATTTTGAAGCTTGCCACTCAAGCACCATTGTGGAAATATCTCCCGATACCCTTATGGCTGCTTGGTTTGCTGGTTCACATGAAGGTGCAAATGATGTTGGAATTTGGATTTCAAATTATACAAATAAAACATGGTCAGCTCCTAAAGAAATAGTTAAAGGTTACGATTCTCTTGGAAATCAGCTTCCTTGCTGGAATCCAGTTCTTTTCAAAACAAATGATAATAAATTAGTTTTGTTTTATAAAGTTGGACCCAACCCCCGTGAATGGTGGGGTTGTGCTGTTCAATCAATTGACAATGGTATAAGTTGGAGTAAATCTATTAAATTGCCAGAAGGTTTTCTTGGGCCTATTAAAAACAAACCACTACAACTTACAAATGGGAAAATATTCTGCCCTTCAAGCGTTGAAACTACTGATGGAGAATGGAGCACGCATCTTGAAATTTGTGATAACAATTTATCAACGTGGGAAAAAATAAAGATTCAAAAAGATGATTCTGTTGGTGTAATTCAACCTACTATTATAAAACATAATAATGGTAAGTTTCAAATGCTTTGTCGAAGTAAGCAAAATGTTATATATGAAACTTGGTCAAAAAATGATGGCTTCACATGGAGTGAGCTTAAACCCAGTAAGCTGCCAAATCCTAACTCTGGAATTGATGCGGTTTCATTACACAACGGAAAATTTATATTAGTATATAATCCTTTACTTAGTGGAAATGATTGGTGGAATGGTAGGAATGTACTAAATGCTGCCGTTTCTGATGATGGTCAAAATTGGATTAACATTTATCAGCTTGAAAATGAAATGGATGGTGAATTCAGCTATCCAGCAGTAATTCAAGCCTCTGATAACTCAATTCATATTACATATACAAATAAAAGAAAAACAATTAAGCATGTTGTTTTAAAACTTGATTAAAATTATCTTATTCAAAAAAATTTAAACCAATCTTTATATTCAGATTGAGTGATTTGAAATCGGGGACTTATAAAAATAGTAATCCCATATTAAAAAGTGGCTAAGCCATTATTTATGTTGTTTTTGCCGTCGATTAAAGCGACGGTAATTACTATTGCCTACTGGCAACGGGTTTAATGAGAGAAAACGAATTGGCTTTAGCCACATTTGCAAAGCGCGAATTTACTTTTGTTCTTAAGTTGAAAGCATTGCAATGGTACTTTATAACAGGAGGCTAGACTTTTCAACCAGTTTTATCCAGATAAAAAGTGAAAATTTTTGTCTATCAAGAAGAGGAGTTGTATTCACAGTGATATTTGCTATTTTGAGATTATGCTAATTTTCAAAAAACATCTCTTAAAATTTGGGTTTTAAAAATTTGTTTATTTAAGTTGCTTATTGAAAATGTACTGAGTGATATTTAAAAACTGCCTTATAGAACCAACAGAAAATGAATAATCCTCGATAGCATTACAAAAAACATAAATTAACTGGAGAGAAAAATGGCAAATGAAGGTTACCACGAACCAATTGAAGAACTAACTGTTGAAACACGAGATATGCATCGTGCAATAATTTCGCTAATGGAGGAATTAGAAGCTGTTGATTGGTATAATCAACGAGTTGATGCATGTAAGGATAATGATTTAAGAGCAATACTTGCACACAATAGAGATGAAGAAAAAGAACACGCCGCAATGGTTTTAGAATGGATAAGAAGAAACGACCCAACAATGGATAAAGAATTAAAAGACTATCTATTTACCGAAAAACCAATTGCACATTAATAATTATTATCGGCTAAGTTCTTTTTGTTACGGCAAAAAAACTTCTTTGAAGGAGTCTCACAGACTAATGCTGTATTATATAAGAACATAATTTCTTACTCTTATTTTTATTAATTAGAGCAAGAATTAAGATTAGGATTAAGAACTTAGAAAAAACAAGAAATTAACAAAGAATAAAATCCGTTGGAATTTAGCATAGGTGCATAATGGATAATTTAGATTCAACAAATAACAAAGTAATATTTATCAAAAAAGCATCAGGGGATGAAGAACCATTTTCAACTGATAAACTTAAACGCTCGTTGTTAAATGCAGGAGCTAAAAATGAAACAATACAAAAAATTGTTTTGGATATAGAAAATTGGATATATCCTGGAATTACTACAAGAAAAATATATTCGCGTGCTTTTAAAATGTTGCGTCATGAAAAATCAACTTCATCTTTACGATATAGTCTAAAAAAAGCAATATTAGAACTAGGACCAACCGGTTATCCATTTGAAATTTTAATTGGAAAATTATTTCAACATATGGGATTTAAAACCGAAGTTGGAATTGTTATTGAAGGTAGCTGTGTTTCGCACGAAATGGATGTAATTGCTACTCATGATATTGTGCAGCATCTTGTTGAGTGTAAATACCATACAGATCAGGGAAAGCAAGTAGGTGTGCAGGTGCCGTTGTATGTTTGTTCGCGTGTAAATGATATTGTTAGCAAACGTAAAGGAATGTTGGAATATAAAGATTTTACTTTTACAGGATGGGTAGTTACAAATACACGATTCTCGTCAGATTCTATCCAATATGGTGTGTGTAACGGCTTAAATCTATTAGCATGGAATTACCCAACAGGAAATGGATTGCAAGAAAGTATTGAAAAGTTTAAAATATATCCTATAACGGTGTTAAAAAATCTTTCAATTAAGGAAAAACAGTATTTGCTAAATGAGGGAATTGTTACTTGTTCACAATTATTGGAGAATACAGATTCATTAAATTATTTGGAACTTAGTAGAACTAAACACAATATCTTAATGAAAGAACTTGATGAAATTTGCTTTTAAATGTTTCTTCCTTTGTCCAGAATATTTTCATCTTGTTTTTTGCAGCTCACTTCGAAGTTGTGAAGTTGACAAGATTTCTCCTTTTTCAGAATCTGATAAACCGCGTGAAATTGAATCAACGAATAGTTTAGTTTGTCTTAACTCATCAAATTCTGAAGGGGAGATTAATACACCTGTGGGTTTACCATTTTGTGTAATAATTAAAAAATTACGCTTGTTCTGAATTTCTTTGAGGCATTTAGCCAAACCAGATTTGAATTGACCAACTGGAATTATATCGCTTGCAACCAAGATATCTTTCATATATGCATCATTATTATGACTTTATTCGTGACTAAATATAAGCCCATATTACGACAACATCAAAATTGTTTTTTAGCATATAACGTCATGTTAAACTAAGCCACAAAACGGCAGCTATTCCTTTAAAATAATGCCAACTTAAAAATCAATATTTATCTTTGCATCAACATAAATATTTCCACTAATTATAACAACTACAAATATTTATAATTATGGAGGGACCAAATGTACACATCCATACTCACACGCATAGTTGAAGATTTACAACTTTTTAGTTTAGTGAAAAAAGCAAAACAAATAATCCTACTAACCAAAAACATAAAAGCAAATTACAAATACTTGTGCTTAGTTCAGCGAGGAAGCGGCTACTGAACCTGGTGAAGTATTCGCAACCAAAACAATGAACTTACAGTCCATAGTGGTTATTTAACTAAAAATATATTTCTCTCCAACTATTTGATTTAAATGGTGTTTCATGTGCCTAATATAGTCTTTAGCAATCCATTCAAGAGTTAAAGGTTGTTCTTTGTTTACGTTACATTGATTTTTGTACTTGTCTTCTGGAATTTGTGTTAGGATGTGTGCCAAATGTTTGTTATAAATTTCAAAGAACAGAATGAGATTTTCAACTGGAGCATTTAAATAATTTTGTATTGATACCCATTTGTTTTGGTCGTAATAAATTGTAGGATTTTCTTCAAATTGGAGTCTCACAAATCTTTGATGATTATTAGTTGCAGAATCGATTAAATGACCAAGAATTTCTTTTTTTGTCCATTTACTTGGTGAAATCTGATAGTTCCATTCGGTATCTGATATTTCAGAAAATATAGTTTTTGTTTTTCCAATTATTTCTAATAACTGCGCAGAAACATTATTCATTTTGTCCATCCTAAAATTATATTTTAATTCTTAAACTAACTTGTTACTTTTTAATGCTTTAACGCTTCCTATGGTCATTTGATACTACTTAGTTAGCACAAATTTTTTGACTTCAACAAAATCATTTGCTGTCATCTTATATAAATAAATTCCACTAGAGAGGTTATCTCCATTAAATTTTACTTCGTAATTGCCAGGTTGCTTTTCTTCGTTTACTAAAGTTATAACTTCTCTACCCAAAATATCATATACCTTTATTGTTACCAAACCGTCTTCTAGAATTGAATAGTTTATTGTAGTTGAAGGATTAAACGGATTTGGATAATTTTGATCAAGAGAATATGAGTTTGGAATATTATTTATTCTAGTAGCAACTTGAGTAATTGAGTTGAGCGGTAGTTTAAGTGCAGGATCTCCTAACAAAGTATATCTGCGCGGTATTGAGTCCTTAGAAGCATTATTGCCTTCTAAGTGTAATTTTGTTTTAAGTACTGCATCCCCAATTGTGATATCTGGGTTGTTAAAGATTTCCTTATAAAAGGTCTCTAAAAAAAGTGTACCTGCATTTAAATAATTTAAGCCAGAGGAATTAATGGATGCAACTGTTCCACTTCTATAAGATACCATTAATTGCCTTACAATACTGCTGTCACTTGGTATATCAAAAGATTGAGAGCATGCTGCTGAAGTAAGAATAAATGGAAGATCATTTTCCTTTAACGAATCAACATCTCCGAAAGTGAATAGATTATATTTTGACCATATATGAGGTGCACCATGTCCATAATAACTAAAAAATAAAGTGCCATTATTTAATCCACTAAACAAACGCTCTCTTGTTATTTCTATTGTTGAATCCTGCCCTGCAAAAATAGTTGTTTTAGAAAAGTTTGATGGCAAACTTGCATTTATAAATGTATTTGCAGATCGTTCAAACAAAATAGAGTCGGCTTTGTCTGTAAGAAACATAAAGTTTGTTGGATATTCTTTGAATGATATATCGTCTTCAAAATAAATTGTTTTAGAAATAACATTATTTAGTTCTTGTTCATTATTAACTGGAAATCTTCCAAGAAAAATATCTGGTTTAGTATCGGAGTCATATAAATTTACAGAATACCATTCGTCTATTGAAACGGAGTCTTCCTTATGGTCTGAATAGTTAGCAAACTGTGATGGAACTTTATAAGAAGGAAGCAGCTTTGTGCCCCCAACCAAAAGGATATATTGTGGTTTCGGGTCGCTCCAGTATTTTAAAGTGTAACTCACAAAATCCCTAATAGAAGAAGGTTTGGTGGAATCAGGGAATTCTGAATAAATTTGTTGAAGTTCAACTACCTTTACACTTAAGCTTTTATTCTGTCGCCAATTAATAAATGGCTGAAGAGTTGGAACAAATTGTGAAGGTGTAATAACAATATAATCTGCCTGGTTATTGTTACTCATTAGTTGAGCTTGCAAATTAATGTTTAAGCAAATAGAAATGATTATGGAAATAAGTAATAATTTTAATTTATTTGAAATCATTATAAACCCTTTCTAAAAAAGTTGCTAAAATAAATTTTTGTTGTCCCGTAAAAACGGGATAAATGTGAAACCATTTTTGCATATTGCTATATGTATATTATCTAGTTTCTGTTTGTTTAAAATAATTACATTAAGTGGGTTTGGTTTATTGTTTATTGTATTTTTATCCCGCTTAAATACACATCAACCTTTGTAGACAAAAATTAGTTATTATAATCTTTTTTAGCAAATTATTATTTTTCACAGAGGAGTGGTGGGGTTGTCTCAAAACAGTCATTCTGTCCCGAAGGCTTTCGGGATCAGAATCTAACGCTTGGAATTTGGGGGAAAAATAGATGCTGAAATAAATTCAGCATCTATTTTTTAGTTTTGAGACAGTCTCAGTGGTACTCGACAGCAGTTAAAATAATTTATTCCTTTCAATATTCTATCTAAACACAAAACCAAAACCGAACGAAGTAGCTCTCCTCGATTCATCGGTGGTAGGATTGATTTAATAGTTTATATTTTTGGTGCTATTTAATGTCGTTAATTAATCTTTGAATTTTTTCTTTTAATTCAGGCAAGTCTTGCTTTGCAGTTTCCCAAACTACATCAGTATTTATTCCAAAATAATCATGAATTAATATATCTCTCATTCCACTTATTTCTCGCCAAGGAATTTCTTTGGATTGTTCTCTTATTTCGGTTGGTATTTTCTTACTTGCTTCACCGATAATTTCAATTGCACGAACTAAAGCAAATTGTGTTCTTTCATCTTGTTGGAATTCTTCGTATGTCATCTCTTTTATGAAAGACAACCCTTTTTCAATAGCCTCATAAATATCGTTTAAATATGTTGTAAAATCTCGTGGTGTTTTCATATCGGGATTGCTTCGCTTATTATATTGTGCCTTAATCGATGTTTTAAGGCATCTTTCATAACTAAATCTACATTTATTTGAAGTTGGTCGGAAAGATAATTTTTAAGTTCAATGAATTTTAGTAAACTTGGAACACTTGAAAAAGAAACAAGTAAATCTAAATCGCTACTGCTTTCTTGCTCATTTCTCACGTATGAACCAAATATTTCAATTGAATTAATTTGGTACTTTTGTTTTAAATATGGAAGCATATTCCTGATTTCTGTTAATATTTTATCTAATTCATTTTTCATATACAAAAGATGATACAATTTTTTTTAAAATACAATAAATTTGTGAATGTGATATTCCAAAGTATAAAAACTCAACAAATTATATACCGACTCTATACAGAACAAAGAGCCAGAGTAATACTATTTTAGCAAAAGCATTTTTCTTGATTTTAAAACTCCACCACTTTGCAATTGGTAAATATAAACTCCACTTGATAAATTGGAAGCATCAAACTTAACTTCGTAATTGCCAGCAACTTGTTTATCATTTACCAATGTTGCAACCTCACTTCCAAGTATATCATAAACGACAAGTTTCACGTTTGACATCTCACTTTTGCCAGCATTTGGAATTGAATATTTAATAACCGTGCTTGGATTAAACGGATTTGGATAATTTTGTTCTAAACTAAATTGAGATATTATACTTACATCATTTTTAACACTTACTTGAAAATCCTGTATTTGCAAAGAATCAATTGTCCAACCCCACCCTGAAATTGCATCATCCGAGTGCAATCTGAAACGAATTAATATTGTATCTCCTATTTCAAAAGTGTTGGTTAACTCTACGTTTTGTCTTTTATAAAGATTTCTATAAAGTGTAGTCGCATTCCACGCAGTAAGCCAATCGGAATATTGGTTTGCATCATATCCATTATGCAAAGGTTGCCAAACTTCGTTGTTTTTTAGTCCTTCAAGAACAACATAATCTTTAAATTTATTTTCTCCAAAAACACTTCCACTATCGCCAGGTTCAACTATTGCAACATCCACGTATGATATTTGCGAATTATTTGAATCAATTACAATCGGTTTAGTAAATGTTATTTTGTAATCTGCATTGTTTTCATAATTGTGAGGTGAGTGAATTGCGTTATTTCTAAAACCACCTGATTTAATTATTACAAAATCTTGGCTAATAAAATCATCTTCAATTATATCTTCAAAGTCCGTTGAATAATATTTAATTGGATTTGTAAAAGAATATGCATCAAAAATAAACGGATTTGAATAAGAAATTAAAGATTCCGAGTATGCTATTAAATATGCATTGCTCATTTTTATTTTATCTGTGTAGTAATTGCTTTCAATTGTAACAACTCCAATTGGTACGTTAAAAAATGTTTCATTTACATTTTCGTCAATAATTACCTGAACAGAATCAAATGGAAACTTAAAATCGACATTAAATTTTAACAGATTTGTTTTATATAAAAATTCGTTACTTAAATTCATAAAAGTTGAATTATCGTATTCTATTACCGAATAAAGCAAATCCTGTTTTTGCAAATCATTCCACTGACCCGCAATTCCATAAGGCCAATTAGAAATTGCTAAACCTATTGCATCCTGATTGCCAACATTATCAGGCTCATTGCCCCAATTATTGTATAATCCATTTACAGAATTTCCTGTTTTAGTTCCTTCCCAAAATTGTTTTCCTATTCCATCAAAGTTGCCATCCCAAAACCATTTTCCTTCTTCTTTAATATCTGTGCCACCAATCCAAACATACGAAGCACCACCGCCGCCAGTTGAAATAGTTTTGGAAATATCAATATCGCAATTTTGCAAATAATGAAATATGGTATCCTGCTCTTCTTGAGAATTAATTTCGGCTAAAATTCCACCACGTTCGTTTGCTATTTGGGCAACTGCTTCCCAATTGAATGTTTGTTTAATAATCTCATATTTATTACCAGAATAAGTAAACGTAAATATATCTGTTGAATCAATTTCGGTTTGTGCTAAAAGGTTACTTGCCAATAGAATTACCAGAGCATATAAAAATTTGTTCATCAAAATTTCCTCAAAAATATTTTTATTCAAACAAACTTAATAATTAAATCTGTTTTTTTCGTCCTACTGGATGAATTAAAACTATTTTTATTTTAAGTATTAATACTTTTTGCGGAATTCCGTTGGTGTAAAACCGGTATTTTTTTTGAAAGCTGAATTAAAAACGGATTTAGAGTTAAAACCAACTTCGTATAAAATTTCCAAAATGGTTTTGGTATTATTTGAGTCAATTAATCGTTTTTTAGCTTCTTCTACACGATGAGTGTTTATTAAATCGTAAAAGTTTTTTTCAAACATTTCGTTTATTATTTGCGAAAGATTTCGAGGGGATATTCCAATTTGTGAAGAGATATCACTCAATGTTAAATCCTTTTTAAGAAACACTTTTTCTTCTTCTAACAGGCTCTTTAACTTTATTGCACATTCTTCTTTAATTTCGGATGACAAATTTGAATTTTCGTACTTAGCTGTTTTAACATTTGGTTCAAATGGATTTTCAGAATGAGTTAAACTGAATATCAGCAGCATATTTGCAAATATAAAGTTGATAATTAAGGATAAATAAATTGTGTAAGTACTAACTATATCGTTTCTTTCACCAAAAAATAGAATTGTAAAAAAGTCGCTTACATCAATGCCCCAAAGAATTAGAAAAACAATAAAGATTACTATCAACCTTTTCAAATTAAGTTTTTCAATTGCCGAAAAATACTCTTTAATGTTGTGTTGATATTCTCTTATTATTATAAAAATTGGAATAAAGTAAATTATTATTTGAAAATATTTTATTCCATAATACTCCATTCTAAATCCTTTTACACCAAAGAAATAATACAATAACGACAGAAGAAAAGGAACAAAATGGATTAAATCTTTTTTCCTAAGTACAAAGTTTTTGTCCGCAATTGATTTTGTATAAAATAAAAGAGATGGACCAAAAATAAAGCTAAATGAACTTCCAATAAAAAATAGATAAGTAAGGTCAAACGGAATTTGGGCTCTTAGTCTAATCAATAAAAAATTGAACAGATAAATTCCGTTTGTAAAAAGGAATAATGATAAATATTTGTTGCTATTGGGGTTTTTTTTCTTGCTAAAGAATAAAAATCCCGAATATAAAAAATAGAGGAACAATTGTAATTAAATTTATTATGTCTAATAACTCTAACTTCATAAATTAAATTTTTATACTAGATATTAATCCGACGACTATAAACCGTAATTAAGCAGCGTATTTAATCTCAGGGTGGTTAAAATATTTTTTTACTCTTTCGCAGTCATTCTTCAAGATTGTCATATGTTCGTTCACTATTTTTTTCAAATCATCTTCGTTTTTAGGAGCTGGTTTTTCCGAGACACCATATTTTAGATCACAATTAAGATATTCATCGGGATTTTTCTCTGGAGAATATGATGAAAGAAAAAATAATTCTATCGTCCTTTGGTTTTTATATACCCACGTTTTCACAATTTTACTATGGTGAACTTTTAGATTATCTATGAT
>JAHISP010000079.1 GCA_018818165.1 Bacteroidota bacterium | reverse complement strand
TTTCATCCTCCAGATTTCTATATTGCTAAGTCTGAACAGTTAAATTTATTCTAAATATAGGGGATACTTTCGGTTTTGTCTTAGAATCTGTCCAATTTATAGTATTTTACTAATATCCTATTTTGTTTTGGACAGCAATGTAATTAATACTCCTTAACTCCATTTGATAAGATCAATTCGATAATTCTTAGTCTAAGTTTATCTTGATAACCATTGTCTATCAATTTTTTTATATGCTTATTTTTATTCCTTTTATAAACATTTATTAATGATATCTCTATTTCCAAATCATTTTCATTGCTTTCTGTTAAACAAGTGTTTCTCTTGAAAAGTTATTCCGTTATATCGTAGTACAAAATCATAGTCCATTGATAGAGGTTCAGAAAACACTTCTAATGAAGGAAAGCCTCGGTCTGCTACTATTATATCTTTTCTTTATTTTCCTTCTTCCTTCATAAGCTTTTATTGTTTTATTGCACATGTGCGTTCTGAAGAGTTATATATATTCATTTCAGCATCTATTACTAATTCATTAAGTAAATCATAAACAACAATTGATTTGGAATAGGCTTGTTTACTATATGCTATTGCAATTATTTTCGATGAACGTAGACATTTGTGAAGTTCCACACCAAAGCTTTTACTGGCGTTACTTATCTGAAATAAGATAATATCTACAAACCCCATTTTTCGATTGCGGGTGAAGTCTTTCTCTGATGTTTTGTAAATGCTCTAGGAGGTTGTGCTAAATATTTTTTCTCGTATTTGTCTTAATGTTTTTTCGCTTTTTCATTGTAATCCCTGAGTTTTCTCTCTTTAAAAACTCAAACTGAATTTAGTTCCTTTTTTGCTTTTTCCCTTAAGTTGACAGCATTGATTACTACCCCAATTACTATGTTTTTGTTCTTCTTTTAATGCGCGTTCATATTTCCGACCATCTTTTTGATGTACTTCATCTTGGAAAAGTTGGTTAGCTATTAGTTTTGATATTTCTTTTGTGTGTCCAAATATTTCCATTTGAGTTTTAATGGTTTGCTTCATAAACCATTCAAGATTATTATTAGTTATTTCTGTTGTTTGCATTTGTAGGCTCCTTTAATTATAGTTTTTGTTTTCCCAATTAAACTTATGGAGCCTTTCTTTTTTTTATTAAACTATTTCAACTAGCTTTTAATATAACTCGGAATGTTGCAACAAGTATTAATATTGTAAATATTCCTAAGAATCTGGTATAAAACTGATCTTAGATGTTCTACGATTCAAAACTTTTGGATATGTAAAAGTATTTTCCTTAAAAAGTGATGATATTTTCAACACCGCTCTGTTGAAAAAATTTACACTTCCTCTTTGGCTATTTGATTAACAATTCAACACCGCCACTATAACTCTTTGTTTTACAACAACATAAAAAAAGCATCATTAAAATAAAATTGCTGGCATGTTATTTGTCCTTTCTCTGTAACAATTAAATATTAAAGGAAGAGTATCATGATTACATTTATCATTAGTATCATTTTAGTTTTTATTGGAGTTGAGTTACTCGTTCGATTTATAATCGAGCCATTGATTTTGGGGAGGAATAAGAAAAACAAAGTATCTAAATCTTCCACGTCAAAATTGGATACGAAATTCAGACTTGCAACCGAAACAATGTATGACGGTGGAAAGACATATACACACGAGGTATCAGATAATGCTGTCAAAGATGAAAATATTTCAAAAGATGAAGTGAAATCTTAAATCAATTAAAATTATATTAACTCATTTAAAGGATCCATTATGGTTGCGATTTTTGTTCTGGCGTTGTTTTTATTTATCCTATTAGTCGATCTGATTGTATTACGAATTCAAGGGAAAAGTCATCCGGCATTTGAACCTGCTTTATCTCAATATGATTACCTAGTTCATGATGGAAACGTAATACATATTCCTTCAAATCTATTTTTTTCAAAAGGACACACTTGGCTGAAGAAGAATAAAAATGGATTAATGGAAATTGGAATTGATCCATTCGGATCAACGGCATTGGGGACATTGTCAATTCTAAAATGTGCGGAAGTGGGAGAAGAGCTAAAACGCGGAGGAATGATATTCGAAGGTTCTTATGGAAATAAAACTGTAAAATTCCTTTCACCAGTTAACGGAATTGTAAAATCTGTTAACCCTGGTATAATCGGTAAAAAAATTTCTAATCCTTATGAATCATGGGGCGTTCAGCTAGTTTCAAATGATTCACCTGAAAATCGGGATCTGTTTTTTTCGGGGAGTGATGCACTAAACTGGATAAAAAATGAATTCAGTAAACTAAAGTATTTTATTGATGATAATTCGCCTATAGTAGAATTTGTTGGAGAAACCATGTACGATGGAGGATCATTATCCAATGATGTAGTCTCTTTGTTACTTGATCAAAGTATAAATGATTTTGAAAAAGAATTTCTCTCATTATAATAATTGGAATAAAAATGTTAAACGAAACTGGGATTCTATTTGATGTAACTCTTTGTGAAGGATGTGGGGCATGCTATGACATGTGCAAAGAGGTTAATAATTTGCCTGAAACAAATGATGATTATTTAAAAGATCATCTCTCGGATAATACTTTCACGGTTGTTGAAGAATACGGCGAAATATATACGCGAAAACTTTGCATGCATTGTAATGAACCCGCTTGCGTATCCGTATGTCTGGTCGGAGCAATTAAAAAGAGTTCAACAGGTGCAGTAGTCTATGATGCCGATAAATGTATTGGATGCAGATATTGTATGCAAGCTTGTCCGCATAGTATTCCTCGTTATGAATGGGGGACAACAAAGCCGCGCATACGCAAATGCAATTTGTGTGATGACAGGGTTAAAGCTGGAAAATTACCAGGTTGTGTAGAAGCCTGTCCGACCGAGGCGGCAATTTTCGGTAAAATGGATGAGCTTATTGAAATTGCCAAGAACAGACTTAAATCTGATCCGGACAAATATTATCAGCATATATACGGTCTTGAAGAAGCCGGAGGTGGGCATGTTCTGATTATATCGCCTGTACCGTTCGAGCAGTTGGGATATGTTTCTAAACTAACAAGTGAACCAATGCCTGAATTTACAATGAGGGCTATGGAAAAAATTCCGTCGGTAGCAATTGGCGGAGGATTATTCCTAAGTGCAATGTTTTGGCTTACAAAAAGAAAAAATGAATTAGCTAAAGAAAAAAAATCTACTAATGGAAAAGAAAACATATGAAAATAAATGATATTTTAAAACCAACTTTTTGGAAAGTGGTTTCCGTTATAATTGTAACAATGGGTTTGTTTTCAACTTATTACAGATTTTCCCTAGGACTGGGATTAACAACTAATTTGCATGATTCGGTGCCTTGGGGTTTGTGGATAGGATTTGATTTTATTGGTGTTGGACTTGCAGCTGCCGGATTTACAATCGCTGCCACGGTTCACATCTTTCACATTCATAAATACGAACCATTGGTGAGACCTGCAATTCTAACCGCCTTTCTTGGATATTCGGTAGTAGTTTGCCTGCTTGTGGTTGATCTGGGAAGACCTGAAAATTTCTGGCATCCACTCGTAATGTGGAATATTCATTCTGTTATGTTTGAAATTACATGGTGCTTAATTTGTTATACCACAGTACTTATTTTAGAGTTTGCCCCTGTTGTATTGGAAAAGTTTAAAATAAAGGCGCCTATTAAATATTTGAAAATTATCTCTATACCAGTTGTGATTGCCGGAGTAATATTTTCTACTTTGCATCAGTCGTCTTTTGGTTCATTATATTTAATCGTTCCCGGGAAATTACATCCGTTATGGTATTCCTCTTTATTACCTGTGCATTTTTATATTTCATGTATTGCCGCAGGTTTATCCATGATAATATTTGAATCATTTTTGATTGCAAGAGCTTTTACAAAAAAAGATGGTTTTCATCATACGGAATTAAAAATGGATATTTTATCCGGAGCTTCTTTTGCAGTTTTAATAGCATTAATAGCAGGTTTTCTGTTAAAGATTTATGATTTTATTGATAATGGTAAACTACCCTTATTAACAGTTCCATCAACTGAAACATATCTTTTCTATTTGGAAATATTAATCGGAACTCTTGTTCCAATCTTTTTACTCAGTTATAAAAAATTAATTGAAGATAAAAAATGGATGTACTTAACCTCAATTTGTGTAATCTCAGGTTTGGTACTTAACAGATTAAACGTAAGTATTACAGGATTAGCTGCTTCTTCAGGAGTAAATTATTTTCCATCATTTGATGAAATTAGTATTACAATGATGCTTGTTGTACTTGCAATATTTGCTTTTAGACTTATAGCTAAAAACTTTGCTGTTTTTGTTAGTAATGAATCCGAAAACTCAGTTAATGAAAATGGTACAGCTAAATCAAAACAAATAATTTTAAGTGAAAGATATGAGTAATGAAATTGAGTTAAAGCGTAACAAATATGAAATGCTTAAGTGCATCTGGATGACTTCCGGAGTTATAGATTATAAATTATGCGATAATAATTTTGATTGTGAAAATTGCCACTTTGATAAAGTTATTAGAAATCTATCTAATGAAAAAGAAACACAGTTTAACGGAATAGTAAATGATGCAAATACAATTTTTAACAAACTACAGAACATTAAGTATGATAATAATATTATATACTTAAAAAATAATCTTATTGCTAAGGAGATATGTTCAAATACATTTTATCTTGGCATTAATCCTATTTTGGTTAGCTTTCTTGACAATGTAAACTCAATGATGATAGATGAATGCAAAAAAAGTATTTCTGTAGGACAGCAAATAATTCAAATAAACGGTTATTGGGGAAGTGTTAGCATTTCTTCCCCCATAAATTTTTTAATATACAATAAGATTGACGACCAAACAGATAACCCCTTAAAGACTGAATGGTTTGCTATAATGGGAGCTGTTCATCAAGATGTTTTAGGTTGCCAATTGCATCAAAAAGAATGGGATGAAATGCATGCAAAAGCCATTGGCACTATTGCGGAAATTAAGACACAAGTACCAAAAGTTGGAGATACAATGATGGATGGAGGCTCTCAAATTAAGTTTCTTTATCAGCTTGTTGGTAATAAAAGATATATCGATATTTTAAATTCTTTAATCACATAAAAGTTTTTGTTTTAATCTTTGTGTGCTTATTCATTTTTACGAAAAGCAAAATATTGTTTCACCTTCCAATACACATTAACATTTATTATACGATTGTAGAACACCAAACAGATTGTATGTAATTAAAGTATTGTCTAATTTTGAAACAGCAGATTAGCAGATTATATGAAACCAAAAGTTATTAATACAATAAGTGTTCGGCTTATCATTTCTCTTTCCTCAATTCTGATTATCCTTCTTTCAGTTTATACTTATTTCATTTTAAATCATCTCAATAATTATTTAACCGAATCAAGATTTCAGACCTCTTATAATATAAGCGAGATGATTAAAAAGTCTACACGTTATGGTATGCTTTTAAACCGACCTGAAGACGTTCACTCTACAATTAATACACTTCGCTCATTAAGAGGAGTTGAAGAAATTCGCATCTACAACAAACAGGGTACAATTAGTTATTCAACCAACCCTGCGGAAATCTTGAATAAAGTGGATTTAACCGCAGAGGCTTGCATTGGTTGTCATAACAGTTCTGTACCGCTGCAAAGTTTAAGAAGCCATGACAAATTTCGAGTCTATAAAAATTCAGAAAATAAACGTGTGCTTGGTCTTATTAATCCAATTATGAATGAACCTGACTGCTCAAACGCAGCTTGTCATGCTCATCCACAAAATGTTAATATTCTTGGGGTGCTGGATGTTGGAGTTTCTTTGGAAGGACTTGATGAAATAATTCAAAAAAGCACAACTAATGTAATCTTTGCTTCGATATTTCTTGTTATCATTATTTCATTTTTTTCAGGATTATTTATAACAATTTTAGTTAACAAACCAATTAAAATAATAATGGAAGGCATTGAAGCTGTTGGAAATGGAAATTTAGATCATAAAATCCAAATACATGCTAAAAATGAACTAGGACAAATGGCTCGGCGATTTAACGAGATGTCAACAAATCTTGCTGGAGCTTATAAAGAAATAAAAAATTGGTCAGAAACTTTAAATGATAAAGTAAATGAAAAGACGAAGGAACTTAAAAATATTTATAACCAGGTTAATCAAATTGAAAAGCTTGCTTCACTCGGAAAACTATCGGCAACTGTTGCACATGAATTGAACAACCCGCTTGCTGGAATTCTTACTTTTAGCAAATTGATAGCAAAAAAATTGCATGCATTTCAAAAAGATTCTGAATATACAAGCATTTATGAATATTTAGAACTAATTTCCAAAGAATCTGCACGTTGCGGACAAATTGTAAAAGATTTACTGATTTTTTCTCATTCAGAACCGGATAAATTTGCAAAAGAAAACCTTCTGAAAATAATTGACTGCAGTGTAACTTTAATTCGTCATCATCTAGAAATTAACGGTATTACTTTAATTAAAGATTACGCTGAAGAGCCGATTGAAATTTTCTGCAATGCAAACAAAATTCAGCAAGCGTTGATGTCGCTTCTGATTAATTCAATTGAAGCAATGAGTAATAATAAGGGAAAAATTACTATTAACATTATTAGCGAAAACAATAATGTTGTAATTAGGATAATAGACGAAGGTAACGGAATTAATGAAAAAGATTTGCCGAATATATTCGAACCGTTTTATTCAACAAAAGAAGAGTCCGGAGGTACTGGACTTGGGCTGGCGGTTGTCTACGGTATTGTAGTTAATCATAGTGGAAAAATAGAAGTGGAAAAAACTTCAAATTTGGGAACTACATTTAAAATGATATTGCCGCAAAAAGAACAATTTGCTTAGTGGGATGATTTATGGATAAGAAGGAAAAAATATTAATAGTTGATGATGAAAAAATTGTACGTGAATCTTTTTATCATTGGTTTATTGAAGATAATTATATAGTTGATACTGCCGAAGATGGTGAAACTGCTTTAAATAAATATGCAAAAGAAAAATATGATCTTCTTCTCGTTGACATGAAAATGCCGGGTATGAGCGGTTTGGATTTGTTATCAAAAATTAAAGCAATTGATAAAGACGCCATTATTATTCTCATCACTGCATTTTCTTCGGTGCCTACTGCAATAACAGCTTTGAAAAACGGTGCCTATGATTATGTTACAAAACCTGTTGATCCTGATGAACTTTCACATCTCGTTAAAAGAGCGCTGGAACAACGTGCCCTTAAGATTGAAAATATTCAACTAAAAGAAAGTATTGATGAAATTATCAAACCGGACAATTTAATAGGCGAAAGTTTTCAAATCAAAAAAATATATGAACTTGTACATTCTGTTTCCCGTACGGATACTACAGTTATGATAAGAGGGGAGAGTGGTACCGGAAAAGAATTGGTTGCTAAAGCCATTCACATAAATAGTGGTAGAAAATATTCTCCAATTATCACCGTTAACTGCGGTGCCTTGGCGGAATCACTTCTTGAAAGTGAATTGTTTGGGCACGAAAAAGGCGCATTTACCGGTGCTCAATTTAGAAGAAAAGGAAAATTTGAAATGGCCGATGGCGGAACAATTTTTCTTGATGAAATAGGCTCAATTTCCCTTAGGATGCAAATTGAATTGTTGAGAGTGATAGAGACAAAACAGTTTAACCGGGTTGGCGGCAATGAATTAATAAAAAGTGATTTTAGAGTTATTACTGCAACTAACGAATCTCTCGAAGATCTTGTTAAAGCAGGCAAGTTTAGAGAAGATTTATATTATAGAATAAATGTTTTCACTATTGTTATCCCACCTTTGCGTGAAAGAAGGGATGATATTCCACTCCTTGTAAATTTCTTTCTCAATAAATTTTCAAGCGCAATGAATAAAAAGATAAAGAACATTTCCAAAGAAGCTATGGATTTTCTAATGAATTATGATTGGCCGGGAAATGTCCGTGAATTGGAAAATGCAATTGAAAGAGCAATGGTGGTTGGTAAATCCGATTCTATTACTGTTGATGATCTTCCCTTCCATGTATCAAGGAATAACTTCGAATTGTCAAGTGATGAGAAAAGTCTCTCTTCAATGGAAAAGAAATACATCAACAGGATATTAAATGAGAACGGTTGGAATATTTCTAAAACTGCTCAGACACTTGAGATAGATAGAGTTACGCTTTACAATAAAATAAGCAAGTATGATCTCCGCAAGCTTGAGTAATAATAATGGATATCTTTATTGCACCGCTTAAATTTTATAGTAATGTATTGTTGCAAAATCTTATAAAAGAATTATCAAAAAGATTTTCTTCCAGCATTCATGTTATTGATATTAAGTTAAACATGGATGATTTCTTTTCAATAGACCGCAAACAATATTTCTCTACTCAGATTATTGCCGAAGTTATGAAGCTTACAGATCAATATGATGGTAAGATAATTTTAATAACTGACGTGGACCTTTTTGTCCCAGCCTTAACATTTATTTTTGGTGAAGCACAACTTAATGGAAAGCACTCCATTCTTTCTGTTTGTCGTTTGCACGAAATCTTTTATTCCGGTATTTCAAACGAAAGCCTTTTATTAGAACGTACGATTAAAGAAACTCTTCATGAGCTTGGGCATAATTACGGTTTACGCCATTGCATTGATTGGGACTGCGTGATGCACGCCTCTCACGGAATTGAAGAAGTAGATATCAAGGGAATCACATATTGTCACAAATGCAGAACTAAAGTTGATGGTTATAAATAATGTTTTTATTTATTGCCTGTGTTAATCCAAAACCCCATACGCACAGAAGCTTATAAATTTGGGCAAACAAGTAGGGAATCTAAAAGACCTTTGATTCTGACACAAAATGAGAAAAGCACTACTGTTCTGGTTGATATTGTTGAATATCAATCAATAATTAACAAACTAGAACTTTTGCAAGATAGGTAAATGAAAAAAATAGGATAGAGTCTAAGATGAGAATTATTTAAGTTTAAGTGTTTTTAAGAACTCTTCTATTGCAAAACGGGTCATTTACTTTTCTTTTAATCCTTTTAATCCTTTTAATTCTTTTTATCTCTTGTTAACAATAACGTAATTCCATTATTAACTGCTGCACATCTGTCCAAAACGATAAAATAGAAAAAAGCAGGCTCCAACTCAGCAAAATAACTTTGCTGAGCATAAATTTGTTTTTCGGAAATAAATTTAAATAAGGAGCCACAATGAACATAACACTTTTTAGTCAATTATTGCA
>JAHISP010000078.1 GCA_018818165.1 Bacteroidota bacterium | reverse complement strand
TCACTTATCTGACCTGGGGCTAGTAGTGATACTAATCTACCTATCAAATCTTTTTCCATTTTTATTACCTTATTATTTTAATATGAAGAAAGTTAATAATAATTATCTTTGGTTCCAGCACATCAAAATAATATTTAACCTGTGTTATTATTTAATCCATTGCTGAAAATTTTTAATTACTTAATTTCAAATAACATTTATTAAAATGTATTAACTTAATAATCTTAAAGAATTAAAATTTTTTGATGTCAATTTTATTTTTTAATTTTAATTTATATATATTGAAAAGATATAAAGTAGATGTGTGCATTATAGAACATAATTTTAAAAGTTAGTCCTTTTAATTCATTGTTAGCAGAGACAATCAATGAAGGTATCAAATAATGAAAAAAGTGTAATTATTAATCCGCTTAGGATGATATCCTTAATTACTATTTTTGCAGGCATATCGGCTTTAGTATTTGAAGTAAGTTATTTTGCTGAGTTCTCAGTCAGCTTATATTGTAGTAGACTTATTGCAACAACTGTTGGCTTTTTAATATTAATAGGAACATATACTGAATATGGCAGAAAATATCCTGTTTTTCTTATTCACATATTGTTGTTATCAATTACCTTATCATTTGGAACAATAATATTTTTAATTCCCGACACGCTTTTTATTAATTCTCACCTTTTAGCGTTAACCATTTTTACCACAGCATTGTTTTTAAGTTGGGATACAAAAAATCAGATAATTGTGGCTATATATTACAATATTATTTTTGCAGCTTCAATTTTGTATAATGATAATACAATTTATTTTCTTCCAAATATATACTCAACAGTTCTTTTTGTTTTGTTAATAAGCATTTTAAGTGTAAGTGCAACTGCTATAAATTCCAGATTGAGGGAAAAGTTAAATGAAAGTTCTGAGCAGGCTAAAGAGATTTTTAATAACTCAATTGAAGGCATTTTTAGAATTTCCGAAACTGGTGAAATAGATTCTGCTAATAATACATTCTTTTCTATTTTGGATGAATTTAATATTAGTCTCGATAGCCAAAGAAAATTTCCAGATATTCTTCTTGGAAAAAATAGTATTGGGGATATAATTCTTGAAGTAAATAATAATGGTTATGTAAAAGATCGGGTAAATGAAGTAAAACAAAATGCTGATAATATAAAATATTTAAGCTTAAATTTAAGACCTAGTATAATTTGCAAGAAATCGGATGTTAAACATTACGATGGAAGTATTTTGGATGTTACGAGCAGAATGCAAGCTGAACTGCAGCAAACGGAAACTCTTCTTAAGCTGCATGACGCAAAACAAAAGCAGGAAAAGAAAAGTCAGGAAGCACTGGAATTAAAGGATAGCAAAATTCTATTGCTTGCTAAAATTAATCACGAATTAAAAACTCCTATAAACTCAATTTCTATATTCCTCCATTTAATTCTATCTGACCAGATGAAAAAGGAGGAGGAGCTTAAAAGTTTTGCTGCAAGTGCTATAAAATCTACTGAACTTATGCTTGATACTTTAAACAAGTATTTAGATTTTACCAAAATAGAGGCTGGAAAATTAGAGTTAGAACAAGAGTTATTTAATTTTAGAGAATTGATTAGCGATTGCATCAGTTTACTTCTTCCATTTTCAGAATTTAAAAATCTAGACTTAATGTCCGACATTGCGGCTGATGTCCCTAATCTTTTATTTGGTGATGAAAATCATTATAAGCAAATATTACTAAACTTTGCAAACAACGCTATTAAGTTTACAAGAAATGGATATGTTAAAATATCTATTACAAAGGGAAAAGTTTTTCAAAACAATTTTGAAATTATAACAAAAATTTCCGATACAGGAAGAGGTATTCCAGAAGATAAAATGTCTTCTCTATTTATTCCTTATCAACAAATAAATAGTAAAACAGATTCCAAATATGGTACTGGTCTTGGTTTAATTATATGTCAAGAATTAGTAAAACTCCTTGGAGGTGAAATTAAAGTTGAAAGCAAACCTGATGAGGGTTCTGTGTTTTCCTTTAGTTCATTATTTCAGCTTGTTGAAAATAATGATGATGATTAATATTTATAAAGTTAATATTTTAAGTAACAAAATACTGGAGTTGCTATGGCTTATATAACTTGGAAAGAAACTTTCGAAATTGGTTTTCAATTAATTGATGATCAGCATAAAAGTTTTATTAATCTTTTAAATGAACTACATGATGCGCAGTCAAAAGGTACAGGTCAACACCTTATTAAAGAAGCTCTTACAAAATTTATTGACTATACACATTATCATTTTAAAACTGAGGAAGATTTATTTAAACTGTATAATTATCCTCTTGCCGCCGAACATCTCGAAGAGCATAGTTACTTTATTGATAAAGTACGATCATTTCAAATTAATGTGCAAAAAAACGATTTGTTGCTTTCATTAAAAACTATTGATTTTCTAAAAGATTGGACCATAAACCATATACTTGGTACAGATCAGCAGTTTAGTGATTTTATTAGATCTCGGGAATTAGGTGATAATTAGTAAATTATTGACACCCAGCCTCCTAATTGTAGTTCAAATCATTTAGATATTTTTTAGAGGTTGGGCTTCTTTAATTTAATTATAATTACACAAATAATTACTTCCTTGTTAGGAAATCCACCCAAAATTACATTCTGAAAATGATATTCAGTTTGCTATATTTACAAAACAAATTTTAATATAAACGAAAGGAAGCAAAATGAAGTTAAAACAATTAATTGGGGTTGCAATGATTCTAATTTCTGCCATTGCGTGTCAAAAAACTGAAACAAAAAATGTTGAAAATGAAATTCCATATACTGGTCATAAAGTTACTGTTACAGAAGTAATAGATGGTAAAACCTATACATATTTACAAGTTAAGGAAAATGATGTTGAAAATTGGATTGCCATTTCAAAACGTGATACCAAAGAAGGTGAAGTCCTTTATTTTACTGAAGCATTAGAAATGGAAAATTTTGAAAGCAAAGAATTAGCTAGAACTTTTGATAAAATACTTTTTGTTTCATCTGTAAGCAATAATCCAACCCCTATTTCAAAGCAAATAGCTGCTGAAGAAGGTAGTGAGCAGCCACAAGTTGCTATTAAAATTGAAGCTCCAAAAGATGGAATTAGTATTGCAGAGCTTTATGCAAATAAAGATTCCTATAAAGAAAAAATGGTTTTAATTAAAGGAAAAATTACAAAAGTGAATAAACAAATTATGAGCAGAAATTGGTACCATATTCAGGATGGCTCTAGCCCAGATCCAAAAATTGATTTAACTGTTACTACAAATGAAGAGTTAAAAATTGGAGAGGTAGTAACATTTAAAGGAACCATTGCTGTTGCTAAGGATTTTGGTGCAGGTTATTTTTATGATGTAATTATGGAAACTGCTACTGTAGTTTCTGATAAATCAATGTAATTTGATTTAATAATGGGTTTTATGTATTAAATAGAGAGTGTTTCATTTTTTGTGTAAATGGCAGAATGCTTATTTGATAAACGGCTTTAGCCGTTTGTCAAATATAATGGAAAATTGTGAAAAAATGAAAGCCCAATCTCTAATAGGCATAGTCCATTTTTTAGCTGTGTCTTTATAAGCAAGATAAAGCATTTTAGTTAGAGCATCATTCCCGATAAATCGGGACAAGCTGTTAGGAAAAAGAGCTCTATTTTTTGTAACTTTTCTAAATTGGCGATGTAAGTTTTCTACTGCATTAGTTGTATAAATCACTGTTCTTATTTCTTCCGGATATTTGAAAAATACGGCCAAATGATTCCAATTATTTCGCCAAGAATTTATAGGATAAGGGTA
>JAHISP010000077.1 GCA_018818165.1 Bacteroidota bacterium | reverse complement strand
TTTCATCCTCCAGATTTCTATATTGCTAAGTCTGAACAGTTAAATTTATTCTAAATATAGGGGATACTTTCGGTTTTGTCTTAGAATCTGTCCAATTTATAGTATTTTACTAATATCCTATTTTGTTTTGGACAGCAATGTGGGGTTCAAAATTAAAAATATATTGAAAGACCGAATTTAACAGAATTGGGGGAGAATCTATACATAGTTCTTTCCTCCTTTTCACCATCCTTATCGTCTGAAGTTTCAGAGATTTTTTTGTAAAATATTTCATTTTTTGAATATGAAAAACCTGATTCATATTCAGCTGAAATACCAATATTTGAGCGTACAAACCACTCAACCCCAATAAGCAGATTGATGCCAACTTGGTAATAAGATTGTTCCAAGAATCTACTAAGTTCTTTTTGGTATTCTTTGTTATTATTTAGTGAACTAGAATAATTTATGCCACCACCGTAAAACATAGATATAGAATTGCTAATGTTAGCATATTGCAGATATTGAAGTAATACTTCAACTCTTGTCGAATTATTGTTTAATCTATTATTAAATGTAGTATCAGGCGAAGGGTAGTTGTCGTCAGCCATCCTTTCATCGTTATTATGATATAAGGAAAAACCTAACCTCAAAGCGGAATTATTACTAAGATGATATTTCCCCGAAAATGTTCCTCCTTGAAAACTACTTAAAGTAAAATTTTCTGAAATCTGAAATTGCAGCGCAAATTTACCAGCTAAATCAATTTTAGTAGTATCTGTTTGAGCAAATGAACTGAAAGTGAATGTAAATAATAGAATTGAAATTAAAATAAATTGGTTTGTTTTCCGCATAATGTTACCTCTTTAATTAAGTTGAGTGCCAAAAGTAGTGTAAAAGTCATAAATATGCAATAAAATATTAGACAACCTTATACACTTAAATCTGTCTAATACATTTAATCAGCTGCAAGTGCTTTAATAATTAGCAATAATAATTCTAAGTTCATCAGCTTTTGAAGCTTCATCTAAAATTTCTGTAATTTCAAATGGATCTTCGGGGTTAGATATATTGCGAATGTGTGTTTCATATCCAGCCAAAATTTTATAAAGCGTAGTTCTGTGAATTTGCTGTCCGCCTGTAGCTGCAGCTTGTTTGTTATTAAAAATTACAATCTTAAGTGGAATTTTTCGAAGAGATGCTTCCAACAATCCAAGGTGACCAGCAGCAATAAATCCAAAATCACCAGATAACGCCCAAACATCTTTGTTGCCAGCAAGATAAGCACCAATTGCAAGGGGAATGGAACCACCAATATAAGTAACAATATCTATTGCTTCATAAGGTGGAAGAGCGTAACTACTTGATGAACTTGTATCGCCAGTTACAATTTCACCTTTGAAATTTTGAAACACATTAAAAAATTGTTGATATCTTTTAACAGCAGCTCGTGACTGTGCTGGAATATCATCTGGAACATGTATTAATTTTGGTCTTTCAATTTCTGGATTTGAATTACCATCTTTTTTGCTTTTAAAAACATCATACTGGTATTGTGCAAAAAGTGGATGAACTACATGTTGTAAAATATCACGATTGTAAGCAAAATTCTTTCTATAACTTTGGCGTTCAAATTCTACTTCATTCAAAATTTCAGCAGCATTTACAATAATTGCAACTGGTAATTTAATTGTTTCCGATTTATGAAAAGCACTCACAACATCGTCATAAATTGTAATGGAATCAGAAATGATGTACGGCAATGAAAATCCCTTTAGCAAAGCTTCTGTTTCCATAATATTATCGGAGTGATTTCCAACATTATCATCAAAAATGAAAGTAACAAATCCAGCATTTACAGAAGTGTAAAGTGAATCAACAACACTATTTGCAGCCTTTGCAATTCCTTGTGCTTTAATTAAACATGCTGAACGCTTGCCAACAATGCTTGCACCGTGACAAATTGTGTATGCCACTTCTTCGTGAAATGAAATAGGAGGGTTTTTCTGATTAATATGTTTGTAGCTTTCAAAAACTTCTGAGCCTCCAAAACCAGGCACGTGAGTAATTATTTCAACACCTAAATCTTGAAGTGTATACGCAATTGTATTTGAAACTGTTGCTTTCATTTATGACTCTTTCATTTTATTTTTACAGTCATTGCGAGGAGTTTTTCCCCGAAGCAATCTGCAACAGATTGCTTCACCAACAGAAAGCGTTGGATTCGCAATGACACGTGTATTTATTCTTTTAATTTATTAAAATCGTTTCCTGTTGGATTTTGAAATACTTTCAATTCAAATTCGGGAACTACAGCCATTAAATGGTCAAAAATATCAGACTGAATTTCTTCGTATTTAACCCAAGCGGTTGTATTTGTAAAAACATAAATCTCAATCGGAAGTCCTTCTGGACCTGGAGATAATTGTCTAACAAGGAAAGTCAGATTCTTATCAATATCATCTCTGTTGCGCAAATATGCTTTTACATATTCTCTAAATGTTCCAATATTAGTAAGCCTTCTTCCATTCACAATTTCTGAGAAATCATATTTATGTGAATTATTGTATTCCTCAATTTCCTTTGTTTTGGATTTGAGATACTCAGAAATTAGATGGAATTTACTGAATTTTTGAAGCAATATATTGTTCACAAATTTTATGCTCGAAACATCAATATAAATTGATCGTTTAATTCTTCTTCCACCAGTTTCTTGCATTCCACGCCAATTTTTGAACGATTGTTCAACCAGCTTATTTGTTGGAACTGTGGTAATTGTTTTATCAAAATTGCGGACTTTAATTGTGTGAAGAGCAATATCCATTACGTCACCATCAACGCCCATTGAGGGAATTTCTATCCAATCGCCGACTTTAATTAAATCGTAAGAAGCAATTTGAATGCTTGCAACAAACGACATAATTGTATCCTTAAATACAAGCAGCAGCACCGCGCTTATTGCTCCAAGTCCAGCAAATAATGACCAAAAATTCTGTCCGGATATAATTCCAAAAATGAAAATAGCAGCAAATATTGAAATAATTATTTTAACAACTTGTGCATAACCTTTAATTGGACGGGCTTTGAATTTTTCAAATTTGGAAATAATTTCGGTTAAAGCATCCAAAAAACTATTTATAATTAATACAACAAAAAGGACAACTAAAGCTTCAAGTATATTATCAAAGTATATTTCAATTTCAGTACTAAAGAAGCTAAATTGCCTAAACACCAATATTGGAACTATGTACGATGCACGAGTTAATAATTTTTCATTGAGTAAAATATCATCAAATTCGGTTTTTGTCTTTCTTGTTGCTTTTTGAATAAATCGAATTAAAACTTTGTGAACTATTAAATATACTATAAAAGCCAAAATTAGTGCTAGAGCAAATTCGGCAATAACATAAATTAGTGGGTGTTCAATAAACCATCTTTCAATATTGTCTATTGGTTTTGTCATAATATTACCATTTTAATTTATCAGTTTTTCAATTCCATCTTCAGTTAAGCGAAAAACTGTCCATTCATCCATTGGGTTTGCGCCGAGAGATTTATAAAAATCAATTGCTGGTTTATTCCAATCCAAAACTGACCATTCAAAACGTGCACAATTATTTTCTTTTGCAATTTTCGCAAGTTCAATTAACAATATTTTACCAAAACCTTTTCCGCGCATTTCTGGAATTACGAATAAATCCTCAAGATATAATCCAGTTTTTCCTTTAAATGTTGAGAAATTATAAAAATATAGAGCAAATCCTACTGGTTTATTTTTGTAAAATCCAATTATTGTATGAACATGTGTGTTTTCGGCAAAAAGTATTTTCGCAAGTTCTTCTGCATTTGTGGTTACTTCTTCAGTTAATTTTTCATATTCAGCTAATTGATAGATGAAATTATAAATTGTTTCCGCATCTTCAATTGTGCCTTTCTTAATTACAAAATCTGAATTATTCATATTTCCAACATATTTAGGTTTATTAAAACTAATGAGTCTACTATAAAAAGGTTCTATTGAATAATGTCACTACGAGCGGAGCGAAGCAATCTGCCGAATTTAGCGCAAAATCAAAAGATTGCTTCGTCACTCCGTTCCTCGCAATGACGGGAAATACCTTTTTAGACCAGACTCACTAATTATTTAAAATCATTGCGTATTTCATGTACAAAGTTAATAAAAAAATAACTTTCAAATCTATTTTAGAAATAGTTTAGATTTGAACTCCATTTTTTGAGGATTACTTGACAACCAAAACTAAAGCATATCTTGCTTGGCTTGCAATTTGTATTATTTGGGGAACAACATATTTAGTAATAAGAATTGGTGTTGCAGAAATGCCTCCTTTTCTTTTTGCTGGATTTAGATGGTTAATTGCTGGCCCAATATTTTTGCTTTTTCTTAAATTGCGTGGAGTTCCACTTCCAACAAAAAACGATTTACTTCCAATTGCCATAACTGGAATTTTACTAATAGGATTGGGAAATGGATTAATTACATTTGCCGAACAATGGATTCCCAGTGGATTAACAGCATTATTGATTACTACAATTCCAATGTTAATTGTTCTAATTGAAACTTTAATTCTTAAAAAGGTTGCTTTCAACAAAACAATTGCGCTTGGTGCAATTGTTGGATTTGGAGGAATTGTTATAATCTTTGGAAATAACATTTTCTTACTTTTTGAAAAAGAATACTTAATCGGAATAATTGCAATTTATTCAGGCGTTATTGCTTGGTCGTTGGGAACGGTTTATTCAAAATATAGAAAAGTTAATGTTCATCCACTTGCAAATGCCGCAACTCAAATGATTATAGCTGGAATATTCCAAATTATTATTGGTCTTTCAATTGGTGAAGCTGAGCGGTTTGCATTTACACAAAGGGGAGTATTTGCATTTATTTATCTAGCAATTTTTGGTTCGCTAATTGCTTATGGGGCATATATTTATGCAATTGAACATTTGCCAATTTCATTTGTTACTACTTATGCTTATGTAAATCCAGTTATTGCACTTTTTGCAGGTTGGTTTGTGTTGGATGAAATTTTAAGTGCCGATATTATTTTAGCAGCAATTGTAATTTTAACTGGCGTTGGATTAATAAATATTGGAAATAGGAAAGGTGTGTGACTTAGAATTATGCTATTTTTAAGAAAATAATTGGATTACAAAGTTAATTCAGAGCATTTTAATAATAATTACACAACATAAAATTAGAATTTTGAATAAAATTCCAAAACTAATTATATTTCTGAATATTTATTCAAAATGTCAGTTTTAGAAAAATAGATTTTAATTATTCTTATTTCATTTCTTTACATTTAGTATATTTAGACCTACAAAAAATTTCCACAATATTTATAAACTAATCGAAAAAGCGGATGAACAAAAATCAAGAAAGAGCTACACTAATTTTGGAAGATGGTTCCATATTTTCAGGATATTCCTTTGGATATTTGGGCGAAACCGATGGAGAAGTTGTTTTTAATACTGGTATGGTCGGTTATCCCGAAACAATAAGTGACCCTTCTTATGCGGGACAAATTTTAGTTGCAACTTATCCTTTAATTGGCAATTACGGAGTTCCACCCAAAACTTCTGAAAAATCGTTATTACTTCATTACGAATCGGATAAAATTCAAACAAAAGCATTAATTGTTTCAGATTACTCAGAAAATTATTCACATTGGAATGCAGAACGTTCATTAAGCGATTGGATGGAAGAGGAAAAAATTCCAGGAATATTTGGGATTGATACTCGTGCATTAACCAGAAAATTGCGCGATAAAGGAACAATGCTTGGTTGGATAATTAAAGGTGATAATGTAAAAGAAGCTGATTTGAATAAAAAAATTGAAGATCCAAATAAAACAGATTTAGTTGGCTCGGTTTGCACCAAAGAAGTAATTGAATATCAAGCTGGCAAGACAAAAATTGTACTTGTCGATTGCGGAGTAAAAAATAATATAATCCGAGCATTTCAGGGTAGAGATATTTCTGTTATTCGTGTTCCATACAATTACGATTTTATGAATATAAAAGCCGATGGAATTATGATTTCCAACGGACCTGGCGACCCTAAAATGTGCCAAGCTACAATTGAAAATACAAAATTAGCACTTTCAACAGGAATTCCAACACTTGGTGTTTGTCTTGGAAGTCAAATAATTGGACTGGCAGCTGGAATGGACACTTACAAATTAAAATATGGTCACAGAAGTTTAAATCAGCCTGTTAACGAAACTGGAACAAACAGAAGTTACATCACTTCGCAAAATCATGGCTTTGCAGTGGATGCAGAAACGCTTCCACAAGATTGGCGTGAATGGTTTATAAACGACAACGACGGCTCAAATGAAGGAATTATTCATATTTCAAAGCCATTTTTTGGAACTCAATTTCATCCCGAAGCTTCTCCTGGCCCGGATGATACAGAATTTATTTTTGATATGTTTGTGAGGACACTTAGATGATAAAGAAAAATAGACCTAAAAAAGTTTTAATTCTCGGTTCGGGTGCTTTGCAAATTGGACAAGCTGGCGAGTTCGATTATTCTGGAAGTCAGGCAATTAAAGCTCTTAAAGAAGATGGAATAAAAACTGTTTTAATAAATCCAAATATTGCTACAATTCAAACATCTGAAGAAATGGCAGATCAAGTTTACTTTCTTCCAATACAAGTACGTTTTGTTGAAGAAATTATTAAAAAAGAAAACCCAGATGGAATTTTACTCGGTTTTGGTGGACAGACTGGCTTAAATACTGGAGTTGAACTTTATGATTTAGGAATTTTGGAGAAATATAATGTAAAAGTCCTTGGAACTCCAGTTGACACAATTAAGGAAACCGAAGATAGAAATCTTTTTAACAAAAAAGTTGCTGAAGCCGGCTTGAAAGTAGCACTTAGCAAAACAGCCGAAAATGTGAACGAAGCTATTACAGTTGCTAATGAAATTGGGTTCCCTGTTATGGTTCGTATTGCATACGCTTTGGGTGGACTTGGTTCAGGAATTGTAACCAATGAAGATGAATTGATTGAAAAAGCTAAACGCGCTTTTTCATTTACAAATCAAATTTTAATTGAGGAATCTCTCTACGGTTGGAAAGAAGTTGAATATGAAATTGTTCGTGATAAATATAACAATTGCATAACAGTTTGCTCAATGGAAAATGTTGATCCAATGGGAATTCATACAGGCGATAGTATTGTTGCGGCGCCAGTTCAAACGCTTTCGGCAAAAGAGAATTTCATGCTTCGCTCTAATGGAATAAAATTAATACGCCATCTTGGAATTATTGGTGAGTGTAATATCCAATATGCACTTTCACCAACAAATGATGATTACAGAATTATTGAAGTAAACGCACGCTTGAGCAGAAGTTCTGCGCTTGCCTCGAAAGCTACTGGATATCCATTAGCATTTGTAGCCACCAAACTTTCAATTGGCTATGCGTTAAACGAAATTGAAAATGAAATTACAAAAGAAACTTCAGCTTGCTGCGAACCAGCTCTTGATTATGTTGTGCTAAAATTTCCAAGATGGGATTTGCAAAAATTCAGTCAAGTTAGCACTCTGCTTGGTTCCGAAATGAAATCCGTTGGCGAAGTTATGGCTATTGGACGCAGCTTTGAGGAGGTTTTGCAAAAAGCTATTAGAATGCTTGATATTGGAATGAATGGATTTGTCTGTAACGATTTTGAAGTTCACGAATTAGATAAGGAACTTCAACAGCCTAGCGATAAAAGAATTTACTATGTTGCAAAAGCTTTGCAGCAAGGATATTCTGTGGAAAAATTAAATGATTTAACAAAGATTGATAAATGGTTTTTGTACAAAATGAAAAACATTGTTGAACAAGCCGAGTTACTGAAAGGGAAGCAACTTAAAGCAATTGATAAGCTTACTCTCCTTCGTTCAAAACAATTCGGATTTTCTGACAAACAAATTGGATTGCTTACAAATGCTGATGAGTTTGATGTAAGAAAATACAGAAAGAAATTAGAAATAATTCCATGTATTAAACAGATTGATACTATGGCTGCAGAATTTCCAGCACAAACAAACTATCTTTATATGACATACAACGGATTTGTTGATGATATTATTCCAGGTGAAGAAAAACAAATTATTGTTCTCGGTGGTGGAGCTTATCGCATTGGTTCTTCGGTTGAATTTGATTGGTGTTGTGTAAACGCTGCGCAAACATTGGATAATCACGGATTCAAATCCATTATGATTAATTATAATCCAGAAACAGTAAGTACTGACCACGATACTTGCAGTAAACTTTATTTTGAAGAAATGAGCATGGAGCGTGTTCTTGATATTTATGAAAAAGAATCGCCTGAAGGAATTATTGTTTCGGTTGGCGGACAAATACCGAACAATCTTGCAGTAAAACTTCACAAACAAGGAGTGAAAATTATTGGAACTTCTCCAGAAATGATTGATAATGCCGAAAGCCGTCATAAATTTTCTGCTATTCTTGATAGAGAAAATATTGATCAACCAGATTGGGAAGAATTAACAAGTTTCGAAGCTGCAAAGGAGTTTTGTAACAAAGTTGGTTATCCAGTTCTTATTCGTCCAAGTTATGTTTTAAGCGGTGCTGCAATGAGCATTGTGCTTAGCGAAGATGAATTGGAATTGTTCCTAAAAAAGGCTTCGGATATTAGCAGCGAACATCCAGTTGTAATTTCAAAATTTATTACCGATGCACGTGAAATTGAGGTTGATGCTGTTGCCGATAATGGTGAACTATTTGTTTACGCAATTTCTGAACATGTTGAAAATGCTGGCGTTCATTCTGGAGATGCAACTATTGTACTTCCTCCACAAAGATTGTACTTAGAAACAATGCGCCGAATAAAAATGATAACCAAAAAAATTGCAAAAGCTCTAGAAATTACGGGTCCTTTTAATATGCAGTTCATCGCAAAGGATAACGAAGTAAAAGTAATTGAGTGTAATTTACGTGCATCAAGAAGTTTTCCGTTTGTTTCAAAAGTGCTTAAACAAAATTTCATTGATATCGCAACACAGTTGATGATTGGTGAAAAACCTCACAGAATTGATAAATCATCTTTCGACCTTGATTACGTTGGCGTTAAAGCTCCACAATTTTCATTTACAAGATTAAAAGGCTCCGATCCAGTACTTGGTGTTGAAATGTCATCAACCGGCGAAGTAGCTTGCTTGGGCGATGATTTCAACGAAGCGTTTTTAAAATCTGTTCTATCCATTGGATTTAGAATTCCAGAAAAAGGAATTTTGCTTTCAACTGGTCCGTTAAAGAAAAAGGCAGAATTTTTAGAAGAAATGAAAATGCTCCAGAAGTTGGGTATTGATTTCTATGCTACAGAAGGCACTTATAAATTTTATAAAGAAAATAATTTTGACATAAAACTTTTAAACAGACCATTTACAAAACTTGAACCTAACATTTTAACCTACATGGAAAATGGAAAAATTGATTTAGTGCTAAACATTCCAAAGAATAACGAAAAGGATGAGTTAGAAAGCGATTACTTTATTAGAAGAAAAGCTGTTGATTTGAATATTCCACTTATCACCAATATTCAAGTTGCTAAAAGATTTGTTAAATCAATTTATTATAGTAACGATAAACTTCATATTAAAAGTTGGGCTGAGTATAAGTAATATTTAAGTTGTAGTGAACTAATATTAAGGTTCACTACAACTATTTATAAACTATTTATTTCTGAATTGTAGGGCTAATTTAAATACAAACCATACTAATATTATTATTCCTCCCGCAAATATTGTATCTCCGAAAGCTCTTGACCATCTTAAAATTTGCATGGTATCTGTTTGTAAAAACTCTGAACTTCTTGCATACCAGTATCCTGTTTCAACTGAAGCCCATGTCTGCATTAAGCCAACTGGTAGAAGACTAAAAGTCACCATTGCAAATAAACCGAAGTTAATAGACCAAAATGCAATCTTTAAAGGCTTTTCGTTCCATGTAATATCAGAACGTAAACTTCTCAAACAAAATAGCATCAGTCCAATTCCGAGCATTCCATAAACTCCAAATAATGCTGCGTGGGCGTGAACGGGAGTTGTATTTAAGCCTTGCATATAATAAAGTGCAATTGGTGGATTAATCATAAAGCCAAATAATCCTGCACCAACTAAATTCCAGAATGCAACAGCTATGAAAAAATTAATTGGCCATTTATATTTTTTTACCCATTCTTTTGCACGAGATAATCGTATATTTTCCCATGCTTCATAACCTACAAATACTAAAGGGACTACTTCAAGCGCACTGAACACTGAACCGAGAGCAAGAACAAATACAGGTGTTCCAGAAAAATAAAGATGATGTAGTGTACCAATTATTCCTCCTGATAAAAATATTGTTGCGGAGAGAACAACTGATTGACCTGCTGTTTTGAGATTTATTAATTGCAACCTTGCAAATAAAAATGCAATTACAACAGTAGCAAAAACTTCAAAAAATCCTTCCACCCAAAGATGCACAACCCACCATCTCCAAAATTCTGCAATGGCTAGATTTGTATGCTTACCGTACATCAATGCAGCTGAGTAAAAAAGTGCAATTGCAATTGAGGAAATTAAAAATAGTGTTAGTATCGGTTTCTGATCATCTTCTTTTTTTAATGCTGGTTTAATTGCACGTACCATCAAAAATAGCCAAAGAAGTAAACCAATAAGAAGAGCAGCCTGGAAAAACCTACCAAGATCAATATACTCATATCCACTATGACCAAATAGAAACCACGCGCTATCTGGTAAAATATGTTGAACGCTTAACCATTCACCTAACATTGAACCCAGAACAACAAAAAGCAAAGCTATAAATAAAATATCAACGCCAAGTTTTTGATATTTTGGTTCATGTCCACTTACTGCTGGTCCTATAAACAAACCAGTTGCTAGCCATGCTGTAGCAATCCAAAAAATTCCAAGTTGTGTATGCCTCGTCCTCGTTATTGAATAAGGCAATATCTCGGAAAGCGGTATTCCATAAAATGCATTTCCTTCCACACCATAATGTGCTGTAATTATACCCAGAATTATTTGCAATAGCATTAGACCAGAAACAATTAAAAAATATTTTACAACTGCCCTCTGTGATGGGGTTGAAACAGCATTAAGTAAAGGATCAGTTGAGGGAAAATTGTCTTGATGAACTGCTTCTCTTTTGGATGCATAAAATGCAGCCATTCCACCAATACCGAGAAGTAGAACAATTATACTAACTCCTGTCCATACAATCATTGTGGCTGTTGGCTCGTTTGAGATTAGTTTTTCATGCGGCCAGTTATTAGTATATGTTACTACATCATTTATTCTGTTTGTAGATGCAGCCCAAGAACCCCAAAACAGAAATGCACTTAGCTTTCTGAGTTTTACAGGATCTGACATTGCATTTTTTTGGATTGCATATTCTTCACTTCCGTTTGTAAAAAGATAGCTATAATACTCTGTTAGATTATTAATTGCTTCCGCTCTCACTGAATCAATTGTAATAACTCCAGTCCTTTCATTATAAGTATTAGTCCTAAATATATTTTCTGCACGAGTTTGTAAAATTGATTTGTTCTTATCTGAAAGCATATTATACTCCATGCCATACTCAGCAACAGACCATTTATTTAAAACGAAAATAATTTCTTTGTGCAGCCAATCAGCCGTCCAATCAGGTGCTACGTAACTTCCATGCCCCCAAACGGAACCCATTTCCATTCCGCCCATTGCTTGCCAAATGTTTTGTCCTTGTTCAATATCTTCTTTTGAAAATACTAAACTGCCATCCAAAGTTACAACTTTTGTAGGAATCGGTGGAGCCTGCTGGTAGATCTGAACTCCAACCCAACTCAAAACACTAAACGATAAAATAATTACCGTTATAAAACCAAGCCAATATTTTTTCATATATGTACTCTTTCTATTTATTAGTTAATAAGTGATTATCACAATTTATTTATCACTACAATTATTATACAAACTCAACCAGAATATCTTGTATGCGAAAATGTCATTCCTCCTAATATTATTTTTAATCATAAATTCCTTTTATTAATCTTTCTTCTAGTTTAATTGCCTTTGGAAATAAAATATTGTTCTCTAAATGAACATGCTTGTGAAGATCTTTTTCAAACTCTTCTAATTCTTTATAAGTAATTTGAAACGTTGCACATGAATCTTCTGGCAACGTATAGTTGTTGGTAAGCCTTCTAATATTTTCTAAAGCGTTACCAGCTGATACGTGTTCGGCTTCCATTTGTCTTATTGGGTTTTGAACTGTTACATATCCACGGGTTTTAGGTTTTTCCCTAAGTTTTTGTGAATCGGCTAAATATTTTATGATAGGAAATAGTATTCTTTCTTCTTTCATCATGTGGTGAGACAATTCTTCGGCAACCTCAAAAAATATTTTTTGCACATTCACAATAAACGAATGCTTTTCTCCATGAGCCTCAAAAACTTTTTGGAGATGATTTGATATGTTAGGTATCGCGTTTTTAACATATTTATGATGATTTTCAATTATGTACTGAGTAAGAAAATCCAAATCCCATTCTGAGTATTTTTGATACTCAATTAAACTTGAGTTTTTAAATTTTTCAAATTCTGACAAGAATTTTGAGTTAGATATGTTTTTTTCATCAAGGGCGGTTTTAAGTATGCGATCTCCATTGCAGCAAAAATCTATTCCTAGTTTCTCAAAAAGTTCTGCTGTATGAAAATTTTCGGTAACCAAATCTTTTATTTTAATTTGTGTAAAATCTATTGTCGTTTCCATCTTATCTCCTTAATTTAAAACAGAATTATTTATCTGATTACAATTTAAGTATAATCGGACAGTATGTCAAGTTAAATTTAATCTTGTTAATCGAAAAATATTTATAGCTTCAAATACTCAAAAGACGATGCTGAGTATAGATAACAATTCTGCAACTTAAGCTCTCGCCATTCCGTGATATTCTTACACGGAATCTACTTTATGACTAAGATTCCCAACAATCGCAACAAATCGGGAAGGGAATAACATACAATAAAAATATTTTCTTAATATGACAGCATTGGTATAGATAGATTCTCAATCTAAAAAAAGATTTAAAATGGAAAACTGTAGTGAAATAAACTCCCCCAGATAGAATTAGAGACAAATGTTTAAAATGGATATGTACATTTGAAACGCTGGAATTATATGTATGTCAACAATTTTAGATAGTTCTCTGAGTCATACAATTCTCGGTGGTGAATATTCAGAATAATTACTAAATTAAACAATGGTGTTTTACATCATAAAATAATTAATCATAAAGGAGTAAAAATGAGTAAAATTAAAACTACTTTAATTGGCTTAGCTTTAATTATTGCAATTAGTTCAACAGCTTTTGCAAACGGATTAAGTCTTAACAGTGTTGGTGCAAGAGCACTTGGAATGGGCGGTGCGTTTGTTGGAGTTGCAAATGATGCTACAGCAATCTATTGGAATCCTGCTGGCTTAGCCGGACAGCAATCTTCAATTTTAGTTTTTGGTACTGACATTATGCCTATGGCAACTTACAAAATGGACTACACTAATTATGGTGGGGGAAATATTGATGCTAAAACAAATACAAAACATTATATTTCTCCAAATGCTTTTTTTAACTACAACATGGGTAAATTTTCTGTTGGTTTAGGTGTTTATGTTCCTGCTGGTTTGGGCGCTGAGTGGAATGCTACCGATTTTGGTTACCCAGAAGGGTATGACTTTTTATCAAAAATTGGTGTTGTTAACATTTCACCAGCGGTTGCTTATCAAGTTACAGATCAATTTTCAATTGGTTTAGCTGTTAATGTTTATTACGCAATGTTTGATATGTCAAAACCAGATGCTGCATTTCAATTTGAAGAAAGTTCAACAGGATTAGGATATGGCGCAACTCTTGGTTTAAAATATGAACTAAATGATATGTTAACTTTTGGTGCTACTTTTAGAACAAAAACTAATGTTACTATGAGTGGAACTGCCAAATTTGATGCATTTGCATATTATGGCGTTCCTGAAAGTAAATTTGATAGAGATGTTGCATGGCCAACTTGGATTGCTGGTGGTGTTGCTATTAGACCAAACGATAAATTAACAATTGCTTTTGATGGTCAATTAAGTATGTGGTCAGAAAACCAAGAATTAGTAGCAGTTTATGAAAATGCAATTTGGAACGGCGCTATGACTACAGTTGATGCATATGGTAAAACAGGTGATACTTTTGAATTAAAATGGAAAGACGCACTTCAGTTAAGACTTGGGGTTGAATATTTGTTATCTGAAAATATAGTTGGTCGTGTCGGTTATTATTATGATCCAGCTCCTGCTCCAGATGAAACAGTTAATGTTCTTTTCCCATCTTCTACAAATAACGTAGTTACTGGTGGTTTGTCATATAAAATGGGACAAATGTGCATCACTGGTGCTGCTGAATATTTATTAGGTGCTGAAAGAGAAATTGCTGCAGATTTCATAGGTGGAAATCCAGTGAATGGTTTTGTAAACGAACAACCTGGCGTTCACCAAATGGATATTTTTGCTTTTAGTTTAGGTTTTACATATTTCTTAAAATAAAAACTATCTAAATATTAAGTTTCAAAAAACCCACGTTATAAGCGTGGGTTTTTTATTTATAAACATTTGGTCGGAAATAAAAATAAAAGCACAATATCTGACTACTCAATTAAGATAATTACAAAAACGTAGCTCAAAAATAGTTTTATTCTTCCATAACCAGTTTTAACTTTGGATTTTTCCCAACTAAATTTTACCAATGCTTTCATTTCTGGAAGTAGATTAAAAATATTCTCAACTTCGGTGGCATATTCATTCTTTTTTCTATTCAATATTCTTTGAAGAAATTTTATTGTGTAAGGAGCAATTAATAAAAACCAAATTAATGTTATTGAAATTGAACGAATAACCATAATTGTTATTTTAATTGGAAGGTTCGATTCAAATGATGAAGTTGTATACGAAAGCACAATTAGAAATAAAGCTAATGAAAAGAATAAAATTCCCGACAATTTGCTGTACCATTTTTTACTTTTCCGCTTCATTTTAACTGTTTCGGAAGTGCTTTCTGGAACAATTTGGCTTAAATCAATATCATGAGCAAAATTAGTAACCCATTTTGGAATTCTTATTGCTATAATTCCAGAAGAAATTCCACCCAAAATATGAATAAATACATAAACCACAATAATTAAATAGCTAAATGAAATATTCAAATTAGAAGAAATGAAAAACTGATTTAGCACAAATTTGATAAAAATATCAATCGATTCCCAAAAGGTCATTCCAAACATTATTGTGTAAATTGCAATTTTTTGAAAAGCTGAAAAAGTTAGTGTTAAAAATCCAAGTAAAATAGGAGCCGTCTTTCTTAAATTAAGAATATTGAACAATAAAAATCCAACCAAACCTTCCATAAAAACTGAAAAATATGCAGGCAGCGGAGTGTATGGAGCAACAATAAATTTGATGATTAAAACAAGTAAAGTAGCTTTTAAAATGGAAGATTTATTTTCGGAATAATGAGCAATTAAACTAATAAAAATTACTGCAGCACCACCAACGAATAATCCAGTTAAAGGAATTCTAAGTGCATGTAACAATCCGCCCAGAGCCGATTCGCTAAATGCCCAAAGTATTGTGAGTTTTGTAATTGCATTTGAGTTTGACAAAATATTCGATTACTTATCATAATTAGAAAAACTGAAGTGGCAATATATGTTTTAAGTTAATAAAATGCAGTTTCTAACTACTCATTTGTGTTTTGAAATTTGAACGGAAAAATTAAATTTGATAAAATCGGCTAATCAGAATAAAATTTCTGATATTTGGTTTGTAGTTTTTTTATCTTTGAGAAACAAATTAAAATTTAAAGGAATATAGATGACAGTTTTGTTTTCAAAAAAATGTGAAATTGGATTACAGGCAGTTCTGTATTTATCCACTGAAGAAGATGGCGTGCTATTTAATGCTTTGCAAGTTTCCGAAAAGGTAAAACAACCAAAAGAATTTGTGTCAAAAGTTTTGCAAATATTAACTTCTTCGGGAATAATTGGTTCAAAAAAGGGAAAGAATGGAGGCTTTTTTCTAGCGAAAGCTGCCTCTGAAATTAGGTTAATTGAAATTGTTGAGGCAATTGATGGAATGGAAGTTTTTGAAAAATGTGTTCTCGGATTTCCGGAATGTGGCGACACACATCCTTGTCCAGTTCATATGCAGTGGGGCAAACTAAGAGATGATGCGTATAATATGTTAAGGGAAGAAACTTTGCATGATTTTAAAATGAAAACATTCGATAAACTAGCCACACTTTAAAAATCATTTAATAATTATTAACTTTTCGCTTGCTAAAAGGTAATAATATTGCCATTTTTATAATCGGAATTATAATTCTTATTAAGGACTTGAGTATGAAAAAAAATAAATTAAATAGCACACAAAATTCTCGATTCTACATACAAACTTTTTTTACAGCCTTAACAATTTGGATTGGAGTTGAGTTTTACTTTTTCATTGGTTGGCTTGAATCTGCTGGAGTTTCTGAGTTTTCTACCCGCCCACCTGGAGTTGAAGCATTTCTTCCAATTAGTTCGTTAATGAGTCTTTTACTTTTTTTCAAGACAGGCGAAATTCACCCAGTTCATCCTGCCGGTTTATTTATTTTTATAGCAATTATAGCAGTTTCATTTATTTTTGGAAAATCATTCTGCAGTTGGATTTGTCCTATTGGTTATATTTCAGAAATGATTGGAGATTTTGGTGAAAAAATGCAAAAAAAAATCTTTGGTAGAAAATTAGTTTTGCCCAAATATTTGGATTACCCACTTCGTTCACTTAAATATTTGATTTTGCTGTTTTTTGTTTATGCAATTATGGGTATGACTGCAATTTCTCTTAGTAGTTTTTTGGATGCACCCTATAATATTATGTCAGATGTAAAAATGTACTATTTCTTTGCCAACATTAGTCAATTTGCTTTAATAGTTGTTGCTTCGCTTTTTATTTTATCAATTATAATTAGAAATTTTTGGTGCCGATATTTGTGTCCTTATGGGGCATTACTTGGGATATTTTCCATTTTAAGTTTTAATAAAATTAAACGAAATACCGAAACTTGCACAGATTGTGGACATTGTTCAGTTGTTTGTCCATCAAATATTAAAGTTCATAAATTAAAAACAGTAATTTCTGATGAATGTGTTTCCTGCTTAAAGTGCATCGATTCTTGTCCAATTTCTAACACGCTTGATTTAAAAACAACAATTGGTAAAAAGAAGTTCAATAAAAAATATGTGGGAATTGCAATACTTGTTATTTACTTTACAATTCTTGGAATTGGATTAGTTACTAACAATTGGCATAATAATATATCAAAAGAAAAATATATAGAACTATTTCCCGACATAAACTCTTTTGATCATTTAAAGGGAAACATACAGTAATTTAAGGTAAGATAAAAAGGTTGTATAAAAACAACCTTTTAATATTTATCTTTAGTTATTAAAATCGAGAACAGGAACATCAAAACCTTCAAATTCAGGAACAACAACTTGTAAATCAATAAATTTATCAATTTGTTTTTGGTAATAGCCAGTTCTCTGATTGGCAACTGCTGCTTCCATATTCTCCCAAATTGTTGTTGAAATAAACTTGCCAGCATTTTTATTTACAAAAAAGGATGCACCAATAAATCCTTTTTGCTGTTTGGCTTCTGGAAGAATGCTGTTTTCATATATATCAATTGCTTCTTTACGTTTATCTATTTTTAGATGGAATGTTGTTACCCTTGCGTACATTATTTCCTCCAATTAAGAATTAGTTAAAAGTCACATTAAATATAGGTGCTTAAGTTTTTAAAATATTTAAGCACTTATATTATTAAAAACTATATTTTTTTATTAGTTTCGTTGTCGAACCAAACAAAAAGTTCAGGATCATTATTAAGCTCGTTCTGCAAAACTTCATCAGGATCCGCTCCATTTTCTTCAACTGTTTTTAAGAAAAGTTGCATAAAATTGCTGAGTTTGCTTCTTTCAATGTTGTTTAATTTATAATTATTCCATTCCAAAAGTAATTTTCTAAAATGGTTTTCATGATGATCTCTATAATGCCCAATTGACATTTTCCCATCAATCCATGTAAAGCTCATAGGATATTCTTTTGGATGAATTAAAACAAAGAACCAATGCCAAATAATTATTGCAAGAGTTGCCAAAATGGCTTCATAGAAATGCACAATTTCAGCCACTTTAATTAACCAAACTGGAGCCCATGTGTCAACAATTGTAGGAAACCATAGAATTAGGCCAGTTAATCCCATTACAAAAGTTCCCCAAATTAATGCCCAATATTCAGCTTTTTCTGCATAATCATATTGATTGAAATGTGGATGTTTCTTTTTGAAACGTAAATAGTATAACATGTTATCCATTGCATCTCGTAAATCGCTAAATTTAGGGAGCATTTCAAATAATACATTTCTACCCCTAGCAGTAAAAAATAAATATGCTACATGATACAAGCTTAGGACGGTCATAATAACAGCAGCAACTCTGTGAGTTATTGAACGAACAGCTTCAGTCATACCAAAGGATAATAAACCTTCAGACCAAAAACTATTTGGATATTTTAACGCAAATCCAGTAATAACAAGTGTAATAAATGACGATAATAATAAAAAGTGTTGAATTATTTCGTTTTTTGTAAAACGTGGAATTGTAATTACGTTTTTTTCTTTTCTTCTTTTTCTTCTTATTTCAAATATGAAAATAATTAAGTTGTGAATTGCCATGCCGCCAATTACCGTAATAATTAACCAGAAGTATACTTCCCTTACAATATCTTCTACTAATTTTGCTTCTTTTGATTCGGTTTCATGAGAATAGCTTTGTGAGAATATTTCAGTAGCATTTTCATGACATTTACGACATGTTTCAGTTACATTTGCTGAATTAATAGTTGCATTGGTATCACTTTTAGGAAGAATATTATGAACACCATGACAATCAACACAAAGTGCGGCATTACTTCCTCCGCGGTAGGCGGCTAAACCATGATAACTGTTTAAATATTGTGAAACTTCTTTTCCTTCAACTCCAAATTTTTGATTCATATGTGAATCGTTATGACATCTAATGCAAGTATTATCTTGCATTTTAAGTCTATATTGCTTTCTATCTGTAACATTACCATTTTCAATATTATGTTCAAAATGGCAATCATTACAAACTGGCGCATCACTTATCCCTTTTTGAGCTCTCATCCAATGGATAGAATTTTTATATTCTTCTACTATTTCTGTATGGCACTTTCCACAAGTATTTGGGATATTAATGGGTGCAATTTGAGAGCCAATTTGTACTCTGTTCTTAATTGTATGAAATCCGTGGCATGAAGTACAATTTGCTGCTTCACTATCACCACTCATAACCAACTTACCATGAACAGATTGAGAGTACATTTTGCCAGGCAATTTTAAACTCATATGAAATTTCTCTTCAAACGCAGGGTCGTCATGGCAAGTTCCACAAGTTGTACCAATATTTTTAGGATTTGTTTTGCTTGTAGCATCAGAGCTTTTTTGAATCTGATGTGAACCATGACAGTTCCAGCAAGTTGCAGCATCTTCTTCACCTTCTGCTAAAGCAAGTCCATGTACACTCTTGGAGTGCAATTCAGCAACATTATTATGACAAGAATAGCAGTTAGCTTTTTTGCTTTTAACTAAACCATCTTGATGTTTTTCAATATTATTGGAGACATAACTATGGCAATCAGCACAACTTAATGTGCTATGAACAGAAGTTGTAAGCACTGGTTTATAATCTTCACTTTCATGGCATTCAAAGCATTCTGCTTCATTTGAAGATTTGGAATGATAGCTGCCAATAAGTTGAATCTTTCCATCTGTATGGCATTTACCACAATATTCTTTAGTTGGATTTTTATATTTAGAAGGTGAAAAAATTGAATGATTTCCGTGGCATGAAACACAATTAGGATTACCTTTTGTCACTCCTAATTTATGGTGAATATCATTATTCACAGATTTTTCATATTCATCATGACAATCTATGCAATTTACTTTTGCAACTCCTGTATCAGCATGATCTTCATCTTTTACATCCGAATGACAATCTCCGCAACTGATTGCATCCAAATGAACACCAGCAATTTGCACTTCATGGCAGTCGGAACAATCTAAATCTTGTGCCTTTGTAATACTTAATGAAAGAAAAAGAAATGATATAATTAGAATTAATTGTTTAGGAGTGGTTGATTTTCTCTGCATATTGTTATTTCCTTAGAGTATTAGTTCAAATTAAAAGAAGCTAAATTACAAACAAAGTATTACAATAAAGTTTGCTAATAGCAACAAATTGGATATTTTAATTAAAGTTACATCTCTTTTTCTTTAAGTAGAGAAAAGAAATTTTATTTTTAACAAAAATTTTAAAAATCTTTTCTTATCATTTATAAAAAAATAGCATAAAAAAATATCTACGCCAATACTAAATTAACTTTTTTTTGTGTTATCGGTCCAAGTTTTAAGAGCTTTTATTAATTCTTCCATAGATTCCAATATAAACTCTCGTTTATCTTCTGGAATATTGCTTAAAATATTTTCGTGAAGTTTTATATGGTTTTCGTTTACAACTTTTAAGAAAGGAATGCTACTTTGGGTTAAATGAACAATTATATTTCTTTTATCTATTTGGTCAACTTGCCTTTTAATGTATTTTTTAGCTTCAAGAGATGTTAAAATGTGAGTTATTCTACCAGGTGTCAAATTCATTTGAATTGCAATTCTTTTAATTGACATACTTGACCTTTCTTTAAAAAGTCTGAGACATCTAAATTCTGCAGGGGTCAAATCATATTTTGCAGCAAAAAAATGTTCTTTATTTGAACAAGTTTTTCCTAAGTCGCAAGTTAGTTTTGCCATAAGTTCAGCTGCGGAATTCATGTCATCTTTTTCCATAATTTTCATCTTTTTCTCATAATTGTTTTATACACAAAAATAAAATATTTTTAAAGAACAAGCAAGTACCTTTATAAATATAAAGCAATATTAACAACCCTTTTACTGCTGTCCAAAACAAATATGAATTATAGTATTTCGCGATAAAATGATAGAAATTGTGGTTAGATTAATAAGTAACCTCTAAATTCAAAAACGAGAAAAGTCCTAGAATTTTTTGATGAAAAAGCGATATTATTCTAAAGACAATACTTTTGGAGATGGAACTTGTGGGAATTTATTTTTTTTATTTTTATTTTGGACAGAAGTAAACTATTTCACTAATACAAATATTAGTCTAATATTCTTATTAAATTAGCAATTATAATAATAAATTAGACGCAGAATGAAAATTGAGAAAGTAAATATTGATGGACTGTTGGTTATAAATCCACCAATTTATAATGATAGTAGAGGCTTTTTTTTTGAGTCATTTAACTCGAAAAAATATCATTCAATTACAAATAATTACACCTTTGTTCAGGATAATGTTTCAAAATCAAAATATGGAACAATTCGTGGACTGCATTACCAAGTTGGCGAATTTGCACAAGGTAAATTGATTTCAGTTCTTGTCGGTAAAGTTCTTGATGTTGCTGTTGATATTCGTTTTGGTTCACCAACATTTGGTAGGTGTTTTAAAATTGAACTTTCTGATGAAAATAAAACGCAATTCTGGATTCCTCCAGGTTTTGCACATGGCTTTTCAGTTTTATCTGAAGAAGTAATATTCACTTATAAATGTACAGCATTATATAACAAAGAAAGCGAACGCTCAATTATTTACAATGACCCAGAACTTAATATTAATTGGAAAGTTGAACAAGAAATTGTTTCCGAAAAGGACTTGGAAGCAATTGCGTTCTCCAAAATAGAAAAAGATTTTATCTATTAATATTATTCAGATAAAATCTTTTCATAGTATGCCTCATATTGCGGAATAATTAACTTTTTATCAAAATTTTCTATAGCCCGAGCTCGTGCATTTGCAGAAAATATATTATATTTTTTTTCATTATTTAATAATGAAACTGTGTAACTAGCCATTCGTTCAACATCACCAAATTCTGCAATAAAACCAGTTTTGTTGTGCATATTTAATTCGGGTAAACCGCCAACACTTGAACTAATAACAGGTAATCCACAAGACATTGCTTCCAAAGCTGCAAGTCCAAAACTTTCTGATTGAGATGGCATTAGAAAAATATCACCACATGGCAGAATTTCTTGAATTACATCTTGTTTGCCAAGAAAAATTACATCATTTTGCAGATTTAGCTCTCTGCTCAATCTTTCGCATTCTGATCTATCTGGTCCGTCTCCAACAAGTATTAATTTTGTGGGAATTTCCTTCTTAACAAGTTCTAATATCTTAATTGTATCTGTTACACGTTTTACTACTCTGAAGTTGGAAGTATGGATTAAAATTTTTTCTCCATTAGGAGCAATTTTTTTTCTCATCGCAACATTCTTTATCGGTTTATATAATGAAGTATCTATAAAATTATTAATAACTTCTATGTCTTTTTCAATATTATAGTTTGTTAAAGTTGTTTCCTTTAAAAATTTAGAAACCGCAGTAACACCATCGCTTTCTTCAATGCTAAATTTTACCAGAGGCAAAAATGAAGGTTCTAATCCAACAAGGGTTATATCGGTTCCGTGTAAAGTTGTAATTATTTTAATATTAGAATTTTTCTTTTTTACAATTTGTTTTGCAAGATATGCACTTGTGGCAAAAGGAATTGCATAGTGAACGTGAAGTAAATCCAAATCTTCAAACTCAATTACTTCCAACATTTTACTTGTTAATGATAAACAATAAAGCGAATGCTCAAAAAGAGGATAATTGCTGACTTCAACTTCATGATAATAAATGTTATCAATAAAGTGGTTAAGACGATGTGGAAATGCATAGCTTATAAAATGAACCTCGTGTCCTTTTTCTGCAAGTGCTATGCCCAACTCGGTTGCTACAACTCCACTGCCACCATAAGTTGGGTAACAGATAATTCCTATTTTCATTTGGTAACTTTCTTTCAATTGATTTAAGTATTACAAATTTAGCTTATTTAATAATAAAAACATATTTTTAAGTATGAGTAAATACTAATAATAGGGCATTCTGTCCTTGATAAAATTTATCATAAGAATAATTTGCAAGAAAAGCTTGGTGGAATTTTTTATGCGGTAATAAGTACTTTTTATCAATTTTTGATAAAATTGATTTGAGCTATTTTTCAAAAATTGATAAATGTTTGCTAAATATTAACATTTTGCAAATGAATGAAAATGAAATGAAAACATTACGAAATGAACCATTAAAATCTAAAAATGTTGAGAAGTTTCAAAAACGTGCAATTGGAAAAGTAATTATCACAAAAGGTAATAAAGGTGTTACACTTTAATAGTGGAATGGAATTTTATTTTCCACAAATTAAAATTGAAACTCAAAATCATGTTGGTTGTGGGGATAGTTTTGGAGCAGAATTTTGTTATTACTATTCAAAAAATAAAAATTTAAATTGCGCTGTAGATTTTACTAATTTAGTAGCTGGAATTATTACTTTATACAATATCAAAGAGGATTTTGGAAGATTAAAATATGACATTACAAAACGATAAAATTAAAAAACGAATACTAATTGTTGGTTCTAATGGAATGTTGGGACAAAGTTTAACAACTCATTTTATGTTTAAAAAAGAAGTTGAACTAATGTGTGCATCGTTTGAGGAGGAATCTTACTACGAAAAAGTTCCTTATTCAAAAGTGGATATTTCATCACAATCAGATGTGAAAAAACTTATTAAAGGCTTTTATCCCGATGTAATTATTAATTGTGCGGCTTATACAAATGTGGATGGATGTGAAACTGAAAAAGAACATTCATGGGCAATAAATGTAACTGGAGTTGAAAATCTAATAAAATATGGTAGAACTTGTGAAGCTCATTTTATTCATATTTCATCCGATTATATTTTTGATGGTGAAAGTGGACCATATTCTGAAGATGAATTTCCAAACCCTATTAGTCAATATGGCAAAGAGAAATTAGCTGCTGAAAATGTAGTTATTGCAGGCAATATTAAATACACAATTATAAGAACTAACGTACTTTATGGGGCAACACAATTTGGCAGACCCGATTTCGTAAAATGGGTTTATAATTCATTAAGTGAAAATAAAAATATTAGAATAGTGAAAGACCAGTTTAATAATCCAACTTATATTGATGATATTTCATACGCAATTAGTAAAATAATTGAATTTAATAAGTTGGGAGTTTACAATTTAGGCGGTGATGAAATACTTTCCAGAATTGATTTTACTTATAAAATTGCAGACTATTTTAATCTTGATAAATCTCTAATTACACCAATTCTTACATCAGAATTAAACCAACCTGCAAGGCGACCATTAAATTCTGGCTTGATAAATTTGAAAGCGCAAACAGAGTTTAATTATCATCCTTTATCAATTGAAAAAACACTATTTCTAATGAAAAGGAGCCTAATCAAAAATTGAGTCTATTTTCTGAAAAATATAAAGGCTTTATTTTTGACATGGATGGTACAATTTGGCTTGAAGATAAAATGATTGAAGGAGCGGTTAGTACTCTAAATTATCTTATTGAAAAAGAAAAACACCTACTTTTTGTAACAAATAAAACTACACAAACTCAAGATGAATATGCCCAGTTTCTAAAAAGTAATGGAGTTAATGTTTCAAATTCTCAAATATTAACTGCGGCAAATAATTGCCTAAAATTTTTGAAAAATGAAAGAAAAAACAAAAAATTCTATGCAATTGCTGAAGATACTTTCATAAATCAAATAATTGATGCAGGACTAATTTTTTGTGAAAATCCTAAGGATATTGAAGTGTTAATAATTAGTCTTGATAGAAATTATTCGCAAGAAAAATTTGAAATTGCAAAAAAGGCATTAATAAATGGAGCAGAATTTTTAGCCGCAAATATTGATAGTACTTGCCCAGTAATTAATGGTGAAATTGTTGATGCAGGAAAAATAATTTCAGATTTAGAATTAGAAACAAATAAAAAATTGTCGCAACATTTTGGTAAACCATCAGGTTATATGATTTCCACAATAAAAGAAAATCTAATATATGAATTAAAAGATTACCTTCTAATTGGAGACAGATTAGAAACGGATATATTGATGGGAAATGAGATGGGTTTAGATACTGTTCTTGTTGAAAGTGGAGTTCTCAATTTAATTAAAAACTCCACTTTTTTATCAACTTATAATGTCTTATCAATAAGAAATATTCTATACTGATAAAAATACAATGGCTGCTACAAAGATAACAAGAATAACAATACCTAATGAAACGGCTATGATATTATGTTTTCTCAGTCTATCTTTAAATTGAGCACTATCTTGCAAGGAATTTTCTTTTACAAAATCTCCTTTTTCAGGATTCCAATCCGTGTGCAGCAAACTACTGAAATTATTAAGATTTGAACTTTTCATTGTCCCTTTAGTATATATTTATAATCCAATTATACTATTCTGGTGAATTAAAAACAACTATTTAAATTACAGTGTGTTTTTTATCACTAAAATAGACTTATTCTAAATATCCTTTCAACATGTTCTTATGAACCATAAAACTCAACATTTTTAATTTTACATAATCTTCTTCATAAAAGTAATAACCCTTGTTATTGCCATCTCGTGAACCAGCACCAGAATCTTTAATTAAATACCAATCTTTACCGTCTTTTTCGAGATAACCAACAATATGTATACCATGATCATCTGTTGTTGTTTTATTTGAAATTCTAAATTCTCGCGAAAAAGCATTAATATATTCTGATGGAATGTCAAATGATGGAATCATTGCAACTTCTGCCGTTGAAGAATATCCAGCTTCTGAAACATCTCCTCCAAGTGCAACTGAATAGCCATTTCTAACAGAATTTTTCAATATTTTCATAAAATCATCAAGTTGAATATTGTAGTAATTTTTACTGTGCCACCAATTATCTGGTGCTTCAAATTCAATATATTCTTTGTAAGGATATTTTATTGTTGAAAGTAATTCAATGTAATCATCCATATTTAGTTTTAAAACTTCATTGAAAAATGTTGCAGGAGTGTAGGTTTTACCATTGTAGTCAAATTTTTCTGGAGGTGTTCCTAAATAGTGATTTAGAATTGATTTAATTGTACTCAAATTTAAGTCTTCATTCCAAGAGTTAGTTTCTTTTACGGATTTAAGATATGCCTCCATTTCTGAAAATAATTTTCTATGATCGTGATTTGGTTGTTCTGGTAATAATCCAGAATATGCTTCAATTGGCATTGCACCATGTCGTTTCCAATTTAATTTAACAGCTTCTCCCTCAGAGCCTTCATCAAAATTTGAATCACCTCTTTTTTCAATAAATCTTTTCGCTTTTTCAACATATTCCCAATAAGCAGTATACATTTCAGAAATTTTAATTTTTTCTCCATTTATTCTAAATATTTCAGATTCAAAAAAGGATGTTGTAGAAAAATCCCAACAAGTTCCCGTAAATCCTTGAGAAACGGGCTGGTTATGCCAAAAAGTTTTAAATTCATCAACAGATTTTGGAACATCAATTCCACTAAAATCCATTTTGAACGATTTTTTTTCCTCTTTGCTCTTTTTATTAAAAGTGTCCAAATCATTTTCCATTTGTTTAAAGAATTCACTTTTATGTTCAACATAAGAAGCTTTATTATTGTTTTGCGAAAAAGTGATTGATGAAATAAAAGTAATAATCAGAAGTGTAGTAAATAAGTGTTTCATAAAAATATCTCCGAATAAAATTATGTTAATAGTGCAACATAAGAAAAAAGATTTATTTGTTCTATTAGAAATGAAGTTTATTTTATCAATTAAAGTGATATTTTAACAAGTATAATTATATTAAAAATGAGGTTTGAAATGAAATACAAAAATCTTGGATTGAATGGAAAAAAAGTATCAACAGTTGGATTTGGTGCTTGGGCAATTGGTGGAATGAATTGGGGTGAAACTGATGATTCTGTTTCGATGTTAGCTTTGAACAAAGCAATTGATGAGGGGGTTACATTTATTGATACAGCGGATGTTTACGGATTTGGGCATTCCGAAGAATTGATAGCAAAGTTAATTAAGGAGCGGGGCAAAAAAAACATTGTAGTAGCCACAAAAGCTGGTAACGATTTTTACAATGCAAATTCTGAAGATGACGCTGGTTATGGAGCAATTAAACAAACTTATTCCAAAGAATATATAATTTTTGCTGCGGAACAAAGTTTGAAAAGACTAAATGTTGATGCTTTGGATATTCTTCAATTGCACAGTCCTGACTTGGAGAAACTTGAAAGAGATGAACCTTGGGAAGCTCTGGAACAGTTGAAAAAGGATGGAAAAATTTTGAGTGCCGGTTTTAGCATTCAGTCTTTTAAAGAAACTGAGCATGCACATATTTTAGATGCTCATCAT
>JAHISP010000076.1 GCA_018818165.1 Bacteroidota bacterium | reverse complement strand
GTGCGATTCGCTGAATCGCGAACTTGCAAATTGCAAAACACTCGAAACAGTATTTCGAGCAAAATGTAGTGCGATTCGCTGAATCGCTAATTTGCAAATTGTAAAAACACTCGAAACAGTATTTCGAGCAAAATGTAGTGCGATTCGCTGAATCGCTAATTTGCAAATTGTAAAAATACTCGAAACAGCATTTCGAGCAAATGTAGTGCGATTCGCTGAATCGCTAACAATTGATTAGGAAATTATATATTATATCTTTATAAATTAGACAAGAACACAAATGAAACAAAAAAATAGCGAAATATATTACAAAAGAAATTTACCCCATTACCAACCAATGGGATATACTTTTTTTGTAACATTTAGACTCGCTGGTTCATTACCAGTTGATGTAGTGAAAAAATTAAAATTAGATAGAGAAAAAGAATTACAAATCATTTCTAGTATAATTAATAATAAACTTAGAACTGAAAAATATTATGAATATCAGAAAAAGTACTTTGCAATATTTGATAATTTGTTGGAAAGTTGTAAAAGTAGTCCAAAATGGTTAATGGACGAAAATATTGCAAAAATTACACAAGAAGCAATTCATTACAGAGATAAAAGTGAATATGAATTAATTGCATACACAATAATGCCAAATCATGTACATTTAGTTTTTACACCGATTACAATTATTGACCATGATGTAATTAAAAGTACTCGAAACAGCGTTTCGAGCTACAATGCAATACAATTCGCTGAATCACAAGACCCTGAATTGCATAACTCACAAAACAGCAATTCAAATTTCATAGTAACAAAAATTTTACATGAATTAAAAAAACATACAGCTTTAGAATCAAATATAATATTAGGCCGACAAGGTACCTTTTGGCAGCACGAAAGTTACGATCATGTAGTAAGAAATATTGCTGAGCTTAGAAGAATTGTAAATTATATTCTGAAAAACCCAGTTAAAGCTGGTTTAGTTATCAAACAAGAAGACTGGAAGTGGAGTTATTGCAATCCAAAATATTTAGTTTAAAAACACTCGAAACAGTATTTCGAGCAAAATGTAGTGCGATTCGCTGAATCGCAACTTGCAAATTGCAAAAACTCTCGAAGCAGCATTTCGAGCAAAATGTAATGCGATTCGCTGAATCGCTAATTTGCAAATTGCAAAACACTCGAAACAGTATTTCGAGCAAAATGTAGTGCGATTCGCTGAATCGCTAACTTGCAAATTGCAAAACACTCGAAACAGTATTTCGAGCAAAATGTAGTGCGATTCGCTGAATCGCTAATTTGCAAATTGTAAAAACACTCGAAACAGTATTTCGAGCAAAATGAAAAGAAAGATATATTTTTAGATTTTAATAAATCAAGTTATAGAGGCTATCATGATTGATTCAACATTAAAAAATGCTAATATTCTAATAGTAGATGACAAACAAGACAATATAGATATTCTTACTGGTTTGTTGGAAATAACAGGGTATATAAATATTAAAACAACAACCGATTCAAGAAAGGTTGTTGATTTGTTCATTGATTTTAAACCTGATATAATTTTGTTAGATTTGCAAATGCCACACTTTACTGGTTATCAAGTGATGGAACAATTGAAATCTTTATTGCCAGATAATTCCTATATCCCAATACTTGTTCTTACTGCAGATTTAACTACAGAGGCAAAACAACTTGCACTTTCTGGTGGAGCAAGTGATTTTTTAACTAAACCTTATGATTTAATTGAAGTAGATCTTCGAATTAAAAATCTACTTAAAGTTTACTATTCTCATCAATTTTTAGAAAATCAGAATAAATATTTGGATGAAATAGTGAGGGAGCGGACTAAAGAACTTGAAAAGACAAATATAGAGTTAAGTTATGCAAAATATAATGCAGAAGAGATGAGTAAACTACAATCCTATTTTTTATCAAATGTTAGTCACGAAATGCGAACACCACTTATTTCTATTCTTGGTTTTTCAGAGATTCTAGTTGAAGAGTTAAAAAACCCCGAACATATTGAAAATGCTAAGTATATTTTGGAATCTGGCAAACATCTTCAAAATACAATAAACAACATTTTGTCATTTCATGAACTTGAAAAAAAGAAAACAGTGCTGTCAATTCAACGTTTTGAGTTAAGAAATTTAATTAAAAAAATTATTAAACCTTATAAAGCTGATGCAACTAATAAAGGGCTAAAGTTCAATTTAAATCTTTGTGAACATGATATATGGATTCAATCAGATTCAAAACTTCTAAAAAATATTATTGAAAATATTTTAGATAATGCACTAAAATTTACAAATAATGGGATTATTTCAATAAATGTTGACTTGCAATCAGATACACCAAACTCTTATGCGGAAATCACAATTCTAGATACTGGCGTAGGAATAAATCCGAATAAGATTAAAAACATTTTAGAACCATTTAGACAAGAAAGCGAAGGCTTAAGCCGTTCGTTTGAAGGAATGGGACTTGGACTTTCAATTGCAAAACAGTTAATTGATGCTCTAAATGGTGATATTAAAATTGAAAGTGCGGTTGGTGAAGGAACTACTGTAATTTTAAATTTTCCGGCAATAGATTCAGATCAAGATTTTACTAATAGGATTGATTTAAAAAAGACTTCATTAAACATGAACTATTTGTCCCCGACAAATGGTATGCCTTCAGTACTATTGGTTGAAGATAATAAAGATATCCGCATTCTTTTTCATAAATATTTAGAAGATATTTTTTCTGTTGGAGAGGCTGCTAATGGAGTTACTGCTATAGCTATGGCGGAGCTACTAACATATGATATTATTTTAATGGATATTAATCTTGGTGCCGGAATTGATGGCATTGAAACTTTCCATAGAATACGTAAACTTCCTAATTGTAAGCACATTCCAATAATTGCTGTAACGGCGTATGGGTCAGAACTTGATAGAAAGAAATTTTCAGAACATGGTTTCAATGGTTTTATGGAAAAACCAGTTGATAGAAAAAATTTAATTTCAACAATTAAAAATTTAATAGAGCAGAGACAATTATAAGTCTACAATTTATGTTTTCATAATTTCTCAATTTACTTAACAAATGGCTGTAACCGTCCATCAAATGAGAATTCTGCCATTTACATAAAATATGAGTCACTCTCAACAAAAAATATAATGAAGTGAAGAACTATATTACTGCAGATTCAGCAATTTCAATAAAATTTCTAGATGCATTTAATTTAACTTTTAATCCCCATGGAATTGTTAAATTTTGTTCAATATGACCATGTTTTACATTATAAATTATTGGTATTTTAAGTTGTTCAAAATAATCTGAAATAACATCGTTTAATGTTAGTGAAGGACTTTCTTTATCTTTAATATAACAATCAACAAATCTACCAATTATTACGCCTTCAACATCCTTAAAATTATTTGATGCAAATTTAATTTGGTAAAACATTCTGTCAATTCTATAAGGCTCCTCACCAATTTCTTCAAACATTAAAACTGAATTTTTAAAATCCGGTAAATATGGGGTTCCCAAAAGCGAGCTAAATAATGCTAAATTTCCACCAATTAAATTTCCCTCGCCTCTTCCTTTTGTTAAAGTATAAAAATTCTCATTATCTGGATTTTGAAGTTTGCCAATCTTTTTTGTAGAAGTGATCATATTCCAGAAATTTTCCTCTGTAAAAGCATTTACCTCATCTTTCCAAAAATCTACAGCAAGCATTGGACCAGCAAAAGTGACTAATCCAGTTTTTTTAAGAAAAGCCATTTGCAAAGCAGTTATATCGCTATATCCAACAAATATTTTTGGATTTTTCTTTATTAAACTATAATCAATTTTATCTAATAATTTTCCAGAGCCATATCCGCCACGAACATTTATAATTGCTTTAACATTTTTATTTTCAAACATTGAATGAAGGTCATCAAGTCTTTCTTCATCTGTTCCAGCTAAATAGCCATGTGTTTTCCCAACATTTTTGCCAACTTCAACGCGATAACCAAGTTTTTCTAAATATTTTACACCTTTTTCAATTCTAGTGTTGTCTTTTGTAGAAGATGCGGGCGAAATAATTCCAATTACATCCCCCTTTAATAATTTCTTAGGTTTAACTAGTTTCATATTATCTCAAATTGTTGTAAAATAACGAATTGTAAAAAATAGGAAATAAATAAGGCTAAATCAAAATTTTAGTAATATTTTAGGAATTTTATGTACTATTTGTTTGAGTTATAAAGAAAGCAAACAAATTATTTGATTTAATTGATATAACTTAAAGAATTGATTTAATGTAAAATAAAAAGATACATCAATCTTTAACTAAACAATGCTTCTATGAATTCTTTTGAATCAAAATCTTGTAAATCGTCAATTCCTTCACCAACACCTATATATTTGATAGGAATTTTTTGTTCCGCTGAAATTTGAATTATTACACCACCCTTTGCTGTTCCATCAAGTTTTGTAACAATTAATCCTGTTAATTGTGTTGATTTTGAAAATTCATTTGCTTGAACAAGTGCATTCTGCCCCGAATTTCCATCCACAACTAAAAGTACTTCGTTGGGAGCATGAGGAACTACTTTAGTAACTACATTTCTAATTTTTTCCAACTCCTTCATTAAATTAGATTTTGTGTGCAAGCGTCCAGCTGTATCAATTAATACAATATCAACATTGTTCAACTTAGCGTGTTCTAAAGCCTCAAAAACTACAGATGAAGGATCTGCTCCCGAACTTTTTTGAATAATTTTAACACCAGCTCTATTTGCCCAAATTTCTAATTGTTCATTTGCGGCGGCTCTAAAAGTATCCGCAGAAGCAATTAGAACATTTAGCCCAGCATTTTTATAATTATAAGCTAATTTCCCAATTGTTGTTGTTTTTCCTGCTCCATTAACTCCAACTACTAAAATTACGTAAGGTTTTTTACTAGCCAAGTCTTGATTATCATTTTCATTACCGGTATTTTTTTGAAGGATTGATTCCAACTCATTTTTAATTATTTGCTTGATATTTATTTTAGATCTATCAGATTCATAATACAATTCAGCTCGAGTATTTTTAATTACTTTCATCGCTGTATCAACTCCAATATCACTTGTTATTAGAATCTCTTCCAATTCATCTAATACATCCTCATCAATAACTGCTTTTGTGCTAATAGCTTCAGTAATACCATCAAATAGTCGTTTTTTTGTTTTTGACAGCCCGTTTTTTAATTTATCCAGATTAAAATTTTTAAACATTCTTATTCTCTTTTATCCATTTTATATTTTCATAAGCCCTAATTCCGTATCCAATAACAGAAGCAAAACTCAAAAAGATACTTAGATTTAACAAAATACCATATAACCATTCAATTTTTTGTACTCCACAAACAACGGCTAATAAAAATGCAGCAATTGAAGCAACTGTAATTTTACCAAGTAAATTAGATGGGAGCACTTTGCCAATTATTTTTGAAACAAATATTCCACCAGTAAAAATGATAACATCTCTCAAGATAATAATCCAAAAATAATATTCTGGAATTTCTTTCATCCAAAATAGTTGAAAGACAATCATTATAACAAAAATTTTATCTGCCAGTGGATCAATAATTTTTCCAAATTCAGTAATTTGGTTTAATTTTCTAGCTAAGAAACCATCTAACAAATCGGTTAAATATGCTCCCACAAAAAATAAAACTACAATAATTCTGTAATATTCAACTTCATTAATTCCAGAAAGAAAGTATGCAGTTGGCATTACTAGCAACACTCTTAACATGCTAACAAAATTTGATATATTAAAGATATCTTTCTTACTGTATTTCATAATTACTTAGTATTGTTTTTATTGTATATTATGGTTAACCAATTATAATGTCTATACTTAGCAGCTTTAATATAATGTTTACCTTTTAAGAATAATTTACTTATTCTCTTCTAAATCTTTAATTGGAATTGGGTATTTACCAGTAAAACAAGCAGTACAAAAGTCATTGGGAGCATGATCAATCATCGAGTCTAATAATTCATTTTCGGTCATATATTCAATACTATCTACACCTAAATATAAACGTATTTCTTCTATGCTCCCAAATTTATTTGCAATCAATTCCTCCTTTGAAGGGAAATCCATTCCATAATAACAAGGAAAATATATTGGTGGTGAAGTAATTCTAATATGGATTGATTTAGGATTAGCCTCTTTTATTAAATTTACTAACTGTTTTGATGTGGTTCCTCTAACAATAGAATCATCAATTAATACAATTGTTTTGTTTTCAATTACGCCTTTTACTGTGTTAAATTTAATTCGCACACCTATTTCTCTTTTTTTCTGAGCTGGAAGAATAAAAGTTCTTCCTACATAATGACTTCTTATTAAGCCAATTTCCAGTTTAGAGAGAATTCCATCTTTTTCCAACTGGTTTTGATAACCAATTGCTGCAGTATTTGAACTATCTGGAACACTCATAACAATAACTTTATCTCCATCTGCATCTATCACTGGATGATTTTGTGCTAAATTTTTTCCTAATTTTCTTCTAATTTTATCCACAGAAGAACCAAAAATTTTACTATCTGGTCGGGAAAAATAGATATATTCAAAAATACAGTGTTTAATATCATCTTGTTTTATTAATTTGTATGAATGAAGCGATTTCTCTTTATTTGGAGATTTATCAATAACCAATATTTCACCTGGTTCTATATCTCTAATATATTGAGCGCAATTTATATCCAATGCACATGTTTCAGAAGTAATTATGTATGAATCCCCTTTTTTACCCAAACAAAGAGGTCTTACGCCATTAATATCTCTTACGCCAATAAGTTTATCATCAGTCATTATTATTAGGCTAAAAGCACCTTCAATTTCCTCAACTGCTTCTCTAATCTGATCAATTTGATTTTCTTTTTTTGATCTTGCAATAAGATGAAGTAATACCTCAGAATCGCTGGTTGTTTGAAAAATTGCACCTTCTTTTTCTAATTTTTTTCTAAGATACTTTGCATTAGTTATATTTCCATTATGTGCAATAGCCAAATTTCCATCTCTATAATCAACAACAAATGGCTGAATATTGCTTCTTGAATCTGTGGCACCAAATGTTGAATATCGATTATGTCCAATTGTTATTTTATAATTGATATCTTCGGTAAGCATTACATGACTATTTGCATAAACATCTGAAACTAAACCAAATCCTTTATGAGTTATAAATTTAGTATTACCATTTTCAATATTAAATGCCTTTACAATTCCGCTAGCTTCTTGTCCGCGATGCTGCAATGCATGGAGTCCAAAATATGTAGTTAATGGTAAATCGTTATCATTACCCTCAATTCCAAAAATGCCACAATTACAAGTAGGCTTATCTACTGTAAATTTTATATTTTTATTCATTAGTCTTATCGTTAAAGTTAAAAAAGCAGTTAGTCGGAACGGCGGGATTTGAACCCGCGACCACACGGCCCCCAGCCGTGTACGCTACCGGACTGCGCTACGTTCCGAGTAATTATAATTTAGACTTTAAATCTAACAAAAAATTCCTTATTTCCATAAGGTCAACTTCAATTGATTCTTTTTTGCTTAATTGTGGCGTTATTATTTTTGTTTCATTTTTAAGTGGTGTCTTTGTGGAGATTAAATTGCCTGCGGTTTTACCTTCAGAAAGTATGTTTTTTGCACCCTCAATAGTATATTTTTTATCTCTAAGAAGAATTTTTATTTCTAAAATTAATTTTATGTCTTTGTTTGTGTAAATTCTATTGCCCGCCCTATTTTTTGAAGGTGCTAATTGTTCAAATTCGGTTTCCCAATATCTTAGAATATATTGTTCCAAATTAGTTAATTTACTGACTTCACTAATTGAATAATATAATTTTTTTAAACCAAAATCTTTCATTTAAAACCTCAAATTTTTCACTTCAAATAAAGTAGTTAATTTCTTATATAATATCAAGTTCTAGCCTTTACCTATAGAATATTTTCTAATTAAATCAATTCAGCCTGGATAATTCAATAGGATTAAAATAAACAATTATAGTAAAAGATTAATCAATATAGAAGCGAACATGCCCCGACTTACTGGGTATTAGCATTTGCACCCAAATGGTTACTGAGCGCAGCCGAAGTAAGGTTAAGTGAACAATAATATTATCACATTGTGATCCCATTGTGAGAGCGAGTTAGTCGAATATGCATTAATGCTTTTCTAATGCATATTTGGCGGTTAATTTATTTTTCTTCCAAATAAACTAATCCATTTTCAAGAACATAATCAGCATACCAAAATAATTCTTTTACATTTTCTGGTTCTGTAAAATCAATAATCCTTCTGTTTATTTGGTGAACATTTACAGTATCTCCACCATCAGGATTATTAATAGTTGATATAACCGAATTTTCGAAAGTTATTACTGAAGTGACAACTCCATTTTTATCAATAATTCCTCTAAAATTAAGTAGCATATCATTTCCAAATTTTAAAACATGCTCAGTTGTATAATATAATCCACGACTGTTTCCATAAATATCATTCCATTCAACATAATCTATTACATCTAAATCTCTTTGAACACCAATAAAATATGATGTATCATCATCAGGTCTATAAACTGAATAATAAGTATTTGGAGTGATTTTTTTGGGAAATACTGGAAATTGATTATTTAGCAATGTCGGAATTAATGTTGTATCTGTTAATATTGATGTTTGTTTCATAAAAATACTTCCACTTTCAATTATTTCACTATGTTGAAAAAGAACCCATTTATTATCAACCGAAACCTTTATACTTCCCGAAGAATTAAATTCAGCACCTGTTCCCAAACTACTATCTAAAATTGAATAATATAATTCTATATTACCAATATACTCAAGTCCATCTGCTTTGGTAATGACGGTATCAAATTGTAGAGAAAATATATTAACTCCCAAAGGTTTTAATGAATCAACCAAATCACCTTCATAAAGCCCAATAGCGTAAACAGCTTTTTTGTTAATGGGGAATTCAATATTAATTGAATTATTATCAATTGGTGGAGTTACTGAATTTGAACACCCAAAATAAAACAAACTTGTAAGCACAAATGAAACAGAAATAATTTTGAATTGATGCATTGTTTCTCCCTTTTTAAATACTATTATTTTTAAGAATATTGGAATATAAACAGAATATATTTGTCTTTAATTTAGTTATTGTTGATTAGATATTCAAGGAATAAAAAATACCCTTTTAAACTGGTGTAATAAGAATTTTTAAAATTTTACTTAAGAAGTATCATTTTTTTTGTATCAAAAAAGTCTTTGCCAGAGTTTGATGAAGTTGTACTTTGTAATCTGTATAAATATACTCCAGAGGCTAAATTTGAAGCATCAAAAGTAACTTCATAATTTCCTGATTTCTGTGCTTCATTTACAAGTGTAGTCACTTCCCTTCCGAGAATATCATAAATAGTCAATTTTACATTTTGTAAAGGTAAGTTTTGAATTGTCCCTAAGTTATTTGGGATTGAATATCTTATAGTTGTTGTTGGATTAAAAGGATTTGGATAATTTTGCTCAAGCTTATATTCTGTTATAATTCCAGAATTCTCAGAATCATTTATATCGGAAATGGAATTGAAATATTTAATTATTTCGGACATTAGAGCAATTCTAGTTTCTTCTGGATAGATTGTTTCAAAGGGGAAACCGAGCGAAAGTACTTTTCCATTTGCCAAACCATTTGGGAACATTCCATCATATAATATTCCCGCAAATCCGTTTTGTGCATCTAAAGCTGAATATTGCAGAAATCCAATTCCTCCGTTTATTGACTTAATTACATCTGGCCATTTAACATTAATTGTACCGTGTGTTCCATTATCAAAACTAAACGGACTAATATTTTTTATATAATTATTTTGGAATAAAGTTACACTATAATAAGTACCCGAAGTATTGAAGGGAGCATCTGCTGCATATTGCATTTTGAGATAATTCCAGATGAAATTTTTATCGCTAGAACTGCCTTTGTAATCCAAATCCCAAGCTATTTCGCTTCCAGAAACAAATAAATTTCCACCATTTTTTAAGTAATTAGAAACAATTGTTTGTTCCACATTGCTGAATGTTTCATAACAGTACTTTCTTCGCCTAAAATATAATCCACAATAAAATAATTATTCAGATTAAAAATTCCATCAATTATTGCTTCATTTGTGGCGGAATTAAATCCTTGTAAATTAGCATTAAGCGTTGAAGCATGTTGACGAATAAAATTGTAAGTATTCCCTTCGGAAGCTCTATCAAATCCATTTACAATAAGTGAATTTAGTTTTAAATCGGATGATGGAACTCCAGCCAAAACTTCGGTATATGGCGATTCACCAACTTGATTAATAGCTTTTAGTTTAATGTAATAAATATTATCCTCTGTTAAACTTGTTATAATCAAATTATCTGGATTTAATGAAATTGCATCATTAAAATTAATTCCATCATTGCTTAAAAATACTTTATATGATTCCACATTGGAATCTTCAGTTAAAACAATTTTAAGTTCATCCGCACCACTGTTAATTACTCCAAAGGATTTTGGTGTTTCTGGAATTCCATCAACTTTTAAATAACTTGGCTGTTCCATTGCTCCAGTTTCGTTACTTAATATTTTATATAAAACTCCATCTGTGAGAATATTTTTGTAATCGGTTACAACCGAATCAATTAACATTTGAGAATTTATAAAACGAATTCCGTGGCTGTAATCCACATATGTATTGATATGTCCGTTATAAACTGGTTGAATGGGCGAACCATTAAGCTGATGCCAACCATAAATTACAACATGATGCGTACGTGTTGGATCTACAATTTTATTGCTAAGAATTATATCTTTTTTTATTCCACCAGTTAGCTGCCCAAGTTCTCCACCTTTTGAAATTCTTTGTTCCTCAATATCTTTATTATGTAAAACAAATTTTGCTACAAGTTCATTTTCATTTCCAACAGGAGTATAAAATTGTGGAGCTAATTTTGTAACACAATTTGCATAAATATTATCCACTATTTTACTAGTTGGCATTGCGGCACCAAATAAATCGGCTAATTTTTGTGCTGTAATTGGTCCCATTGGAATTCTGCAAAAATCTTCATTGGAGCCAATTGCAAGATAATCTGGCATTACTTCATAAATAACGGAATGATTTACTCCGTTTGCATCATTAAAAGTAGTTTCAATTTTGGTTAAAGATCGTAAAAAATCTGGAATATTTCCTTTTGATATTTCATCATAAATTCTATTTTCTCTATCTTCAAAACTTAAATTTGAAACACTATTCATAAACTGCGAACCTGTAATAGCATCTAAAGGACGGGGAGGAATTTTTAATTGTTCTGGAGCATTTATACTTTTTTGAATGTATTGCGAATAAGCTCTTTCTCCATAATAATTGTAATCAACTCCTTCAAGCTCAGTTCCAGAGACCATTCCTTGAATAAATCCATTTCTTTCAACTTGAACTGTGTGCAAAATTAATTGTTGTGGATTTTTCTTTAATATTATTTTTATACGTCCATTTAATGCTTCGTATTTAATAAACTCGGTATCTTCTGAATCAGTAAAAGTATAAAACGATGACATATAATTTTTCATCAATCTGCTTCTGTACCAAGTTCCACCAGTAGCACTAACAACTGGAGCGCCATTATAAAGAGCCACGCTATCGTTGTATGCAAAAACGGATAAAAAGTTATCCGAACTGGAATTTAGCCAGTTTATCATTTTATCGCCATATGTGTGCTCATATCCATAATTGCTATCCAAAAATGATATTCGTTTAACAAATGTTGGAATTTCTGAATATGCATCCATAAAACTAAATGAAAATCTTCCACCACCACTATGCCCAGTTAAAATAACTGTAGATTCATATTCGTTAAAAATACTTCGGATGTAATCGACAAGTCCTTTAATAATTTCATCGTGATTTGAATATTTTGCCTTCCAAGTCGGCCAGCTTTTTTGTTCATTTTCAAGATAGACTGTTACAAGATTACTTTCGGTTAAATGATTTCGCAAAAACCTAGTTTGTGCTCCAATATGTTGAATATCGAAATGCCAATCGTCACCAGGTTCCATTATTTTACCGATTGTTTGCTCCGTAGTATTTCCGTTTGGAAGCGCAAACAATGCGATCGAAATTGGTTTATCGGGATTGAACATAGCAGGAGAAGGAGCATTAATATGTATTTTAATTTCATTTGGATAGTTAAGGCTTAGAATTTGTTCTTCAAAATATGGACTATTCTGAAAACCACTAAGTCGAGTGTAATTTGTTTGACTAAGAGAAGTATTAGTAATAATAAATGGAATTAGAATTAAGAAGAAGGTAAATACATTTATTTTTCTCATTTGTTCTCCTTTTAAATATTTATAAATGAACACGTTATTAAAATAATGATAATAACCATTTAATATCATTATTTATTTTATGGTTCACTCCAAAAATAATATTCCCCTGACTGTCTTTGTGAGTGGAGCGAAGCTCCGAAGAAATCCATTTGGAGTGAACTCATTAAATAAAAGAGAAAAAACAAGCCCAATTCTTTTAAGAAGCATATTTATAATATGCTTAAAAAGTTTTCACTATTTTAACTATTTCTTTTAGTTAGGAATAGTTTCCCAATTGAACAGAAGTTTTAGTTTTAAAATCTATTTTGGAGAGCTTTTCTGACAAATGTTCCGAAATTAGTTGAATTACATTATCCTTGCTCTCAATTCCCTTTTTCACTTTATTGCGCAATTCATTGTAATCAAAACCATCAAAATCAACATTACGAATATTTAAATCATTAACTGCTTCATCTAAACACTTTCCAGAGCAGAATCCAAAATGCTCTTTGTACTCTTTTGGCTTGGCTATTATTTGTCGATTGCAAATTGCATATCTACAATTAAACATATCTTCTGCCGGTTTACCAGAATAATGAGATTTTCCAATTACAGTATGCGTTTTGTTATCGCCAATGTATGTTGAAACTCTATCATCAAAGGTGTATAAATTGCCTAACCAATTTCCATCATTATGGAGATTGGTATATTTAATAACACCACCATCAAGCTGTTTAACTTTTTCCATTCCAGAATTTTTTAACAATACAGCTAATTTTTCGCATCTAATTCCCCCAGTGCAATACATAATTACTTCTTTGTCACCAGCGCTTTCTCTATAATTTGCAATGTATTTTTCAGTTTCCCTAAATGTCATTGTTCCAGCTGGTTGTGCATTTTTAAAATGACCTAGATCATATTCATAATTATTACGCATATCTAGAATTAAATAGTCATCCTTATTTCCAGTGTCAATAATTTTTTTAAATTCATCTGTACTAATTTTGAACTTAGATCCTTCAATTTCTGAGGCATTATAAATCTCTCCAAGTCCCACTATTTCTTTTTTATATCTAACAATCATTCTAGGAAATTGATGCTCCGAAACTGGAGTAGATTTTGTTTCAATATCTGGTATATTATTAAAGAAAGTATTCGATTCCAAATAAAGTATTAGTGCTTGTTTTTGTCCATTATTAACTGAACATTGTGCATTTATTCCCTCTTCACCAATATATATTCTGCCTTTCATGCCAATATCGTTACAAAATATATTTAGCTTTTTCACTTCATTTTCTGGATTTGATACATTAACAAATTTATAAAACGCTAATAAATGGTATATTTTTTTTGAACTCATTTTCTCTTTTAAGTAATTAATAATTTTTAGAATGTAATAGTACTAATTGTCCTTTTTAATTCAAAACTTATTAAATCACTTCTTTTCAAAATATTTAATTTCTCATTTTGTTTTGTCATTTTTTTAATGATAATTTTGATATGACAATTTTTAGAATATTTCCATGATTTTCACAAAAAGATTAAGCAAACAAAACAGAAGAGAAATCTCCATTGCATTTTTTATTTATTTAACATTTACAATAATATTTCTGCCTCTACATTTAAAATTTAACGAATCAAAAAATCCTTTAGATTTCAATTATCCAAATAATGCCACAATTCTATCAAGCATAGAATTTATTATTTCACCCAAATTAATTGACAGAAATTTTGAAAGATTACTTTCCGGCGAAAAAGAGTTACAGAATTATAGTTTAAACTATTTTCTTCTTTATGCAGATAGTAGCACGATATCATATTTATTTGTTTTCCCAATTACTACACACCCAATAAATGAGTTTGCAAATTATTATTCGCATTCAAATCCAAGAAGTCCTCCAATATTTTTATAGTAGTATGGTTATCAATCAATACAAACTTACTGATTTTATATTTACATAATAAAAATACAAGGCAAATAATATGTCAAGTTTATCCCAAAACAAAATAAGTTGGTCTGATATGCCATTTATGATATTAGTTGGTTCCATTATTTTATCATTCGTTGGAATGATTATTTATATAATTTATAGTATTTTCTTCAACTAATATTATGAATTGACCCGCTATTTTTTATCCTAAATAGACAAATCTAAAATTATTAATTAGCGCAGATTGATATGTAAGTCCGTTAATCTGCGATTTTAATAACTATAATAATATTTTATATTATGAGTCTACTATAAAAAGGTTCTATTGAATAATGTCATTGCGAGCGGAGCGAAGCAATCTGTCGAATTTAGCGCAAAATCAAAAGATTGCTTCGTCACTCCGTTCCTCGCAATGACGGGAAAAACCTTTTTAGACCAGACTCATATTATTATTCATACTTACAGACAATAAAAACTGTCATAAAAACGACCAAACTCTTTCAACCCGTTGTTAATTTATGTAAATTCGTAAACGTTTTTCAATAAAAAATGGAATGTTTATGGTTGATTTTTTTAACACTTGGTTTCCCTTTCTATACTTATATGTGGGTGGTGGAATCTTTTTTCTTGGTGGAATGATTTTAATCAGAAGAACCAAGGCAATCGATATGCGCTTAAAAAAAGATCGTTTTTGGTGGAAAGTGCTAATTTTCGGTTATTTTTATTTTGTAGCAATTCACGCTTTTTTAATTATCGCAGCACTTTACTTATGAGGAATTAATGAATCAAATACACAGTATAGGAACAGAATTAGATTGGGTTGTTCTCGTTGTTTACATGATAGCAATGTTACTTTTTGGTACTTATTTTGCAAAATATAATAAAGATACAAATGATTTCTTTTTTGGCGGAAAAAGATTTGCATGGTGGATAATTGCAATGTCAATTGTAGCTACTGGAATTAGTAGCCATAGTTTCATTAAATACTCCGCTATGGGTTTTAAGTATGGATTTTCTTCATCAATGTCCTATATAAATGATTGGTTTTTCGTCCCGTTTTTTCTCTTCGGATGGCTACCAATAATTATATACTCACGAGTACGTTCCATTCCAGAATATTTTGAAAGAAGATTTTCTCCATCAGCAAGGTTCTTAGTAACCATTTTACAACTTCTCTATTTAGTAGGATATGTTGGTATTGGGTTCTTAACATTAGGAAAAGCTATCATGCCACTTATGCCTGAATATCTTACTTTCTTTGGAATTCAATTTCATATTACCCTAATGGGCTTAATTTGGATTACGGCAGTTATTACTGGTGCTTATATAACTTTTGGTGGACAAACCGCAGTTATTTTTACCGACCTTGTACAAGGATTAATGCTTATGACTGCTGGATTTATTGTCTTTTTTCTCGGAATTGCATATGTCGGCGGTTGGGATTCATTTTGGAATTTATTGCCTACCACTTGGAAACTTCCACTTGCTCACTTTAACTCCCCATCTGAGTTTAATTCGGTTGGAACATTTTGGGAGGATGGAATTGCTGGCTCGGTTGGATTTTTATTTATGAACATGGGCTTAATAATGCGTTTTATGGCTACAAAAAGTGTTCACGAAGGAAGAAAAGCCGCTACAGTAAATATTCTTTTTATGCTTCCTCTTTCTGCAATTGTTGTTGGTGGAGGAGGTTGGGTTGCAAAAGCAATTTCTGTTAAATTTCCTACTATTATTCCTGCAGGAACTGCAGCAGATGAAGTTTTTGTCGTAATTGCAAATATTTTAACAGGCCCGGGAGTCTTTGGATTTGTAATTGCAGCAATTGCGGCAGCATTAATGTCAACAGTATCAACTTTGGTAAACGCAGCGGCAGCTATTTGGGTAAATGATGTTGATAGACCGTTAAGAATCTGGTTGAAAAAAGTAAAAAAAGAAGAAAAGGTTGATGAAAAAAGAGCCATGGTTGTTGCACGGAGTGCTACTGTTGGTTTTACTTTACTTGGAGTACTAGCTGTTTATGCGTTTAGTTCTTACCCAACAGTTTATCAAGCACATGCATTTTTCCATGCAACATTAACTCCACCATTAATGGTTGCAATTTTCTTTGGTGTTTTTTGGAAAAGATTTACTCCTGCTGGATTAATTACAACTGTTATAGGTGGAATAGGCTTAATGCTTTTAGGTAACAGATATCCTCTGGAATTAATTGGTCCACTTGCTCAAGGAACTCCATATGACCCTGTTCATCCATTTACTTATATGGCAGCACTTTATAATTTAATAGTCACTTCTTCTGTTGCAATTTTAGCCACTGTGTTCCAAAGACAATTAAAAACGTTTGTTAAAATAATTAGAAAAAATGCTCATCATAAATCAATAATGTTTGGAGTTATAGCTTTTATTGTTATCGTTGTTGTTTTTGATATATTTACTGCATTATTTAGCCTTTCAATTGTGCCTTTGGTACCACTACTTTTAATAACAATTTTAATGTCTGGATTAGTTGCCCTTGCAACTACCTACTATGTAAAATATGACGCAAAAGCACAAACTTTAGGATTAACAATTTGGTCAATTCATCAAGCTAAAGAATGGTTTAAAGGCAGCAAACTAAATGAACGCGAAGGTGAAAATGCTATTGTTAACTGGAAATTGGCTGAAAATGACAATGAAGATATAATCAATTTTTCAAAACATGATATGCACAAAATGGCCGCTGAGGTTGGTGATTTAGTATATATTTCTGATAAACGAAAATTTTTGGGTGGATTAAAATCTTGTCATACAGTTTTTGGTGAACCTCACAGTGAAAAAGGTGTAGTTTATATCAGAAAACTACATATTGAAAAAGGCTTATTTGTAGATGGACGACTTTTAGAAGCTGAAAAAGAGATGTAATTTTTCAATAAAGGCAAGTTTTAATTAACTTGCCTTTATTTTTTCAATTTCTAATCACACAATAATTGCTATTTAATTAAAATCAACTTCTTGCTTTCAACAAAACTTCCGCTTTGCAATCTGTAGAAATAAACTCCCGAAGAAAGAGAAGCAGCATTAAAAATTATTTCATAATTTCCAGCTTTTTGGTGCTTATTTACAAGCGTTGCAACTTCACGACCGAGAATATCAAATACTTTTAATGATGTATGTTGCACAGAATGGTATTCTGTGCTGCGTGGAATTGAATATTTAATTGTTGTGCTTGGATTAAATGGATTTGGATAATTTTGTGATAATTTATATTCTGTTGGTACATCATCCGCTTTAATTCCAGTGGTAATATCAACAAATTCAATATTGTCAAATTCAAATAATCTTCCACTTAAATCTTGAACTTCGGCAACAATTTGAAAATTATCAACATCACTCCAATCAAATGCACCAATTGGATTATACCATTGATTATTATCCCAAGAGCCTTGCTCACTAAACATTGAAAGTGGAATTTTCAATTTATGCCATTGATTATCCCATTTTGTACTCTCGTTATCTTCAATTGTAAATTTCATTCTCCAAGGATGATCTTCTGGAATATCTGTTTTTGAATCAACAAATCGAATATGAAATTTAGAATTTGGAGTATCACCTTTTACCATCAAACTAAGATAAATATTTGAGCCAATATTAGCAAAAAGAGATAAATCCTTGTTTGGAATGAAATCAAAACCAATAAAATCATATTGTTTTGGACTTTTCCATTCTATGCAATATTTTCCACTATAAGGCGAACTTGTAGAATAAAAATTTAATGTTGCATTTGCATTATAACTTGAGTTTGTAATTCCATTTTCAACGTAATCACTATAAATCAAAAATGGAGAGGATTCTTGCGTTTTAATATATTCTGTTTGTGGAATATCATTAAAACCCAATGCATTTATCAGTGGAGTATTCAAATCATAATTAAACATCTCTTCCGAATCTTTTTCAAATAATCCAAAACCACCTTGATAATCCCATATTGTCCACGAAATATTTTTTTCTTCAAAATATTTTCTAACAATTTCATACCATAAAACTCTATCTTCATTATTACTATTTGGAATATAAACTCCAAACTCACCACAAAATATTTCTACATTTCTATCATTTTTGAACTTAACTGCAATATCTATTAATTCCTTAACTTTTGCGACAGTTCCATCATTTATATAATTATTATAAGAACTTTGTATCCAAGTTCCGTTTAATTCTGCTGGAAAAGTTGGCATAGCATTTACATTATATGGAAAAGGCATTCCTGCTAAAGGTACTAATGATGGCTCAGTCCAACTTGCACCTTGATGAGTGAATAAAAACGGGTCATAAAAATGGAAAGTGTAAATCAAGTTTTTGTCTGTATAAATTGGCATATCGTCCAGACTTGAATAACTGTTCCAATTTGCTGGACCTACGACAATTGTGTGAATGGCATCTATTTGCCTAATTACCATTATTATTGCTTGTTGTATTGCATTCCAATTTGCATCTGAAATTCCATGCGGTTCATTCAAAATTTCAAAGTAAATGTTATTGCTTCTATTTTTGAAATGCTCCGCCATATTTTTCCAAACTGGAATTAATGTTTGGATAATACTTCCATCTGTGTTTACTGCTGGATTAAAAGAATGGTTATCTAATATAATATTAATATTTAATTCCTCTGCCCAATCAACAACTTCATCTAAAAATGAAAGGAACAAAGGGTCTAAATTGTGTTCAGTTGTTCCATCAGTCATTGAATGCAAATTAATTGGCAAGCGGATTACATCACATCCAAGTGATTTTATGTTTATAAAATCTTGTTTAGTATACTTAGTAAATTGGATTTGTTGCGGACTATCAACTTGAAACCACGATGTTAAATTAACACCTTTATTAAAATGATTTTGAGCAGAAATGGTAATTGCTATTAAAAATAAAATTATTATAATTTTTTTCATGCTAAGTCCATAATAAAAGAAATAATTACTATTTAAAAGTAACATCTTTCTCGATAATATAGGATTATTTATAACTATAAATTTCTACAAAAAAAAAAGCCCAATTCTATTGAGAATTGGGCTTTTTGAATAATTTATTTTGACACTATTTCAATAAAAGGGCTTTTTTAATTTGTGTAAAATTCTTTTTAGAGTTCAAGCCATCCGCTTTAATGCTTATTAAATAAATTCCACTTGGTAAGTTTGCTGCATTCCAAGTTGTTTCATAATATCCAGCTGATTTTTCTGAGTTAACTAATAAACCAACACGTTGACCAAGCATATTAAATACTTCAATTCTAATATTACTTTGTTCAGGAACTCCATATTTAATCATGGTACTTGGGTTAAATGGATTTGGATAATTTTGATGAAGTACGTACTCATCTGGGATTATCATTTCATCATTAACCCCAATAACAACAGCTTTTTCAACTGCAATGTGGATTGTATCTTTAACTATTGCTTCTGAGTCACTTACACTCCAAATTAAATTTCCCTCACCACCAAATTCTATCTCAGCACTAAGTGTGAGTATTCCAGTTCCATCATCATAAGAATAATGTATTGAATCTGAATCAACTCTGAATTCACAAATAAGAGAATCATTTACTGTCTCCACATCTGAAACACATTTTAAAATATCAATTGTGAAACTAGTGTCTGAGACAAATTCAATTAGTGCAGGAGCATCACTAATTAATGGCGGATCATTTATTGCATTAACAGTGAACTTTACATCTTTACTATCTGAGACACTTCCAGGGTCTTTCGCTGTAAATGATATTGTTTCACTTCCAAACCAATCTTCATTTGGTGTTGTAATTGTGGCAATTCTATTTTCATCAATTTCAATAGACAAATCATTATTACCGCCAAAAGTCCAGATAATGTCCGAATCGTCATTGTCTATATCTGTAACAAAATCATCTAATTTAATAGTTGCAAAACTACTTCCTTCGTCGATTGTTTGATCTGCAATATTACTTATCACAGGACCATCATTGACATTTGAAACTGTAAATGTTGCTTGGTTGCTTCCACTTGCACCACTTGGGTCTGTTGCAACAAACATAATAATTTCACTACCATTCCATTCGATATTTGGTACTGTAATACTGGCAACTCTATTATTATCAATTGTTACAACTAACTCATTTGTACCACTATAACTCCAAGATAATTCGCTATCAGAATTATCTGAATCAGTAACATAATTGTCTAATTGAATTGTTGTAAAACTACTTCCTTCATTAATCGTTTGATTTGGAAGATTATTTACGACTGGTGAATCATTTACTGGAGTAATTGTAAATGTTGCATTATCACTTGCCGTTGCACCACTTGGGTCTGTTGCAATAAACGAAATAGTCTCACTTCCATTCCACTCTGCATTGGATGATGTAATTGTGGCTTCCCGACTACTATTAATTGAAACACTTAAATTTATATTCCCACTATAGCTCCATGTTATTTCATTATCAGAATTATCGAGATCAGTTACGAAATTATTCAAGTTAATTTTAGTAAAACTACCACCTTCGCTCACTATTTGGTCAGGAATATCAGAAAGAACAGGGGCACTATTGAAAACTCTAACAACATTACTAATCCTTACTTCATCCATATAACCATTAAACCAACTACGACTAAAAAGCCCATACCCAATTTTTAGGTCTTCAGTTCCAGTACTTATTGTTGTACCAGCAGTGTAAGTTGACGATTGCTCCTCAAGCTTAATGCAATCTTTATCGTGTAAAATTAATTTAAGTGTACTGTTATCATAATCATTTATTAATGCAATATGATACCATTTACCTATAGTGATACTGTTCTGTGAAGAATATACTTTCTTAATACCATTAGTACTATTAAAACCATAGTTAAGTCTTGCATCTGTGGAAGATAATTCCAGGAAGTAATTTGCATCCCAATCAATTGTTGGAAGTCGAATTAGCTCTGGCCAATTGTTATGGCTTTGATCCCATTCTTTAATATAGAACCATAACTCAATAGTCCAGTTACCAGTTAAACTCAGTTTGGAGGAATAAGGGACTGTTATATAAGACTTTTGATATGAATTGCTATTGTCGAAATATATAGCATCAACTAAACCTAAGACAGGCGATGAAATGAATGATATTGTATTTCCATGCTCCTCTAACGAATAGTTAGATGCCTCTTCCTCTAGATTATCATCAAAGTGAAGTAGTAAAATAGTGTTGTCATCAGTAGTATAAGGTCCACCAATATCATTTGCAATTCCTATTTCAAAAGTATCATCACTTTCATCAAAGACTGATGGATTTGAAATATCTGAAATTTTCACTCCACATTGATTGGAAATGGTATTAGGAATAACCCAATCATAGATTCTTAAACTTGCATCTACATTTGTTGCTATTACATTCCAGCCATCCCCATTATTAGTTGTGTATTCAATCTTGATATTACTTATAGGAGAATTCTCCCAACTAATTGGGATTGAATACCCAGGAACATAATAGACACCACCATTTGGACTACTTAGCTTTAATTCATAAGGTTTAATTGAAAATACATCATTGCTTTTATCATAAACATTAATATCGCTAACATCTATTATTTTAATTTTGCATTCATCAGTACTAACAACAGGAGTTGTCCAATTATAACTCCCATTAGAAGTAGAAGTGCTGTTAGTAATCACCTCCCAATTTTTACCATTATCAATGGTATATTCAATTCTAATATCAGAAACATTTGTACTATTCCAAATAATTTCAGAAACTTCACTGGTTTTTAAAATTTCACCTTCATTATGAGTTTGGAGGGATAGTTCTTTGCCGTTAAAGTTGGGTTCCAGGCCGGTTAATATTACATGGTTAGTAGAATACCCTGGGAAGCTATCGGCATCGAAAAAGCCATTAGATCCCATATTATAGTCTACATGAAATTCACCATTTTCATTATATCCATCGATATGGTAAAAGTGTCCTGCACCTCCTCCTCCGTGCCAGCCGGCAACAATTTCAGGAGTCAATCCAGCCATTAAAATCACCCTTCCGTTATCTAAATCATTTTGAATTAATTCAATCCATTCTGCACGTGTATAATCATTTCTATAGGCAATACTACTGTTATAATTAAAGAAACGTTTCATTGATTTGGATGCACCATAAATATCAGCACCTTTTGAAAATATTGCTGTAGCAGCATGATAAAACAATGTGGCGGCATCAGTGTACTCTGCTTCGGTACTATTAATTGATAAACCATTAGGCATGTTATCATAATTATAAGTTGTAGCACCAAAATTTGCAGAATATGTTGGCCCACCATAATAATATGTAAAAGTTGTATCACCAAACCCAACAATTGGGTATTCCCAGTGATGTAATACAGTTGCTACTGCAGTAGGGCCACAAGCATTACCCACATGTCCATTTATTCCATCAGCATCTTCAGGATAATATGCATTATATGGCCATTTAAAAACTTGCCAATCATCTCTAATAAACGGACCTACTGAAGATAAAGAACTAGAAATTGAAAATTGGCTTTCACTTATATCGTTTACCGATGCATTCTCTGAATCAGAGATTTTTAATAGACACTCTTTTGATGGAGTTGCATATACACTCCAACTATATGACTCTAAACTGGCTGATATATGTGTTGCAATAGAATTCCAACTGCTACCATTGTCCGTACTATAATCCAGATCAATATTTGATATTCCATTACTAACCCAATTTATTTCTGTTGTTTTATTATTGATGCAAAAATCGCCTCCATTAGGATTTAATAATGCCAAATAATCCCCCGCATATGAAACAATTTGATTAGATAAATTAAGTGTACCCCAAGTTGAAGGGTCATTAAAATAATTTGCATTACCTGACCATACTAATTGAGATGAACGATAATCTGTTGTACTGTCATCATCATCATTTACAGCGATGTTAAGTCCAATATTAACACCGGTTGTCGGACTGATATCAAAATTAGTCCAGGGAATTGCAAACTCCATTGAATACCCATCATTGGTTTCTTTCCATTGATGAATTATACCTTCATAGCGTTCATCTAATTCTTGAATCCAATAACTTTTAACAGGTTTGGCAAAAAGCCGATCATATTGATCAAGAGTTGTGCCTTTGCTATTATCACCGTCAATACAAATTTCAATACCATCACTATACCAACTATTACCATCAGTCTTACAAAGGGTTCCATCTAAAACATTCACACCTATGTATAAATAGTTCTCATCCCACAATACCCCAAAGTTTGCTGTATTGTTAGAGCTACCAAGATTTATTGAAATTTGATTTGTGAGATCCCAAAAAGATTCTTCAAGTTGTCCATCAATGGCAATATTAGAATTTAATTTCATGACAGTAATTAATTGCGCATGAACCTCTCGAACATAAAAAAGGGAAATTAATAGTGACAACACTAAAAATCCGTTCTTTTTTTTCATATTACCTCCATAAATAATTATTGATATTTATCAAAATATTTATTCTCATCTATCGCCTGAGTGAGTAAAGACTATAATTCTAACCTATTGTAAAAAACATCAAAAAGTATAAAAGTTAGAAAATTGCGTTTTTAATTAGGAGTTTGTACACATGAGAAATAGATCCCCTGCAGACATTCCACTGTAGTGTATGGTCCACAAATATCTTGTGCATTAGAGAGGATTGTAATAACTATTAATTGAATTATAATGGTAAGTGATAGAATTTTGTAATATTTCATTTTCCCTCCGAAAATGATAATTGTATAATAAGCCAAGTTTCAAAAAATATTAGAAACTATTTAATATGCAGTTTGCCCTTTTACAAGCATTCCTCAACACTGTATGCAAGTTAATTATTATACGAAAATAAAACAAGTTTTTTATGTCTTTTAATGGGATAGTTTATCCGCTATTTGGGGAAATATAAAAAAGCCCAATTCTATTGAGAATTGGGCTTTTTGAATAATTTATTTTGATACTATTTCATCAAAATCATCTTTTTAACTGAAGTGAAATTATTTACTTGCATTCTGTAGAAATAAACTCCACTTGTTAAGCTTGATGCATTAAATTCTATAGTTTGGTAAGAAGCTGGTAATTCTTCATTGATAAGAGTCATAACTTCTCTTCCTAGAATATCAAATATTTTTAATGTAACCATTCCATTTTCTGGAATACTAAATTGAATTTTAGTACTAGGATTAAATGGATTTGGATAGTTTTGATTTAATGCATACACAGATGGAATGCCATTTTTATCATCAACTGAAACTGCTGTTTCAAAGTCAGAAAGTCTTCTAGGCATTAATTGATAACCAGAATAAAAAGGAGTACTTGAATCATATTGCCCTAAAACACCAGTAATATCTTGTGGAAATTCTGGAGAATCAGTTCCCCAAATATCTGTATCAGCATCAACTCTAAGGTCTAAAGTATCAGTATTTGTGTATATTTTCATTGTAGAACCAGATGAACTTCCAACTAACCAAGCAGTGCTTGAAGATAACTCTGCACCTTTTATACTAACAAGTTGACTTTCATAATTTTCTGGGTCAACGTTAATTTCAAAAATTGAAAGTACTTTTGGAACAAGAGCTGTAACAGCACCATTATCAACTATATCAGTTGCTGGAGTAACTGGTTCAATTTCAATTAAACCGTTATATTGAATTATTTTTCCAGTAACAGTATAATTGTTACCTTCAACCATAACTGGAGTTTCGGTTCCAAAAGCAATAACTAAAATACCTGCAGTAGAATCTTGCATATATGCTTCAATTCTACCTGTTGAATAAATACCACTTCCTGCAGAAACGGTTCCAGTAACCCTTGCCATGAGTCCTGTAAACTCAAGTGCACCATCTTCATTTTGTATTTTAATATTATCTATTGGAGTATTACCTGCAAATAACATAATAATATCGGATGTATCAGTTTTTCCGCTATTATCCATAGCACCAACAAAATATCCAAACAAATCACCATCGTTATAAAGTGATTCTGGCACATAACCAACCCAAGTATTTCCTGTAGTGTTACTCATTGCAACAGAATTAAAAACTAATCCATCATTACTGTAAATTAAACTAACTGCAGAAACACCTTTGTCGTCAGTTACTATTGCAGTAACTTCTGTATTTTGATTTGCATCTGGAATAAGAACTGTTCTGTTAACACTTTCAACAACTGGAGGTAAATCAACACCCTCTTCTGGTGTTCCATAAATACCAACTTCATCAATTTTCCAACGTCCTTTTGTTCCATCACTTAAATAATGGAATGCAAAATAAACTGCATCAGAAGTAATATCAGCTAAATTTACTTTCCCAGAATTTGTCCATGTGTCATTGTTATCTATTGGACGAGTAAAAGTAAGTTCAGTCCAAGTGAAAGTAGATGGATCAGATGTTCCATCATAATTTGTTGAATATTCTAAAGTTAATTCCTTCTCAAAACCACCATATTTTGCAGCTGACCAGAATTCTAAATACTCACCAGTATAATCATTTAAGTTAAATGGACCAGCAATTAAATAATCATTACTTATCACATCTTCTTGATATCCATTCATTTCCGCAAACCCAGATGTACCATTAGCGCCAGTACCAGTTTTTTGAACCCAAGCATTTGTGCTTGCTACAGAATATCCAGCCCAATCACCAAGACCAGATTCATAATTTGAAAAATGGATAGGATTTAAAGCTTTATAAAAGTATATATTATCAACATAAACTGTCTTTAAGTCACCAGAAATTATATACTGAGCCATGTGTTCAGTTGTAGTAAGTCCAGTAAAATCTGATAATGGAAGGTCTATAGAAATCCATTCGCCAGTAGCTAAAGCAGGAGTAGTTGCTGCAGAAAGAGTAATTTCATATTCTACATCATCACCACCGCTCCATGCACCATCAGCACCAAAATCAACCAATTTAATTTTGAAGACTGCTGGGTCAACTGTTGGATCTGGTGTCCAAATATCCATATGAAAATGAGTCATTGCAGTTGCATCAATAACTAGTGAAGTTGTTTCAATACCTGCGTAAACTAAATTTGTATATAATTTTGTATCATTACCAACAACTTGTGTATCGGCTACATCAGCAACATCCCAACTTGCTGACCAAGTGTCTACAATAGCATTATTATAAACATTACTAAATAGAGAAATAACATTAGCTGAATCAACTGTTGGTGTTGGAGCAGCAATTAGAGGTTCGTTATTTGGGTCAACACTTCCACCTGGATGTTGTCCAAGATATTCAAAAACATCATTATCATATACAATCCATTCTGAACTTCCAGTAGTTGTATCGCCTGATACAGCCCAATCTTTGTTACCAATGGTTACTGATTCTTTTCTTACTAAAGTATGATTTGCTGTTGCATCAGTAACTCCAGCAACTTTCCAGCCTGCACCAGGATCTTCTCCTAGTAAGCCAACTACATCGATGGTTTCCCAAATACCGGCTTTATTAAACTGCAAGCCCATAAAATCATCACCATTAAAGTATGTTAATGTTGAAGTTATATCTGAAACATCAAGAATTTGAGAAACAGCAGATGAGTTTCCAATTACAAAAACATCACCAGCACCTAATGTTCCAGAAAGGACAAGTGAATCACTTAAAGCAACAGCACCATTATTTGCACGAATTACTCTAAATTCACTTAAATCTACATCGCCACCATTTGCGTTGTATATTTCTATAGCTTTATTATTACTGCTTCCTTCAATATATTCTGAAAAGATTAGGTTTGGTGCTTGAACTACAGTTATATCATCATCAAATACTAAATTATCAATCCAAATATAATTTTGTCCAGCTGTATTACTTCCAGCAATTCTAATATATCCAGAGTCACTTGTAACTAAACCAGAAATATTAAAAGTTGTAAAACCTGAATCAGAATTTATTAGCACAGGTGTTACTGTTGCAATGCCTTCAACAGAAATTGATAAAGGATAAGTGCCAGGAACTGCCCAACCTTGAGTTTTAATTGCAACTCTTAATGAAAAGTTTTTTCCAGGTGTTGCATAAACTTTCCTTTTATCAATCATGCCATAACCAGCATCACCTAACATTAATGCACCACTGCCATCAACACCACCTGTAGCATCAAACGCTTCTGTTGTATAAAGATTTGCTTCATCCCAATGACTCCATTTTGTTACTTCAGAATTATCCTCAAATGTTAAATTTAAATCTTTAGAAGTTGGAGTAGGTTCATCAATAAATGGAAGATTATCTAAATTAACTCTACCTGGAGAAAATAAAACTGCATTAGTTAGAATTGTTGAATGTTTTACAAAGTCACCTGTGTAATCTGGATTTCTTGCTAATGATTCGTTTTCTCCACCTTCAGCACCATATGTATAAGTATCTATTATATTGCCTAAAGTATCCTTAAAAGTTATAATGTCTCCACCATTATTTAAGCTTAGTGTAGCTGTTGCATCATTAGCAACCACTACCGTTCCTTTTATTCCTGTTGGGGTTCCACCTCCAAAAACAACAACTGACCCACCATCGGGAATAATAGTAGAAGCTTGAAATGTATGCCTAATTCCATTTCCATCTGCTATTGTATAGCCACTTATATCAACACTACTTCCTTCTTTATTTACAATTTCTACAAATTCATCTTGAGTAGTATTAACAACTCCATCGCCATTTGCATCTCCATTTGTTGCATCTGGATCTGCTAAAAACTCATTAATTATTAAATTTGGCAATACTGGTGCTGCATCTGTAGTAGCATTACTTTCAGGAACTGTCCCATCAGTTTTATAATCAATATCAGTACCACTATTTGAATACGGATATACTTTATAATAGAAAGTTGTTGATCCATCTAATCCAGTCCAACTATATGAGCTACTTCCGTGAGCAACATTTACAGCGCCAGAATTATCGGACATATCAGTATCTGTTGCTTCAGCAATAGCATCAACTGGTGCTTCAATAGATGCATAGCTTACTGTACTTGATTTTATTAAATAACCAGCTGGAATTTGTGCACCATCATTTTCTGTCCAAGTCAGATCAACCTCATCATAGCCATTTGCTATTGCCGTAAAACTAGAAATATGATTTGTTGGTTCAGGATTAACTGGGCTACTTCCAGCACCAATCCATACTCTTGGATCGAAAGCACTTGGTGCATCTTGAGGTCCATCACCTGTTGGAGCATCGCTATCAATATTCCATTCTGCAATATTCCAAAGTGCATTACCTGAAGTTACAGTTGCAACTCTTTCGGCTCTGCCATCTTCAAATTCATGAGTTGTTCCTGTTCCATCCTCCCCAGGCACACCAAATTGGTCAATCAATGTTCCTGTACCATCATAAAGCTCTAGATTATCATCGCCATTACTTCCTGCTACATGATTATCTGCACCATCAAATTGGTCAGCATCAACACCATAAAGTGCTAAAAAATCACCATCAACAATTCCAGTAGCAATTATATAAAATCCTCCAGCTGGAATAGTACCTGTTAGGTTTAGTGTTTGACTAACAGTTGCGGAAGCGTTTGTATATTTATCTATACGCCAGTTTGAGCCTTCTGTAAAGTTAACTGCTGTTGCACCAGCATTATATAGCTCAATGTATCTGCCACCTGCATTATTGTTTGGATCCGCAATCTCAGTAATAAATACTTGTGCGTTAAGCATTGTTAATCCTGCAAATAGAATTAAAAACGTAAATAATTTGAAGATTTTACTCATTTTATTTCCTCTTAATTAGTGAAAAATTAACTAGTTAATATTTTAACTTACTCTAAATCAAACCTTATTTCATCAAAATCATTTTTTTAACTGCGATGAAATCGTTTACTTGCATTCTGCAGAAATAAATTCCACTTGTTAAATTTGAAGCATTAAACTTAACAGAATAATTTCCTGGAGATTGAACTTTATTTACAAGTGTAATTACTTCCCTTCCAAGAATATCAAAAATTTTCAATGTTGTTTGCTGCACAGAATGATATTCAGTGCTATGAGGAATTGAATAATTTATTGTTGTACTTGGGTTAAATGGATTTGGATAATTTTGGGATAAAGAAAACTCAGATGGAATTATATTATCATCAATTGAAGTAACAACTATTGAATCTAAACCACCCGCTTCGTAATATCTTGCTGTAAATTCTTGAAGATAAAAATTTGCAATCTGATTGTCTTGAATAATCAATGTATTTTCATCATTGCTATTTTCCGCAGCAGATGACCAATTATGCGAACCAGTTATTACGTATGAAGTATTACCAAAAGGCTCTGCATCAATAATTGCATATTTGTGATGTAGAAATCCAGCACCACCACCTTTAATTAGAATATCTATTCCATTGTTTTCAAGATATTGAAACTGTGTTCCTAAATCAGTGTCATTACTCAAAATAACTCTAGATTTTCCACCTCTATCTTTTAGTGATAAAATGGAATCTGCAAGTTCCCTTCTGGTAAACGTAAGAAGAGCCACATTAATTGTATTTTTAGCCTTTCCAAGAGTTTTTCCAATATAAGATGTAGTTCGGTCACTCGGACTAAAATAATTTTCAACTTTTCTTCCACCAATAATAAAATTATGTGGAGTATTATTTAATTTTCTGGCACCAAATCTTGAGTAAGAAGAGTTTGGAGTTTCAGTGCTGCTTCCCCACATTTCATTGAATTCTGTAGTATATGCGCCAGCAAGCGCAACATCCTGAATTTCAATAACATTTTGGCGATCATCATTTGTGCCAGGATCAGTGGCATTCCAAGAGCCAGAAATTACCCAAACTTTATCTTGGTCGCCACCATTGTAATCAAAAATGTAAAATTTATTATGTGAAAGTCCAACACCGTCATTTTGTCCATAAGCATCGTTAATGTATGGAATTCCATTATTTTGAAGAGTTGACCAAGGTGCAGTTGTTCGTGTATCATATTCGCCAATTACTCTAACTTTAACTCCACGATTTTTTGCATTTACCAATGCTGTTGCAACTTCGGCTCCAACAGTACCACTCAAACTATAAATAGCTAAATCTATTGAATGAGTTGCATTATTTATTCTTTCTATAACTTTTTGTTTTAAATTAATGTTACTGTTGGCAAGCACCCCAGATGAAACACTTTCATCTATAGTTTTATTAAAATATACATTAATCTCACCAGTTGTTAAAGAACTAGAAGTTGTGCTTGAAACAATATTTCCAGAAAAACTTGTATCAGAATTAGCGACTGAAAAAACTTGCAAATTATAAATTGTAGCAATATCCAATCCTGAAACAGTAACAGAATGCAACGTTCTTAATGAATCATCAACTTCAACAATGCCCATTTCATGATTAATGGTTTTTCCATAACGGATTCTAGAAGTACTTGGACTAAATGTAGACCATTGGAGTGTAATGGAATTTTCTGTTAAACTAATTTCTTCAGGATATTTTTCTATTATTGGTCCATTTGAAATTATATCTGAAGGAAAACGTGGCATAATTTGATATCCACCAATAAATGGAGAAGCTGTTTTATACTGACTTAATACGCCAACAATATCAAATACACCTGCTGGAGCCGGCATTCCAATTATTGTTGTATTGTTATCAATTCTTACATCTATTATATCCAATTCAGACGACCCAGTAAGTTTATAATTTTTGTATTCCCAACTTGCAACCTGACTTCCAGAAGTTTCAGTTACTGTAACTCCATTAATTCTCACTAACATTCCTTCATAAATTTCAACTCCTGAAGTTCCATCGTTAGCTAATTGAGTTGGATTTGCGGTTAAAATGTCAAGTGAATTTCCACTGCTTAAAATTTCGTGCAGAATTGGATTTTCAATTTGATTAAGTCCACTAAACTGAGTAATATTTCCAGAAACGACAATTTCATCTCCAACTTTTACTGCATTTGTTAAATCTGGTCCGTAAATAGACATTCCCCCGCTGTTATCTTGAATGTAACTTGGACTTCCAAATTCATTACCAACAGTAATTATTCCTCTCACAGTAACAAGGTCGCCCATTCTGGTAGAAACTCCATTTGGGTCATTTACTTTTACATCCGCAATTGGAATAGGTGCACCAAAAACAGTAATGGTTGGAGTTGGTCCAACAAGACCTAAAGAATTATCTGTTCCAGAAAACATTTCAAATTTGTAAATTCCAGTAAAGATAGGTGAAGTAGCGTTTTGGATTTCAATTGTTATAGAATCGGTTGTAAATACAACATTATCAAAAGAAATTGTGTCATTAGTAACTGAAATATCGCAATCGAATTCTGAAATTAAAACATCAGAAACCTCGTTTGACCAAATAAACTCGCTTGGGAAAACTATTTTTAAGGAATTTATATTGAACTGACTATCACGTTTATAATTGAAAACAATATTTAGAACTGAATCACCAGAAACAGTATTTGGAGTAATGGAAACTATACCAGAACCTTCAAATCTTAAGCGCATAGAGCTAATCCAACTCAAATTATTTGCTGTATTACCTTCACCTAGAGTTGGAGCCCCAACTGCTGTCCAATTAGTTGTAAGACCTATTTTTGATATATCATCTTCATTAAAAAATCTAGAAGTGCCACTTGTTGAACTTTCAGTAAAATGAATTTTTGGTTGTGGTAAAGTACCAGAATTTGCACTTCCCCACGATACACCGTGAATATGAGAGCCAATACTATTTTTTATTTGAACTGCTTCGGAAGAGCCTGCTATTAGAAAGACATTTCCAGTTAAATAAGAAGCATTATTTGATTTTACAATTAGCTTATAATCAGAAATATCAGTATCCTCCGTGAAAGTATTTTCAGATCTACCTATTACAATTAAAGTCCCTTTTGATAAATTACTCCACAAAAGATTTGATGTAAAGTTTAATGGAGCTTGAACACCGCCACTTGAGCTATAATCAACAATACTCCAATTTCTCATATCCAAGCCATCTTCCAGAACTAATAATTCAATCCATTCGTCGTTACTACTTGAATTATATATTTCGTTGATTATTACGGATTGACTAAAAGTAATTGATGAGAATAATAAAATTAAAAAAAGGCTTAAAATAGAAATATAACTTTTCATTTACACTCCGAAAAAGAAATTCGTAAAATTTGTTAGTTCAATATTTAAGGAAATTGTGTTTCCTTTACTTTTGCTTATCAATTATAATGGTAAGCTTTTTTAATTGAATACCTAATCTATATCTGTTGAAAGTACAAATCGTAAGATTCTATTATTATCTGTATCAACAACGTAAAGGGTTTTGTCGAAATAAGCGACAGCATGAGGAGAGTTAAAAACATCGGGGCCACCAAATGATTCCATTTCGTCGCCGAAAGAATTAAACTTAAATATTGAATCTTTTGCTGCGTCTGCAACAAAAATGTTATCAAAAATATCTAAACATGTACCTTCTGGTTGTTCAAATTTAGCAACAGTCATCATACTAGTAACAAAAGGTGCTAGTTTATTTCTATATCCAGAAAAATCTTCTGATTGAATATACTCAAGTACTTGAGTTTTGAAGCTATTTTCACCAATAAGAGTAATTATTATATCATATTTATTTCCGCTAAAGGAATTCAACGAACTAATTTTATTAGCAGACATAAGTCCAGTGCCAAGAGGTTCAAGCAAAGGAACACGGCTTATAAGAGTGTCAATTTTTGAACCATTTACTATTGCTTTACGATAAAGTAAAATAGAATTATCAGGATCAATTAAAGTTGCATTACTTGGACCTTTACGAGCAATAAGAAAACCATTATCATAAAATGAAGTTACTCCAGTATATTCTCTATCAGGTCTTAAAAAATCGAAAGATGTTTTTGGTAATAATCTTGTTATAGGAGCATTTTCAATATGATGATTACCAGCAACCATATCCAATTTATAAACAGCGCTATAATTAATAGTTGAACCATTAATTAAAGTGTCAAATTGTGCGCAGACAATTATATTAAACTGAAAATCTTGAGCAAGTGCAACTGGTTTTTTAATTTGGCGTTCACCAACAACATGTCCAGCAAGATTTAATAATACAATTCTATTGTTGTCAGTATCAGCTATGTAAATAAAGTTATCTTTACCTATAAGTATATCTTGTGGTCTATTAAAGCCAGTCCAAACTGGAGTTTTTTGAATATACAAAGTATCGCTGATAACTTGATTTGTGGAAGGTGAATTATCAGGGGCAACAAATTTATCAACACAATTTGTTAATAAAAGAGACGCAAAAATTATGAATAATATGTTAGTTGTTTTTTTCATTTGTTAAAATCTTTTTTTAATTGTCATTCCCACATGTTTCTAGCGAGAATCTTTTTATAGTTTGAGATTCCCGATTAAAAAATTCGGGAATGACAGTTTTTTAATACAAACCTAAAATAATTGAAAATCTGTGAGTGGAACCAAGACGCGAAAAACTAGCGTAGCCATAATCAACAGAAACATTACCAATTCCAAGTGGAAGTTTAACACCAGCACCGGCTGTAAGTCCTTGTTCATCCACATTAATTTTATATCCAGCACGTAATTGAACAATATTATTGTACGAATACTCTCCCCCAAGAGAAACATTTTCACTATTATCATTTGGGTGATTTAACTGAATTGATGTTGTAATTCTATTTTGTTCTGTTTGCCAAGGTTCAAAGGCAAATCCAATTCTAAACATAGTTGGCGGTGAAAATGCTTGCCAATCTGAATTAGTTCTTCCACCCCAAAGTGTAACTTCACCATCTGGTGCTATTTCGTTGCCAAAGTTAGTTATGGCTACAGCAAAACGTGTTGAACCTAATCCAGTCCAATATAAAGTTCCAATATCAATTAAAACTCCACGCATTTTAAGTCTATCAAGTGTTTCTTCAACATACCTAATTGAAGCACCAACACTAAATTGTTCTGTCATTTTACGTGAATATGAAACTGTAAACGCAATATCACCAAAGCCGAAGTATTGACCATTACCTAATGGATTAAATTCGTCAGTAACTTTCATGTTTTCCATGTGCAAGGAACTTAGAGATAATCCTATAACATCACTTTCGGAAAATTTATAAAAAGTGCCAACAAATTCCTGACTAATATCAGCAACCCATGCATTGTGTGAAAACATAACTTCATTTTGCTTTGCAAAAACTAATCCAGCTGGATTCCAGTAAAGAGCAGATGCATCATCAGCAACAGCTATAAAAGCATCGCCCATTGCTGTGGCTCTACCGCCAATTCCAATTTTTAAAAATTGAAGAGTAGATATTCCTGCTCTTTGTCCACCGAGTGTTGGAAATAGTTGAGCATTACTTTTTATGGAAAAAAGCAGCGTAAATAGTAATATTGTTGTTAATTTAATTTTCATCAAGTTGTTTATAAAACTCCAAAATTCAAAAAATAAATTTCAAATAAAATTCAAATTACAATAACCAAATATTTCATTTTGACTTTTCAATTATTGCTGAAAATATTTTCTTCAATTCAATTGCTTCTTGAAATAAATTATCAAATTCATTTTTGTTATCAAGTTTGTTAGTTTCGTTAATCAATCTCAACCAATAGGCTGATTCTTTAGCTTCTTTTCTACTTATTTTTACACGCATTAAAAAATCTTTTTTACTAAGTGCTTCATTAGCTTCAATATAATTTGCACCAGCTGAACCAGATGATCTGATAACTTGTCTTCCGTCTTCAATATTTGCAATAGTTTTAGGTAATGTTTTAATATTTAATCTTACAGATTTAGCAAACTGGTAAGTTCTTTCTTCCAAGTCATACTTAGGTTTGTCATTTGCTTTTTCTGTCATTGTTATTTATTTGTTTTTTATTATTTGCTTTTTATTATTTGTTTTTTATTATTTATCTGTTTTCATTAAAATCTAAAACTCATACCAAATTTTACATTTCTTCTTGTTAAATATCTTGCTGGATTATATGGATAAGCAGATATTGGAGATTGTAAATCTGGATATTTAGGATCATTCCATGTTGACGGAGTTGGATCACCATATTCGTATGCTTTTCCAGTAACTGGGTTAATTATAGCAGAGTTTTGCCAATCTAGTAAGTTATTAACTTCAATACTGAAAGTAAGTGTGGTTTTACCAATATCAAAAGCTTTTTCAAAATTTAAATCAATCCAAAACCAATCTTCGCCAATAGAACCACTTCTGTTTTCAATATCAGAAACATATTCTGGACGACCATCTGTATCATAATTACCGCTAAAAATGTATTGTGTATATCTTTTACCTGATTCATAGAAAAATCGGATATAAAAATTGTAATCATCCAAAATACCTGGAGCAAAACCAAAAAGAGGATTATCTTTTTGAACATAAAAATTTAACGATGCAAAAGTTGTAATTGGTCTATCCCAACCCATGTAAGTTTCTTTTATCGATTCATTTAAATCACCACGTAAAATAAGAACACCTTCATCCGCCGAAGAAGATTTGCCTGTAATAGTGGCATATGAAAATGAGAACAAACCAGTAAACCATTTTCCAACACGTTTTTTATATTCCAACTCAATACCACGAGAACGTGCATAATCAAGATTTGCATATGTAATAAAAGACTGACTTGTAAAACGTGCTGATTGTATTTGAGCAGTTCTGGTTGAAACGTAATCAAAAATATCTTTGTAATATGCAGTAACTGTCAGAACATCATCAGTTGAAAATTGTGTTTTAATTCCTAACTCATAAGCAACTGTTGTTTCTGGATTAAGATTTGGATTACCAAAACGTTGAAATGATGATTGCGCATTTGATGGGGACATTTTAGCATAAATATATTCTGGTCTTGGCCATTTACTAAAATGACCATATGAGAAAAATAAAGTTTGGAAATCAGAAACCGGATGTGAAATTCCCAAACGAGGTGATAATCGCATTTTAAATCTTTGACCATTGAGCCATTTATAAGAATCAGTATAATAATCCTCTCTAACTTGGTCTGGAATTGTAACAACATCTGGATTTGCAACTGCATCATCAACAAATTTACCCGGGAACCAATAATCTAAACGAAGTCCAAAATTAAGAATCATTCCACTAAAATTTACATTATCTTGAGCGTATAAAGCTCCAACAGCAGGAAATACTTTGTAAATATCATTGTTTAATCCAAGTTCGCCAATCCAAGGTTTATAGATATCAACAACTTGCATTTCTTGAAAAGCCATATAAAAACCAGCTTTAAATTTATTCTTCTCATCAAAGAAACTAGTTAAATCACCTTTCAAAGAAATTTCATCAACATAATGATCACGCCAAGTTGTAGGATTACCAACATCCCAAAAACCATCCCCAGGAATAACTCCAATAGTATCACGTCCTAAGTTATAATATTCAACTGGAAATGTTACAATATCTTTTTGCTCTGTATAGTCGTAATAATATTTTCCATTAGCATCAGCACGAAGATTAGAATAGAACTTATTCAATTTCAATTCGTAAAAAGTGCTTTGGTTTAAAGTATGAGTCCAACTAATATTATGAAAACTATTTTGATGTGTAAATGTATTTGCACTATCAAGAATATTTTGGAAAACGTATTGATAACCAGGACTTGGTTCAACATATTCCAAATTGGACTGCAAAGATTGTGAGTTCTGATTTATATTAACCGATTGATTATAAGAATAAGTTAATTTTTTAGTTGATTCAATATTATAAGTTAATTTTCCCATCCAAAACCATGTATTTGAGGCTTTAGGTGCAAATTTTGTTCCACCAAATGTAGATGAATAAAGTTGATTTGCAGTGGGTTTATAATATCCTTGTGTTAAATCATCTGTTAAGCCCATATAAAATGAGCCAAAAAATGTAAGTTTTCCAGGTATTTGTAATCCAAGAGCTGGTAATAGAAAATGTGTTATTGGTTCAGGACCAGAGATACTAGCTTCTAATATTTCAACATTAAATACATGATTTGAGGTTTCCCCATTTCCAAGGTCATCTCTTTTATATGCAATGGATCCTGAGTAATTATCTCTTCCTTCACGAGTTTTAACATTAACAATACCGGAAGTAGCTTGTCCGTATTCAGCATTAAAACCGCCAGTAATTACTTCAACTTCTTCAATTGAGTTTGCACTCATTTCAAGTCCAAAGCCTGTTCCAGCAAGAGGATCTTGCACAGAAACACCATCAAGTAGGAAAGCATTTTCATACGCTCGTCCACCTCGAATATGAATTGCGTTATCAGATTTAACAACACCAGCTTGTTGAGTAACAACATCTTGAATATTTTCAATAACTGCATTTTCAATATCAACTCTAGAAACGGACGATTTACTTTGAGTATCTTCAACATCAAGCATTGGTTTTTCACCAACAATAACTACATCTTGACCAATTGTTAAGGAAGTTTCCTCTAATTCAACATCAAGACTTGTACTACTATTAGCTTTAATAACAATTCCTGTATACTTCATTGCTTTATATCCAATAAAAGTTACAGCAACTGTATAAGTACCTGGAGAAATATTTTCTATAACATAATTTCCATCATAATCAGTTGCAGCTCCATAGTAAGTTCCTTCAAGCAATAAATTTACACCTGGAAGCGGAGTATTGGAATTTGTTTTATCTACAACAAGTCCCTGCAATTTTCCATTTTGCGAAAAAATAATTGTAGAAGTAAAAAGCAATATATAAATAAGTATTTTTTTCATCAGTTTATAATTGTACATTTTTGTCAGATGCTGCTCGCACTTATAATCATCCATTTGAATTTCAATATTTTCACATGCTCGGTTCACACTACATTCCAAATTCGTCAATGAATACTTTTTCAATTAATGCTTTAACAGAACCCTCAATACCATTAGACTGGTGAAGTGGAATCCCGATAAAGAATATTTTTTTATCATTTGTAATCAATGATATTGTTCCACTTATTTGAGAACTTGATAACATATGAATTGCTTTTGCACTATATGGACTAGGGACATATGTTCTTACATAACTAATAGTAGTAGCAGTTTTCAATTGAGGATAGCCATAAATAGTACCTGTAGAATCAGTTATAGGATTTGCAAGCGCACCAGGAAACATAAAATTAAGTGCTTTTGCTTCCCCAAAACCTTCAATTGGAAGGAAGCTCTGAACTGTAGCTAAATCATAAGTATATGCTACAGTCGGCTCTTGTAATGTCATTGAATAACCGATTTTACCACCTGAAACAATATATTTTTGAGTTATTGAGCTTGCTAACTCCAAAGATGGTGAAGCATCGGAATACCAATAAATATATTTAAATAATTTCAATGTCTCAAGAAAAGTAATATTTGCGAATGGAAGTTTAGTTGCTTCAATATCCATTACATCATACTTATTTATATAACTTCCATTATCTATAGAAGAAAAAAGATTGTTATAAAATGATATTGCATCTGCCCCACCAGCGTAATCATCAACTATTAGAATATCACCTTTTGGTTTTTTTATAAACCATGTTCTACTAGTATCTGGAAGCGACTGAATTTCTGAAGTTGAACCTGAAATATCGGTTGCTCTAACATATAATCTATTAAAGTCATCCAATTTAATTCCAGTTAATGTTTTTTCAAATATTTTATCTTCTGAACCATTTATAAGAATCTGAAGTTCTGGTTGAACTGCATTAACATCTTTGATGCGTAAAGTAACCAATCTTGTATTACCTGGTAAGTTTACAGCTAAATTAATATCGTTAATTGCTAAATCGATACTAACAATTGATTCATCGCCATCTAAATCTGTAGCATCCCAACCAACTGTAATTACTGGAAATGTTACATCAGGAATAATACTTTCTTTGTTCCACTCAACTTCTGGTGAAGAATTTTTAATTGGAAATTTCATAGAAGCTGGTGTTGGATCAATCATTCCGATATCAAAATAATATTCACCTTCATCCCAAACACTATTACTATTTCTATCAATAAATGGTTCTGGTCCAATATCAATGCCATTCCAAATTACAGAATTATCATATTTACTATTACCCTGAATGTCGCAAGCAATAATTTCTAAAACATAAGTTGTATCGGCTGATCCAATTGGTAAAGAAAATACACTATCATTTCTTGTAGTAAAATTCCATTCAGAATCAATACCAACCCAACGGAAATAATAGCCAAGAACAACTCCATCTGGATCTTCACCCCACCAATGAACTTGCAATCTACTTTTTTGCTGATTTATTGAATCTGGATTATCAGGATATAAGAATATGCTAGTATTTGGAGCTTTATTCTCATTCAATGGATCATTACTTAGCTCTGTACATGCAATGAAAGCTATTAAAATTAGAAAAATGGTAGCTATATTTATTTTTTTATTTGTCATTTAATTATATTTATTTTACTCACATTTCAAGAACCCACCCCTTAATCCCCTCCCAAGAGGGGAAACAATTACTTCCCGCCCCTTTGGAGCGGTAAACACATTCCCCTCTTGAGAGGGGTTAGGGATGTGTTTGTTTCAATTATTCTTATTTATATTAACTTACTTTTCTATTTTTATTGCTAGCATCTTTTAAGAAGCAATCTATAAAAATTGCTTCGTTTTATATATTCTGTCATCCCCACATGCTTTTAGTGGTAATCTTTTGAATTAATGAGATTTCCGATACAAACATTCGGGAATGACCTCAATTTCATTTTTTCAATCTTATTTCAAAAGCAATAATTTCTTAGAAGCAGTAAAACTACCAGCTTCAAATCTGTAGAAATATACACCACTTGATAAATTTGCAGCATTGAATTGAACATTGTAAACGCCAGCATTTTGTTCCTTATTAACAAGAGTTATAATTTCACGACCAAGCATATCAAATACTTTTAATTTTACATTTGTAACTTCTGGAATAGAATATTTTATTACAGTAGTTGGATTAAAAGGATTAGGATAATTTTGTGATAATGAGAATATTTCTGGAATTTCCACACTTTCTTCAACATCTGTATATCCCATAAAATCACTATCTTTTCTTGGTATCAGTTTGAAGTTACTAAAAGAAAAGTAAAGTATACCAGCAAGTTCATCAAATTTTGAACCTTCTAGTACTCTATATGAATCATCTTCTTGAGAAGAGTCCCAAAAATTATTATAACTATTTCCACCATCTTGTAACTCAACTCTTGTTCCAACACCAGAGCCATCGGCAACTAATATTTCACCAAAATTACTATTAACTAGAGGTACACTTGGGCCAACTCCACCATCAGCATTTTCATCAACTACAGATATGTTTACATATTTAATTAACACACCTTCGAAAGATTCTGCGGGTAAAACTCCTCCACGAGATGCACCAATAATTGCGGTAGCAACTTCAGTTGGTTCCGGACCAGTTCCATCGTTACCTAAAACAGTAATTTGAGCACCTTGATCTAAATTACCAATTCTTGTAACACCATAAGTTTCATTTACAATACCAGTAATTGAAACTTTATCATTTCTAACTAAACTTTCAGCTTGAGTACCGAATATTTGAATTCCACTCCATGCTCCAGTACCGCTTTGCACATAAACTTGTGGGGCTGTTGTTCCGTCACCAGTAATATCTGAAACATCAGAAGTAACAACTCCCTCAACTGTCACAGTATAACCATTATATCCACTATAACCACTTCCAAAAGGTGAATATTGAACATCTTTAATTGTTAATGGTCTATCAAGAACTAAGAAAAAGTACTTCCCGTTTACAGTATCAGTTGGAGAATAAGAAACATTACCTTCATTATCATAAGCTTTAACAAAGTATGATACCAAAGCAGAGTCATTAATTGCTGGAATTACACCACTCCAGATAGAATCATTTTCTGCAGTCATATTAACTATTTCTTGTGAAACTGAATTAACATCATATATTATTTGTGCCGATGCAATTGTTCCATCTCTATCTGTAAGAGTTGAACTAACTTTTACAGTTTCGCCATATTTTACTTCGGCTAAATCTCTAACAACATTAGATACGTTTGGAGGAAACACTTCACCATAAACCACATCATCAGGATAAACTGGGTTAATCATAAACCAACCACCAGTAATATTATTACGAGTTTCAATATATCCACGAATTTTTAGAAGTTTAGTTCCTGGTAAAGGAGCAGACGTTCTTCTAAAATAATCGGAGTTATTTCCAACAATAATAGCAGAATTATTTTCATCAAATATTTTAAATGTGTTATATCCAATAATTGCAGGGTCAGTTGCAGTTACATTTTGGAATTCTACATAAACTTGTTCCCATTTTTCTGCAAGATAATTTGGATTAGAACTTCCTTTTACAACAAGAGAATCTAAAGTTAAAATAACAGGTTTAGGACGTGTTTGCATTCCGATAATATCAGAAGCTTGAAAATCAATTGCTGTTAGTTGAGTTGTTGTGTAATACTCATTTGCAACAGCCTTGAACTTAATTACAAGTCCAGTATCTAAAATTGCAAAAGCATCAGTAGCAGCAACATCTCGTACTAAAATACCAGACCAACTTCTATCATTAGGATCTTGTAAATAAATTGCGTTAGCTCCGGCATGTAAAGTACTTATACTATCTGGATTTGCGCCTTCCCAAGCTGGACACATAACAACACCACTTACAATAACTGTATCTTTTGATATAGCTAAAGCAGGAATTGGTTCTGAATTAGCAGCCCCAGCAGTTAAAAGAGCTTCATTTGTTTGATATTGAATATCCTTGATTGTAACTTCTGGATAATTTTGTGCAAACAAATTGCTTGCTAAAAATCCAATTAAAATTAGTAAATATAATTTTTTCATTTTTTCCTCATTACTTAATAACTAAAAATTTTCCAACTTTTATATTGTTGTTGCTAATATCTTTTACGCTAAAAAGATATAAGCCTGTTGCAATTGCTTGATCATAATCACTAATTAAATCCCATGGCTCTTCACCACCAGACATTTTTTGTTTCTCATCCGAAGCAAATGTTTCGAACCAACGAATATTGGAACCATTACTTTGCTGATTATGATGTATTCTTTTAACTATATCTCCAGAAAGTGTATAAATAGTAATTTCACATTCTTCTGGTAAATTATAAAAATATATTTTTCTTAATCTTTCGTAGCCACCATCCCAAATAGCACTGCCATAATATGGATTTGGATAAACTCCGACTTCCACTTCTTTATTACTTGTTGGAGGTGTTCCTGGTAATACTCTATTGATACCTGCAAGTGAACTTGATTCAAGTGATTCAAGATTATTTGCAGCATCACCTTCATCAAATGAAGTTACTGAATATAAATACTGCCAGCCATTTAATAAATTGTCAAATTCAAATTTATACCAATATTTTGTTGTATCATCTGGAAATATTTTAGGCTCATCCATTTCAATAAAATCAAATCCTGTATTGTAGCCAATTTCATTATTAACACTATCAAATTCTGCAGCAAGTGTTAATGATTTCATCATATCTTGAGATGCAGTTAAATCAAAACCAAGATTTGTTCTATAAATTCTATAACCTTCAAAATCTTTATTTCCGCTAATTGGGTCAACCGAATTTTCTGCTCTTTTATCCCAATAAACTGTAACTTTTTCACTTTCGGGAACAACTTTAATTGTTGGAGAAAGTGGTGGAGCTGGTAATATGTAACGAGTTATTTTACCATCACCATCAAGGTCTTCACCAGCATCTAAAACATTATTACCATTTCTATCTTCGCCATTGTAGGCTCTAATTGCCCAACCAGCATTGCTATACAAATTTGCTTTTTGAACTTCTGTATCCAAAGCGGGATCATCATAACCAGCTTTTTTTGCTGCAACGTATGCAAATACAATATTTATTGAATCTCCAGGAGCTATTGAGGTGTAAGGACCAGAAGTTATTAACAATGAACGATTACTTGCTGATTTTATATCTGAAGCAATTGCCTCATTAAAAACAATTCCTTCGGAAAAATATCCAGTCATTTTTTTATATCGTTGAACATCATTTTGTGGTGCAAAATATTTAGGGTCAGTTGTATTTTTATATTGCCAAGTTAAAAAATGTGCTTTGTCTTTCAAAATGGATGAACCAAGAAATTGAATTCCAATATACGAATCAGAAAAGCCAACATCTCCCGCTGCATCAAACTCATAAGCAATTTTTAATGAATCGTTGTATCCATTACCGCCTTTATTAAAGAAAGGAGCACCTGTTCTTGGAGAAGTAATATTTGTATTACGAACTACAGTATCATTCCATAAACCAACATAAACTGAATCTATATATTTTTTAGATGTGTTTTTAATCCAATAATTAAATATTACAAAGAAATCAGCAAATGGATAATTCCAAGCATAACATTGCTGTTTTACAACCACACCTAATGGAACGTGATCAACAATTAATTCACCATTGTTCAAAGTTTTATTTGAATCAGTAAAATTCATGCTTAAATCCTGATGTGAAATAGCTGTTGGTGAGAAAAACTTAGAATTTATTAGTGAAGATCTTTCTACCACAGTTGAAGAAGTAGCATTAGTATATTCAAACCCACCACCACGGTTACTAACAGATGAAGCATCAACAGCACCAGTTGTAACAAAAGGACCAACTCTGCCAGAACCGTTTGCATCATTGCTTAGATAACCACCAATCCACAGTCCACCATCAAAAAGATGTTCAATACCACTTCCAAGTGGATACTCACAGTTTGGTTGCTGAGGCCAAAGACCAAATCCATGTCCAATAGTCCCAAAGTTAGTAACAGTTATTCCAATATTTCCAACATTTGTATAATGGGAATTATCATCTTTCGTAATTTTTGCTAATCTTGAATTCTTGTCATCGTCTTGTGTGGTGAATGAGAATAGAAAAATAGATGTAACTAATAATACAAGTAATTTAAATTTCATAAAGGACATTAAATCGATTTTGTTAAAAAATACTTTTGACAACTCCATTAAAAATGGGCTTCCAAGTTAGAAAATGTTTTTTAAATTTACTATCATTTTTTTGCTATTAACAATTTATTAATAACACTCTTTCGTATAAAGCATTTAGTTCTAAATATAAAAAAACATTATTTTCAAAACTTGGAAAAGCATTTCTCAAATAATTTGATTTAACATAATTTTATTCTAATTTTAAGAAACAGAAATAATTATAACTACGAGATTTATATGGACCATTACAGTTATCTGTCTTTATTACCGCCGCTTATTGCTATTTTTCTAGCAATTAAAACAAAACAAGTTTACATTTCACTTTTATTCGGCATTTGGCTGGGTTGGGTAATAATGAGCAATTTCAATCCTCTTACAGGAACTGCCGCAACAATTCAAGCTCTTGTTGATGTTTTTAAAGATAGCGGAAATACAAGAACAATTATGTTCAGTTCACTTGTTGGTGCATTAATTGCTTTCATCCAACACTCTGGCGGGGTTGAAGGCTTTATTAAAAATATTAATAAACTTGTAGAAAAAATTGAGGCAAAAAGACCTGGTAATTCAAGAGTTATTGTTCAACTTCTAGCTTGGTTTACCGGAATTTTAATTTTTGTTGAATCTAGTATAAATGTTTTAACTGTTGGCGCTATTTACCGTCCAATTTTTGATAAGATGAAAATTCCTCGCGAAAAACTTGCTTACATTGCAGATTCTATTTCAGCACCGACTTGTATTTTAATTCCACTAAACGCTTGGGGTGCTTATATTATGGGCTTAATTGCAGCTCAGGGTTTTGACAATCCATTTGGAGTAATGATAAAGGCATTTCCACTAAACTTCTATCCAATGATTGCATTAGCAATGGTGTTAGTTGTAATTCTTACAAAAAAAGATTTTGGACCTATGGAAAAAGCTGAGGAGAGAGTTAAAACTACTGGAAAAGTTTTGCGTGATGGTGCTACTCCAATGATTTCAAGCGATATTATTTCACTCGAAACAAAAACTGGAATTATTCCACGCGGTAGGAATATGATTGTTCCAATTGCAACAATGGTTGGAATGATGCCTTTAATGCTTATTTATACAGGTTGGGAAAATGTTCCTAATATTTCCGAACTGCCATTTCTACTACAAATATTTGAAGCCATTGGAAAAGGTTCTGGTTCAACTTCTGTTTTATATTCTGTTCTAATTGCAATAATTACGGCTTCTATTTTATACAGCAGCCAAAAGCTTTTCACATTTAAAGAAACTTTCGATTTAATTATGAAAGGAATTAGCGGTTTAATTCCTTTAGCATTATTGATGATGCTTGCTTTTGCAATAGGGAATGTTTGTAAAGAACTTGGTACTGGAATTTATGTTGCTGAAGTTTCAAAACTTTGGATTTCCCCTAGCTTTGTTCCAGCAGTAGTTTATGTTGTTGCTAGTTTTATAGCATTTTCAACTGGAACTTCTTGGGGAACTTTCGCCATCATGATTCCAATTGGAATTCCTATGGCGCAAGGTTTGGATGCAAATATTTATTTAACATTAGCCGCAGCTTTAGGTGGTGGAGTTTTTGGCGACCATTGTTCCCCTATTTCTGACACGACAATTATTTCATCAATGGCTTCTGCTTGCGATCATATTGATCACGTAAAAACTCAATTGCCTTATGCATTATTTGGTGGAGTAATAACTACATTTTTATATGTTGCGCTTGGATTTATTATGTAAATTAATTGCTCGCAACTCCCTTCTCTTTTTAAGAGAAGGGCTGGGGATGAGTTTTTAGATACAGCAACACTTTGACAAACTTAAAATTATTTTTCAAGACTTATTGGGAACTCTCCCTAAATCCCTCTCTTAAAAAGAGAGGGACTTTGAATTTGATACAATGAGAACTGAAATAATTGTTTTACTGGGAATTGAAGTGATACGTTTTACAAACGAAGAAGTTGAAAATAATTTAAACGCAGTAATAAAAATGATAATTTCGAAATTAAATTAATTGCTCGAAGCTCCCTTCTCTTTTTAAGAGAAGGGCTGGGGATGAGTTTTTAGATACAGCAACACTTTGACAAACTTAAAATTATTTTTCAAAACTTATTGGGAACTCTCCCTAAATCCCTCTCTTAAAAAGAGAGGGACTTTGAATTTGTTTAAGAGGTTTTGAGATGAGTTCTTTTTCTTTTGAGCTTAAAAATATGGCTAAACAATTGTGCCGAGATTTACGTAAGAACTCTACTAATTCTGAAAATATTATGTGGGATGTTGTTAGAAATAGAAAATTAAATAACAGAAAGTTTTATAGACAGTATCCAATATTTTATGATATTGATGGACTTTCAAAATTTTTCATTGCTGATTTCAACAATCATGAAACAAAATTGGTAATTGAAATAGATGGTGGTTAGCATAAGCGCCAGATTGAATATGATACAATGAGAACTGAAATAATAAATTTACTTGGAATAAAAGTTATGCGATTTACAAACAATGATGTTGAAAACAATTTAAACGCAGTAATAAAAACGATAATTTCAAAATTAAATTAATTGCTCGAAGCTCCCTTCTCTTTTTAAGAGAAGGGTTGGGGATGAGTTCTATAAACAGATAGGAGATTTAAATGAAAGTAATTGTACTCGGTGCTGGTTTAGTAGGTGCACCAATGGCTTTTGATTTAGCAAAAGACAATGAATTTGATGTTACTGTTGCTGATTTTAGCACAGCATCTTTAAATAAATTTGCAGAATATGAAAACATTAACACAATTCAACTTGATGTTACTAAAAAAGATGATTTGAAATCCGCAATTAGTAATTTTGATTTTGTACTAAACGCAGTTCCGGGTTTTCTTGGATTTGAAACAATGAAAACGATAATTGAATCGAAGAAAAACGTTGTAGATATTTCATTTTTTCCCGAAAACCAATTTGACTTGAAAGATTTAGCAGAAAATAATAATGTTACCGCAATTATTGATTGTGGAGTAGCGCCTGGAATGAGCAATATTCTTGTTGGTTATCTTTCTTCACAATTGGATAAAACTGAAAATGTAGAAATTTATGTTGGCGGACTTCCAGAAGTAAGAAAATTACCATATGAATATAAAGCCGTATTTTCGCCAATTGATGTAATTGAAGAATATACTCGTCCAGCTCGCTATATTGAAAATGGCAAAATGGTTATTAAACCAGCTCTTACAGATCAAGAATTAATGAACTTCCCAAATATTGGAACTCTTGAATCGTTCAATAGTGATGGATTAAGATCGCTTGCTGAAACTATTGATGCTCCAAATATGAAAGAAAAAACGCTTCGCTATCCAGGTCACGTTGACAAAATGAAATTGTTAAGAGAAACTGGATTTTTCGAGAAGGAAGAAATTGAAGTAAATGGAATGACAATTTCTCCTTTGGATTTTACAGCAAAATTGTTATTTCCAAAATGGAAATTAGAAGAAGGCGAAGTGGATATAACTGTAATGAAAATTATTGTAAATGGAATAAAAGATGGACTTAAAGTTAATTCATCCTACTTTTTATACGATAAATATGATGCTGAAACAAAAGTTCATTCAATGGCTCGTACAACTGGCTATACTGCCACAATGGCTTTACGAATGTTAGCAAAAGGTGTTTTTGATAAAAAAGGATTGATTCTACCCGAGTTTATTGGCAAAGATGAAAGCTGTGTTAATTTTATTTTGAATGGGTTGGAAGAAAGAGGCATTGTTTATCAAAAAACAGTTTTTTAATAATTGCACATAATGGACGCATATTTTGCGTCCATAAATAAATTTATTTCAGAAAAATCATCTTCATAGATTTTGTATAATTTGGTGTTTCTAGCCTATAAATATATAAACCGCTTGCATAGTATCCACCATTAGTTGAAGCATTAAATTCAACATTGTGATTTCCATACTCCATATTTTGGTTTATCAATTCAGCAATTTTTTGACCAATTATATTGTAAATAGAAAGATTTACTTTACCAGTTTCTGCCAATGAAAAACTAATTTGTGTACTTGGATTAAATGGATTTGGATGATTTTGAAATAATTGTGTCTTTTCAAATTTTTCACATTCATTTACATCTGTTATTTGAATAGGCAAAGGATTGCTGTTTCCTAAATCATCAAAAGTATCTTTTTCATATCCTTTCCATTCAACACTAGGTAAAAACGTATCATTTGGATTAATATCGCCAAATGTGGTTCCTTGCTTTCTTCTTAAAGAATTATCAGCAGAAGATTCAAGATCACTTCCCCACTCTGTTCCAGGATCAAATCCTACTTCCCCAAATGAATCAATAATTGTAGAACCCTTTTTTAAAACAATTGCATCATCACCATTATAATTTAAATTACCTGCTGTTTGATCTGAAATATTTAATATTGAAGAATTTGCACTCGAATTAGAAATCACAAAAACATCATTATTTAATGCAATTCCAGATAGATTAATAGTAGTGGAATTTATTGAAGCGCCATTATAGTAAATCTCAATTTTATAATTTTCTAAACTTAAATCTATGTCAAGTCCAGTTCCATTAAATATTTCCAAAGCCTTATTATTTGAACTTCCTTCAATATATTCGGTAATAATTAAATCAGAGATAGAGTTCGCTATTATTCCAGCAACAGTTGAGTTTGCTTTTGGAATAAGCCCATCATCTTTGTAATTAATCTCCGATGCAGCACCATTGTATGAAAATATTGTAAAATAGTACGTTTTTGTAGTATCCAAATTTGAAAAAGTATAAGTATCAACATCGGAATAATTTATATGCGCAATACCACTTCCATCCGAAAAGTCAAAATCATCTGGATAAACAATTCCATCAATTGGAACAAAATCTTCATCACCTGTAAATACTTCTATTAAATAACCAGATGGAGCTTGTGTACTAGCAACAGCATCAGTCCAACTCAAAGTTATTGAATTATTGTATGTATTTGAACTTAAATTTGTTAATTGGTTTTCTGGTTCCAGTACTAGCTCAGTTGATATTTTTGATAAATCATTAAAATTTATTAAATCAATATATTCTGGATGATCAATAAAAGGATTTCTATTATTCTGCAAGTTATAAATATAATCGTTTCTACTTATTTCCAAAGAATCTGGTAAATCTTGAACATGCCAATCTAGCAAAGTTTGTAAATCTTGCTCGCCTTCATTCAAAGCTGGAAGTCTGGTTCCATTCAACCAATTAAAATCCCAATCATTTCCATTTATTCCATCATAGCGTAGAACCATATACAACAAAGCTCGCGCAGCATCTCCTTTATGTTCATCCCGTGGTTCGTAAACATTATCGTCTTTGGAATTTTTTCCATAAGTTCCTTCCAAAAAAGCTGAGGTTACGGTTTGAACTATTCCCAAAGGATGATTGCTCCTCACACCGTTTGCTCCATTTTGATGAGTTGGAAAAAGATGGTGATAATCGGAGTATTCGTCATTGCTTGTGCTTCCATTTGTAGGCATCCAACTATAACAAAATGTATGTTCGCGACTAAAGACTGTCCAAGTAAAAGTTCCAGAATAAACATATTCAAAATGTGAATAGACACAAAAAACAGAATTAGTGCTATCTCCATTATCCCGAGCATAAAAGCCAGGAATCATATTTTCGTCATACGTATTGTAGCTTTTCTTTATATAATTTGAACGAATCAATGTTTGCAAATCCTCTACAAACGTTGAACTTGAAGTTGAAATTCCATCATAATACTGAGCAAATAGATTTGCAAAGGTTGATAGAAAAAATATTATAAATACCACTTGTTTAATTTTTTTCATTTTTAGCATTCACTTTATTTATTAAACAGAACTCCTTTTATAGAATTTCAGGAGATCATAATTACTATTAAAATTAAATTAACTAGCATAAGGGAAAGCAATTTTCACTCAATAATTAGTTAAAATAAACTTGATTATAGACGAGATGTATAAAACAGCTCGAAACTATGATTAAGCCTCTTCCCTTTTGCCACTAGGTTTGTTCGGAACCGAACTAGGTTTTTGATGCTTTATTCATGAATATCAGATGAATTCATGAATAAAACCATTTGGTTGTTGTTACTATCGAAAGTAGTTTATATTACTTTAAATTAATACAAATTTTAAGTTAACAAATGTAGTTAAAATTATTCTAAATTTGGATAATTCGGTTAAATATTATTTTGATGTGCTGGAACCAAAGATAATTATTATTAACTTTCTTCATATTAAAATAATAAGGTAATAAAAATGGAAAAAGATTTGATAGGTAGATTAGTATCACTACTAGCCCCAGGTCAGATAAGTGAG
>JAHISP010000075.1 GCA_018818165.1 Bacteroidota bacterium | reverse complement strand
GTGCAACGAATGCTTTAGCTGAAGGACTAAATAGTAAAATACAGAAATTTATTTCTTCAAATAATGGTACTAGAGATAAAGATTTTTTCTTTTTTAGATTGGCTAATTATTATGCCTAGCACATCAAAATAATATGTAGCCATAACACACCTCCTATCCAATTCCCATATTATTTTTTGTTATCTTTGAATATAATATTTTTTAGAAAGATTTATGACAAGATTATTAACACTTAATAAGTATTTCAAAAGAAATAAAGGGAAATTATCTCTTGGAATTCTCTTTATTCTAATATCGGATTTAACACAAGTCTACATACCTTTAGTATTAAAAGATAGCATAGATACTTTTAAAAATAATCCAAGTATAGATTTAATTATTAATTATGCAATAATAATTTTTGTGCTCGCAGTTGTAAGTGGATTTTTTAGATACATGATTCGCCAAACAATTATTGTGGTTTCGCGTAAAATTGAATTTGATATTCGTCAAGATTTTTGGGTGCACTTGCTAAAACTATCACATCGTTATTTCCAAAATACATCAACTGGAAATATTATGGCTCATGCAACAAACGATATTGGTGCTGTGCGAATGTATGTTGGTCCCGCTGTAATGTATTCGATAGATACGGCAATAAAATTTATTATTGTTATAGCAATTATGCTTTCAATTAGTCCAATTTTAACAGTTTATACATTAATTCCACTTCCAATTTTATCATACTTTGTTTATAAATTAAGTAAAAAAATTCATAAGAAGTTTACGCTAATTCAAGAGAAGTTTTCTGATATAACAACAATGGCGCAAGAAAATTTTTCTGGAATTAGAATAATTAAATCATACGTTCGTGAAGCTTTTGAAATTGAAAAATTTGCAAAAGAGAGTTCGGAATATCGTAAACGAAATATGGATAAAATAAAAATACAAGCACTGTTTACACCTCTTCTATTTTTAATTACGGGTACATCAATTATTCTACTAATTTTAATTGGTGGAAATATGATAATTGATGGCAAACTAACTTTGGGCGATATTGCCGCATTCATGTTTTATCTTGGATTACTAATATGGCCAACAATTGCTTTTGGATGGGTTGCAAATATTATTCAACAAGCTGATGCTAGTCTTAAACGATTACAAACAATTTATAGTGAAGATATTGAAATTAAGGAAAATGCTGAAACGGATAATTCAATTACAGAAATAAAGGGCACAATTAAATTTGAAAATGTTTCATTCAAGTATCGAGATAATTTGCCGGAAGTCTTAAATAATATTTCGCTCATAGTTCCACAAGGCTCAACACTTGCAATTGTTGGTCATACCGGAGTTGGAAAAACAAGTTTTGTTAATTTGGTTTCAAGATTGTTTGATGTTACAGCCGGAAATATTTTTATTGATGGAAAAAATATTAAGTCAATTCCATTAAATGTTTTAAGAGAAAATGTGGGAATGGTTCCGCAGGAAACTTTTCTTTTTTCCGATACTTTGCAAAACAATATACTTTACGGCATAGAAAAAACAGATGAAATAATGCTGCACAAAGTTGCGGAGATAGCCCAATTAACAAAAGATGTTAACAATTTTCCTAAAAAGTTTGAAACTATTTTAGGAGAACGAGGAATTACACTTTCTGGGGGACAGAAGCAAAGAACTTGTCTTGCGCGGGCGTTAGCAATAAACCCCAAAATACTTATACTTGATGATAGCTTTTCGGCAGTTGACACAAAAACGGAAGAAGAAATTTTAGTTAAGTTAAAAGAATTTATGAAGGATAGAACAAGTATAATAATTAGCCACAGAATTTCAACTGTGAAAGATGCTGACAATATTATTGTGCTTGATAATGGAATAATTAAGGAACAGGGCACACACGAAGAGCTGCTAGAAATGAGTGAAATTTATTATGATATCCATTTCAAACAATTGTTGGAAGAAGAGTTGGAGAGAGAATTGTAAAATGCTATTGAATAAAAAACATAAAAAAAACAAAATAAACTATCGTTACAAATATAATTTGTTATTAGCTTCGTGTCATTTGGGGTTATTGGCTCTTGGCATTAATATTACTGCAAATAATTATAAGATTGGTTGTTAAAAGTTATGGCCGATTTAAATGTAGAAGATGAAATACTAGGTAAAGCATACGATTCAAAATTGATGAAGCGTTTGTTGAGTTTTGTAAAGCCATATAAAAAATATGTTGTGCTTGCAATAATTATTAATATTGTTGTTGCAGCGTTGTTAGCAATACGTCCGTTATTAATAAAAGTTGCTATTGATGATTACATAGTAAACAGCAATTACAAAGGACTAATAACTATTTCTGTTGTTCTATTTGCTGCACTAATGTTTCAAGCTGTCATCCAATATTTTCTTACATACTATACACAATTAATGGGGCAAAATATTATTTATGATTTACGTGTTAAATTATTTGCCCATGTTCAAAAATTGTCATTAAAATATTTTGATAAAACACCAATTGGACGAATAGTTACACGTGTTACAAATGATGTTGAATCACTTGAAGAATTATTTTCTTCTGGAATTGTAATGATTTTTAGTGATGTCTTTCAAATTGTTTGGATTTTAATTTTCATGTTTGCAATGGAATGGGAATTGACTCTTGTTTCGTTATCGGTTCTGCCAATTCTAATTTATGCAACCTTTCTTTTTAGAAAAAAAGTTCGCGAGGCATATAGAGATGTTCGTTTCCACCTTGCTCGCTTAAACTCATATACTCAAGAACACATTACGGGAATGAGCATAATTCAACTATTTTCAAAAGAGAAAAAAGAAAAAGAAATATTTTCAGAAATAAACGAAGCGCATAAAAAATCCAATATAAATTCCATTTTCTATTATGCTGTGTTTTACCCAATTGTTGAAATACTTAGTTCGGCAGCGGTTGCATTAATAATCTGGTACGGTGGTGGAAACATAATTCAAGGTACAATGACAATTGGAGTCCTTTTTGCTTTTATTCAATATACCGAAATGTTTTTCCGTCCAATTCGCGATTTATCTGAAAAATATAACATTATGCAAACTGCAATGGCTTCATCCGAAAGGATTTTTAAATTGTTGGACAATAACACAATGATTCAAGATCCAGAAGTACCAAAAGCATTATATAACTTTAGGGGAAATGTTGATTTTAAAAATGTTTGGTTTGCTTATAACAGTGACGATTATGTGCTAAAGGATATTTCGTTTAGCGTTAATGCTGGAGAAACGGTTGCAATTGTTGGAGCAACAGGCGCTGGAAAATCGAGCATAATTAATTTGTTAAATAGATTTTATGATATTAATAGGGGAAATATTCTGGTGGATGGAATTGACTTGCGAGAAATTTCCAAATCAGATTTAAGAAATCAAATTTCAATTGTGTTGCAGGATGTCTTTTTGTTTTCGGGAACAATTTCGTCAAATATAAATCTTGGTGATGAATCCATTACTAAAGAGCAAATTATTGAAGCTGCTAAAATAGTTGGTGCAGATAGTTTTATTTCAAAACTTCCAAATCAATATGACGAGGAAGTAAAAGAAAAAGGTGCAACTTTAAGCGTTGGACAGAAACAGCTTGTATCATTTGCACGTGCATTGGTTTTTAATCCACGAATTTTAATTTTAGATGAAGCAACATCCAGCGTGGATACAGAAACAGAAATGTTAATTCAAAATGCAATTAAAAAATTATTGGTCGGCAGAACCTCAATTGTTATTGCTCATCGTTTGTCAACAATTCAAAATTCGGACAAAATTATTGTTTTGCATAAAGGCGAAATAAAAGAAGTTGGCACTCATCAACAATTATTGACCAAAAAGGGAATCTATTTTAAGCTGTACCAATTGCAATACAAGGACCAAGAATTGAAATAGATTTTTTATTAGTCTCATGAGTTAAAACTAAATACTTAAGTGCATCTCGCTTTAGCTTCTAAAAATTCAAACGACAAAAGATAAATTTCAAACAAATAGCAAAAATCCATACTCATTATTTTTGAATGAATCATGCATAAAAAGAAAAAGTTTGGATAATAGAAATTGAAATTTGGATATTATTTGATTTTTGTGGCTTGTCGTTTGGTCTTTCAAAACTAATATTACAGTTACTGAGCTGTGCGAAGTATTCGTAACCAAAACTATGAACTTGTAGTCCATAGTGGTTTATTTTTGAGGTAATAATTGTTCTTTGCATAATAAATTTACTATATCTTTAATTTAACTTTTGAAGTTTGCAAATTTTAGTTGTATTATACAGCAATGCTAATACATTCGTGAATTTATTTGCTAAATTTTTCGGAGTGAGACATGTCAAACAGTTTTATGACTATCCAACGTTTTATTTTAGAAGCTGAAAAAAAACACCCCAAAGCTACTGGAGAATTATCTGCACTACTTTCTGATTTATCGCTTGCTGCAAAAGTAATTTCACTTGAAGTAAACAAAGCTGGACTTGTGGATATACTTGGTTATACAGGAGATCATAATATTCATGGAGAGAAGGTTAAAAAACTTGACATTTTTTCGAACGAAATGATGATTCACGCCATGAACCACGGTGGGCATTTAGCTGTTATGGCTTCGGAAGAAGAAGAAGGCATTATCCGTATTCCCGAACGGCATCATTTAGGAAAATACGTTTTACTTTTTGACCCTCTTGACGGCTCATCTAATATTGATGCAAATGTTTCTGTTGGAACAATATTTTCAATTTATAAAAGAATTTCACCAGATGGAACACCAGGAACTATTTCGGATTGCCTGCAACCAGGGCATATGCAAGTTGTTGCTGGATATATTGTATATGGTTCAAGTACAATAATGGTTTATACTGCTGGAGATGGAGTTCACGGATTTACGCTAGACCCAGCGTTCGGTGAATTTTTACTTTCTCATAAAGATATTAAAATTCCAACGAAAGCAAAAATTTATAGCATAAACGAAGGCAATTATAAATACTGGCGCCCTGGATTAAAAAAGTACATTAAATATTTACAGGATGCTGATGATAGAGGACGTGAGCCATACTCAGCACGCTATATTGGTTCAATGGTCGCAGATATTCATCGCAATTTGCTATATGGCGGTATTTTTATTTATCCAGATGATAGAAGAAATCCTAACGGAAAATTACGATTGCTTTATGAATGCAATCCCATGGCTTTTTTAATTGAACAAGCTGGGGGACGTGCAATTGATGGTCGTGGAAATAAAATTTTGGATTTAAAACCAACAAGTTTACATCAACGTGTTCCAATATATATTGGCAGCAAAGAAGCTGTTGATATGGTTGAAAAATTTATTAGTGAAGAAGAAATATAATCCATTATTAAAACATGAAAAATATTCATTTACTAAGATAATTTTAAATAGCACTAGTAAATGAATATGTACTTAAACAATTATAATTTTGTAACACAATTTGAAAAAATGGTGAGTGGTAATTAGTCTCATCAATTGTAATTTGTTAGGTAATTAATCATAAACGAAAAATGCAATACAAACTCTTTTGAAATTTTACTAATTAGCTATTTAGTTATTTAATCTCTTTTAATCCATCAGCTAACTTCTTGGCTAATTCAGAATACTCAATTCCTACAATTCTAATTTTTGCAGACTTAAGTAATATTTCAGGAGCATCACCTTCGCCGCCTAAATACTTTACTAAACCATAGCCTAAACGATTTCTATCATTATCAATTGGCATAAATTCTTTAAGTGATTCAATTAAACCGTAAGTTTTCTTCTCTACTGAATTTTCTGGAAAACTTTTTACTGGTGATGGTGCTTTTGTAGCCATGTTTTATTTACCTTTTTTTGAATGTAAAAATAACCAACAATTGCTTTTTCTACAACCTTAGATTTATCATTTAAAAAGAAAAAAGAGACGTTTTAAATAAACCATAATTTTTAAAAAGTCTCTTTTTTTGAAAATGAATTATTTAATTAAGCAACTTCAACAACAACTTCGTCACTTTGCCACAAACCATGTTTTGTGCAATAAGCCATTGAAGTTAATTTAAGTTTTTTAGTTGGAACAATATAAAAATCAACTTCAACTTGACCTGGCGCGTTGCCTAAAACACCTGGTGTAAAGTGAGCTTCAGCAAGGAAAGTTTCACCATCCCATAATTGAACATAAGATATGTAGTGATCAAAATCATCTGGATGTAAATATTGGTCGCCAACTTTAACTTTTACAGCAAATTTTTCGCCTTTTACAGCATTTTTTTCGCAATGAACAAATGCTGAGTGTCTATCGATATAATCTTTTTTAGCTTCTTTTTCAACTTGTGAAATGTCTTCATACTTGTTTATTTTCATTTCAACTCCCTGATATTTAATAATTAATAAGTTAATAATTGTAAAAATAAGACTTCATATACTTGTTTGCAATCAATATTTCATAGATTCTATGGATTATTAAATATTTATGCTCGAAAGTGAAAGTAATATTCACTAATTTACAATATTAGAATAAATTAAATAATTTGAGGATTTTATGTTATCAAAAAACTTTATTGAGCTTGAGGAAAAATACGGAGCACATAATTACCATCCACTTCCTGTTGTGTTAAACAAAGGAGAGGGAGCATTTGTTTGGGATGTTGAAGGCAAAAAATATTTTGATTTTTTATCAGCATATTCTGCCGTAAACCAAGGTCATTGTCATCCTAAAATAATTGATGCTTTAGTTGAACAGGCAAAAACATTAACTTTAACTTCGCGCGCATTTTTTAATGACAAATTAGGTCCTTACGAAAAATATATTACTGAATTTTTTGGTTATGAAAAAGTTCTTCCAATGAATTCGGGTGCCGAGGCAGATGAAACAGCCTTGAAATTAGCCCGTCGCTGGGGATATGACAAAAAAGGTGTTGCAGAAAACCAAGCCAAAATTATTGTTTGTGAAGGTAATTTTCATGGAAGAACAATTACAATAATTTCAATGTCAACCGATCCCGATTCCTACAAAGGATTTGGTCCTTACACTCCAGGATTTGAAGTTATTCCTTATAATAATATTCCAGCTCTTGAAAAAGCGTTAGAAGATAAAAATGTTGTGGGATTTTTAGTAGAACCAATTCAAGGTGAAGCCGGTGTTTTTGTTCCAGATGAAGGATATCTTAAAAAAGCATATGATTTATGTAAGTTAAGTAACGTTTTATTTATTGCAGATGAAGTTCAAACAGGAATAGCACGTACTGGAAAAATGCTTGCTTGCGATCATGAAAATGTTCGCCCAGATATTTTAATTCTTGGAAAAGCTCTTTCTGGTGGAGTTATTCCAATTTCGGCAGTATTAGCTGATGATGAAATAATGCTAGTAATAAAGCCAGGCGAACATGGTTCTACTTTTGGTGGAAATCCACTAGCTGCAAAAGTTGCAACTGCAGCATTAGAAGTGGTTAAAGAGGAAAATCTTGCAGAAAAAGCCGAAAAACTTGGAAAGATTTTTAGACATGAAATGACAAACTTTAATAATCCAATGATAGAATTAGTAAGAGGCAAGGGATTATTAAACGCAATTGTAATTAAACCAGCTAATGGCAAAGAAGCTTGGGATGTTTGTGTGAAAATGGCGGAAAATGGATTACTTGCAAAACCAACACATCAGCACATAATTCGTTTTGCTCCACCTCTTGTAATTACTGAAGCGGAATTATATAAAGCAATTGAAATTATTAAAAAATCGATAAATGAAATATTCGAATCATAAGTTTAATAAAAAGAGGATACTTTGCCGTATCCTCTTTTTAAATGTTAGTTAACTTTCGCCAGTTAATTTACTTAAAATTGAAAGTAAATCTTTTTGTTCAGGTTGTGAAAGTACACCAAATGTTTTTTCAACAAAATGACCGTAATCTTCAAAACTTTCATCAAAGAATTTTTGCCCAGCAGTAGTTAATTCAATTATAATTTCACGTCTATCATTTTTACTAAAAACTCTTTTAATAAGGTTTTTTTCTTCAATAGAATCTAAAATCATAGTTCTATTACCGCTTTTTATTAACATTTGTTTGTAAATTTCAGAAATTTTTAACGGACCATTATGCCCAAGAATGCTAATTATGGCAAATTGCGCAGGCGTTAAACCAGTTGTTTTTACATATGAATGCGTTTTGTCTTGAAGAAAATTACTCGCATTTCCAACACTAAACATTGCATTTAGTGCAAGTTGTGTTTTGGGCTTATATACTATTTCTTTTCCCATAATTTCACCTTTATATTATTTGTACAAAAATAATATAAAAAATCTTTCGCTAAATTCAAATGTAATAATTGAATATTATCCTTTTTAATGCATCATTAAACCAAAAATATCAATTGGAGTCTTAATTGTTTAATTTAATCCAAAACCGTTATTAGAGAATTAAGAATCAAAGACAAAAAAGCCACATTGCGTAACTATCTCCAGGCGTAACCATAAATTAGCTATCATTCTGAAATTTAATAAAAAGACTATAATCGGATGATGTGATTGTCCTCAGTGGAATGCTTGGTAAATGCGGTTTTAAAAATCCATCATCATTCTAATTGTTGTAGTTTTTCCAGCTCCGTTTCTACCAAGGAGACCCAAAATTGAGCCTTTAGGAACAGAAAAAGATGCATCATCTACAGCCTTTAACTTACCAAAAGATTTTGAAATGTTTTTAACTTCAAGTGCTGCCATTAATTCCTCTTAATTTTAGAGTATTTACAAATGCAAAATATTAAAATATAACTTATTGAACAATTTTAGCAAAAAAATAATTGTTAAAAACAAGATTTTTGAACATCTATCCAAAATAAATATGCATAGTAATAAATTACCTCAAGTTTTTATTGAAAAATCTGGATTACAGTAATTCCCTTCAATTATCATTATAAATTGAGGGAAATGCTCCCAACATTTGTACAAAGCTTCACTTTTGGGTTTTTCAAGGTTCGAGCATTTGTTTGAGGTTAAACTTTTGGGTTGGACGAGCAATAATCATTTAATAATTGCCTTGTGTATTGTTCAGAAACAGCAATGTTACATTCTTTAATTCTTGTAACTAAATTTATGTAGAAATAACTGGTTTGTGTTGTTTATAGTAAAATCACAAATTTAGAAAATCATTAATGGAATTTTCGTTCCCAAATCAGAACCTCATTTTTCTTGTTCTTTAAGAAATCAGAAAACATCTCATCATTTGTAAATTGGATTTTACCACCATCACCATTATATAATTCACAGTAAGCACAAGAACTTATCGGAATCATAATGTGATATACAAAATTTGAATTCCATTCATATCTATAAACTTTGCTCCCCACATAATCGGGATGAACTGCCAAACTTTCAATTTTAACCTTTAGCCATTGTAGTGAATCTTTTTCATAAATGGCAGATTCAACTGAGTTTTGACAGCTTAGAAAAGCGATAAATAAGAAAAAGGAAAGAAATATTGTTTTAAACATTTTTAACTCCTTTGTTTTAAGTAAAATAACGGATTGCTACTCACTTGTCCGCTTTGCAACGGATTAAAAGAAAGCAACCTTAACTAATTTATTAAAAAATAACATTTAAAGACTATGAAAACTAAAATAAATAACGAACTAAAAACCTACACTACAAGACTTGAAAGACCAAGCGTAAAAGCGGTCAAGTGCAGTAGCGGGTTATATACGACATTACCAAGTGCTTTCCATAACACCTCCATCGGGCATCTCATAGTCTGGGTTTCCAATTTCAATTTTATCTCCACATTGTGGACAAGCATAAACGTGATTGCGAGTTTCCCCTCGAACCCGATTCTGCAAGATAGATTCTTTTTGTTCTGCATTGAAACAGTTCGCACAGTACCAATGCTTGTCGCTCACGGATTCTTTCGGTTCTTTATGCACATAAGCAAAAACACCAGGGTTAAGTTCCTTGAGTATATATTTCTGCTTTGTAGTTTCCCATTTTTCTATATCCATAATTTTCTGTTCAAGATTGCGTTTTTCTTGAACAATCTCGTCATAGGAAGAATGGAGAGAAGATATATGATTATGAAGGGAGAAAATAATGCTCTGTAACTCAATAGCCTTCTCGTTTACGGCAGCTTCTGTTTTAAGTACAGAAAAACCTTTTAGAATATCGTTTGCTGCTTTAATGGATGCAAATGCTGATGTAATTTCAGATAACATAATTTACCTCAAAGTATATAACGGCTGATGCACAAAGCGCCGCAGTTGAACGAACTACCTTTATGCATACGCCAAATTTATTTATTAAAAATTTAACTTACTAACTTGCACTACCTTTCAAAAACTACAAACAAAAAACCACTTTCAAAACACGAAAAAACCTAGAGTAACTGCGGTCGCTTTGGTGCTTGGGTTATATGCTTATAAGCTATTCTATTACTATGCTAAAAGTATTTTATAAGTTTTATATTGACTCTCTAATATTTTAAACGTAGGAAATCCCTCAAAATATTTTGGCAATGAAACCCTTTTCTGACTTTTGGGAATGAATACTTTTATACAGTTATAAGGCCCAAGCATTGGAGCCATTCCACATTTTACTTTTTCTATACTGGTCAAATGAGAAAATTTACTTAAAAATAATTCTTCAACTTTATTAAATATTTCCCTGTCCTCATCTTCATACATACACAAAATCTGACATTTGCTGATTTTCTCTTGTTCTGTTAAACTAAAATATTCTTCTACTGTCATTTTTATTGTTTTTATTAAAAATATTACGAACAATTTAATTCGCATATAACGGCTTGCTACTCACTTGTCCGCTTTGCAACGGATTGAGAGAAAGCAACCTTAACTAATTTATTAACAAAATAACTTTTACAAACTATGAAAACTAAAATAAACAACGAACTAAAAACCGACACCACGAGACTTGAAAGACCAAGCGTAAAAGCGGTCAAGTGGAGTAGCGGGTTAGGTGTTTTATTCAAATTTAGCAAAAGCCAATATATTATTAATTTTTGCTCTAAGTTTTTTTCTTATCTCCACAATTTCAGGTTGATAAGTGGAAAAATATTCGGGACTCGGAACTTTATTCAGATCATTGTCAGAAACGGCAATGGAGAGTCCTTTGTTGGGATAAGCAAATTCGTCCCAAACTTTTATGAATTTTATTTTATCCCTTTTATCAAGGTAACCAGCAAAATTTGTTTTGGCTGTTTCAAGATTGTTAAAATGCTTTTCAACTATATCAGAAGGAAAATCACCTTGAGAATATCCTTGCGTTCTTATGTCACGAATTTCATCAAGTTCAATCAATATTGGAGCAAACGCATCACGGAATTCTTTTTTCGCCCGCAATTTCTCTTGATACTTTATATTCTTTTTACCCAAATAATAACCTATGGCAAAACTAACTATCCCGCTGGCGACAATACTGTAAATGGCGATAGTAATTTTTTCTTGTATCTCTGGACTGTACTCAAACATAACTATGACCTTATTTTAATCGTGGTCGCTACCAACGCATTGTTCACAACATTGGGCTATAAATTTTATTTCTGGATTAATTCAAAACCATATTTCATAAAACGAAACAGAGCTAAAAGAATTAATCAAATTCGCAAAAACCGAATCTGGTTGAACAATTATTATAATCAAATTCATCAACTTAGAGAGACACCTAACTATATATTAACCCGACAGAAAATACTAGTTTTGGGATTGTTAGTCCGAAACATCGTTCTTCCTAACAATCTTTTTCTTTTCTGTAAAAATCATCATAAGTTATTGTTTTTATTTAGTTTATTAAATATTTACATATTTCCTTTTGTTTGTCATGCCGATTTTCTTTCGTCCTAACAAACTTTAAAATCAATCCGTTTAACAGACAAGCAATTTATTCAAGTAATTTTCGGTTAATAATTTGGGGCAAGTAAAGCAGAGTAATTCATTAACCTCTTTACAATAAATAATTTGGTAAAAATTAAACATAATTATCTTTTTAAGCAAACATTAATAAAATATTTTAGCTTCAAAAAGATGTTTATTGTTCTTTCTTGTCACGCCAACAAATATAATTGCCGTATTACAGAAATTGGTCTACAAACTGGCGTTATTTGTGTAGTAAAAATCTGTTTCCAGTGAATTTATAACTTAACAACTTTTTATCTTAACATTCTTTCGTTTAGTATTTCTTGAATATCTCTTCTTCCATCAAGGACACAGTGGATATATATTATGTTTTTTTCTATTTCGTATATTATTCGGTAGGGATTAGAATGGATTTCCAAATATTTATTGATTCCAGTTTGTTTTAATTCTTGAGGGATATGACCTCTTTCTGGAAATTCTTCTAATTTATAGCATGCTTCTTCAAGTGTTTCTAAAAGTTTATTTGCTAAAGAACTGCCATCATTTATTGCCATATAAATAAAAATTTCTTTAAGATCTTGCTTTGCTTGAGTATCAATAAAAACTTTGTACTTTTCCATATTATTGTAATGATTTTAATTCATTTCGTAAGCTATCAAAAGTAGATTTTATATCTGTGGCGTTGTTACTTTTTGTACTTGTCATAGCCAATAATTTTAACATTGACATTGTTTCTTGTGTTTTTTCATACATTTTTATGTCTTGAACAACAACCTTAGCTTCGCCATTTTGAGTGATTATTAATGTTTTCTGATTTTTATTAATATCTTCAATCAAATTTGCGGCATTTGCTTTTAAATAGCTTATCGATTTTACAGATTCACTTAGTTTCATAAAACAAATCCTTTTTTGGACTAAATTTAGTCCATTAAAATATTTAAAGCAAGATAATTTTTGTTGTGCTTTCTAATCGAATTTTAGAAATAGCGTTTTACAAGTTAAAATGCCAAAATTCATACAATTTGGTAATAATATGCGTTGTAATTCGAAAAAGCGATTCTTTTTAATGCTTCGACTATTTAGTCAAAACCTCACTTTTTGATTTTTCTTGTCATGACTGTTTAGTCAAAGCTTCCTTTTGAATTTTTCTCGCCATAACTGTTTAGTCAAAGTATCACTTTTTAATTTTTCTTGTCACGACTATTTAGTCAAGGCTTCCTTTTAAATTTTTCTTGTCGTGACTGTTTAGTCAAAGCCTCACTTTTTGATTTTTCTTGTCATAACTGTTTAGTCAAAGCTTCACTTTTTGATTTTTCTTGTCGTGACTATTTAGTCAAAGCTTCACTTTTTGATTTTTTCGTAATGACTGTTTAGTCAAGGCTTCCTTTTAAATTTTTTATTTGTTCGCAAACTAAAGTAAACAGCAATATTTTTCAAATCTTAAATCTCACATCTCAAATCTCACATCTCACATCTCACATCTCACTTTTCACATCTCACTTCTCGCTTCTCACTTTTCACTTTTCACCAACTTTGCTTGTTTTAAGAAATTTATAAAACTGGTTACGTTTCGCAATTACTTCGTTGTGTGATAAATCGGAGTGAATAAAAATTAAGCGATTATTTGTTAAATCATCAATTTTTAGCTTGCTTTCGTCTGTTTGGAAATAAGGAATTTCCCATCCAACTAAATCATCCATCAAGTTTTCTGTTTCGCTTTTTGTTCCACCATCATTTGTGTAAATGTTTATAAATCTACCATTAAAATTATCAATCCAATAAGCATATTTTTCGGTATGTGCGTAGAGTGCATCAAAAAGAATAACATCAGAAATATTTTTAGTTAATCCGCCACGCATTAAGCAAAATGAAATTACACGAAATGCCCCACTATGGCCTGCCAAAATAATATTTCCCACTTTGGATGAATTTATCTCGCCTTTTTCTAATAAAAATTTAACTATGTCATTAATTAGGTTTTTAAGTCCGTCTTTTTGCTCCAATTTTCCACCAAATGAATCGGGGGAATTTTTTGGTCCTTCGGGAAAAATGAAAATTGCATTTTTATTGCTTTCGGAAAATTGCTCAATTAGATTAAACTGAGCGCAGGCGCTATCAATATTGTTGTTCCAACCGTGAAAATAAACCACAAAATTTGTTTCGAATTTTTGCTCAAAATTTTTTGGAATAAAAATAGCGACACTGCTATCATTATAATGTTCTTCTTTGGGAAACGATTTATTATCGTATTTATGACCATTGTCTCTTTCTAAATGTGGAAATGGAGCTGAAGAAAATTCCGCAACATACATTTTGCCAAGATTGTTATATCGTTCCAAAATTGGTTGAGAAAATGAGAAACTTGTTAAGATTACAAGTGAAAAAAAGACTAAATTAAATTTATGTTTCATAAAATTCCTCGCTAATAATTTTTGAGATAACTAAAACTATAGCCTCTACTTTTTAATTCTTTAATTAGTTTGTCAAGTTTGTAATAAAATTTGTCTGTTCGGTCTGGATGTGTTCCAATATGAAGCAAAAGAATAAACCCATTTAGCCCATTTGTGGAAACAGTTTCGTAGTTCAAAATTTTATTATAAATTGTTTCTGAGTCTAAATATTGCTTCCCCATGCTTGGAATTGTGTAATCGGCATTTGAACTTGTGCCAGGTGTAAAATTTATCAATGTTAATCCAAGTTCGTTTGTCCATTTGCTAATTGAATTATTGTACCACTCATACGGTGGTAAAAAAAGCTGAGCATCATCTTTTGCAATTCCAAACCTTTCCATTTCTTTATAATTGTCGCTCAAATCGTCAATAAATTGCTGTTTTGTAACAAGAAGTGAATCGCGGTTTTCCCAAGTGGCATAAAGCAAATGTTTGTTGGAATGTGCCCCGAGATAATATCCGTCGTTTTTTAATCCTTCAATTAACTCTTTGTTTTGGATATTTCTGTAGAAATCCCCCGTAAAGAAAAAATGTGCTGGAATATTATGGTCATTCAAAATTTTTCTAATATGTTCACCGCCATCGCTAAAATCTCCACCAGTAAAAACAAGATGAATTTCTGGCAATGCAGTATCACCGCGAACAATTGCACCGTAATTTTTAATGTGTTTTTGAGCAGAATCGTCTTGTCCTTTTTCTTCCAAAGAGGACAAATAATAAGTGAGGCTTGCAGTTCCGTCCATTGTTGGTTCGTTTGTGGAATAATCGCCATAATCATCGTGATAAACTACAAGGTCGGATTGAAATTTAGCATATTCGTCACCATTTACAATTTTTAATCCCTTTAAACGATTAAAAATGGAAGTATAAACTGGTCCATCTACCAAGCCGCCATCAATTTTTAGATTAAAAACCGCAGTTTGTGCGGCGTGTGGGTCAACTGGAGTATCGGCATTTTCTGGATAACCAATAATCATACTTGTTCCCCAAGGATTGCAGCCAAAAAGCCAATCGCGAAGAGAGGCTTCCAATACATCAAAAGTTTTGTCGCTTGTTAGTTTTTTGTATAACGAAATTTGAGTAAGAGCGGCGGTTACTAAATTGTTAGAACACCAAATAAATGGAATTCCCATATAAAATCCATTTTCTCTACCTCTTTTTTCAATTGCGCTAATGCCTTTTTTCAAATACAAAATAAACTTTTCTCTATTAATGCTATCGGCTTTATTCGCAATTTCGTAATGACCTAAATTTAGAAATGGATACCATTGATAGTGTCGTGCTGTATCTGCTTCCATCCAAGGTGTAACGTGTTCTAAATCTCCCCAATAAATTGCTTCGGATAAATAATCTGTATTATTGGAATTTGAATAAAGTTGTGCTGCGGCAAGCTCCATATCGTCAACATAATTATCTTCTTCGTAAAAATATGGCGATACATTACAAGCAGTTTGGCAAACGCCAAGATCCGTTTTTGCAAATTCAAAAGCTTCTTTTGCTTTAATTTCAATTTTTTGAGAAAACTCGGGATAATATTCTTTTAGCAATTTGGCTCCAAGCGAAAAGGCAGAAGCAAACTTTGCGGCTGTTGACGAAACTCCAGTTGTTCTATTTTTATATTTTGCCAAACCTTGCGATTTTCCAGTAACAAAATAAACTGGACGCTCTTTTCCTTTTCCATAATTAATTTTGTCGAGCGATGGCAAAGTAAATTTAGCGTGGTCGCGGTCATCAGCAATTTGGTTGAACATAACTCCATATTCTGGATTCATTTTAACCAACCAATCCAAGCCCCATTTTGCTTCATCTAAAATATCTGGAATTCCATTTGAGCCATTGTCACCATTTTTATCAAATTCATCAGAAAAAACGTTTGGATTTTCTTTGTAAGCAAACAACATTTGATAAATAGCATTTGCCGAAGTTGTAACGTATTGCAGATAATCGGAAGCATCGTGCCAGCCTCCGGTAACATCAATGTGTGTGGAATCGAGAGTTGGATGGTCGACAATAAATCCATCGTGTGTGTGACATGAATCTTTCAAAAACGGATTATATCCGCATCTTTGTTGACGCATATATTTGAGCAGAAAATCAGCGGAGCCAGAATAAATATCATTTTGAATAACAAAATTTGGCGATTCAATATTATTAGCTCTAATTATAAATGTGCCTTTTTTGTTGAAATTGGAAAAATTAAGTCTGTAAATTTTATTAAAACTTGCGTATTTGCCATATTCTTCAACATCTGAACTTTTATAAACCACTTTATTTGTAAGAACTTCAACAATTTCGAACGAATCAATTATTAGATTTTCTTGGCTTCCTAAAACGGCAATTTTTATAGATTGTGGAGTATATCCAACTTGGTTAATTCTAATCCAACTTTGCTGAGCAAATACATTTATGGAAAGAAAAAATAAAATGGCCAAAATATGCTTGCCTAAATTCATTTTAAGTTCCTATTTCTAATTAGTGTATTTATTTTTTCAGAAAGAAGCTTAAGTTTTCCAAGAGCAATTTCTTCTTCAAGTGGAAGAAAACATGCAACAATATATTTTAATTTCCCATCGTCAACAATTCCAACATCGTTTGTCCAAAAAGAATACCAGCCAGTTTTATGAAAAAACATTGTATTTTTTGGAAGTCCAGTTGATAATTTTGTGTTATCCAATTGTCGCCCTAAAAGCGCTTTCATTTGCATACTAACCCAAGGATTTACAAGTCTATTGGATTGAATCAAGTACATAAAATCTGCTGCGTGTAAAGCACAAGTCTCAGTTCCACGAATTTTTTCATATCCAGAATCTTCATATTTGCGACTTAAAAATTTGCGAGTTACTTCACTTCCAACCCAATTATATGAGTTGATTAGATTATTTATGTTTTCTCTTTTGGCAATATCAATTAAGCAATTTGCGGCTGAATTATCACTTCGTGTAATCATTAAATCGAGTAAATAATTTACTGTAACAGTATCGCCATTTTGCAAAAGTGGACGTGGATCGTTGGGAATTTCTTTTGATTTATCAACATCATTTGGAGATTTAACGACGTACATTTGAGATAAAGAATACTTTCCTTGTGAAATTTGGTTTAATATTTCAGCCGCAACGTACATTTTATAAACAGAAGCGGGATAAATGAAATTATCCATATTAACGCCACCAATTGATGGAGTTTTGTTATTTAAGTCAATTACGGCTAACGAAATTTGTTCAATTCCATCTTCACCAACATTAAAATTTTTATCAAGCTCAAGAGTATTAACAATGTTTTGCAGTTCCAATGTTAAGTTTGAGTCAATATTGTAATAATCTGGGATTTTTGAATTTTGTGAAAATAATGTAGCGTAACAGATGAGCATGACAAAAAATGTGAGTTTCATAATCTTCCTATCAAGTTGGATAATCCTTTATTACGGTTCAAAACATCAAAATAAATAGTTAGGACTAAAATAATTATTTTATGCTTTAGAGTTGTAAACTATTTTGCCAATTACTTAAGTTACTTTCTTGAAATTTTATAAAAGCATGTTTCGGAATGTTAGAATACAGAATGGGATTTTGTTGGTACTTATTCAAAATTAAGTACTATGAACCGAATGTTCACAGCACTTAATTTTATAAATACATATCTACAATATTTTGGCAAGAACTTGTGAAAATACGATAATTAAAACCAGCGCAAAAGGATAAACATTTGCATACGCAATTTTTGGAGCGTTAGATTCTATTAGAGAATCGATAGAACTCAATGCTGGAGTAGAAGTCATGCTGCCCGTTAAAGCTCCAATTAGAGTTAGAAAATTAAGCTTATAAAAATAATGCCCAATTATTGTGGCAATAAGCATTGGGAAAAATGTTATAATTGCACCAACTATTAAAAGTTCATATCCGTTGTTCAAAATTGTTTCAACAATATGCTCGCCAGCATTTGTTCCAACAGATGTTAAGAACAACAATAATCCCAACTTTCGCAACATCTGGTTTGATTCGCCAGCAATATTCCAAATAAGATTTCCCGTTTTTCCAATTTTACTTAGTATTAAAGAGCTTAGCAACACGCCGCCTGTTAAACCTAATTTAAATACTCCATCGCCTAAAGGAATGCTTATCATTCCAACTAAAATGCCAATAATAATTCCTATTGAAACAGGCAAAAAGTCCAATTCGACCAACACTTTTCTATCATCGCCAAATAGATTAGAAACAGCTTTTAGATCATCTTCTGAGCAAGCAATCATAATTTTATCGCCAAAACGAATTTTTGTGTGAGCATTTGGAGCAATATTAATTCCGCTTCTTCTTATGGAAGTAGCTGTTGCGTTATATTTTGTGAATAAAGCAAGCTGAACAAATGATTTATTAACAATCTCTTTGTTGGAAACCAAAAAGGGTTTTACTACAAATTTTTTGCCCAAAGAGATTTGACGATCAGTTTCTTTTCCAATTAGGATTTCAATATTTTTTAAATCAGATTCAGTTCCAACCACTTTAATAATATCGCCTTCTGTTAATATTGTATCTAAAGTTGGAGTAAAAGCTTGATCTCCGTGAAGCACTCTTGAAACGTTTGTGCTTGTCATGCTTCTTATTTTTATTTCGTCAATTGATTTTCCAAATACATTTGGGTTTTCAACAACATAATTTTTATTAATCAGCATTGGATGATCAGAAATAATTTCTTGCTGGTACTTTGCTTCCTCTTTTTGAACGTCAACCCGTAAAAATTTATTTACAAATTTGACAAATAGTATAACTCCCAACACACCAAAAGGATAAGCAATACCATAACCAATTGAAGCCAAAGGTGATTTTGTACTTTCAATTGCAGCAGCTAAACCTGGCGTACTAGTTAATGCGCCTGTAAATATTCCAACAACTAATTCTTTTTTAATATTAAATGCATACGAAGAGATTAATGTTAGAATGGCTCCAGAACCAACCACTATTGCTGAAAGTACAATTAACTTTAATCCATGCTTCCTAAATGATTCAAAAAAGCCTGGCCCAGCTTGAATTCCAACAGAATAAATAAAAAATATTAAGCCAATTTTCTGAATAATTGAAGGCATAATTACGCCAAAATGACCAAAGATAAACGCTATAAATATTACTGCTGATGTATCTAAAGAAATTCCTTGTATACTAATTTTGCCAACCGCAATTCCCACAGCAATAATTACAAAAAGTGCAACATAAGGGTTTAAAAATAATTCCATTGTTAAAGCTCAACTCTATTAATATTATTTAATTACAGTATTATAATTTTCTATCTTCAGTAAAAAAAATAAAGACAAGTTTAAATATAAGTTGAAATTAATTAGTAGCGTTAAACTTTTCTTCAAAAATGAACATGGATAATGCAATAGGATTAAAATAAATAATTTTAGAAAAAGATTAATCAATAATGAAGCGAACTTGCCCCGACTAACACGGTCTCACATAGTAATCACTTTGTGAGACCGTGTTAGTCGAATATGCATTAATGCTTTTCTAATGCATATTTGGGAATGCACTTGTATTTTCTAAAGAGTGAATTTTTTAGCTCTTATAAAAATAGAAAGGTCGGTTTTATTTCTTGAATAAACAGCTGGATAAAATGAATCGTAAAATGAATCATAAAATCCAATTCTCAAATTTATATTTCCTAAATCTTCGAGAGCAACAATTTTTGAAAAATTGTAAACTCTTCCGGGAATCAAATATGATTCTTTTTCATTAAAAAGAATTATTTGCTCTCTTCCATTTGGGTATTTAACTAAAACACCAAACTCTTGCCAATATTCTTCAGTTACTAGCACAGAAATATTTACTTCAAAAAAGTTGATAAACAAAGGTTTTCGATATTTGTTACCAAAAAGATAAGGCTCATAATTGTTCTTTTCTTTATAAAGATAGTCAAATTTAGCCGAAACAAATCTTAAAGGAAAATAAGGATATCTATTTACTATTTCATGTGGATAAGTGCGACATCTAAAGTAATATGGATTGTGATAATCAATGTGCGTTTCCAAATAAATTGGGCGAGTTCTGTTAACTTCACGTTTCGGCGTAATCCGTCTTGTTTCAACATTTCCTAACAGCCGTGTGTCACTTCTTTCTCTCGCTTTTTCTATTTCAACTGGCTCTCTTCTATTTTGGGAAATATCAAGATTTGGCTGTCTTGTACCTCTGCTTAAATTATTATCACCTGTTGAGGGTCTACTAACTCGATTTGGAGTTGTTGCTTTTTCTTTTTTTCTATCTAGTATTTCTGGTTTGATTTTCTCTGGCTGAGTATATTTTTCGCGAGATTGTTCCGTTGATTTAATGCGAGGATTTTTTAAGTCCTGTGTTGTTCGTTGAGGAAATATATCAACGCATAAGTAAAGCGAAATAACAGTTATCATAACTAATATTTCATTTCGTTTGGCTTTCATAATAATCTCCTTATAATTTTAGTTAACGATGTAACTATAATTCCAATTATTATGCCATAATATTTGTGCGAAAAAGGTGAGTTTTTTCTCAAATGGAAAATTATACTGTACTAAAATGAATACAGTAAGTTGAGTTTGCTGAATTTATTAGAATTTATTTTAGTTCAAAAATATGCGACATGTAAGCACCAAGATGAATAAAAAGTCCATCATCTAAAATTTCTTCAACATTACGTTCATATTCTTGGTTGTTCAACAAATCATGTAAAATAACTTTATCGCTGGAAGTATCAATATCAAATTTAATACGGCAATAAACATCAGAATCGGAAAAATTAACAACAACAATTCGTTTATCGTTATTTAAATTCCATTGCCAAGTAAGTATGTTTCTATTAGTGAAATCTCTGTGAAGTTGAATTGTGTCTAATAAACTCCACTCACCATAAATAAATACAGGATGTTTTGTTATTTGTAGTAGTTTATCATAAAATTTAACTAAAGAATTATTTACTACTTCAATAGGTTCTCTTCCTAATTGGAGAGGAAGTCTAATAGTTTTCCCTTCAAACTGACCATCATAAAAAAGTGTATTACCTTGAATTGTGGTTACAACAACTGCCGCCGCTTTTGATTTTTCAATTCCAAAAGCAATAATTGCTCTGTTTTCATCATGATTTTCTATAAAACGAAGAGATTTATTTTGAAAACTTTGTTCTGCTCGTAAATGACCTGCAACATGCTCGGCATTGCTAAATTCTAGTCTATCCAACATTTTTTTATCGTAAGTGAAATCAAAACCAATTTGTTGAAGCTGCCATTCAAGATCCCAATAAGCTTCGGCAATAAATAAGAAATCGGGCTTAACTTTTTTTGTATTAGCAATTGCATTATGCCAAAATTCGGCCTCAATTTTGTCAATATTTGATAATGATGTGTGAGCACTCCAAGTATTTTGGAATACGTTGCGCATTGGAAGCATTGCCATATCGCAGCGAACACCATCGCATAGTTTGGTTATGTTAATAAGCGAGTCAATCATAAATTGCTGAGCAATTTGCGAAAAGTAATTTACTTGAATTGTATCCTGCCAAGCTTGAAAATATGGATCTTTTCCATGTGCATATATTTTGCCATTAATTGCTTTAAAATAAGTCCTTTTATCGGATGATAACAAATACTCATCACCCTCCAAAAATATTTGTGGATTAGTATTAATAAGAGAACTTTCGGCGTTGAAATGATTTGGAATAAAATCTAAAATTATTTTTAATCCAAGTTTGTTAAGATTTTCTTTAAACTGAATAAACTCATTTGTGGAAGCAAGCGATTCATTAATTATGTAATTATCAATTGAGTAAGGTGAGCCTATTATATCTTCTGGTTTCCAATCTGGTAAAGCTAAATTATATTCGTGAATTAGTCCATCTACAAAGCATGCTTTTTGAATTATTTCTGGAACTATCTTCCAAATGCCCATTAACCAAATATATTTTATTCCTTTCTCTACAAGCGATTTCCAATAATTATTTGGAACATCCAATAATTTGGGGTTATTGTTATTCTGTGCAAATTTTTTAATCCATACACGAGTATTAATTTCATAAACAGCAAAGTTCATATAACCTCTATATTAAATCTGAATTCCCTTGTCCTTCCAAAATCCTTTTGCGTTGTTGAGTCAACTCCTTATTCTCAATTAATAATTCCATAATAAAATCCTCATCGTCAGTAACAGCAATTTGATGATTGTTTTTTGCTATTTGTGCGTTAATTAATAAAATTCTGTACTTGCGAACAACATCTTTAGCTTTTTGCAAATGATTAAGTTGAATTTTATCTTCATCTTTTTTCTCATTCCACTTGTCACTTATAATTTCCTCGCCAAGCGTTAATGAAAGAGCAATTGTTTTAATAGATTCATCCTCCAGACTTTCAATAATTGATGAAGTTGTTACGTTTCCTTTGTGATAATTTGTTTCAATTGAATTTGCAATAACATTAAATGTTTTATTTTTAAAATCGTTTGGATGAATATAGTCAAGAATACATTCAATTATTTCTTCATTTCCTTCAAGCAATAATTTGATTAAATCTTTTTCGAATTCAAATGAAAAATTGGATTCTGTGCTTTCTTGCAAAACAGTTATATCTGCTAAATTCTTTTTCCCAATTCTAATTTCACTTTTAATTTCTTTTGTTTCATTCAATCCTAAAATTATATCCAATTCCTTTTCAATTAGTTTTTCTCTTAAATTAAATTTTTTGGAAATTGATTTAATTAAAATGTTCCTTTTTAGTTCATCTTCAATTAGGGCAACATATTTAACAAGCTCTCTAATTGCATCTGCGGATTTTTTTGAATCATCAAAAGCACCAGCATTATAAAACTGTTCTGTTTGGAACTCAAGAAAATCCTTTGCGTTAATAACTTGCTTGTTAAATTCTTCGGTTCCAAATTTATTAATGTATGAATCTGGATCTTCGTTATTAGGCAAAAGTATCAGTTTTACATCAAATCCATTCTTTAAAAGAAGTTCTATACTTCGCGTTGCAGCTTTTTGTCCCGCCAAATCGGCATCAAAATTAACAACAATATTTTTGGTAAAGCGGGAAAGCAATAAAACTTGTTCTTCAGTTAAAGCAGTTCCCGATGAAGCAACAACATTTTTAACTCCATTTTGGAATAATGAAATTACGTCCATATATCCTTCAACAAGAATTGCCTTGTCAAGTCTTCTAATTTCTTCTTTGGAATGATAAAGTCCGTAAAGAGTTTTTCTTTTGGAATAAATTTTTGATTCGGGCGAATTTATATATTTTGCCGATTTTTCATCGGGATTCATTACCCTTCCACCAAAAGCAATTACTCTACCGTTTGGAGAAAAAATTGGAAATATTGTACGACCACGATATTTATCGTAATAATTTCCATCATCTTTTGTATCAATAAGTCCAATATCTTTTGCTTGCGAAAGATTAACTTTGTTTTCTTTCAAGTGATTTAACAGCAAATCCCATTCATTTAGCGCAAAACCCAATCCAAAAATTGTATTTGTTTTGGGCTTAATTTGTCTATTTTTGAAGTAATTACGAGCAATTTCGCCTTTGGGATTTTTCAAAAGATTGCTTGAAAAGAATTTAGCGGCAATTACGTTTATTTCATAAAGCTCTTCGTATTCCGATTTTTCTTCTACATTTGGGGTGGAATTTTCCTCAATTTTAATTCCAAGATTATCAGCAAGCTCTTGAACGGATTCAACAAAAGAAATGTTTTTATAATCCATTAAAAATCTAAAAGAATTTCCACCAGCGTGACATCCAAAGCAATGATAAATTTGCTTATCGGGACTAACCGTAAAAGAAGGAGTTTTTTCGTTATGGAAAGGACAAAGTCCAATATAGTTTCTACCGCGTTTGCGTAATTGCACAAATCTTGAAATTAAATCAACAATGTCAGTGTTTGTTCTTATTTCTTCTATTTGATGATCTGGAATTTGCATTTACAATTTAATAATTAATAAAAATAACTTAACTCTTCAAAGTTAGGTAATTAATATATACTCATTAATTTAAATTAGAAAATGTTTCAAATAATTATTGGTTTACAATTATATTAATAGCATTTATTATATTGAAGTAGTATTTCAAAATAATATAGAAAAATAATTTATGTATAATAAATATAAGTACTGCAACAGTTTAACAGAATACTCACGCTTAAAAACCCGCACAGTAAAAATTGGAAATTTAGAAATTGGTGGCAATAATCCAATAAGAATTCAATCTATGACAACCACAAACACAATGGATACAATTGCAACGGTTGAGCAAGCAATTAGAATGTACAAATCGGGTAGTGAGTTAGTTCGCATAACAGCGCCAAGCTTAAAAGATGCCGAAAATTTACAGAACATTAAAGATGAATTAAGAAAAAGGGGATATGATTTTCCATTAATTGCGGATATTCATTTTACCCCCAACGCTGCCGAAGCTGCAGCACGAATTGTTGAAAAGGTTCGTGTAAATCCAGGCAATTATGTTGACAAAAAGAAGTTTGACCAAATTGAATATAATGACGAAGAATACAAAGCCGAAATTGAAAGAATTACAGAACGCTTTTCTCCACTTGTGAAAATCTGCAAAGAGTACGGAACTGCAATGCGTATTGGAACAAATCACGGCTCGCTTTCGGATAGAATTATGAGCCGTTATGGAGATACACCACTCGGAATGGTTGAATCGGCGCTTGAGTTTGTGCGTATTTGTCAAGCTCACGATTATCATAATTTAGTATTGTCAATGAAATCAAGCAATCCACAAGTTATGGTTCACGCTTATAGATTATTAATTAATAAAATGATTGCAGAAGGAATGAACTATCCACTGCATCTTGGCGTTACAGAAGCTGGCGATGGAGATGATGCGCGCATTAAATCTTCTGTAGGAATTGGAACATTGTTAGAAGATGGAATTGGAGATACTGTACGTGTTTCATTAACTGAACCACCAGAAAACGAAGCTCCTGTTGCAAAAAAAATAGTTGCAAAATACTCTACTAGAAATAATAGTACGCCAATTAAGCCAATTGCCGAAGGTACGATTAATCCATTCATTTATGAAAAACGAACTGCAAAGCACCTTGTAAACATTGGAGATAAAAACGTTCCAATAGTTGTTGCGGATTTTAGCAGACAAAATATTGACTATAATACTTTGGAAGAAATTGGTTATACTTTCCAAAATGATAAATGGAATATGAGCGATTCTTCTGCAGACTATATTTATTTGGGCAATCAAATTCCAGAAATTGAACTTCCGCAAAATTTATTTGGTATTGTTGATTTTTCAAAATGGAGTGAGCTTAAAAAACAACAAAGCTTATATCCACTCTTAACTTTAAATGAATATCTAACTAGTAAAGAACTATCGAACAAAATAAATTTTCTTTCAATAAGTATTAATGATTTATCTAACGAGATTCTATTAAAAATTAAAAATGATTCAAGTATTGTAATTGTTTTAAGTACGGTCAATAAAAATGGAATGATAGAGCAACGAAGAGCATTTGGGGGATTGATAGAAAAAGAAATGGAAACCCCTGTAATAATAAGGCGAAATTATCATTTAGAGGATTCGGAACAGCTAGTAATAGATTCTTCCACTGATTTGGGCGCATTGTTTTTAGAAGGTCTTGGCGATGGAATTTGGATTAGTAATTCTGGAAATGTTTCTTTAGAAAAAATTAACTTAACAGCTTTTGGAATTTTGCAAGCAACAAGAACAAGGATTACAAAAACGGAATATATTGCATGTCCAAGCTGCGGAAGAACGCTTTTTGATTTAGTGGAAGTTACAAATAAAATTAGAAGCCGTACAAATCATTTAAAAGGTATAAAAATTGGAATTATGGGATGCATTGTAAATGGTCCTGGCGAAATGGCAGATGCTGATTATGGCTATGTTGGAAGCGGTGTTGGTAAAATTACACTTTATCGGGGTCAAAAAGTTGTTGAGCGAAATCTTAATCAAGAAGTTGCTGTTGATAGGTTAATTCAAATTATAAAAGATGATGACAATTGGGTTGAAAAAGTGTAGGTGAAAAATCAATATTAATGTCTATTCTTTGAACATTATTTGCTTAAATGCGTCAAAAAATGATTCTGATTTGTAATTATAATTTAAATAACACATATCAAAATGAATTTATGAATTATATAATTCTTCAAGTTCATTTTATTTTTATCACTTTTAGTTAATATTTAAATGGAGTTACTATGAAATTCTTAAAGCCTGCATTAATTCTGCTGCTAATCTCTCAAACATTTCTTTTTGCCGAAGATGAGAAAAAAGAAGACAAATCACCTTGGCAATCCAAAACTTTTTCGGGATTAAAATTTAGAAGCATTGGTCCAGCTTTTACGTCTGGAAGAATTGCTGATTTTGCTGTAAATCCCAAAAACAACAGCGAATATTACGTTGGAGTTGCAAGCGGAAATATTTGGAAAACAGAAAACTCTGGCACAACTTGGAAGCCTGTATTTGATAATTATGGCTCATATTCAATAGGTGCATTAAAAATTGACGAAAAAAATCCAAACGTAATTTGGGCTGGAACTGGCGAGAATAATCACCAGCGTGCTCTTGGTTATGGCGATGGTGTATATAAATCCGTTGATGGAGGTGAATCGTGGAAAAATATGGGACTTTATGAATCGCGTCAAATTGGAATGATAGAAATTGATCCACGCAATAGCGATATAGTTTTTGTTGCTGCCGAAGGCTCAGCTTGGGGACCTGGTGGTGATAGAGGTCTTTATAAAACTATTGATGGTGGAAAAACATGGAAGAAAGTTCTTGAAATTTCTGAAAATACTGGAGTTAATAACGTTATAATTGATTCCAATAATCCCGATATAATGTATGCAACATCCGAACAAAGAAGAAGACATGTTCACACAAAAATTGGTGGTGGTCCAGAATCGGCTGTTTATAAATCAACAGATGGTGGTGAAAACTGGCGAAAAATTATGAAAGGTTTGCCAGAGACTCACATTGGTGGAATGGGAATTGCAATTTCTCCAGTAAACACAGATGTAATTTATCTAATTGTTGAAGCAGCCGATAATCAAAGTGGATTTTATCGTTCAACAAATCGTGGTGAAACATGGAGCAAAATGAGTGATCATTCTGCTAGCGGACAGTATTATAACGAAATTTATTGCGACCCAAAAGATGTTGACAAGGTTTATTCCGTTGAAACAGTTTCGCATTATACCGAAGATGGTGGTAAAACTTGGAAACCTTTAGGTAGAAAAAACCGACACGTTGATGACCACGCAATGTGGATTGACCCAGCAGACACTAAGCATTTTCTTATTGGTGGCGATGGCGGAGTTTATGAATCTTTTGATGGCGGTGAAAATTATCTTTTTAAAAATAATCTCCCTGTAACACAGTTTTACAGAGTGAGTGTTGATAACGAATATCCATTTTATAACGTCTATGGTGGTACTCAAGACAACAACAGCTTTGGCGGACCTTCGCGAACATTGCGCTCATCTGGCAGCATTAATGACGATTGGTTTGTAACAAATGGTGGAGATGGATTTTGGGGAGCTGCTGACCCAACTGATGCAAACATTGTGTATGCTGAGGCTCAGTATGGAAATATGGTTAGATACGATAGAAAAAGTGGTGAAGCAATTTATATCCGCCCAGAGCCAAGAGAAGGCGAACTAACTTACAAGTGGAATTGGAATACCCCGTTGGCTTTAAGTCCACATTCGCACACAAGACTTTATACTGTTGCAAACAAAGTTTTTAGAAGTGAAGACAGAGGCGATAGTTGGGAAGTTATTAGCGATGACATCACAAGAAAGCTTGATAGAAATACTTGGAAAGTGATGGATAAGTATTGGAGCATTGATGCTGTTGTAAAAGATGTTTCTATTTCACAGTTTGGCATGGGAGTTTCATTTGATGAATCCCCAGTTAAAGAGAATCTATTATATGTTGGAACTGACGATGGACTAATACAAGTAAGCGAGGACGCAAAAACATGGAATAAAATTTCCAACTTTCCTGATGTTCCAGAGTTTACTTATGTTAGTGATATTCGCGCATCAAAGTTTGATGAGAATGTGGTTTTTGCATCATTCGATAATAGGAAACGAGACGATTTTAAGCCATACTTATTAATGAGTAATGATAAGGGGAAATCATGGAAATCCATTGCGGGAAATTTACCAGATAGCGGTACGGTTCACACAATTGAACAAGATTTTGTAAATCCTAATTTGCTTTTTGCTGGAACTGAATTTGGAATATTTTTTACTTTAAACAAAGGTGAAAAATGGATTCAGCTAAAAAGTGATATTCCAACAATTGCAGTTAGAGATATGGCAATTCAACAAAGAGAAAGCGATTTAGTACTTGCAACTTTTGGACGAGGCTTTTACATATTGGACGATTATTCATCATTAAGAAATTTAAATGATTCTCTTTTTGAAGAGGATGCAACAATATTTCCAATAAAAAAAGCACTTATGTATATTGAAGGAAATGACAGATATGGACAAGGCGCAACTTACTTTGAAGCGAAAAATCCAGAATTTGGAGCAACATTTACATACTATTTAAAAGATGTACCAAAAACAAAACTTCAAATAAGAAAAGAAAAAGAGAAGAAATTATTTAAGGATGGCGAAAAAATATATCAACCAACTTATGCTGAACTTAATGATGAAAAAAACGAATTGAAACCACATCTTATATTTACTATTACCGATGAAGATGGCAATTTTATACGAAGAATGACAACACCAGCTTCAGAAGGTATTAATAGAATTACATGGGATTTAAGATATCAGAATTTAAGACCCGCTAAAATTACAGATGGTAAATTTAATCCAACTCCGAAAAGCTCTAGCAGTTTTCCTGTAATGCCCGGAAAATATTTTGTAGAAATGAATATTTCCACAAATGGTAAAACTAAAAGCTTGGTTGGAAAAACTCAATTTGAAACAGAAGTTTTGAATAACACTACATTACCAGCAAATGATAAAAAAGAATTGGAAAACTTCTTACATAAAACTTTTGACCTTGCAAGAGTAATTTGGGGAACTCAAGAATATGCTGAGGAGCTTAATAAGCGATTAGAAGTTATTAAGCAAGCACTCTACGAAACTCCATCTTCATCACTTAAATTGTTTGATGAAGCAAATAAACTAAGTAGTAAAGTTGATTCAATTTTGTTCTTATTTAATGGTGAAATAGCTAAAGCAAGTGAAGAGGAAGTTCCTCCTGCAGAAGTTACTATTAATAGTAGATTAGGAACATTGCTATATACACATTGGAGATCAACTTCAAATATTACAAAGAACCAAAAAGTAGCTTATAAAATATTAATTGAAAAGATCCCAGAAATTCAAAAGACACTATTACAAATTAGTGACTTAAAATTAAAAAAACTTGAAGACGAAATGGAAACTAATAATTCACCATGGACTCCAGGAAGAATGCCAAAGCTGAAATAATTATATTTAAAGAAGGAAAGCAATTAATAAAAATTTCTTATCTAAGACTGTATAAACTTAATTGACTTTAATTCTGATTAATGTTTTGCTATTGGCAATCGAATTAATTTGTTTTTAATAAAGTTCGTTATTAAGTTACACATGGATGAGAAACTTAAACCTGTTAAGAATGGGTTTCAATGATAACCGAACAAACGTATAATAGAAAGTGAATCATCTGGGAAGTCGTCCTAACTTCTCTTTTGAGGAAACTCGCTAAAAGCGAGACTTGAAATTACCCCTCAGTTCATTTATTGAAATGAGGGGTCTTTTTATAATATATTTAAAATTTGTTTGGAGTTTCTAGAATTAATTTATAATATTTGTACTCTCATTTTGTGAGAATGTTCTAAATGAAATTGGAGAGTTGGCAGAGTTGGTTGAATGCACCGGTCTTGAAAACCGGCAAGGATGCAAGTCCTTCTGGGGTTCGAATCCCTAACTCTCCGCAATTAAGTGCGAAAACATACCGTTTTCGCACTTTTTTTATATTCACGGACGGATTGCGGACGTTTTTCCATTTTTAAGGTGTTTTTTTACCAAATTTTCTCTACTTATCAAAAATCACACACAACAAATAAATACTCTTATAAAATTTCACGATTTTTTCTTCTTAACTCCTATCTGATGCTTTTGTAATAAAATAATTCTGATAGTTTCTCGAATTTAGTTTGTATAGTTTGACTTTTCTACTATTCTTGAAGTTTTTCTTTTGTCATAAATCGTAATTTTTGGGTAAGACATTATTCTATAAAATTATACATGAAGGAACGCTTAATAATGTCATACAGTGTCTATACAAAATAGAGAACTGCTTGGGGAGAGTTAATTATGGGTGTGTATTTTAACAAGTATAAATTTTTAAATAGAAAAGGTTTTTTGATATTCTGATAAAAATATTGTAACATATTATTTTTAATTTAAAATTAAAAAGAGGTAATAACGTGAACAATAAGTATTGTGAAGTTGCCACAAATCTTTGTCCAAATTCAATCCATCTGATTAATCCTTCAAACGAAATATTTACTGCATATAGTAGTCATGACGAAAAACTTAAACTTGAGATAAATAGATCAATTATTGAACTAAACCAAAATACAAATCTTAAATGGAAGTTGTGGGAAAGTGATTTAGATATTGAAAACAATATGATTTTTTGTGAGATATGTCAAAGTTTATACAAGTCAAAAGGTGTCGTTATTGAATTGTCAGATTTAAATTTTAATGTTTTATTTGAATATGGATATTCAATTGGCATTGGTAAAAAAATCTATCCTATTGTAAATGAAAATTTTGATTTTGGCAATATTGATAGATTTGTTAAACCATTGATTGGAATAGGCATCGGACAATATAAGAACAACAAATTAGCTCAAAAAATATTAAAAAAGAAATTTTGGGAAAAAGAATTAAGAACTTCGGTTTTTGATTTTAGTACTGAAGATATACTAAGTGACGAAACAAAAGTCAAATCGAATTCAATACTTTACATAAAAAACATAGATAATTCTGAAATAAATGAAGTTATAGAAAACACATTAGATAAATATGAGTGTAATGTGATCATTGATGATTCATTAGAAGAAAAGAATAACATTGTCTGGTATAGTAAACAATTAAAAAAATCAGCAATTGTAATTATTGATATTGGATATGCAAATGAAAGTGAAAATATTGGTCATTATTTGAAGTGTGCTTTTATTGCCGGTTTGGCAATTGCAACTGGAAGGAGGACACTAATCATGAATTCAGTTCAAAGGAAGAAACCCAGTGATATAATCCAATTAATTGAGCAATACTCAAAGCCAAAAGAAGTAAAAAGGATTATTGAAAAATATATGGATAAAAATTTTTATTTTTTAGCTATAATAAACTCTTATCTTAGTTCAATGAGAATTTCCCAAGAAACAATTTTTGACAATATGGATTTGGGAGAGTTTGTGGCAGAGAATGATGCACTCATGATAGAAAAATCATTTATAGAGACCCCTGAATATGAGTCACTTTTTAAAGATGGGTATAAATTAATAATTGGTAGAAAAGGTGTTGGGAAAAGTGCTTTATTTCAAAAATTTTTGCACGAAGACATTCCAAATACTATTGTTGTAAATAAACTATTTAACCAATATAATTTAAATGATATTTATGATTTAACGTTGACCTTTGAGAATGATAATGATAAGAGTAAAATATTATCTGCATTTTGGTCGTTTGTATTATATAATCTTTTGGCAAAAGAAATTGCAGCATTTATTGAGTTATATTTGCCAGAAAATGAAATAAATCAAAATTTTTTAGATTTTTACTCGAAATTCAAGCAATCCAACCCTGATAAGTCCATTACAGAATCACTTGTTGACATCATTAATAATATAAGGGATAGCGAATCTAAAGATGTTAAGTCGATTCAAAAAAGTTTTTATTCAAATGAAATTGTACTGTTGCTAAATCAGATCAATATGTTTTTTGAAAACTATAAAATTCCAATTCTATTAAGTATTGATGGATTAGATAACAATCTAAGTTTTAAAAGTAATCCAGTAATTATTTCAAAAATATTATATACACTGCATGAGGTTAGTAATTTAACATTGTATAAAATTAAGAATCCTAAATTTACTATAAACTTGTTTATACGAGAAGATTTATATGATACTTTTCAGGATAGAATACCTCAAAAAGACAAAGTTAATAAAGTTCTTTTCAATTGGAGTTTTGAGAATTTATTACTGATGGTTAACAGAAGACTACAGGTTAATGGTGTAAATAATATAGCAGATATATTGTCAGATGATTTTAACATTCATCTTCTTTCACAAAAAATTCAAAAATATGTCTACCTTCGACCTAGAGATTACATCTTTTTATTTTCAAATATAGTATTGATCGCAAAAAGCAGGAATGAAAATGAAATAACAAGTAAAATTTTTAATGAAGCTATCGAATATTATGCACATCACATTTTTGAGTCCATTCAAGCTGAATTAATGTCAATTTCCGTTAAACTACAATTATCATATTTAATGAATGGTATCAAACATATTAATAACGAAAATGAAAAAATACCGATCGATTACTTAATGACTGTATTTGAAGCACAAGAACTCGATGAAATTGAAAAAAATAAAATCCTTACATTTTTATTAAAAATTGAGTTTGTCTATTATATTGAAAACAACAATGTTGTTAAATGGTCAACATTGATAGACCCATCTGCAAAATTACAATTTATTTTGGGAGATTCTTTAGAAAGAAAAAGCTTTCAATTTCATCCAATTATTCATCATTTATTATGTAAGCATTTTTAATTTTGTCCGAAGGAAAGGTATTACTTATAAATCATGTAGTCTTATTATAGAAGTTATATCCTAAATTAAAATTTTATTCTAAATACATCAATAATTATTGATGTAACAACAAAAATTTCTAATGAGGTTTAATAAAATTGCTAGCTAACTGAGAATTTTCTATCTAATTTAGATTTATTTGAAGGGAAATTGCTTAATTATTGAGGTTTTTCATAAAAATAGATATAGAAACGCCCTAGCATTAAAAATGCCTCACTTGGAAAGGTTGGTCTAAATTTGTTAAAAGTTAAATAGCTTCTCTGAAATAAATATTATGCAGACCATTAAGAACTGGAATACTCTTTATTTCACCATATGGTTCAATTGGTCTATTTTCTGGAGTATCTTTATCCAGCCCTAAATGTGTTCGAAATTTATTGTAGTAATAGTAATATTCTTTAAGTATTTCTCTCAGATGAGTTTCGTTGAAAACAATAAAATGATCTAGGCATTCTCTTCTAATTGTCCCAATTACTCTCTCAACATACCTGTTTTACCAAGGTGATCTATATGCTGTTACAATTTCTTTAATTCCAACATCATTTATTTTCTCTCGAAAATACTTGCCGAATTTACAGTCTCTATCTCTGATGACATATTTATAAGAGTTATCATTAAAAAGAGCATTTCTCATCAGTTGTACAGACCAAATGGAAGTTGGATTTTCTGTTACATTGAAATGAATAATTCTTCTTCTGTGATTTTCAATCATTACTAAGACGTGTAATAACTTGAAGCTAATTGTTGGAACGGTGAAGAAGTCCATTGAGATAATTTCTTTGGAATGATTTCTTAAAAAGGTTATCCAATTCTATTTGAGATTTGAATAGGTTGAGATTAAAGACGATAAGCGATTTGATCATTTTTGTGCAATAGTTTGTTTCATGATAGTGTGAAATTATGAAATCTAAGTGCAGTAATAAATAGAATTTGCTTGTATTTCTATACGGATGAGCAAATGAACATGGACAATTTGCTCTGTACACGATGTGTGTACAAATGACCATATTGTACAAATGTGAAAATGTGCGACAAGATTCTTACCAGAGCCAATAGTGAACGAAACAAGCATTCAAATAGAAGCCTTACATAATCCCAGCTTAAAACAATTAAAATATGTTGCATACTTACAACAATTAGCATATATTTGCTGATATTATACATCACTATATGTGTGACATGAAAAAACAAATAATATTTCCAAAGTATCTCGAACTTCTAGAGAAGGTTGGTGAAAACATTAAGTTAGCTCGTAAACGCCGTAAGCTAACAACAATACAAGTTTCTGAAAGAGCAAATATTGATAGAAGCACTTTATACAGAATAGAGAAAGGTGATGCACGTGTATCTCTGGGAGCGTACTTTAATGTGCTTAGAGTCTTTGGATTGCAAGAGGACTTTTTAAAATTGGCAGCGGATGATGAGTTTGGTAAAAAATTGCAAGATTTAGAATTGTTAAATAAGAGATAGCATGAAGGGAAATATAATAAATATATGGGTATATGCTGACTGGCTAGGAATGGAAAGTCCTAAATGTATGGGCATTTTATCAGTCCAACAAGGGAAAGGTAAACAAGCTTATAGTTTTGAATATGATAAATTATTCTTGAATACAAAAGAACAATTACTGCTAGACCCAGATATTGGTTGGTATCTTGGCCCACAATTCCCTAATAGAAAAGACAACTTTGGAATATTCATGGATTCGATGCCGGACACTTGGGGAAGAACTCTAATGAAAAGAAGAGAAGCTCAACAGGCAAAGGCTAATGGTACAATTGCTAAAGTTCTTTATGATGTGGATTATTTATTAGGTGTTTATGATGAAAGTCGAATGGGAGCGCTTAGATTTAAGTTAGATAAAGATGGTCCATTTTTAGACGATAATCAAAAATTTCCAACACCTCCTTGGTCATCAATAAGAGAACTGCAACATGGAATAAGTGTCCTAGAATCAAGTCAAAATGAATTGGAAATTAGTAAATGGTTATCAATTCTATTTGCACCAGGCTCATCACTTGGTGGAGCAAGACCAAAGGCTAATATTTTGGACACTGATAAACACCTTTGGATTGCAAAGTTTCCTTCTAAAAATGATATAATAGATAAAGGTGCTTGGGAGTATTTGGCTTATAAATTGGCTATTGACGCTGGCATCGAAATGGCTGAATCTAAGATTGAGAAAATCTCAGGACAGTATCATACTTTCTTTACAAAGCGATTTGATAGATACAAGGGAAGTAGAATTCATTTTGCCTCGGCAATGACAATGACAGGGAACAATGAAAGCGTAATAAAAGATAACACTCCAAGCTATATTGAAATAGCTGAGTTTATTCAAAACCACGGTTCAGAGATTAAAAAAGACTTACATCAATTGTGGAGACGAATAGTATTTAGCATAGCAATCTCCAATACAGATGATCATTTAAGAAATCATGGTTTTGTGATTAAAAATAATGGTTGGAAGCTTTCTCCAGCTTATGATATAAATCCATCAATAGATAAGGATGGACTAGCTTTGAATATTAACATGAGTGATAATAGTTTAGATTTTGAATTAGCCAAAAACGTTGGTGAGTATTTTCAACTAACTGATAAAGAGATGCAGCTAATCCTTGACGAAGTTATAAATGTTGTTGGCAAATGGAAGTATTTAGCAAATAAAATTGGCATTCCAAGGTCAGAACAAATGCTTATGGAAGCTGCATTTAATAAATAGGAGTAAACCTCTTGGACAAATTTTACATTAACTTGTAAGGCAATTAAAACATAACACTTGTTATGGCAAGTGGGTACATGAAAAATGGGGTTATATTAGAGCCCATCTTATTATTGATAGGCTTAGATAATTAATTATTTCAAAAGAAGTGCTTTCTTAACTTGTGTAAAACTATTCTTAGAGAATAATCCTTCCGCTTTAACTCTAATAATATATACACCGCTTGGGAGATTTATTGCATTCCAAACAAATTTATGATACCCTGCATCTTTTCCTTCATTAAGTAAAACACCTAGGTTTTGACCAAGAATATTATATACATATATATTCACATTACTAGGTTCTGGTATCCCATATTCAATAGTTGTTGTTTGCCTAAATGGATTTGGATAGTTTTGTTCTAATTTAAGTTCATGTGGTTTAGATCCTTCAAGAGTAGTAAAACTTATTGTTTCTGACCATTTACTAAAGACCAGGTTTTTAAATCCTCTTACACGCCAATAATACGTGGTCAGTCCATTAAAACTATTAAATGTAAATGAATTATCTGGGAACAATATTTCTTGTGATAAATATCTTTGTGAGAACTCATTATCTAGCGCTATTTCAATTTGAAAATAATCTACATCTATTGACTTGTTCCAGACTAGGTCAACTGACTTAGAGATATTCTCAACCCCATTGTCTGGAGAAAATGGAGAAGGTGGCAGCATTGTTACGATATCTTTTCCTAAAAACGTATATACTTTGCCGTTTTCTGGGTATTCAAAAGAACTAACTAGAATATCATCATAACCATCACGATTTACATCTCCAGCTGAGAAGACCGAGAAACCAAATCGATCGTCTCTATTTTCTCCTGTAAGAAATAAATTAGGAGAGTTGATAATTTCATCACCACCATAATAAACGTAGCAACCTCCAGTATATGAACTATAGCCATCTGAGCCAACAATAATATCATCATAACTATCATTGTTTATATCTCCTCCTGAGGAAACAGAGTTGCCAAAATTGCTAAACTGTATACTATTCGTTAGAACAAAATCAGAAACATTATCCATATGATTACTTCCTAAATAGATATATACGACTCTGTCGTTATTAGTATCTCCACTTCCTACTAAAATATCATCATAACCGTCATTGTTTATATCTCCTGCAGAGGAAACAGAAAAGCTAGTAATGCTTTGGCTCCCATCACTTGTTAAAACAATATAATTATTGCTGTTGAAATAGTCTTCACCAAAATACAGATATACTTGGCTTCTATCTGTAATAATAAAATCATCAAAACCATCCGCATTTACATCACCAGCACTAGAAACTATGGAACTAAATTTATCATTATCTGCACTTCCAGTTAGAATAACGTCAGCAACACTATCAACAACACTCCCACCATAATAAATATATGCTCTTCCTATATTACCATGGTATTCTTTTGCTGCAATGATAAAATCATCATAGCCATCCGAATTTATGTCACCAATTCCAGAAGCAGAAGAACCAAATCTATCAAAATCAGTTTCACCATTGAAAACTACATCAGCAATATTATCCATATTAGCTCCACCATAATATAAATAGACCTTACCTTTGTAATAGCCAGATGCACAAACAATAATGTCATCAAAACCATCATTGTTCACATCTCCAGCAGATAACACAGAAGAGCCAAAATCGTCATTAGGCCTTTCACCGGTGAAAACTACATCTGCAGTATTGTTCATATTATTTCCACCAAAGTAGATATATGCTCTTCCTTTTGACGATTCATATCCAATAGCTCCAACAACAATATCATCATAGCCATCGTTGTTTACATCGCCTGCATTGGAAATTGAGTAGCCAAATTTATTATTCTTTCCATTACCAACCATAGAATCATTTACTAAGTTATCTATTGAACTACTACCATAGTAGATATTTGCCTTCCCTTTATCATCCATATATCCAGGAATACCAATAATGAAATCATCAAAACCATCATTATCCACATCCCCAGCAGAAGAAACAGATGAACTAAGTCTATCCTGCATTTCTTCACCAGTAATGATTAAATCTGGATTTGTATCTACTGTATTTTCTCCCAAATAAATATATGCTCTTCCTTTTGCAGATTCAAACTCTGAAGCTCCAATAATGAAATCATCATAACCATCATTGTTTATATCTCCGGTAGTTGAAACAGAACTTGCAAATTCACTATTCCCACCTTCACCCTTAAACACTACATCAGGAGAATCATTTATAGATTCGCTACCATAATAAAGATGCGCTTCTCCAACATATCCATTTACTCGAAGCCCAATAATAAAATCATCGTAGCCATCATTATTTACATCTCCTGCTGTTGAGACTGATCTTCCCAAAACTCTCTCATTATCAGAACCATATATTTTAATATCAGAAATATTATCTACTTCCTTACTGCCTAAATAGACATATACTTTACCTCTATTGGAATTATAACCTAATGCTCCAATAATAACATCATCATAACCATCGTTGTTTATATCTCCTGCTGTAGAAATAGAACATCCAAAATTATCGTCTCTATTTTCTCCAAGCAATATAACATCGCATGAGTCATCCATTGTTTCACCACCTAAGTAAATGTATACTGCCCCTGCATGAGAATTACCCTCTGATCCAACTATTACATCAGAATATCCATCATTGTTTATATCTCCAGCTGTTGAGACTGTAATACCAAAATAAAAAGCATCAAGATCATATCCGTTAAGAATAACATCTGGTGAAGAGTCCATTTGCTCACCACCATAATATATATATGCTAAGAAACTTATATAATCACCAACAATAACATCATCGTAACCATCATTATTTACATCTCCAGCGGAAGAAACGGAATATCCAAAATAATTATCATTTTCATCTTGAGATAGAATTACATCAGGATAGGTGTTTACTTCATTTCCTCCGTAGAAAATATATGCTTTACTATACCTTGGTGCACCAATAATGAAATCATCAAAGCCATCATTATTTACATCTCCGGCTGAAGAGACCGAGTTCCCAAATCTTGACGACCCCGAAATATTATATTCGATAAAGCTTTGAAAAAATTCAGCTTGACCATATGTGCTAATATTACTTAATAATATTATGATAAAAAGGACTAAAAACTTACGCATATTATATCTATAAAGTTAAGTTCAAAATATGATCTAATCAAATTTTGGTGAGTGCCCAAAGCCCTCGCTCCAAAATGATAAAGAAAGTTACTTATTTAATTATTTTTTGACAAGTGGTTAGTATCTTAAAATAGATGGACGATTTGCATATTTTCAATTAGGTATAGATAAACATCTTTTTTATAGAGTGAAAAGTACTAGTCCTAAAACAGATTATATATTCAGTCACACTTGGCACTTGTAATTAAAGAATTCATTGAATTGGTGATGGTAGTGAGCAAACCGCTTGGACAAATTAATGACAAATTTAAAATAAAACATTTGATTTTAGCCCATATTCAAAGCCTTTGACAATTTACGTAGAATCCCTAACTCTCCGCCCCAAATTAAAAAAGCCCTTTTTCAGCCGAATTAGGGCTTTTTTGGTTTTAAACACTTTGGACTAATTTCCTTTTATCTGGACAAAAGTTGAAATTCAGTTATCAATTTAGTTATCAATTAATTTGATGGAATAATGGGGATTTGTTATTATTTGTTGAGGAAGAAAAATGGTAGAATGTATTAGTGAAAAGGAGAAAAGGTTTAATGAATAGTCCAATAATAGTTATTAATCCGACGACTATAAACCGTAATTAAGCAGCGTATTTAATCTCCGGGTGGTTAAAATATTTTTTTACTCTTTCGCAGTCATTCTTCAAGATTGTCATATGTTCGTTCACTATTTTTTTCAAATCATCTTCGTTTTTAGGAGCTGGTTTTTCCGAGACACCATGTTTTAGATCACAATTAAGATATTCATCGGGATTTTTCTCTGGAGAATATGATGAAAGAAAAAATAATTCTATCGTCCTTTGGTTTTTATATACCCACGTTTTCACAATTTTACTATGGTGAACTTTTAGATTATCTATGAT
>JAHISP010000074.1 GCA_018818165.1 Bacteroidota bacterium | reverse complement strand
GTGCAACGAATGCTTTAGCTGAAGGACTAAATAGTAAAATACAGAAATTTATTTCTTCAAATAATGGTACTAGAGATAAAGATTTTTTCTTTTTTAGATTGGCTAATTATTATGCCTAGCACATCAAAATAATATGTAGCCGATAATTAAATGTTTATTTAGAAACAGAAACTAGTTTTAGACCAATTATTGACATAATTAACAATGAAATAAAAAACATTCGCCAAAATCCTGCTGACTCTTGAAAAAAGAAAATTCCAATTAACACAGTTCCAACAGCACCAATTCCAGTCCAAACTGCATAAGCAGTTCCTAAAGGAATAGTTTCAACTGCTTTTGTGAGCAAATAAAAACTTAAAATTGAAAAGAAGACGAATCAGATTGAAGGATAAAGTTTAGTAAAATTATCGGAAAGTTTTAATATAGAAGTAAAACCGATCTCAAAAAGTCCTGCAAAAACCAAATAAATCCAACCCATAATTTTAACTATATATCCAAAAGTTGTTAAAAATCTTCACGAATTTCTTGTTTTTTATCAACACCATTTATTTCTTGGATTTTATTTTTTTTCTTCAACATGTCTACAACAATTGGAGGAACAAAATCAGTAACATCTCCGTGAAAAACAGCAAGGTTTCTAATAATAGTTGAATTTAAGTAGGTATATTTTTCGTTAGGCATAAGAAATATTGTTCTCAAATTTTCATCCAATTTTCTATTCATTAAAGCCATTTGAAATTCGTATTCAAAATCAGATACAGCTCTTAAACCCCTTATTATTCCAATTGCTCCAACTTGTTTTGCGTGGTCTACAATTAATCCATCAAAGGAGTCAACAACAACATTATTAAAACCAATAAGAGATTCGCGAAGCATAAATAATCTTTCTTCTACCGAAAACATTTGGTTTTTTACGGGATTGCGAGCAACGGTAACTACTACTTCGTCAAACAAATCTATTGCTCTTTGAATTACATCAATATGACCATTTGTAACTGGATCAAAAGTCCCAGGATATATAACACGCTTTATTTGTTTCATTTTTTGCTTCTAATGTTAATAAACTATTTAACTTAAATATAAGGAGGCAAAGTAAAACCTCCTAAAAAAAATCTCTAATATTAGTTGAGAAATCATTTATTTTCAATCGACTATTTCCTTTGCAAAAATATAAATTAAGCTATCGCCTAATCGCTTTGTTGCTTTCTTACCAAAAGTCTGCTCATCAATTTCTTGAGTTTGAGTTGACCGTTCAATTACAAAAACACCGTCTTTTTCTAAAAAATCATTTTCCATTATATTTACAAAGACTTCGTGAATATCACTTTTAAAATATGGAGGATCTGCTATTATTAAATCGTACTTAGAATGTTCATGCAATTTTGAAAAACGAAGTGCTTCCATTTTAAATATTTTGCAATATTCTTTTGCATTTAGACTTTCAATATTTTCTGAAAGGATTTGAAGAACTTTGAAATCCTTTTCAACAAAATGCACTTCATCTGCTCCACGACTTAAAGCCTCGAGACCAAGCGAACCAGAACCTGCATAGATATCACAAGCTTTTATTCCATCAAATGGAATGTACTTTTTGAGCATATTAAAAAGAGTCTCTTTACTTTTATCAGTAGTGGGTCTCACCAATTTAGATTTTGGAAATTTAATTGTTCTTCCACGATATTCGCCAGCTATAATTCTCATATCAGAACTTTCTATAACAAATGCCTGCAGCAGAAGAAAATGAATTTGCTTTATTTAAATAATGAGCATTTTGAATAAATGATTCAGATGGTTCAATTGCCTCAAATGGATTAATCATTTCAATTGAATTATTTAGTAGAGATTCAAGTTCAACCTTTAGTTCATCAATATCGGAGGTGCTGGCAATGTATATATTATCAAATGCAATATTCTGGTTTTCCATAAATGCAGTTATCAATTTAATTAATAAATTGTTATCAACTATTTCAAATCGCTTAGTTGTGTGCAAACCTTTGCCGAGATACAAATTAATGTAACAGATTTCATTATCTATAAAAATAGAAATGATTTTTCTATTTTCAACTAGAGAGATATTTGAATCAGAACTAAAATGTGCAGTATCAATAAACTTTAAAATCAAGTTATTTTGAAGTGAAAAATTTAATAGAATATCCACAGTTTTATTTAATAATCCAACAACTAAAATTCTAGTTTCATTTTCAAAACTTGTTAATTTCAACTTCCTAATAATATAATCGTTCACATTTATAGTGGGAAACAGAATTGAAAATTCCCATTTAATATGTTCTTTAAGTGCATTTTTTGAAAGAGATTTTTCATATGGAATTTCAAAAATTTGAAATTCGCTAAGAGGAAGTGAAAATGAAATATTTTTACTTTTAAGCTTATTTCTATCTACGAGGATATTAAAAGATGCTTGGAGAATGGAGATGATTTTAGATTCGCTTAAATCAAAATCAAATTCTTCTGTAAAAATGTGTTCATCCACATTCTCCAAACAATATTTTGATGACTCTCTTACAACTTCAACTAGTTGCAATTTGTTTTTTGTGATGTTAAATCCAACATGGTTCAAAATAGAAAACATGTTGATTTACTAATCCCAAGATTCTGTATTCAACAATGCATCTGAATCAACATCGCCAATTTTGTCATCGCTATCAGGATTTTTGATTAAGTAACGTTTTCCAATTGTAGTAATTGAATCAATTTTTACAATTGTACCACGTCTGTTAATTACAGTATCCACTTCAAGAAGTGTGTCAACTTTTACTATAAATGGTCGTCCAGATTTTGGAGAAAAATATAGAGAATCAAAATTGAAAGGCCCAGAAATCAACTCAACAAAAGGATTTCGTGATTTCAAAATGGTTGAATCACCCTTGGCAGAGTAAACTTTAACTGTGTCAAATTCTTTCATAAGTTTATGAATGTTTGTATCACTTTTTACAAAATTGATTAGAGTATCCAAGTTATCAGTAAACTTATCATATCTATTTTCAAAAAGAATTTGAGCTTGTTTCAAATTTTTCATTCTTAAACGAGACTCATTTTTATTGTACTCACGAGTTCTAACTATTTCATTTGGCCCAGAAATTGAAACTTGAATTAGTATAACAACTAAAACAACAATTACAGCCCACAGACCAGCATGTAAATACCAAGGTTCTGCTTTTTTACTCATCTTACCTCCAACGGCTTAAATAACTCTATTCGATAATTAAATAACTTTTAAACTTTTCTAACTTTTTTTCACCAATTCCACTAACATTAAGTAAATCATTTGGTGAATTAAATTTACCATGACTCTTTCTATACTCAACAATTTTTTCAGCAGTTTTTTCCCCAATTCCAGGTAGTAAAATTAGTTCACTTACACTCGCTGTATTGAGTTTTACTTTTGTATGAATAGATTCCAATTTATCATCACTAAAATTATAAAGTTCTTGCTTATAATCAACCTTTTTTTGATTGATTTTTAAGTTATCGCTGTTTTCAAATAGTGAATCTTGCACAGAATAATCAAAATTTTTCAACTCCTTTACTTCATCTTTGTACTTAATGTAATAAGCAACAATTCCTATAACAAGCGAAACAAAAACAAAAGAAAGCACTTTTGTCTCATGCTCAGAAAAACCAAACTTGCTGCCTATATCCTTAAAAGAGCTTATGTTTTCTCCAAATTATATTTATTATACCTTACAGCTTTACTTTACTTCAACTCTAATATTTGGCTGCTTATCTAGTTCTTTTAGCAAATCTTTTTCTTTGGAAGTAACTTTACGAGGAACATGAATGTTAATTTTCACTAACTGATCACCAGCACCATGACGATTTAAGTGCTGAATTCCTTTTTCTCTCATCTTTAAAAATTTACCCGATTCAGTTCCAGCCTCAATTTTTAATTTAGCTCTTCCATTTAATGTTGGAATTTCGACATCGGTTCCTAAAACAGCTTCTGGATAGCTAATTGATAATTCATAAATAATATTATCATCATCACGTATAAAATATTCATGAGATAACTCGCGAAATATTACAATTATATCACCATTTGGTCCACCATTTTTCCCAGCGTTTCCTTCACCACGTAAAGTCATATAGCTGTTATCCGAAACTCCAGCAGGAATATTTATTTTAATTGTAGATTCTTCATATATTCTTCCATCTCCTTTACATGTTAAGCAAGGTGCAATTATCACCTTTCCGGTTCCATTACAATTTGAGCAAGGTGCAATATTTACAAATTGTCCAAACATAGAACGCGATACTTGCTTAACTTCGCCAGCACCAGAACATACCGAACAAGTTTTGTAACTAGCTGTATCTTTTGCCCCAGTTCCATTACAAGTTGTGCATTTTTTATGTTTTTTTAACTTAACTTTTTTTGTTGTTCCAGAAGCAATATCTTCGAGTGTAAGTTTTAGTGTTACTTTTAAATCTTGACCAGGAGTACCTGTTGTACGTTGACGTCTGCCTTGCCCACTACCACCAAAGATGTCGTCAAAAATTGAACCGCCACCACCGCCAAAACTTCCACCACCAAATATATCGGAGAAGTGACTGAATATATCGTTTGCATTGCTAAAGCCATGAAAATCCTGACCGCCACGCATACCTTGATGACCAAATCTATCATATTTTGCTCGTTTATCGGCATCATTTAAAACTTCATAAGCTTCTGCCGCTTCCTTAAATTTTTGCTCAGCTTCTTTGTCATCTGGATTTCTATCTGGATGATATTGCATTGCTAGTTTTCTGTATGCCTTTTTAAGTTCATCGGTAGTAGCAGTTTTACTAACTCCTAGAACTTCATAATAATCTTTTTTTGCCATTCTTTTTATTCCTCAGAATTATTTTCTTCAGTAACTTCTTCTTCAACTTCACGACTAACAATAACTTTTGCGTGTTTAAGAACTTTATCTTTATACATATAACCCGATTCCACAACACTAAGAACAGTATTTACTGGAAAATCGTTTGATGGTTGTTGTAACAACGCTTCGTGATACTCATGGTCAAATTCTTTTCCCATTGCATCAATTTTAGTTACACCTTGTTCAGTAAGAATTTGAGTGAATTTATCAGCTACTAATTTTAAGCCTTGTTTTAGAGCATCTATGTTTTCATCATCAATATGTGCAAGTGAACGTTGTAAATCCTCATGAACAGCAAGAGTTTTAAGAATAAAAGATTGAGCTGCATATTTGAAAAGCTCTTCCTTTTCTACATCAGTTCTTTTTTTATAATTCTCAAATTCGGCTAATCTTCTAATTAATCTATCGTTCAATTCTTCATTTTTCTTTTCTAACTCTGCTATTCGTTCATTTGAATCAACTTGAGGTTCGTCACCATTTTTAGCTTTTTCCTCAGCTTTTATTTCTTCTTTTTCGTTTACTTCAATATCAATCACTTTCTTTTCGTCTTTCCTATTTTTTTTCATATTTTTTCCATAAATCATTATTTTTTTCCTTAATTCAAATTTTTTGTAAGTAATTCTGCAATATACTCAACAGTTGCAATTACTTTTGAGTACTCCATTCTTTTGGGCCCAATAATACCGACGCTTCCAACTGCTTCGCCAACATTGTATTTTTTTGTAACAAGGCTGTAACTAATAAATTTCTCTTCTAAATTTTCTGACCCAATTTTTACATTAACATTTTTTTTATCTAGCAAAATGCTGTCATTCATCAAATGAACAATTACATCTCTATCTTCAACAAGTTCTATAATTCCTTGAAACTTTTCCAGTTCTTCAAACTCGGGTTGAGTTAAAATATTCTTGGTTCCAGTAACAACAGATTTGTTTTCTGTTTTATCATTAAAAATTCTATCAACAGAATCTAAAAAAACTCTAATTATTGGTTTATATTGAGTTGCATAAATACTTTGAAACCGTTCAACAATAGTTTCGCGTATTTCTGAAAATTTTAATCCAGCAAGCCTTTGGTTTAAAGCTCTTTGAATATTTGTTAAATCCGATTGTCCAAAATTTGAACGCATTTCTAACGTAATTGTTTTTACCAAACCAGATAAGACTGACACAACAACCAATATTTTTGTAGTTGAAAGCTTAACTATTTGAATTTTTTCAAGAATAGAATCACTTAATTGTGGATAAGTTATGCAAGCAAGTTGATTTGTAATATTACTCAAAATTGTTGAAGTGGCTTTAATTATATCATCGGTATTGTGACTTGATGAATTAAGTGCCGATTCTGCTGCGCGTTTTTCGGTAATTGGTAATTTTGGAACTCCCATTAATGAATCAACATAAAAACGATAGCCTTGATCTGTAGGCACACGTCCAGCGGAAGTATGAGGATGCCCCAACAAGCCAGAGTCTTCCAAATCAGCCATCACATTGCGTATTGTTGCTGGAGAAAAACCCACATCATATTTTTTTGATATGTTGCGCGAGCCAACGGGATTTGCGGTTAATATATACTGATGTATTACGTAACGCAGTATCGATTTTTCTCTTTCGCTTAATTCTAAGTTATTCATTCTTAATTAGTTAGTGTAAATTTTTAGAACTACAAATTTAACAAATTCTGTCTTATTTTTATTAAATTCTTTTTTTGTGATTTAATTAGATGCTTTTTTGCAGTTCTGGGTTCGGAATTGTAGGAAATTCCACCATCCTGTGAATTTGAAAGATATTTCCAATCCTTGATGTTTGCTTCTAAAACGCAGCATTTAATTTATAACAGGTTATTTTAGGCATATAATAAAAAAGCCCAAAACCATAAGTTAGGGATTCTACGGTGAGCACTCAATTGCTCTGATTACAGCCTAAATTCGAATGTTTCGATTATCGATTTGTCATTTATTTGACCAAGAGGTTTACTTGCTATTTCCCCTAATTGCTGTTGTTGTACCTAAAATGAAGATGTATTTACCCTTGGTTTGTAACGACTAGAGTAATTGCCAATAAAAATGAGACATAAAGATTAAAAAATTAGACTACATTTTTCACCAAACTATTTAGAACAGCAATCTCGTAATTTCTTGGACCGTTATTTTCTATTAAATCCATATAAACAAGAAGTGGATTAACAACTTCGTATGTTGTGTCGTCATCTGGAAAGCCCCAGAAGCACTCTATTAGTTTAACATTTCCATTTTCATCTTCCGTTAATCGAGCATTTAGTTTTAGTCTATTTATATCAATATTGTTTTTGTCAATATAAATAATATAATTTATGGGGCTTACTAAATGTGATGATTTTACTGCTTCTACTTCTCCGCTCCTCTGCGCAGTATATTTAGAGATATCAACTTGCTTCCACTAATCAACTAGTTTAGGATTATAGCATCCAATTATTTTCTTAGACTTAAGTTTCATTTAGTAGAATGCTGACTAGTTCTCGAGCAGTTAGTAAATCGTAAATCTGTTCTTTCATTATTCCAAATTTTACACTCTTGTTGATTTTGTATTGTTCATATTTTAACTTTCCGTTTTTTCGAGTTTCCCTATCTACTTCTTCTTGATCATCTGCAATAATTAGTGAATGAAGATTCGCAACAAGAACCATGCTGTAGTAATCTTGCTTAATTGTTTCAAGACTTTTTCCAGTGAAGTTTTCGATCTCCATAATGTTTTTTTTGAAAGTCAAACTAGATTTCTTCATTCCATCGCAAATTATATATATAGTTATAATCTTCAATACCAAAGTTTTCTTTATCTAAAATTGATGTAATTAATCACATCTGTCCAAAACGATAAAATAGAAAAAAGCAGGCTCCAACTCAGCAAAATAACTTTGCTGAGCATAAATTTGTTTTTCGGAAATAAATTTAAATAAGGAGCCACAATGAACATAACACTTTTTAGTCAATTATTGC
>JAHISP010000073.1 GCA_018818165.1 Bacteroidota bacterium | reverse complement strand
TTTTATAATTTTAAGTGGTTCTTCTTTATCCTTTGTTACTACTTTTAATAGTTGTTCAATTTTTTTATCGCAATCAACAGATTTTTGCAAATAAAACTCATAAGCCTCAACTGCTTGGGAAAGAGCAAAAACATAATCATCGCGGAAGTTTCCTTTAAGCGAAGCAATCACCAAATTCTTTTTCTTTTTTAGGATGCTTTCCTCACAGAGTGATGCAAGTTCATTGGGATTACGAGCACCATCTATAATTGCCTTAACAATACGCATACCGCTTGAGCCATTTATTTGGCTGATAACATTATGTAGTTTAATATTCATTGAATCAAATGCTTTTTGCATGTGTTGAATATGCTGGGTTGCAAGTGAAAGATGATCTTTTTGAAGGCGTGTATAAGTGCGGAGATTGTATGTTTAAAAATAAAAAAGGTATCCATGCTGCAAAATTGTCTTAAACAATTTATAATTATTTTTAAGTAATAAAATATCACTAACAGTCAAGGATACCGAGATGAAAAATAATCAATTAGACTTTACTGGTCAAACACTTTACATCGGAATAGATGTACATAAAAAAAGCTGGCAAGTAACTATATTATTAAATGGGATGAAAGTAAAAGTGTTTTCAATGAATCCAAATCCTAAAGAACTATATAACTATTTAACAAATCACTACCCCAATGCAAACTATCATTCTGTTTATGAAGCTGGGTTTAGTGGTTTTTGGGCTGATCGTCAATTACAAGCTCTTGGAATAAAGAACATTGTTGTTAATCCGGCTGATGTCCCAACTAAAAGCAAGGAAAGAAGAAAAAAGACTGATAAAATTGATTCATCTAAATTAGCCAGAGAACTTAGTGTCGGAAATTTAGACGGCATATATATTCCTTCTACTAAAGCTGAAGCCTTAAGAGCTTTAATAAGATTAAGAAGACAAATTGTAAATGACCAAACCAGACAGAAAAACAGAATAAAATCTTTGCTGTTGTTTTTAGGATATTCAGTCCTCGAAGATGTTGAGACAAGGCATTGGTCTCAAAGATATATTAAGGCATTGAGGAATCTAGATATTGAACACGAAGAATCAAAGGCAACGTTAAATGAACTACTCAATAATTTGAATTTTATACGGAGTCAATTAGTCCAAATATTAAAACAAATAAAAGGTTTTATAGCCAAAGATCAGCAAGCTGATAAAACTGTAAGATTACTAAAAACTATTCCCGGTATCGGCCCTATTCTTGCGGTTATATTATACTCTGAAATTATTGATATTAACAGATTTAAGAAATTAGATGAATTAGCAAATTATGTAGGGTTTTCGCCTGCTATATATTCATCTGCTGATAAAGAAATTAATCTAGGATTAACAAAACAAAAAAATAAATATATAAGAAATTATTTGATAGAATCAGCTTGGATCGCTATAAGAAAAGACCCGGCTTTGCAGATGGCTTATGGTCAACTTTGCAAAAAGATGCCTTCAAATAAAGCTATTATTAGAATAAGTAAAAAATTACTTAATAGAATAAGAGCTGTTTGGGTCAATCAGCAAGAGTATGTAATTGCAACTGTTGCGTGAATTAACAACAAACAAAATAATAAACAGAAACTTTTGTTCTTTTCATTCTTTATTGATTTTTGGTGTTGACCGTTTTTTAGGTCATTGCAAGATAAATCTTTGCTCTGCGGAGTTTGCGGCGACACATTTTATTTTTATATCAATTTTGCAGCACCTCTTATTTGATTATTGAGGAAGACTGTTTATAACAGTATGAAATAATATTTTTTGAACAAGAACTTTGAGTTTTATAATAATGAGTAATTTTATGCTTTAGTAAAATATTAATTTTGCATATCGATATTTTTGTTGCTTTTTAACATAACAATGACAATATCAAAGAATGAAACAATCTACACTCAACTTATTGATAATAATAACAATACCGATTTTGACATTTATATGATTAAGAAAGTTAATGGCCAATATATACAACCAGAAAGAATGAGTGATAATATTAATTCTGCTCATATGGATTTGGGTGCCTTTGTTGATCCAGATGAACAGTATATAATTTTTGAATCAAATAGACCTGGTACTGGAGGTTTCTCGGATTTGTATATAAGTATTAAAAATAGCGATGGAACCTGGAGTGAGTCGGTAAACATGGGAAGTAACATAAATACTAATTTTGAAGAAGGCTCTCCTTATGTTTCACAGGATAAAAAGTACTTCTTCTTTTTAAGTGACCGAGGTGGGTTTAGAAATCCATATTGGGTTGACGCAAAGTTTATTTCTGATATGATTACTGATGTAAAAGATAACGCTTTAGTGCCAAATGAAGTTCAACTTAATCAGAATTATCCAAATCCTTTTAACCCATCAACTGTAATTAGTTACTCGATACCATCTCGTAGTAACGTTTCATTAAAAATTTACGATTTGGTTGGAAAAGAGATAGCTTCGCTTGTCAATAAGGAACAAGAAGCAGGAGCATATCAAACAAAATTTGATGCAACTGAATTATCATCAGGAATTTATTTCTACAAACTAATTACTGATTACTATTCAGAAACAAAGAAAATGATTTTCCTAAAATGAGGCTAGAATCTAAATGATTTTCACTTCTACATTATGATTTTTCAAATAAAAGAATTTTTGGTTACAACTAAGGTGTAAAATGAAAAAATTATTTTTAATGCGTGTTTTATTTATTATTGCTTGTGCTATATTTCTACTAGCAACAGACGTTTTATCTCAAAGTGTGCCTTATCTAGGGCAAACTCCTCCTGGCAATATTCCGGTACGATTAGTTCCAGATAGCCTTGCTGCTAACAGTGAATGGCAATATCATGGAACACCAACATTTTCCCCAGATGGAAATGAAATGTATTATGCCATTTACCGATTCAATCCAGGTAGAATTGAAATATGGTTTACAGAATGTATCAATGGCGTTTGGATTACTCCTAAAAAAGCACCCTTCTCCAATGACGATTATGGTAATAACAATCCATACTTTTCGAGCAATAAAGATACCCTATATTTCCTATCATCTAGACCATCTGGTCCTATTTTTAAAGTAACAAGAACTAATGGCACCTGGTCTTCACCACTTTCGTTAAATATACGAATTCCAAGTGGATATTCTACAGGATGGCAATTTTCCATTGCTGATAATGGGAATATTTATGCCGAGCTAAGTAAGAACGGACAAGAAGATATATATGTTTGGCGTTTTGTTAGTGGTTTGTACAGATCAGCAGAAAAATTGAGCACAATTTGCAGTCCAGAATTGGATTTCACACCATTTATTGACCCAGCGGAAAGGTTTATAATTTTTGCTTCAAGACGGCTTGGAGGTTTAGGAAATACTGATATTTATATAAGTAAAAAGAACTCCGATGGAACTTGGGAAACACCTATTAATTTGGGGGCAATAATTAATTCTGGTTATGTAATTTCACCAATTATTTCACGTGATGGTAAATATTTTTTCTTTGAAGCCTGGATGCCAGATGCGGCGGGCGGAAACCCATATTGGGTAGATGCAAATGTTGTTTTTAATCTTATCGAAGAAGCTTCGTTAGTCACAGATTACGATGGGAACAAATACAAAACTGTAAAAATCGGCAACCAGACTTGGATGGCTGAAAACCTAAGAAGTACTCATTATAGTGATGGAACTCCTATATCATATTACAATTATAATAATGATTCTAATAATGTACCGATATATGGGAGACTATATTCTTGGGCTGCTGCTATGAAGAACCATTTAAGTAGCAAAACTAATCCAAGCAATGTTCAAGGTATTGCTCCAGTTGGTTGGCATCTTCCAAGTAAAGCGGAGTGGCAAGAACTTGCAACTTATCTGGGAGGGACTAACATTGCTGGTGGAAAAATGAAAGAAGTTGGTAATTTACATTGGTTAAGCCCTAATACAGGCGCAACAAATGAAAGTGGGTTTGCATCTCTTCCTGCAGGAATGTTTGCCTTTTGGCAAGAATTTCAATGGAAGGATAGTCTTTGTGCATTTATTACATCAACAGATCAATCAGTTCCAAATCACCCAGCTGTGGCAGGAATTCAATTAAGTTATGATAATGAAGAAATGCATATTGGAGAATTTCACCCAGATGATGCATTATCTGTCCGATGCGTAAAGGATAATGTGACCATAGATGTTAAAGATGAACAATCCAATCCAACCGGGTATAATCTATTTCAAAACTACCCAAACCCATTTAATCCTTCAACAAAAATAAAATATGAATTGAAAACACAATCAAACGTGAAATTGAATATTACAAATATTTTGGGGGAAAATGTTTTTAACGCCGTTGATGAGATTAAAGAAGCTGGAGTTTATGAATATAATTTTAATGCAGCCAATCTTTCAAGTGGAATATATTTCTATCAGTTGAATGCAGGGAATTTTCATGAAATAAAAAAAATGATATTGTTACGATGAACTCATATATTTCTCAATGTGTAACAAATGTCTTAGTTCGTTGTTTGCGTGCATCAGATTTTACGGGGTAATAAACGTGTTAAGTAATTTAAAACTGAGCAACAGAAAATTATTTCTAAATGATACGAAATATAAATTTGCCAACGAGGAATTGAAATGAAAAATCTCAGCAAATATAGAATGATTCTTTTAACAGGACTATTACTGTTAAACTTTATTTCATGTTCTGAGGATAATATTACAAATTCAAAGATTACAGTTAATAATGAAAAACTGGAAGCAGCTTTTGGGGAAGCGCAGCAGATTGAAAATCTTAAAAGTTTCGTCATTTATCATAATGGGAAAATCATTAAAGAAGCATTTTTTAACGAGGGTGGGTCAGATGTACCACACGATGTAAGATCGGTTACGAAAAGTGTAATTAGTTTGTTGGTAGGAATTGCTATTGACAAAGGTTTTATTCAATCTGCTGAGCAACCCATCGGGGATTATTTACGTCCTATTTATAGTGATATATCTATTGAAAAAGCTAATATTAAAATTAGTCATCTTTTAACAATGAGCAGTGGAATTGAATGGTACGAACTTGGTGGAATTGGTTATAATGATTGGATTACTTCAAGTAATCAGGTTCAATTTGTTCTTGATAAACCTCTCTCTGCTCAACCAGGACAAATTTTTAATTACAACTCTGGAGCACTGCACTTGCTTTCAGTAATTATTTCTCAGGCTTCAGAGATGTCAACTATGGATTTTGCTAGAAAATATTTATTTGCACCTCTGGATATTGGCAAAAGAAATTGGTCAACAGATAAACAAGGTTATAATAATGGAAGTGCTGGTTTACAAATTACGCCTTACGATATGGTAAAAATAGGTCAACTAATTTTAAACGGAGGTGAATATAATGGCAAAAAAATTGTTTCTCCAGAATGGATTAAACAAATAAGAACTTCAAAAATATCTACGAATACAAGTATGCCATTCGCAAATGGATATAGTTATTGCTGGTGGAGAGGACAAAATTCAAAGGGCAACTATTCATTTGCAAACGGGTATGGTGGGCAATTTATTGTGGTTGTGCCAAATCTCGAACTTATAGTTGTTGCTACAAATAAATGGAGCGGAGTTAGTTCAACCACGGCAAATGAGCAATGGTATAGAACTATGGATTTAATAATTACAAAAATTCTAGCAGCATTCCACTAGGGATAATTTGTTCATTGGATTATCACAAATATTTTTAAGGAAATTTAGTAATTCAACATCTTGCAACTCAATTTATTAGTCTTTTGGAAGCAAAGAATAATATTTTAAAAATAGCATACATATTTATAAAAGAGAATAATTAAAGTATAAGAAATAATATACTACTGACTATTGATGATATCTGCAATTATTTTTTTTAATACATCATTTGCTCAAAATCAAGATGCGATAGATAATAAAAAATGGACTAGTTAAACTGATTTATTAAGTTTTAAAAATATTCAAAATTGTAATGTTGAATATTTGGTTTTATTATTAGAGGTAGTACTATAATAGGGCTAAGAATCTTTTGCTATTTTAAATTCTTTCCTTGGCAGTTCATTATAAAAAATATGCAGTTCATCGGATATTTATTGTTTGAGAGTAAGTTCGTCACCAATTTTACATTAAGATATTTTGAATATTTGAATTTTGGTGTATTATCACTTAGTTCCAGCTAGAAATAAATTAACTCATTTTGAAACCATGTTGTCCTCATAAATGAATTGTATTTAGAAGCCAGAATCGTTAAAAGTTAAACTATCTTTCAATTTTTTATACTTAACACCATTTTCAAAAGTAAATTTAGATCAATTAGGCATACTCTACGTCAAATAAGATTAGTTAAATGGAGATTTCAAAAATGAAAAATTACTCTCAAAAAATTATTGATTTTACAATTTTCACTCATAAATTTGTTAGAATCCGAAGTTCAAGGGCTTTAATAGCACTTATGATGCTATTTATTGTTTCGTTTAGTGAAGCACAAACATTACTTAGCGAACCACAAAGAGCCGTTTTTGACGCAAAACGTAACCGTATTCTGGTATCTAATTATGTTACAGGGGACCTAGTTGAGATAGATAGCGCAGGAAATCAAACTTACTTTGCAAAAGGTGCAGATTGTGTTGATGGACTAGAAATAGTTGGAGATACCATTTATGGGTCCGGAGACCATAGAAATATTAGGGCATATAACTTAGAGACAAAACAGCTGGTTATGGATATTAGAATGCCGTCTATGCTGCCTGGGGATGATTACCTATCCAGTATCACTTCCGATTCTTCCGGACATCTCTTCATTTCAAGTCCTGGTGTAAATATAATTTACAAAATGAGAATCAGCGATCAATCTTATTGGGTTTTTGCACAAGACAATGGACTGACAAGACCAAATGGTATGCTATTGGAAAAGGAAAAAAATAGAATTGTCGTTATTGACGATTCTCCCAATTCGATAATTCATGCAATAAGTCTCGCAGATTCAACCGTTTCAGAATTGATGACAACCTCTTTTAGTAGTCCGGATGGAATTGTAAGGGATAAAGACGGTACATACTATGTTGGAGGATATTATTTAGACGGCATTTACAAAATTGATTCTGCTTTTAGTTTACCTCCTACCTTATTTTATGCTGGTAGAACTTTTGTTTATCCCACATATATTGCTAGTGATCACTCACTTTTACTTACAATTTATGGAGCGAATTCATGGGTAAGAATTCCATTGCAGATATTTGATTTTGTTGCAGATTCCCAAACTGGGCATACACCTTTAACCGTGCAATTCAATGAAATCTTTGAAGCTTTACATCCAGTAACATCATGGAATTGGGATTTTGAAAATGATGGTGTTTTCGATTCAAACTTACCAAACCCGACTCATGAATATACACAAATAGGGTCATATACAGTTAAATTACAAGTTACGATGGATAATAAAATTCATAGTATTATTAAAGAAAATTTTATTAACACTTTTGGTGGTACAAGCTCCATTAGATTTAATGGAGCAAATGATTATGCAATAATTCCAGCAATCCCTTCTTATAATCTTACAGATAACTTCACGATAGAAATGGTTGTTAAACCTGAGGATTGGGGTAGCAGAATTTATGGCTCAACCATTTTTGATAAATTGGGTATCAAAATTTCTGTAGTTGGTTTCATGGTTGGCCCAACAGGAGATTATTCTGTAATGGTTGAGCTGAAACTTCAAGATGGCACTCGAGTAAAATTATCAGCTCCTAGTAATACAATAGAACTTGGTACTTGGCAGCACGTTGCAGTCTCGTATAATTCCACATTGAGTCAATTAAAAATATTTATTAATGGAACTGAACAAACGGTAAGCGTTATTGGAACAAATCAACCTTATGGCTTATTGTATAATAATGATACAACTAATATTAGTTTGGGAAACGATACTAAGTTTTTAGGCGATTATAAGGGTTCTTTGGATGAATTAAAATTGTGGAATTTGATTAGAACAAATTCAGAAATAGCTGAAAACATAAAAAATAGTTTGACTGGTGATGAAGATGGTTTAATTGGTTATTGGCAAATGGATGAAGGTAAAGGATTAGAATTTGCTGACTTTACAGCTATTGGAAATAATGGCAAAATGGAATCTGCAATGTTTGCAGAAGGTGTTGATCTTAGCCTTTTGACAGTATCAAATGAAGAAAAATATTTAGATAATTTGCCCAAAGAGTTTTGTTTAGAACAGAATTACCCAAATCCGTTTAATCCTTCTACTATTATCAAATATAATTTAAAGTTTCAATCAGATGTAAAAATAATTGTATCAAATATTTTAGGTGAAACGGTGAAAATACTAGTTGATGGCTTTCAAAATGCAGGGACTTATAAATATTTATTTAATGCTGATAATCTTTCTAGTGGTATTTACTATTATCAAATTATTGCTGGGAATTATATTGAAACTAAAAAAATGGTGTTAATTCGATAATGATTATTATAGAATTTATAATTATAATTTACTTATTGAAATTAAAAGAATGTTTGTCAGAAGAATAATTATATGAAGTTAAAGTTATTTTTTATTTTATGGGTTTTTGCATTTATTGCACACCAGGATTTTAATGCTCAAAAGCAAAAAAATATTGCAATTACTTTAGATGATTTACCAACTTTATCACATGATGTGCTTGATTCCACTCAGCAGATAAAGTATTTTGAAAGAATTCTTTCGGTATTAGAAAACCATAATATTACTGCCACTGGTTTTGTAGTTGGGAAACTTGTAAAACCATTTAATTCTTTTCTGATAAGAAAATTTGTAGATAAAGGACATTTAGTTGGAAATCATACATATTCTCATTTTGACTTTAATGGAACATCTTGTGCTAATTTTCAAAATGATATTGAAATAAATGATAATCTAATTTCCTCGTATTATCAAAATAGTCCAAAGTATTTTCGTTATCCAATGCTTCACCGTGGGGATTCAAAAAGCAAACGAGATTCAATTAAAAATTATCTTGCGGAAAACTGTTTCATAATTGCCCCAGTGACAATTGATAGTGATGAGTTCAAATATAATATTGAGTTTGTTACAGCTTTTTTTAATAGGGATTCCATAAAAATGGAAGAAATTGGTACCCAATATTTAAAACACATGATTGAAAAAAGCCAATATTTTGAAGATTTGGGATATAAAATAGAAAGTAGAAATGTAAATCATATTTTGCTGTTACATATGAATTTGATTAATTCCTTTTTTCTGGATGACTTGTTAAGCTGGTATGAATTTAATAATTGGAACTTTATTTCGTTGGAAGAGGCTTTATCCGACAAAATTTATAAATATGAAGATAAATATTTCGGTAATAAGGGTTTAAGTTGGCTTGAAAGAATTATTTATGAAAATTGATCTGCATATTTTGATATAGAAGCTAAAGTTTTGAATTTTAGAAACAAAGTTTAAATAATTAATTTGGATAAAAGATATATGAATAATATGTTACTTGATAAAAAGAAGTTATTGATTATTTTACTTTCTTGGGAAATTGCTGGCATTGTGGTTGCACTTATTATGTCAATTCCTAAACCATCTTTTCATACTTTTTTAGATCAGATATATATTTGTCTCACTTTTACAAATAGTATTGCAATATTTTCAGCCATTCTACTTCTTATTTATCGAAAATTTATCCTAAACCGTGATACAAGCATTTACATTTTAATTCCGCTTGTAATAATTAGCGTTACTGCAACTATTGCTATTTCATTAAAATTTGCTGTTTTCTGTGGATCATATTTTTGTGGACTTGATACTTACGAGGTAAATGTTTGGCATCTTTTTATTATCAGTATAAATATTATAATAATAACATCATTCTCTGTTATCTGTATTTTATATTTCCTTCACCTTAAAGCATCCTCAAATCTCGAAACAAAATTGCAAGAAAATGAACAGCTTAAAAGGTTGCAGATTGAATCAAAACTTTCTATTCTACAGTCAAAAGTTAACCCCCACTTTCTGTTCAATACTCTTAATACTATGATGGGTATGGTTCATAATCAGCCTGAAAAAGTAGAAAAAATTATTTTTAATTTATCCGATATATACAGAAAAGTACTAACATTACCAGATAATGCTTTAATAAAACTAGAAGATGAATTACAATTAATTACAGAATATCTTGAAATAGAAAAAACGAGAATGGGGGAGCGACTCAGTTATGAAATTATTGTTGATGAAAATCTCGCAGGAACTCAATTTCCTCCATTGATTTTACAAATACTAGTGGAGAATGCAATTATACATGGATTATCACCTCAAAAAGAAGGTGGAAAAATTGAAATAAATATTCAACCTGATGGAGATTGCTATGTAATTAATGTCAAAGATAATGGTGTTGGAATAAAACAAAATTATAGAGGTTCGGGTTTTGGTTTATACAACATTGAGCAAAGGTTAAAATTGATTTATTCAGGTAAAGCTGTTTTCGAAATCCTTCCATGCGAAACCGGTGGAACATTAATCACATTAAAGTTGCCTTATGCAAATTAGAACACTGCTTGTTGAAGATGAAATTCCAGCAATGGAGCGTATGAGAAATCTTCTTTCTAGTTTTCCCGAAATTGAAATAATTGGAGAAGCTGAAGATGGCACTAGTGCTGTTAAGTTAATCTCGTCTCTTAAACCTGACCTTGTGTTTTTGGATATACGTTTGCCAGAATTATCCGGATTTCAAGTTCTTGAAAAAATTACACATCTTCCCAAAATTATTTTTGTTACAGCTTACGATAAGTATGCTATAAAAGCTTTTGAGGAAAACGCTGTCGATTATCTTCTAAAACCAACTTCATTAGAGAGAGTTAAAAAAGCTATTGATAAAGTAATTTTGATGAACGAGAAGCTTGAACCACAATTACTTTCAATTTTAAAAAATATGATTGAAAGAGGGAAATATCCAGAGCATTTTTCCGTAAAAGTAAAAGATGAAATTTTGTTAATTCCTACGGATTCAGTTTATTGGTTCAATTCCTCAGATAAATATGTTTTTTTGCAAACTTTTGACCACGAATATTTCCTTGATTTTACATTAAAAAAACTCGAAGAAATCCTAGACCCAAATAAATTTGTAAGAATTCATAAAAGTGTAATTGCTGCCACAGCACATATAAATAAGATTAAAAAATCATTCACTGGCAAATATTCAGCTGTAATGAGCGATAACAAAAAAACATCTCTTGAAATTGGCAGAACATACTTGCCGATATTAAAAGACAAGTATCATTTCTAATATTTCTTGGTGGAATGAAATGATATCAGAATTCAAACAGAAAGATAAGCTTGCATTAGGTGCAATAAATAAAAGGTTATACCAAGAATATTTTATGCACACAAAATTTGATATACTATTAAACTCTCAAATTTTAATAAAAATGGAGGGATGTATATGAGCAGAAAATCACTAATATTTTCTTTTATTCTCTTGAGTGTTTCTATTATGTTTTGCCAAAATATTCATAAAGAATTCCCAGTCTTAAATGGACCTTACTTTGGTCAAAAGCCGCCAGGCACAACTCCAGAAGTTTTTATGCCGGAAATATTTAATATGTATAAATATCTTCACGGTAAACTACTATTTTCCCCAGATGGCAAAGAAGTATTTTGGGTGATAAATACAACTGACAGCAATAGAGAACCATTTAATAAAAATTTGTTTATTAAACAGAAAAATGATGGAACATGGATATCACCTGAGGAATCATTTTTTTCTACAGCTCAAAAAGAAAATGGTCCAACATATACTGCGGACGGAAATAGATTATTTTACCAATCGAGAGCTGCGTTTAGTGGTGATGAAGGTAGCAAAGATATTGACATTTGGTTTAGAGAAAGAATTGGTGATAAATGGAGTTCTCCTTACAATATAGGCCCTCCCATAAATACTTGTGAAGATGAATCGCAACCATGGATAGCAAAGGATAGTTCAATTTATTTTTGTCGTGATAATAAGAATATTGTTAATGGAAAATCAGGAGGTTCTGATATTTATTATTCAAAATTCGCTAATGGTAAATATTTGGAACCAGTGATTTTAGGTTCAGAAATAAATTCAGAATTTGCCGATACTGAACCAACTATGGCTCCAGACAATAGCTATATCTTATTTATTTCAAATCGTCCATGTGGATATTCTAGAATGATGAATCTTTATGTTAGCTTTAAATCATTAGATGGTAAATGGACGGAAGCAATTTGTTTAAGCCACATATTAAAAATTGACAATATCTGGTTTCCAACTTTGAGTTATGATGGAAAATATCTTTTCTTCTGTGGAGGTTATCCTGTTCCAAATGGTGGTTATTCAAATAGCAACTATTATTGGGTTTCAACAGAAATGATTGAAGAATTGAATCCATATTATAAAAAATGATAAGTTCCACAAAATAGTTTTAGAAAATTATAACCTGAATAAAGGGAAATAATAAAAACAAATCCTGTTACGATAATACAATTACTGTTTATAACATATATTTGTTCATCATGAACAGGATAGTGCTGTGAATGAAAAAATATTTCCACTTTTCTCCTTAACTAATCGTGTCGAATCTTTTGATAGTACAGTAAACAACCCGTTAGCGGGATGTTTATTTTTGTTGGAAACCAAAAATGGGATTTTCAGTTACTTGTAAACAGTCACTCTGGGTTGCAAAATCGAAAGAAATGAAGGTTGTTCATTTTGAAGGTACACTAAAAAAGTGGAGGTTGAGAAGAAAAGATGATACAACAAAATATGTAATTATGAATAAATTTTTAAATGAAGACAAAAATGAATTAATAAGAGAGAATAATGTTAATGCAGACTATCTAATCTTTTCCATAAAAGAAAATAATGTATTATTTGCATTTATAAATAAAACAAAAGTACTATAAATGAGTTTGAATTGAGCAGATGTCTCTAATCAAAAAAATAAAATCATTTAGAGGCTTAAAATTTTAGAGGTTATTAGAAAATTTGTTATCTTTGAGTCCAAAGTTTAATTCCCAAAAAAAAACGGTTAAAATGAAAAACAAGAAAAACGTTAAGTATATTTTTGTTACCGGTGGTGTTGTATCATCATTAGGTAAAGGTATAACTGCGGCATCATTAGGTCTTCTGCTTAAATCTCGTGGCTATAGTGTCACAATTCAAAAATTTGATCCATACATCAATGTGGATCCTGGTACAATGTCTCCATTTCAACATGGAGAGGTTTATGTTACAGATGATGGGGCTGAAACAGATCTTGATCTGGGTCATTATGAAAGATTTTTAGATGTTAGCATGAGCAAGGCTAATAACACAACAACTGGACAAGTTTATTTTGATGTTATTTCAAAAGAGAGAAGAGGAGATTATCTTGGTGCAACCGTTCAGGTTATTCCACATATAACCGATGAAATTAAAAGAAGAATGCTTGCAATTGGCGAGACAAATAAATACGATATAATTATTACAGAAATTGGTGGAACTATTGGTGATATTGAAAGTTTACCATTTCTTGAATCAATACGGCAATTGATGGTTGAACTTGGCAGAGAAAATGCTTTATCAATACATGTTACTCTCGTTCCATATATATCAGCTGCAGGAGAAGTGAAAACAAAACCAACTCAGCACAGTGTTAAAGCACTATTGGAATTAGGAATTCAACCAAATTTATTAGTTTGTCGCTCTGATGACCCTTTGCATGATGATATTAAAAGGAAGATTTCTTTGTTTTGTAATGTGCAGAAAAACGAAGTCTTTTCGGCTTATAATTGTAAAACTATTTACGAAGTTCCATTAGTTTTGCACAAACAAGAAATGGATAATATAGTTTTAAACAGATTAAATTTGCCAGATTTAAATATTAATCTCGAGAAATGGGGTAATTTTGTTGGGCAGCTTAAAAAACCAGAACGAGAAGTAAAAATTGCTGTATGTGGTAAATATACAGGACTTTTAGATGCTTACAAAAGCATAGATGAAGCATTTATTCATGCTGGTGCTGAAAATCATGTGCATGTTAAAGCAGATTACTTAAGTACAGAAAATATAACTAAAAGTAATGTTGCAGAAGTATTAAAAAGCTATGATGGTATTTTAATTCCTGGAGGATTTGGCGAAAGAGGAATTGAAGGAAAAATAGAAGCAATTAGATATGCGAGAGAAAATAATATTCCGTTTTTGGGAATTTGTCTTGGATTACAAACAGCAGCAATTGAGTTTGCTCGCAATGTATGTGGTTTAAAAAATGCTAACAGTACTGAATTTGTGAATACAAAGACCGATATAATTCACTTAATGCCAGAACAGTTAAAAGTGAAACTTAAAGGTGGTTCAATGAGATTGGGTGCTTATCCTTGTGAACTGCAAAAAGGAACAAAGGCATATAAAGCATATAAAAAGGAAAAAATTTCTGAACGCCATAGGCATCGTTATGAAGTGAACAATAAATTTATACCAGAATTAGTAAAAAATGGACTTATTATAAGCGGACTTTCGCCTGATAAAGAATTAGTTGAAATGATTGAACTTGAAAATCATCCATGGTTCGTTGGGGTTCAATTTCATCCAGAACTTAAATCGCGTGCAACAAAAGCACATCCTTTATTTAGAGAATTTATAAAAGCAGCAAAAATTACACAAAAAGGAAGTTCTAATTAATGCGTTATCTCCTTTTTATTATTTTATTTGTCACCTCAACATTAACATTGTTTTCCAAATCAAAATTAGACTCGCTCGTTTCAATTGGAAACGAGCAATCTTTTCAATTTAATTTTATTAAAGCTGAAAAAACATTTAAAACAATTATTGAATTATTTCCAGAATCCTCAATAGGCTATTATTTAATTAGTAGAAATAGCCTTTGGTTTTATTTAGCTAACAAAGATTCTTCAAGTAAAAATAAGTTCAATAAATTCTATAAAATTGCTTTAACTAAAGCCGAAAAGGAATTTGAAAATGATTCAGAAAATGCATTAGTTAATTATAATTTGGGCAATATTTATTTTCTCAATTCTATTTTTAATTCCTCTGAAAAAAATAGCATGGATGCATTCTGGTCAACAAAGAGTGCACTTGGTTATTTTGAAGATGCAATTGATTTAGATAAAAATTATTACGCTCCACGACTTCCACTTGGGACTATTCAATACGCTTTAGGCTTTGTTCCTGGATTTTTAGGATGGGCTATTTCTATTGCTGGTTTAGAGGGCGATAAATTAGGTGGTTTGGAAAATATTAAACTTGCTTATTACAATTGTAAAAGTTGTAAAGCAGAAGCAGCTTATCATTTAGGTAAAATCTATACCGAATATAACGCTATGTATGATAAAGCTGAAGATTTATTATCAAAGATAGTTAAGGAATATCCCCAAAATGAATTATTCCTTTATCAATATGCGATTTTACAAATTGATAAAAGGCAACTGAAAAAAGCCGAAGAAATATTGAATCATATAATTTATGAAATACCAAATCCAAATTTTATTCAGACTTATGCGTTATCAATGTTTTTAAAAGGTGAAGTATTATTTAAACAAAATAGATTTAAAGAAGCTATTGAGGAATATGAGCATTTTATCGCAAAGACTTCCTCGCCAGATTATACTGGTATATCTAATTTGAAAATTGCTTTGTCATATGAAATGTTGAATGAAAAATTGCAAGCTCAAAAGCACTATATTCTGGCTAGAAATGGAAATCTTAATATTGCTGAAGATTTTGATGCAAATGAGCGAAGCCAAAAATATTTTGATTTAATGTTTTCGGATAATGATAAATTAATAATTAAAGCAAATAATTTTTTAGAATCAGGAAAGTATTTAGATGCAAATGAAACTCTGGAAAAGTTTGATACAAAAAAAATGACGAAAGAAGCACAATTTAATTCTGATTTAGTAAAGATTGATGCTTTTCAAAATATGAATAAGTTTGATAAATCCTTGGATGTTTTAAACAAATATAAAGATAATTCTAAGTTTGAGGGATATAAGGAGTTTCCAAAATATTTGTATTTGAAATCTTTGCAAGAGTTTAATGACAAAAAGTATTCAGATTCAAATGATACTTTCAAATTGGCATTAAACAGCATTCACGATTCTGATAACAAGCTACAGAGGTTATTAGTTAATCTTTCGATGAAACTTGCTAAAATTAAAGAATAACTTTCACAAACTTTGTAAAAATTAAGTGTATAATTGAATTTATTTTCACATTTGGTTAGTTTAAAAAGTTAAATTGTTGGATTAAATGTATAAAATTGCTGTGTTTGTTTCAGGCAGAGGTTCAAACCTCAAAGCCATCATAAATTCGATAGCTCAAACGGAAATTAAAATTGAAATTGTTTGTGTTGTTAGTGATAAAATTGAATGCCCAGCCTTTGAAATTGCAGAGAATTATAGAATCCCGACATATTCTGTTTCCCAAAACGAAGGAAAAGATTCTGTAGTTTATTCTGAACTTGTTTCCATCCTAAAAAAAATGGGAACAGATTTGATTGTACTTGCTGGATTTCTGAAAAAAATTCCAGATATATTAATTGAAAATTTTGAAAAGAAAATAATTAATATTCATCCCGCACTTCTTCCATCTTTTGGTGGCAAAGGAATGTATGGGTTGAATGTTCACAAAGCTGTTTTTGAAAAATCAGCACAAGTTTCTGGAGCAACAGTTCATTTTGTGGATAAGATTTATGACAACGGAAAAATAATTGCTCAAGAGTGTGTTGATATTAGTGACGCAAATTCACCTGAAGAAATTGCTGAAAAAGTGTTGAAAGTTGAGCATAGTCTTTTACCAAAAGTTATCATAAAGTTTTCAGATAACAAGGTAATTGAAAAAAACAATAGAATTTATTTATTATAACATTAGGAAAGAAATTGAAAAAGTTAGCATTAATTAGTGTTTCTGATAAAAACGGTATTGTGAATTTTGCCAAAAAATTAATTGATTTTGGCTACGAAATTTTGGCAACTGGAGGAACTGCTAAAACAATTAGTGATGCTGGTCTTAATTATACCGGAGTTGAAGAATACGCCTCATTTCCTGAAATATTTTCTGGACGAGTTAAAACATTGCAACCTAAAATATTTGGTGGCATTTTAATGCGTCGTGACAATGAATTAGATCAAAAGGAAGCGGAAGCAAATAATGTATTACCTATTGATATAGTATGCGTAAATCTCTATCCTTTTCCAGAAGTTGTAAAACGTGATGATATTAGTATTGGTGAAAAAATTGAAAATATTGATATTGGTGGTCCATCTCTTATAAGAGCTTCAGCAAAAAATTATAAGTATGTTTCTGTTCTAACTAATCCAAATCAATATGATAAGTTTCTTACAGAATTATCAGAAGGTGGAATTAAACTAGAAACTCGCGAAAAGCTTGCTGCTGCTGCATTTGCTCACACTTCTTATTATGATACCTTAATCGCAGATTATTTCGAAAAAGAGTTTAATATTGAGAAAACAGCAATAAGATTGAATATTCCAATAAAGAATGAACTTCGTTATGGTGAAAATCCACATCAAAAAGCTTTTATAGCTGGTGATTTTTACGATTACTTCGATGTTATTCACGGAAAGGAATTATCGTATAATAACATTGTTGATTTAATAGCCGCGGTTGATTTGGTTAACGAACTGGAGCCAATTTCTTGCGCAATAATTAAGCATACAAATGCAGCAGGTGCGGCTACTGGTGAAAATGTTGTTGATGCTTATGATAAAGCTTTATCAGGTGATCCAGTTTCAGCATTTGGAGGCATTGTCGCATTTAACACAAAAGTTGATGTTGCTACTGCATTGAAATTAAACGACATATTTCTCGAAATTATTGTAGCACCAGATTATGATGATGAAGCATTAGAAATATTAAAGAAGAAAAAGAACCGTCGTTTATTAAAAGAATTGAAGAACGATAGTGAAAATAAATATTTAATAAAAAATATTCCGGGTGGTGTTATTGCCCAAACAATTGATAATTCTAAAAGTGGTGAATTAAAACTTGATGTAGTTACGGAATTGAAACCTGATAGTAAACAATTGGAAGATTTAAAATTTGCCTGGATAATTTGCAAGCATACAAAATCAAATGCAATTATTTATGTTAAGGATAAAAAATTATTGGGTGCTGGTGCGGGACAAATGTCTCGTTTAGACTCTTCAAAAATTGCGGTTATGAAAGCAACTGAACACAAACACGATTTAACTGGCGCGGTTGCCGCTTCCGATGCATTCTTTCCGTTTGCTGATGGATTACTTGCAATTGCCGAAAGTGGAATTGTAGCTGTTATTCAACCAGGTGGTTCAGTTAGAGACGATGAAGTAATTGCCGCGGCAAATGAGAAAAATATATCAATGATATTTACTGGAATAAGAAATTTTAAACATTAAGGAAAATAATGGGAATCTTAGATTTTCTTTCAATAGATGTAGCAATGGATTTAGGAACGGCAAATACTTTAATTTTTATTAAAGGAAAGGGCATTGTACTTAACGAGCCTTCAATAGTTGCATTTGATAGGAACACAAAAAAAATAATAGCAATTGGTAACGAAGCAAAGGCAATGCAGGGAAGAGAACACAAAGAAATTAGAGTTTCTCGTCCAATGCGTGACGGGGTAATTGCCGATTTTGAAATAGCTGAAGGCATGATTAGAGCTTTCTTAAAAAGGGCAAGTAAAGGTGCATTTTCTACTAGAAGAATTGTTGTTGCTATTCCAAGCGGAGTTACAGAAGTTGAAAAAAGAGCCGTGCGTGATAGTGCGGAACATGCTGGCGCTAAAGAAGTTCATTTAATATATGAACCAATGGCTGCTGCTATTGGTATTGGTATTGATGTTGAAGCTGCTGCTGGAAATATGATTATTGATATTGGTGGCGGAACTACCGAGATTGCAATTATTTCATTGGCTGGAATTGTTAATCAAGAATCAATCAGAATTGCTGGTGATGAGATGAACAATGCAATTATGCAGTTTTTCAAAAAAAATTATAATCTTCTTGTTGGTGAAAGAACGGCAGAAATGATAAAATGTGAAGTTGGTTCTGCAATGCCATTAAAAGAAGAAATTACTATTCAGGTAAAAGGGCGCGATCTTATTGGTGGTATTCCTAAAACTACCGAAGTTAGTTCTGTTGAAATTAGAGATGCATTAAATGAAAACGTTATTCAAATTGTTGAAGCTGTTAAACAAACATTGGAAAGAACTCCGCCAGAGCTTTCTGCAGATATTCTTGATAGAGGAATTATGCTAACAGGCGGTGGTGCTTTGCTAAAAGGTTTGGATGAACGTTTAAAAATGGAAACTAAATTACCTGTTCATGTTGCCGAAGATCCCTTAACAGCAGTTGTTAGAGGTACTGGAAAATCAATTGAAAATATTAACAAATATTCAAAGGTGTTTATCCGTAAAAGAAGTTACTAATGAAAATAATTTTTAGAAAAATATTTAATTTATCTAAGGAATATATTTTATTATTCATTTTACTTATTATTTCTTTAATTATTTTAACACAAAGCAGTAATCCAGAAATAAAAAAAATTAGACGTTATGCTTTTGCGTCGTTTGCCGTTTGGGCAGAAGTTCTGTACTCTATTGTTTCAACAGAAAATTCCGAATTAAACGAGTTGCAAATTGAAAATGCAAAATTAATGCTTGAAGTAAATATGATGCGTGAATTTGCTCTTGAAAATGAAGAACTTAAATCTTTATTGAAATTTGAAATAACTTCTGATTATAATCTTATTCCAGCCGCCATTGTAGCTAAGAATATTTCAAGCACTCAAGGTCTTTTTATTATTAATGTTGGTATTAAAGATAGTATTCGCAAAAGTATGCCTGTTATGAATGAACAAGGATTAATTGGAATTGTAACAGAAGTTTCAAATGATTATTCGCTTGTTCAAACATTAACAAGTTCTTCGCTTAAAATATCAGCAACTGTTCCTAAAAGTAATATTCAAGGCGTAATTTCCTGGAGTGGTGATGTATTAGTAATTCGTAATATTCCAACAACAGCTGATGTAAATAAAGGTGATAGAGTGGTAACTTCAATTTTAAGTACTATAGTTCCTCCATCTATTCCCATTGGATTAGTTGTTGAAAGACGATCTAATATTTCTGGTTTGTTGAGTGAAATTGTTGTTCAACCATTTGTAGATGTTAATTCAGTAAAAAATGTTTTTGTACTCTCTGTTGTAAAAAGCAGTCAGATAGATAGTCTGGATCTTAACTTGTTGAGTAAATAGATGATAAATAAAATTGTTTTTCCAATATTAATAGCACTTGTTTTATTGCCAATTCAGTTAGTAGTAATTCCACTTATTTCAATAAGTAATATTATTCCAAATATTGTGTTAATTTATGTACTTTTATATTCATTTAGATACGGACAGATTGCGGGAACAATTTTTGCTTTTTTTATTGGAATACTATATGATACCGCAAGTTCCAGTTTGCTTGGAAGTGGAATGTTTTCATTTACCCTTGCAGCATTCATTGCTGGGTACTTTTATAAGGAAGATTTTAAGGATATTTTGTTGAATATTCACATATTTATTTTTGCGCTTCTGCTTTCCTCATTTATATTCTTTTTGTTTTATTCAGTTTTAGGAACTGAAGGTATTATAGTTGAAAGTAATTTTAGTTTTATTACATTTGCTTTATTTTCCTCAGTATACAACATTATTTTTGCATTATCTCTTTATCTCATTCCAAGGAATAAATTGTGAAAGAGAACTACTTTGGCTCCAGTCTTCGCCGAAGAATTGTATTTATAGTAATTGTTGGAATGATATCAATTCAAACTTTTCAATTAGTTAAAATGCAATTATTAGAGTCAAATAAATATGAAGAAAAATCGAAAGATAATAGCATTAAAACAGTTCAAATTAATGCACCAAGAGGAATTTTATTTGATAGAAATCTTGAGATTTTAGTTGGAAATAAACCTTCATTTACATTGCAGATAACTCCAGATTTATACGATACAAGTAACTCTAAAATAATTGAATCAATTATAAATGTTAAATCAGGCTATATTAAGAAGTTACTAGATCAGTATCGTAATTTTTCAAAATACAAACCTACAAATCTTATGCGAGGAGTAAATTATAATGTAATATCATGGTTTGAAGAGAACCATTCTAAACTTCCTGGATTAGATTATATTGTTGAAACCCAAAGAGATTATTCTTTTGGTGTAAATGCATCACATGTTTTTGGATATACAAAAGAAATTGGAAGAGAAGCGTTAAAAAAGAGCGATGATTTTTATTCAATAGGTGATAATGTTGGTTTTAGTGGAATTGAAAAAGAATACGAAAAATATTTGCGAGGAAACAAGGGTAATGAGTTTCTTGTTGTAAACTCTAGCCAAAAAATAGTTTATAGGCATAATGAAGGCAAAAGTGACATTCCAGCAATAAAAGGAAGTGATGTTGTGCTAACTCTAGATTACCAAACTCAAAAAACAGCCGAAGAGTTAATGAAAGAGTATAAGGGAGTAGCTATTGCCGTAGACCCTGCTAATGGTGAAATATTAGCTTATATAAGCACACCTCAATTTGATTTATCAGATTTTGCTGATATTACTTCAAACACACTTTGGGATAGTTTACGAAATGATCCTAGTAAACCTCTGTTTAATAGAGGAACTCTTTCTATGTATTCTCCTGGTTCCACTTTTAAAATGCTTGTTGCTATTGCTGCTTTAGAAGAGGGAATTTTAGACACCACATATTCCGTTAATTGTAATGGTGGCTTGCAATTTGGAAATAGATTTTTTAAATGTACACATTTCCATGGAAAAGTTGACATGAAAGAAGCAATTGAAGAATCTTGTAATACATATTTTTATAAAGTAGTTCTTAAACTTGGCATAGATAAACTAAGCAAATATGCTAAAATGTTTCACCTTGGAATGAAAACAAATATCGATATTTCTCCAGAATCTAGTGGTCTTATTGCAAGCAGAGAATATTACGATAAAGTTTATGGTAAGGGTAAATGGTCGGATGGTAACTTACTTAGTATTGGTATTGGACAAGGTGAAATTATTACAACACCTATTCAATTAGTGCAATATACTGCTTTGCTGGCAAATAATGGAGTAACAAAAGTGCCACATTTTGGCAAAGGTTATATTGATAGTAAAACTAATGAGTTTGTGTCGTTTCACTATGATTCAATTAAAACTAATGTTAGTGAAAAAACATTTAAATTTATTAGAGAAGCAATGGAAGGAGTTGTTAGTTCAGCCAAAGGAACAGGCCGTAATATTAAACTACCAAATATTTCAATTAGTGGAAAAACTGGTACTGCTCAGAACCCTCATGGAAAGGATCACTCAATTTTTATTGCTTTTGCACCGTCGAATAATCCTAAAATAGCTGTAGCTGTAATTGTTGAAAATGTTGGATATGGAAGCACATATGCTGCTCCTATGGCACAAAAAATTATCAAAGCGTATCTTGAAAAAGATAAAAAAAAGGATGATGATTTATTAAAAATTAATAATGAGGCATCAAATTGAAAATAAGTTATAAGCTAAAAGACAAATTTGATTTTGTCGTGTTTTTTTCAGTTACTGTATTGTTAATTATTGGTTTGGTATCAATATATAGTGCTACATATAATCATCCAACTGCAAAAGGTAATTTAAATAAGCAAATATTTTTTATAATGATATCATTTTTAGAATTATTTGTGGTTTTTTTATTGCCAGCAAGAACTTTTAGAATAATGGCATTGCCGTCTTATTTATTTTCATTACTATTATTAATAATGGTTTTGTTTTTTGGCAACACAATCTATGGTGCTAAAAGCTGGATGAGTATAGGTTCGTTTGGGTTTCAACCCTCTGAATTTGGTAAGATTGGGTTAATTTTCTTTTTGTCATATTGGCTTACCAATACAAAAATAGATATTAATAATCTTAAAGATTTATTCTTTACTGTTCTAATAGGTCTTGTTCCAATATTTCTAATTCTTCTGGAACCTGATATGGGAACTGCTATTGTTTTTGCAGGCATTTCTCTGGTTATGATATTCTGGAGTGGTTTAGATTTATTTGGATTATTTGTTGTTCTCTCTCCTGGAATAATATTATTTGCTTCACTTTTTGGTACAATTCCATTTCTGATAGCCCTATTAATGGTAATTATTGCGCTCTTTTATTTTAAGCAAAACCTATTTATTAGTGGAGCCGTATTCGTTATTAATTTAGCTACTGGATTTATATTTGATTTTTTACTCAAAATATTAAAACCACATCAAGTTAGTCGCTTACTTTCTTTTGTAGATCCTGCTTCTGACCCTCTTGGATCTGGCTATAATGCAATGCAAGCTAAAGTTGCAATGGGTTCTGGTGGATTATTTGGTAAAGGATTTTTGCAAGGCAACCAAACTCAATTACGGTTTATTCCAGAACAATGGACAGATTTTATTTATTGTGTAGTTGGTGAGGAATTTGGTTTTATTGGAAGTATACTAATTTTAGCAATTTTTCTAGTTCTTTTCCTACGCTTATTAAATCTTACCTCCTTAGCAAGAGATAAGTTTAGTAAGCTTACAGTTGTTGGAATTTTAACTTTATTATTTATTCATTTTTCTATCAATATTGGTATGAACTTGGGTATTACTCCAGTAATTGGATTACCACTTCCTTTTATAAGCTATGGTGGTAGTTCATTAATTGCTAATATGTTTTTAATTGGAGTTGTATTAAATATTTATCGAAACAGAAAACATAACATTTAATAAGGAAGTTGTTTATGTCACCAAAAGAAAAACTTAATTCGAAATTGCAAAAGGGATTTCATATTTGTGTGGGGCTTGATACTGATATCAACAAAATTCCCCCTCATTTAAGAAATAATGAAAATGCAATTCTGGATTTTAACAAAGCAATTATTGATAATACACATGATATTGCAGCTGCATATAAAATTAATTTTGCTTTCTATGAAAAAGAAGGTCAGAAGGGTTTTAGTTTACTTTCAAAAACTCTTAGATTAATTCCAGATAATATTCTGGTTATCGGTGATGCTAAACGTGGTGATATTGGAAATACTTCTTCAATGTATGCGCAGTCTATGTTTGAACATTTTAAACTAGATTCTTCAACATTAAACCCTTATATGGGTTATGATTCCTTATCACCATTTATAGATTACAGAGAAAATATCCATTTTATTCTTGCTCTTACATCCAATCCAGGATCATTTGACTTTGAAAAACTTGAATTAACTACAGGAAGAAAAGTTTACCAAGAAGTTATTGCTAAAGTTAATGAATGGAATAAAAACAATAATCTTGGAATTGTGTTTGGAGCCACTAATCTGGATGAGTTAAAGGATAATATTAGTGATTTTGGAGATTTATTTGTTTTATTACCTGGAGTTGGAGCTCAAGGTGGTGATTTAGAAGGAATAGTTAGTGCTTTTAAAGAAAACAAGAATAATAATTATTTAATAAATGTAAGTAGAGCACTTATTTATGCAGACAGCACTGAAAAATTTGCAGAAGTAGGTAGAAACATTTTAGAAAATTACAATAAGATTATTAATGAAATTTAAATAAAAAGTTAAAACTGCAATCCTTAATAATCTATTTAGGAAGCAACAATTAAATTGTATTGATTTAAAATTATGGTTATGTTTTGAACATCCAAAACAAAGAGTTAGCTAATTGAGCTTCATATGATAAAGTCTCAAGACATAAGTGAAAATGAACTGCAAAACATTTGGAAAAAGCAATCTTTTACTTCCACACTTCAAACACAATCAGGTGATATTGTATCCGTTCTAAGCATTGGAGAACACAACAATTCTGCTTCTGGTCCCGATTTTAAAAGTGCTCGCTTACGAATTGGAAACCTTGTTTATGTTGGTGATATTGAAATAGATAGCGATTACAATAATTGGAAAACACATGGGCATAATATAGATTCTAAATACAATAAAGTAATTCTTCATATTTCACTCATAAATAAAAATAATCAACACTATATTTATACAAAAGATGGAAGAAAAGTACCGACATTAACTCTTGGAAAATTTGTTAAAAAGGAACTTTTTACGAAAGTTAATTCAATAATTCAGGAAAGGAATGACAATAATAATGGTTTTATTCGTTGCAATTCTATTTCAGATTCGGTGGAATTGAATACTAAAAAAGAATTTATTGCAAAGTTGGGAATTGAACGCTTCAGTAAAAAATGCGATAGAATATATCAAAGATTAAAAGAGTTAGTATATATTAGTGATTTAAACCTGAAGGAACCAACAATTAGATACAGTCTACATCCAGAATTTGCAAAAAGGGAATTTACAAGCAAAGATTTTAAGGATAAAAATATTTGGCAGCAACTTCTTTATGAATTACTTTTTGAATCTCTTGGATATACTCAAAATAAAGAAATAATGCTTAAGCTGGCGCGTAGTGTAAATATTGATTTTATTAATGCGCATATTAATAAAAATAATTTCATTGAACTTGAATCTTTATTTTTTAATGTTTCTGGACTAATTCCAGAAGTTAAAAACTTACCAAAAGAAGAAGTCTCCGAGTATACACTTCAACTTGCAAATATATGGGAAATAATTGGTAAGAATTATGATGGTCAAAAGTTTAGTGAAACAGATTGGCATTTTTTCAGAATTCGTCCTCAAAATTTTCCAACTATTCGTATAATGGGCGGTATTCAATATTTAGATATGATTTTACATAGCAACTTAATTGGAGTTATAATCCAAAAAATTGATGAGATAAAAAACATTTCCATTCTTATAAATTCAATACGTTCTTTGTTAATTATTAGATCTAAGGGATATTGGAAAACTCATTACATATTTGATCAACCAGCTAAAAATGAAATTAAATATTTTATAGGGTTTTCACGTGCCGATGAGATTATGGTGAATATTATCTTACCATTTTTTATGGTTTATTTTGATGCTTTTGGCAAGAAGGAACAATCAAAGAAAATTCTACATATTTACAATTTATTTAAACAAAAAGATGATAATAAAATAACTAGGGAAGTATCAAATAGTCTTGGAATTGAACCTCTTATTAATAATACTATTTATGCTCAAGGCATGATTGAACTTTACAGAAATTATTGTTCCAAAAATAATTGTTTAGAGTGTGAAATTGGCAAAATAGTTTTCAATTAGTTGTTTTTACCACTAATTCTATCAATTTCATCCCTCAATTTAGCAGCTCTTTCATAGTCCTCTTTTTCAATTGATTCTCTTAATTGGTCTTGTAAAGAAGCGCTTTTTGTGTCTTTGTCTGTTATTCTGTCATTTCTATCATTTCTATCATCTTCATCTTTAGTAAAGATATCTCGTTTATCATTTTCAGAAGGAATAAATGAAGCAAGCTGCATAACTGTTTCTGCAACATAAATTGGGGACAATGTTCTAACAGCTAATGCAATTGCGTCACTTGGTCTAGCATCAATACTATTTTGTAGTGAAGAAATATCCATTACAATTTTTGAATAAAAAGTATTATCGCGCAATTCATCAATTATAACTTCTAAAACAGTTACGCCCAAATTATCAACAAGTGTTTTTAATAAATCGTGAGTAAGTGGACGAGGAGGCTTAATTCCCTCAAGTTCTAAAGCAATTGCTTGCGCTTCAAATTGTCCAATAATAATTGGTAAACGTCTTTGTCCATATACTTCTCTAAGCAATAGAGCATAAGCCCCTCCAGCAGAAGGGCTTGATGATAATCCTAATATTTCTACTTGAACTTTATGCATTGTTTTTCTTTATCTCTTTAATTAGTGCTGGTATAACTTCAAAAGCATCACCGGCAATTCCATAATCTGCAACACTAAAAATAGGTGCATCTTTATCTTTATTTATAGCTACAATAAATTTTGAAGACTGCATTCCTGCAAGATGTTGAATTGCGCCAGAAATTCCAACTGCAATATACAAATTTGGAGAAACAGTTTTTCCAGTTTGTCCAACTTGTTCACTATGTGGTCTCCAACCAGCATCCACAACTGCACGTGAAGCTCCTGTAGCAGCACCAAGTAACGATGCTAATTCTTCAATCATCCCAAAATTTTCTGCAGCTTTTAAACCTCTTCCACCAGAAACAATAATATCTGCTTCGGTCACATCCAATTTACCTTCAGTTTTTGTAACAAGAGTAGCTTTGTTCGATAAATTTACCGAATCGATATTTTTAGTTATTACTTCTGCAATAGAATTAGAAATTTGCCCAACTGTAAAAACATTTGGTCGAAGTGTATAAATAGACTTTGGAGAATTTGTTTCTAAAATAGTTAATGCTTTACCAGCATATATTGGTTTTGTTGCAATAATATTATTGTTTATTACATCCAACTCTGTGCAATCAATCACTAATCCACAATTTAACTTTACAGATAGTGCTGGTGCAAGGTCTTTTCCCATGGATGTATTTGCAAGTAAAATTATATCAGCATCAGCTTCTTCAACAAAATTATTCAATAATTCAGAATAAGCAGAAACAGAATAACTTGCTAGTTCAGAATTCTTTAGATTAGTAATTTTATTAACACCATATACACCAACATTTTCTAAATTATTAATTTCGTTACCTATTACTATAGCTTCAACTTCAGCATTTAGTGATAACGCTAATTCACTACCTTTTTTCAAAACTTCAAAAGATGATTTTTTAATATTGCCATCTCTTTGTTCAACATATATTAAAACTTTATTTGCCATTATTCACTCCTAAATAACTTTAGCTTCTTCTTTTAATAAACGCACTAATTCTGGAACAGCACTTGAATCCACGCCAACTATTTTACCAGCTGGTTTGGCTATAGGTTTTTTCATTTCTAGAACGTTAACAAAATTATTTGTTGACGTAATTTCTTTTTCTTCAATATTTTTTTTCTTCGCTGCCATTATTCCTTTTAGAGATGCATAACGTGGTTCGTTTAAACCTTTTTGCGCTGTGATAACTGCTGGAATTGTGGTTTCAATTGTTTCTTTACCACCTTCAATTTCGCGTTCCGCAGTTATTTTATTTCCATCCAAATTAAATGAAATTGCCGTTGAAACTATATTAAATTTTAAAAGCGCCGCAACTAATTGTCCCATTATCGAATTATCAAAATCAACTGATTGTTTTCCCATAAAAACTAAATCTGCTTCTTGAGCTTTAATTTCGTTAGCAAGGCTTTTTGCCACAGAAAGGGAATCCAATATTTCATCAGTTTTTAATAGAACAGCATTATCCACCCCCAAAGCAAGCACTTTGCGTAAAGTTTCTTTATTTGCTTCTTTTCCAAGACTAATTGCTACAATTTCCCCACCAATAGATTCCTTAGTTTTTAATGCTTCTTCAATTGCATATTCATCATATGGATTTAATATGTAGGTTACTCCATTTGAATCAAGTGTTTTTTGATCTGAAGATATGTTAATCCGTGTTGCAGTATCTGGAACATGGTTAACACAAACAACTATTTTCATTTGTACTCCTAAAAATTTGCAAAAAGTTTAATAATAAAATATAACTAAATTTTCCTTTATTAAAGTAATTTAATACCTTTGACTGTAAAAATTTGGAAAAAAACATGAACGAAAATCAAGTAGAAGGAATTGTTGAAACCGAAAAAGAAGAGAAAGTATCTATTGGATTTCCATTCAAAGTAATAGTCTATAATGATGATGAGCATACTTTTGATGAGGTGATAGTTCAACTTATTAAAGCTATTAAATGTACATTTAACGAAGCACGTAGTTACGCATTTGAAATTCACGTTAAAGGAAAAGCAATTGTTTTTGCTGGTGATTTACCCTCATGTTTAAAAATAACTTCCATTTTAGAAGAAATTGCATTACATACTCAAATTCTTTCTGAGTAAATTTAAGTTAACGAAAATATTTTATGTGTAGCAATTAAAATTAGGATATAATTATGCAAATAGGTTTAGTAGGATTGCAGTTCTCTGGAAAAACAACATTATTTAACACAATTGCAGGCATTGAAAATACAGATATGCAAGCTGGCAAAGAAGAAGCTACAATTGAAGTTGTTAAAATACCAGATACTCGTCTTGACAAAATGACAGAATTGTTTAACCCAAAAAAAACAGTTCATGCAACAATTGAAGTTTTTGATACTCCAGGACTAAAAATGTCTGATGATGGAAAAGTTAAAATAACTTCTCAATTTATGAACAACGTAAAAAATAATGATGCCCTCTTTTATGTTGTTAGGCAGTTTGCTAATAGCGCTGTTGCACATCCAATGAATACTGTTGACCCGGTTAGAGATATTGAATTTTTGGAAACAGAATTCCTTTTTAACGATTTGGCTTTTCTTGAAGCAAGGATTACAAAATTACATAAGGAAATTTTGAAACTTAAGGATGAAAAACTAAAAAGGGAATTACCTTTAATTGAAAAATGTTTAGCACACGTTGAAAATGAACAGCCTTTACGCAGCCTTAATTTAACAGATGATGAATTAAAAATGCTTTCTGGTTACCAATTGCTTACACTAAAGCCATTATTGATTGGAATCAATTTTGACGAAAACTCAATAGAAGATGTTGATAATACGATAAATAAAATTAGAGAGAGCTTGCCAAATAAGGAAGAAACTATTATTCCTTTTTACGGAAAAATTGAATACGAACTTTCATCAATGGATGAAGAAGACAGAAAAACTTTCATGGAAGATTATGGAATTAAAGAATCGGCACTTACAAAAATTCTAAGTTCTGCATACGAAAAATTAGGTCTTCAATCATTCTTAACGGTTGGTGAAGATGAATGCCGTGCTTGGACAATTAAGAAAAATTATACTGCACAAGATGCTGCTGGTGTTATCCACACAGATTTCTACAACAAATTTATCCGTGCAGAAGTTGTTCATTATGATGATTATATTACACATGGCTCGTTTAGTAAATGCAAAGAAGCTGGAGTTTGGCGTTTGGAAGGTAAGCAATATATTGTTGTAGATGGTGATATTCTAAACATTCGTCACAGCTAAAAATTAAAAATATAAATAAATAGATTTAAAATTATAAAGGAGTACACATGTCAAAAACTGCAATTGAAGGATTAGAACCAAAATTAGTTTGGGAATATTTTTATGGAATGACTCAAGTTCCACGTCCTTCAAAAAAAGAAGAAAAAATTAGAGCGCATGTTAGAGAATTTGCAAATAAAAATAATTTCGAATTTGTTGAAGATAAAGTTGGCAATATTGTTATAAAAGTTCCAGCAACAAAAGGTTATGAAAACGCGCCAACAATTGTAATTCAAGGACATCTTGATATGGTCTGCGAAAAAAATAAAGCTACTAATCACGACTTTGATAATGACCCACTTAAAATTTATCGCGATGGCGATTGGATTACAGCAGAAGGTACAACTCTTGGAGCAGATAATGGAATTGGTGTTGCGGCTGGAATGGCTGTTGCTACTGACCCATCTGTTATTCATGGTCCGCTTGAATTACTCTGCACAATTGATGAAGAGACTGGTATGACTGGCGTAAACGCACTTCAAGCTGGATTTATTACAGGCAGAACTCTTCTTAATCTTGATTCGGAAGAAGATGGTGCTTTTTACGTTGGATGCTCTGGTGGGCAAGACACTCGTGGTTATTTTGAATTAGATTACACAGATAATAACACAAAATTATCAGCATTTGATATAATGGTTACTGGACTTAAAGGTGGTCACTCTGGTTTAGATGTTGCAAACGGAAGAGCAAATGCAATTCGATTAATGGCACAATTGCTAAATAGAATTGAATCAAAAGTTGAATTTGAATTGGCATCAATTTCTGGCGGTTCGCTTCGTAATGCAATTCCTCGTGAAGCTGAAGTTACAATTCTTATCAATCCAAGTGATGAAGCAAAAGTTATCGCTATTTGCGATAAATTTGTTGCTGATACTTTGTTGGAATTCAATGTTAACGACCCTGGTCTAAAAGTTATGTTTTCAAAAAATGATTCAAAAATTGAAAAAATATTTACAAAGGAATTTACCGTTAATTTAATAAAAGTACTTTTAGCTACACCACACGGAATTGTAGCCATGAGTCCAGATATTCCAGGCTTAGTTGAAACTTCTACAAACCTTGCAACTCTTGGAATAATTGATGAGATGTTGGTAATTGGCACAAGTCAACGAAGTGCAATAGATAGTGCCAAATGGAATATTTCTAATGTCGTAAAATCAGTTTTTGAGCTTGGAAATGCTGCTAAAGTTGATACTGGTGATGGTTATCCAGGATGGCAGCCAAATATGGATTCGCAACTTCTTAAAATATCAAAAGAAGTTTATGGCGAGTTAAATAATTCTGAGCCAAAAATTAAAGCAATTCATGCTGGATTAGAAACTGGTTTACTCGGCGCAAAATATCCTGGAATTGATATGATTTCTTTTGGACCAACAATTGAAGGCGCTCATTCTCCAGATGAAAGATTAAATATTCCAGCAACTGTTAAATTTTACAATTTGGTTAAAGCAATTTTATTAAGATACACTAAGTAGATTTATTCTGTTATAGTTCTTAAAATTTATAAACGTCATTGCGAATCAAAAGATATTTTTGGTCGAAGCAATTTTACCAGATTTCTTGGGGATAAAACTCCTCGCAATGACTTTATGAAACTAATTTGAAGCAATCTTTTAAGCAATGTTTGCAAAACTAAATTATTAAATAATAGTTGAAATCGAATGGAAATAGTAAAAGAATACAAAAATGTACTTGCAAATGAAGATGTTTACATCACATCTCCTAATCTTGAAAAAAAATCCATTTTTTCACCAGCGTTTAGATTCTTTTCAAGGATGATTCGAATTTTTGTTTTTGCAAATAAGCTTTCAAAGAAAAATTTATATGATAGATACAATTGGGTAAATTCATCTAAGATGATTATGGATGAATTAGAAAAAGTTGGTATCAAATTTGAAATTAGTGGAATGGAAAATATAAGTTCATTTGAAGGACCAGCGGTATTTATTGGTAATCACATGAGTTCACTTGAAACTGTTGTGCTTCCACGAATTATTTGTCCTAAAAAATTAGTTTGTTTTGTAACAAAACAAGAATTAAATAAAACTCTGTTATTTGGACCAATTAATAGCGCTCGACACCCAATTATTGTCGGGCGTGAAAATGCTCGTGAGGATTTAACTCAAGTTATGGAACAAGGTGCGGCTAGATTGAAAGAAGGGCGTTCAATTGTTTTATTTCCTCAAAAAACGAGAGCTTCTGTTTTTGATGTAAAAAACTTTAATTCGCTTGGCGTTAAATTGGCAAAAAGGAGTAACGTGCCAGTTGTGCCAATTGCGCTTCTTACTGAAGCTTGGAAAAATGGAAAATTGGTTAAAGATTTTGGTAAAATAGATACAAGCAAAAAAGTGTATATCGCATTTGGCAAACCAATTAAAATAACTGGAAATGGCTCAGAGCAACAAGCAGAAGTTATTGAGTTTATTACTTCTCACTTAAAAAAGTGGGGAAGGGAAGAGCTAATATTGGAATGATGAATAGAATAAAAAGCCTTTTAAAGTTAAATAAATTTTACAAATAGAATAAATTTTATCTTGTTAAGTACAAAAAATGATGGGTTATAACAGAATTTATCTGTTGGATTTACTACTTTAATAAATAAAATTTGAAAAATATTTTTTTAGTATTTTTAATGATATTGAATGATTAGTAAAGCAATTATTCATTATTAAATGAAAATAAAGGATATATATGGAGTCGAAACCATATTTGTTAAAAGAAACAAATTGGAAAACAGTTAAAGATATTGATTATAAAGTTGCAGTTTTACCTTGGGGTGCAACAGAGGCGCATAATTATCATCTTCCATACGGAACAGATATTTTTGAAAGTGATTATTGTGCTGAACAATCCGCCAAAATAGCTTGGGAAAAAGGAGCAAAAATTATTGTTCTTCCCGCAATTCCTTTTGGTGTAAACACTTCCCAAATGGATATTAAGCTAACCATAAATATGAACCCTTCAACCCAAGCAAAAATATTAGCTGATGTAATTGAAAGCCTAGAAAACCATGGAATAGAAAAGCTTGTAATTCTTAATGGGCATGGTGGAAATGATTTTAAGCAGATGATTAGAGAGCTTCAAAAGAATTCCAAAATATTTATTACTAATGTTAACTGGTATTTGGTTGAGGATAAAAAAGCATATTTCGATGAAAGTGATGGTGATCATGCAGATGAAATGGAAACAAGTTTTATGCTGCACGCTTTTCCACAGTTTGTACTTCCACTTTCTGAATCTGGTGATGGTGAAGCAAAGGTTCTAAAACTAAATGCATTCAAAGAAAAATGGGCTTGGACTCCAAGACAATGGACTGCTGTCACTAAGGATACTGGAATTGGAAACCCAAAAGCTGCTACTGCCGAAAAAGGTGAGAAATATATAAATGTTGTAATTGAAAAAATTGCACAATTTCTTGTTGAATTATATGAAGTAAATGTTTCGGATATTTATGAATAAATCAAATAATAAAAAGTACAATCATTTCGATGAGTTCATTTTTTGGGCTACATGGCTCTGTGATTGGGACTATCTATTAAATATAAATAATTAACTAAGTAATTAAACAACTAACATTATGGAATTTTATGGGACAACTTCAATTTCTTGACATTGCTGTCATTGTTGGATTTTTTCTTGTAATTTTTGGAATAGCTGCATATTATTCTAAAAAGGGAAGTAAAAACACTGACGAATTTTTCCTTTCAGGACGAAACCTACCGTGGTACATTGCTGGAACAGCAATGGTAGCAACCACTTTTGCAGCCGATACACCTCTTGCAGTTACAGAACTAGTTGCAAAAAATGGCATTGCCGGCAACTGGATGTGGTGGAATTTAATAATTGGTGGAGTTTTAACAGTTTTCTTTTTTGCTCGTTTATGGCGAAGAGCAGAAATTGTAACTGATGTTGAGTTTGCAGAGTTTAGATATTCTGGAAAGGCTGCTGCTGCTCTCCGCGGTTTTAGAGCTTTGTATCTCGGTTTGCTAATGAACGCAATTGTAATGGGTTGGGTTAACAAAGCAATGGAGAAAATTTTCCGCACAGTTTTTCCAGGTTTTGATGCTTTCTTACTCGTTGTAATTTTAGTGATTATAATTACTATTTATGCCTCCGCTTCTGGATTGGTTGGTACTTCCAGAACAGATAGCTTCCAATTTGTATTTGCAATGGTTGGCTGCATAGTTCTTGCAATAATTGTAGTTCAGCTTCCTGAAGTTGGTGGTATGGTTGGAATGCAAGCAAAACTATCACCTTACGTAATTGATTTTCTTCCTCGAATTGGTGAGGTTGAAGTTGGAAGTGTAACAAGTGGGGTGCTCGCACTCTCAATTGGAGCATTTATTGCGCACATGGGAATCCAATGGTGGGCAAGTTGGTATCCTGGCGCAGATCCTGGTGGTGGCGGTTATATTGCTCAACGCATGATGTCAGCAAAAAATGAAAAACATAGTTTGTTTGCAACTCTTTGGTTTACTGTTGCTCATTTTGCTTTAAGACCTTGGCCTTGGATTTTAGTTGCACTAGCTGCGTTAGTCATACTTCCACGTGAACAGAATCCAGAAATATTGATGAAAGAAAATCCAGCACTTTATCAACAAGTTGTTCAAGTTCACCAAACTCAATCAATTACAGAAACTGTACGCTCACAAGAATTTTTGGATTTTTATGATAGATACGAGAACACAGTAGATCCTGGAATAATGTATCCAAAACTTATGTTAAAATATTTGCCTGCTGGTTTATTAGGAATGTTGATAGCCGTTTTCCTAGCTGCATATATGTCCACAATTGCTTCTCAATTAAATTGGGGAACATCATATATAATTAACGATTTCTATCGTCGGTTTCTTGTAAAAACTGGAACTGATAAACACTATGTTTTAGCTTCAAGAATTTCAATGTTCATTGTGGTAATTTTTGCTTTAGTTGTTACCAAATACTTTCTAACAACTATTTCTGGAGCTTGGGAATTTATTCTTGCAGCAAGTGCTGGTACTGGAACAGTCTTAATTTTAAGATGGTTCTGGTGGAGAATAAATGCGTGGTCAGAAATAGCAGCAATGGTTACTCCGTTTGTTATTCTACCAATTGTAACTTATGGATATGACATGACGTTCCCGTTTACTCTTTATCCAATTGTTGCCGGTACATCTATTGTCTGGCTAGCGGTTACATTTTTAACTAAGCCAACGGATGAGAAAACTCTATTTGCTTTCTATCGAAAAGTACATCCTGGAGGAATTGGTTGGAAAATGATATCAGATAAATTGCCCGATGTTAAAAGTGATTCTGGATTTGGTCTTATGTTTTTGAATTGGTTTCTAGGAGTAATTTTAATTTATACTTCTCTGTTTGGAATAGGGAAATTACTTTTTGGAGATTATCTATTAGCTGCAACATTTATTCTATTAGCAATATTTTCTGGAGCTATTATTTATCGAAATTTAGGAAAGCAAGGTTTGTAATTAAAATTATTAAATGTTGCAAAACTGTTTCAGTAGTATAATTGTTATCTTCTAAACAAGAATTTAAACAAATTTATTGATCATTAGCATTATTTCTATTGACAAGATTTTCATTTTTGTGTAACTTTGAAACGATTGTTGTAGAAATACAACACACATCAAGCTGGATAGGTTGTGCCCTCTACCTATCCAGCTTTCCCTTTTTAAAGAAGTAATATTTCCTCAATAGCATTTGCTAATTTATTAGTCTCAGTTGGAGTTAAAACAATGCACTTAAGTGTATCTTGGTTTAGCTTCTAAAAATGTGATAATAAATAGTCCATCCTGAAAAAGCCATATACCATTAGAAAAGGGACGAAAAACGAAGAAATACACTAATAGGAATATTGACATAATTGCAAGATTTAAATAAACTAGGGTAATAATCTTGCAAAAAAAGATATTTTATGATAGACCAAAGTCCATCAAACTCACAAACCACACTATTTCAAAGCTTAGAAGAATTACTCAATCCAGAGGATTCACTTTATAAATTATCAAACAAATTACCATGGAAAGAATTAGAAGAAGAATTTGCGTCACTTGATTCAACTCTTGGACGCCCTTCAAAACCAGTAAGATTGATGGTTTCATTATTACTATTAAAACAGCTTTTTAATCTCGGAGATGAAACGGTAGTTTCTTCTTGGGTTCATAATCCATATTGGCAGTATTTTTCTGGCTTCACAACCTTTAAGTGGAAATTTCCCATCGAGCCAACAGATTTAGTATATTTTAGAAAACGACTAGAGAAAATACTTAAGATGAGTATTGACTTGTATGGAAAGAACTCATTAGAAAAAGAAGTAGTTATTGATACAACGTTCAATAACAAAGTCATCCCTTCAAAAAATGAACTGTCCCGATTTCTTAGTCCATCTCCGGCGGTACTCTTTGCAGGCGCCTTTTTTATCATAAGATGATTCAACTTCCCGCTCATTGCCCGCAGTCCTTCGCACGTTTCTGCCATTGAATCGCACCGACTTAATATTCCAAAGAGCAGGGTAACTAATTGATCCCAGCTTCCGAACGCCTTGTAATAGTAATCGCTTTTCATTTCTCTTACTAACTCTGCAAATGTTCTTTTATCTATCAACTTTAATAGCTGTCCATATATCGGCAGACCGACAAATTTTATTTCCGTATCTTTGCGCATGTCGTTCTCTTGTTTGTTTTTGCTTACAACAAATTTACGACCCCGGGAGCTGTTTCTTTGCTGCTCCCTTTATTTTTTTTGTCGGTTTGTAGTGATAGATAATATTAAACTTAAACCCGCTTTATACATTAGAATAATGCAAAAGAGTATCTAAAATTTTGAATTTTGGAGAAAATACCATCCATCCACGGTATTCGTTTAACATTTAATGCAATCTTTAATTCCTATTTGTTCGAATAATCAACTAATGCAAAGCAAAAGAATTTTAATGCTTTTAACGTCGATCTATTATGAGATTGAAGAGCAAAGAATCTGAATTAGCTCATATAAATTATGTTAACTGCATAGAACTTATTCTCCTACTTCCATTAAAAACCAAACTTTGCTAACTTAAATCCAGCGGCATTTGCCTATTAAAAAGTTTATTCACCCATTTCCTCAATTTCTCCATCGGGTAATTCCAAATATTTTGTATTACCAAGTGCACTACCAGCAATTCCTTTAATTGAGCCAAAGAGAGTTGCTATATTTTCTTGAACCACCCAAATTTGTTTTTCTCTTTGAGCCCATATTTTAGTCATTGCTTTCTTTTCGGAGTTTAACTGATTTAGCATACCATCATAGTTCTCAACAATTCTTTCAACGGTTTGTACAAACTCAGTGCCAGTAAGATAATTATAGAGCAATTCCATTTTATCGCCTTTATTATCTTGAGCCGATTTAGCAGAGTGAGTTTTAATAAGCATTTCTCTTAACACAAACGAAAGACTTTTAACTTCTTGAAATGTACAAATCCATACACCATTACTTTCGCCAAATCTTTCCATATCTTGAGGCATTGTTTCAGTAACAATAACGGCTAAATCTGCTTTGCAAATGGCTTGGTCTTGTTTTAGCTTTTCAATCCATCCTTGTGAAAATGCTTTAGTCCTTTTGCTTTCATATACAATTTTACCACACGCTATTTGATTAGCATTTATTACTGTTTGAATTGCATCGGCACCACGAACTCCTTTTGGTACTTCACTAATTGCATCAAATGGATAAGTTTTTGCTAGAAGTTCTTCAAGAGCAAGTTCTTGAACTTCACCCTGCATTTGCATTGAGCTTTGCTCGGCTTTGCGCTTCATTTCTTCGGCAAGTTTTTTGTTATCATCAATCTGCTTTAGCAATTTTACCTTTTCAAGTTCAAAGCTTTCCCGCTCTTTCATTCTTGCTTTTTCTTCAATTTCGCCTTGTCTTAAAAGCATTTCTTTTTCTGCTTGGAGTTTAATTCCTTCTGCTTCTTCTTTAAGTAAAGATTCTTTTTTAAGGAGCTCAACTTCTTTAATTCTTAGAGATTTGTTTTCTTCTTTACGCTTTTCGTTTTCCTCTTCCAAAGATTTCAGTTTTTCATTAAAAGATTCTTCTGTTGATCTTGCTATTTTAAGTTTTTCTTCAGCAACTTTCTCTTTCACCTTTTCTAAAATAGATTCTTCTTCCTTCTCTTTCAGTTGCATAAAGGATTTTCTTTCTTGCTCAAGCTTTTGTTTTTCAGCATTAAAATGCTCGGCTTGTTTGGAAATTTTTTCTTCAAACTCTTTTCTAAACTGCTCTTCAAGTTTGCCAGAGAGAGCTTCTTCTACATCAAAGTTGTGTCCACAATTTGGACATTGGATTTTATTATTCATTTTTACCCCTATAAAATTTAATTACTATAATTATCAATTTCGTTTTTCCAAAATTCATAAATAACAACCATTGCAAAGGTATCAAGTTCGCAATAACGTAGTAATCCTTTAGAAACAAAATCTGTCCCATAGATTCTTCCGTAAACGTTTGAAAGTGTCATGAAGAAGTTCATTTAACTTTTCCATTTTTTATTCCAAATGTATATTAAAAATAAAATAAATAATATTATAATCAATAAATTATTTTTGATTACTAAATCTGGACTATACCATATTATTAGAATTAACAATTTTAATAATATGGTAATCAATTTAGAAGCGAACTTACCCCGACTTACAATCTTATCATTTGTACCCAAAAGGTTACTTAGCGTAGCCGAATATGAATTAATGCTTTTCTTATAATTATTTTAGTATAAAAAAGAGAGCCCTTAAAAGAGAATGATTAATTATCTAAATCAGAAAAAAGTCTTATGGGAAATATTTTCAATAAAATATTTTAGCTTTAATCAATTTTATTGAAAAAATAATTTACAAAGCGTATCTTTGGATAAACAATACGTATTTTATGAGTTAAATGATGAAAACAAAATATAAGTCAAAAATTAACTTGACTATAAATTCTAAATTAATACCAAAGTCAAAACTATTTGCTGAGAAGCATGGTAAGTCTGTATCGCAGTTAGTTGAAGAATTATTAACACAAGCATTAAGTAAAGAAAATACAAATTTTACGGAAAAGTGGCTTGGCAAATTATCATTAAATGATGAAGATAATTTGCGCGCAAAAAATCTTAAAGAGCGTTATCAATTATGACAGTTCTAATTGATACCGATATACTGTTAGACATTGCATTAAAAAGGGAGAATTTTTTTGTTGATTCCTCTAAAATTATTGAGCTAACTGAAAATCACCAAATAATTAGTTTTATAGCCTGGCATTCCTTATCAAATTTTTACTATTTAACTTCATCCTCAACTAATAGAACAAAAGCAAAACAATTTATTGCTGATTTATTGGAGTTTGTTAAAGTTGCACCCGTAAATACCGAAAGTGCTAAAAAAGCTATTTCAATTGAAACATCAGATTTTGAAGATGCTTTGCAAATTTCATCAGCAATTTCGTGTAGTGCAGATTTAATAATTACAAGAAATATTAAGCATTATAAGAAAAGTCTTATTAAAGCAATAACACCAAGTGAATTTATTAAAACGTATCATCAAATTACTTAATTGATACAAAACACCTAGTGTTGCGTCACATTTGTAATGTCATTTCTTCGAAGAATCCTTTTTTGCCATAGGTCTGTGAGACTCCCTTGGAGAATCCCGTTGACAGCATTGGCGGTGAAAACATATTCTTTTAACCGCATAAATTGCGGAGAATAATTTTGGACAAAATATTCAACTTTGGTAAAAAAAGATAGACAGAAATACTTGTTGAATAAACTTATGGATGGATTTGAAGGAAAACTAAACACATCCAAATGGGCAAAAATGGCAAAATGCTCATCAGATACTGCATTACGCGATATACAAGATTTGCTTAAAAAAGAGATATTAGAACAAGAAACTGGCGGTGGAAGAAATACAAGCTATAAAATAAAAGCGTTTTAATAAAAACAAACAAATATAGTCATTGTCGATTAAAGAATGGTTGTAAAAAAGATTAAAACCACTTTCCTATAACGTCATAATTTGGCATAATTGCTCATTATTTTAGGAGAAACAAAAGGGAAAAATATGAGTAGTATATTTGAGAATGTAGCTGTTGATGAGGATACAAAAATACTTGTCCATTTAGATACAAAATTTGGTGATATTGATGTTCGTTATGAAAAATGGATTTGGGATGGAGTTACTGGCGAGAGTCTAATTTTTTAAGTGAAGATATTGCTGATTTAACAGATAATGAAATAATTGACCAAATTCGTAAATCGACCCTATCTACAAAATCCGATGAAACAATAAAACGAGGAAAGGAATTTACGTTTGTCAATTTTAATTTTATTGCTGAATAATAATTGAGTTTATAAATGCAATCTGCTTAGTTAAAATCAATTACTGTAACACTTTACCACAAATAATTTTAAAATGAGATTGCAAAGAGAGATAACCAAATGTAAGACCAAAAGCAAATAAGTTTGGGGATGCAGTAGAAGAATCAATCGATCAATTTTATGATTGTTAGATATATATTAATCCAATTATTTGGATAAATAATTTCCTATAATTTAGCAGTCATTTCTATATCTTTGCTTTTTACTTATTTTAAAATTAGCTGATAAATTGTCCAACAACATAAAAATAATTTCTTTTTTTGTATCTATATTTTTTGCCACAATAATCTATTCGCAAAATGGTGGGATGAAAATAACTGGGTATGTATTTGATTCCGAAACTAAAAATGGAATTATAGGCGCAAATATAATAATTACTAAAGATGTCCAATTTAATGATTCATTCCAAACAGGTGCAGCTTCTGGTTTAGATGGGCAATTTGTTACTTCAAGATTGCCTATAGGGAAATACAAAGTCACTTTTAGAAATATGGGCTATAAAGAAAAAATTGAGTATGTTGAAATATCCAAAACTAGTGGAGCACTTGAATTAAATGTTTATTTAACTTCAGCTGCTGTTCAAATTGAAGAAGTAATTGTCCGTGAAATAAAAGAGACAGAAGAAATTATAAGTGCTGTAGATATTTCTCCTAAAATGCTAAATATGTTGCCATCTTTAAGTGGCGAAATTGATGTTTTTAAGTCGCTTCAATTATTGCCTGGAGTAAAAGTGGCTTCTGAAATGTCAAGCGGAATTTACGTGCGTGGTGGTTCGCCCGATCAAAATTTAACTTTAGTTGATGGAACAATGCTCTACAATCCTTCCCATCTTGGAAATATTGCAAGCACTTTTAACACCTATGCTTTAAATGATGTTAAATTAATAAAAGGTGCATTTCCAGCAGAATATGGCGGAAGACTTTCAAGCGTTTTGGATGTGAAACTCCGCGAAGGCACAAATGAGCGTGAAAAAGGCGTTATTGGAATTGGAACAATTATGTCGCATGCAACTTTGGAAGGTCCAATTACGGATAAACTTACTTACATTATTTCATCAAGAATTATGTATTACGACCAACTTCAAGAAATTTTTCAAAAGGAAAGTGTAACACCGAGAAACAATTTTTTTGATATGAGCACAAAATTAAATTATAAGTTTTCGAAAGAGCAGAATATTGCCATAAATTTTATGTATAACAAAGATAATATTTACAGTCCACCAGTAAATTTGGGCTTTGATTACAAAACAAATTGGTCAAATATGAATTTGAGTGCAAATTGGTTAACAATGAATGAGAATTCCTATATTCTTCGTTCTAATCTTTCGTTCATTAAATATAAGTTTACTTCGTCATTAAATGATCTTACAAATAGCATCGAATCTGATTATTTCTCTTCATCCGATTTACAAGATATTTCGGTAAAGCAAGATGTCGATTTAACCATTTCGGATGAATTTACAATTAAAAGTGGGTACGAATTTATTTTTCATCAATATCATTTAGTAAATTGGATTGTTTATCACTCAGTTTTAGAAACATCGCCAGACCATTTTGAAAACCACAATTCATTTGAATTAGCTTATTTTTTGCAAAGTCAATGGCAACCTTTTGGATTTTTAAATACTAACTTTGGTGTTAGAATTTACAAATTTTCCAATTTGAGCGATGTTAAATTTGAACCACGACTTTCAATGTCAATCGCTTTTTCCGATAATTTTCTGCTAAAAGGGGCCTATGCGGAAGCACATCAATTTTTGCATTTAATTTTGCGAAATGATATTCGCATGCCAACCGATTTGTGGTATCCTTCAACTGGCAATATTAAACCATCTTTTTCGCGACAAAGTGTAGCGGGTTTTGATATTTATTTTGATAAAAAAATCTATTTATTTTCGGTTGAAGCCTATTATAAGGATTTTGAAAATATTTATGAATTTAGAGATATGCCATATTATTCAGTTAAAAATCCAATTGAAAATAATTTTACAAAAGGAATTGGTGAAGCTTATGGAATTGAATTTTTCCTAAATAAGCGTGCTGGAAAGATTTCTGGTTGGTTGGGTTATACAATTTCGTGGACGAAAAGGTTATTCAATGAGCTAAATGTTGGAAAAATATTTCCTCCTCAATATGACAGATTGCACGATATTTCGTTTGTTATGACATACGAAATTATTAAAAATCTTAGTCTTGGAATAACTTGGAGCTACTCAACTGGTTCTGGAATGACAATGCCGACTGGAAAATATTATTTTACAAATAGTGAAATTGATGGAATTGAAAACCAAAATGTGAATTATTCTTCAAGAAACGAATATAATTTGCCAGATTATCACAAAATGGATTTGAATATTAAATATTCTACAACAATGTTTTCACTTTCAACTGATTTCTTCATAAATATTTACAATTTGTATAATCAAAGTAATGCCTTTGCTCAATATATTGCATACGATTTTGATGCTAAAAAAAATGAGTTTGATTACACAAGTACGCCAAAATTAAACCAAATAACACTAATGCCTTTTTTCCCAACTTTTGGATTTGCGGTAAAATTTTAATATGAAAATTCTAAAATACATATTGTTATTTTTGCCTTTTTTCATGCTTTTAGGTTGTGAACAAATTGATGTAATTGAAAGCAACATTCCTTTTCAAGAATTTAATGTTGTTAGTGGAAGGTTAATAGGGGATTCATCTTCAGTAAAAATATCGTTTACAAAAAGTTTTCCTATTGAATTAAACTTAACTCGCGAAGATGTTGCATTAAAAGAAGTTACAGCATATATTTGGTCAGAAACACAAGGAATTTTCACTTTAAAACACGAAAAAGATGGAATTTATTCGCCTGTTAATAAGCTTTATATAATTCAAGGTATTAAATACGAATTGTTTGCAGAATACAAAGGCGAAAGAATTTATTCGGTTACAACAGTTCCAAAAGAGCCAATAATTGCAGATGTAAAATTGGAAGGTGAATATTTGAAATGTGTTGTGGTTCCAAATCCCAAATCAGTTTATGCGGCAAAATATTCAATTAAATCACTTGATAGTAATTATGAAAGTTATGTTGATTCAATATTTTACGAGGTTACAAGCAAACTGGCAGATACATTAAATACTATCGAAGTCAGAACCTCAAATATTCCAATTGTGTATTTTGAAAATCCAGAAAAATATAAAGTTGAGCTAATTTTATATTCGTTAGATGAGCCTTATAAAGATTATTTTTCCACAAGAGAAAACAACAAACCAATTGAAAATATTTTTAGCGAAGGCGGCGGTTCAGTTTTTTGGAATGTTTCGGGCAAAAATACTATTGGGTTGTTTATGGGTTATACTAAAACTGTAATTCCGATACAAATAAATTGAAAATGATTAAATTAAATATTGCCCTAATTGCTTTAATAATTGCATCGCTAATTTTTACAAGTTGTATGGAAGATATTAATGAGCCAGTTGAAATTAAATATTATAATTCAGCCGATTTAATCTCATATTTTGAAACTCATGGCGATTATATAAATTCGAATAAAAATCCTGCAATTATTTCGGTTGATGACGCTTATAATAACTTATCAGATTATCTTTTGATGGATATTAGAACTAAAAGCCAATTCGAAAGCGGACATATTTCTGGTGCGCGTAATTTTGGAATTGAACAATTGATTGATTCATTGGAATTTAACAATGTAAATACGGAAGCAAAAATAATTATAATTAGCGAAAGCGGACAAAAAGCAGCTTATGCAACTTCTTTGCTGAGGTTATATGGATTTACAAATGTATTTTCGCTTAATTTTGGAATGGCACAATGGAATATTCAATTTGCGGATGTGTGGTTTAGTGCTCGTGGCGATTCGGAATGGTGGTTTATGTATGAAACAGGATACTATCCTAAACCTAAAAAAGAAAATAAAATTCCAAGTATTGAAATTGATAATTCAAAAACAACCGAACAGTTTGCTAAAAATAGAATAAAGAAAATGCTTACCGAAGATGAATATTTAAATGCAATTGCTACAATTCAACAAGTTGATGCAACTTACTCACTTCGATATTCAATTTTTGTCGATTCTTTTGTTATGTGTTACGATGATAGAGATTTATATGACGTAAAAAGATATTTCAAAGATATTTCTCCTCCAGTTACTTGGGGTGGGCATCCGATAAGTTCTGTTTTATATTTAGCTCAAACTGATTTTAAGGCATCTACAAATTTGCTGACACTTCCGATTGAAAAAACTATTTTTAGCTATTCGTTTAATGGACAAAAAAGTTTATTTATTACTGCGTATCTTCGTTTATTGGGATATAATGCTAAATCAATTCATTTTGGAGCAGTGAGTATGATTTATAACAAATTGTTGCTCATCAAATTTGAAGAAAGTTTTCGTGAATCAGATATAAGAAATTATCCAATTATCAATTAAAATTATGCTGAATAAATTACATATTATATTCCTTTTCATTGTTTTGCTTTCTGCAAATATTGTTGCATCTCAACCAAATGATAAAGAGAAGAATAAAACTACCGCAGAAACTGATGGAATAAAATTTAACCGAATCACTTTGCCAATCTTTGAAGCTGGGCAGATTGGAAATCAAATAAAAAATCCAACCAGAAAAGCTGGAATAATTGACACTATGTCGTTTCTGTATTCTTCTGGATTTTTTCTTAGTGGATATGATCAAAATTCCAAACAATGGGCAAATGGAGTTGAAATTAATCGAAAAATTCTTGATTATGTAAAAGGTACTGTCGAAAATCCTGATGATTCACTTGGAGTTTACACAAATTCGGTTAATTCAATTCCTTTTGGTTCTGAATGGCAAAATTGGAAAAATGCAGTAAATCTAGGTGCAGAATTTTATGATGGGGACAAAGATGGAGTTTATTCACCAATTGATAAAAACGGAAATGGAATTTGGGATGAAAACGAGGATAGACCAGCTCAATATGGCGATATTATGGCTTGGTCGGCTTTTAATGATGGAGTTCCTACCAATGAAAGAAGAATTGCAGATACTGAACCACTTGGAATAAATATTAGACAAACCGTTTGGGGTTATTCAAATAATCCCGATTTGGAAAAGGTGATTTTTATTAAATATTCAATTGAAAATACTGGAAAAGTTTCGCCAATATTGTATGATGTAAATTTTTCTTTGGCAACTGATCCGGATTTAGGATATTATCGAAATGATTATTTAGCTTCTGATACAACAAATAATATGGTTTTGGCATACTCTCCATATAGAGATTATGCAAATAAAGAAAATCAAATTGCTCTAACTGCAACAATGATTCAAGGTCCAATTAGTAATAGTGATTATGGTCAAGTTGCATACCTTTTGGAAGGCGAAAATCTTAATCAACAAGAAATTTTTGGCAAAGAAAATGCAGGCATTGTTGCAACTGTAAATACAAATAGCACATATTTCCCAACACAAGCTTATCAACCATTTTCGCCAGATTGGATAAGAAAAGTAATGTTAGGTGAAAATAATCCAGAACCTTGTAATTCATTTGCTGGAATTGTAAATAATATTGATTGTAACAATATTAACAAAGCATTTATATATTCTGGAAATACAATTATGCAAAATGGTTGGATAAATACTTTTGGAAGTGATAAAGCCTTTTTAATTACTTCTGGAACATTTAATCTTGAAGAGAAAAAACCAATAGACATTATTTTTGCGTATGTACTTGGAGTTAACGAAGAGCCAACTGAAGCAATGAAAGAAGCAATTACCAATGGAAGAGAGATTAAATATCAATTATTTGATAAACCGCAATCTTATCCAGAAGTAAATCCAACAACAATAACGGACGATAATTCAATAGAAATCCTTTTTGATACTTATCAACAACACGGATTTTCAAATATTGGTTATGGTTATAATATTGATCTTCAAGGTTATAATATTTATATGTTCAACTCGTCCTCAACAAGTGAAACAATTAACAACCAGCCAAACAAAAAATTATTAGCTACCTACAAATACAGTTCTATTAACAATCTTTTAATAGAAGATGAAAATGATTTAACAATTAGTACAATTATTGGTGACGAAACTCCAGTTGCGAGATTGTCAGAAAATAAAAATTTACACAAAATTACTTGGGATCCATTTAATAATGAATCTTTACGAAAGGGAAAACCATATTATTTCTCAATCACTCCATTTGGTTTTGATAATTCAAAAATGGTGAAATTTGGAATTGATAGGTCATATTTAATTCCAGGAAATGTAATTTTTGGATATTTGGAAAATGAACCAATTATTTTGAATGACGATAAAGGAAATATCGGAATTGTGATTGGCGAAAACCAAAATGATTCCTATTTTAAGGGAATTTTAGCTGAGCATAAAGAAGGCAGTTCAGAGGCAAAAATATCCTATTCAATTTATGAACAAGAATCTATAAAAGATGATTTATACGAAGTCAGCTTTCAGCGTCTGGCTTGGGAAGAAATTTATTCTTTGGCAGCTATTTTAACCAATGTTTCAAGCGGAAGTGAGTTAAATCGTATTTTTCTTCAAAAGGATTATTGGGGCAACGTTAACGATATGCGTGATGGATTTATGCTTGATATTGATTGGATTGAACCTGGAAGAGTTAAAGCTGAGTTTTCTGGAACTGAAAAATGGTTCAACGAATTTGATGATTTAAATACTGGAGTTTTTTATGTTGGCTCAGATATAAAAGAATCGCAAAAAGTTTTTGCAATATCATTAAAGCAATCAATGGCAATTTCAGTTGAAGATTTATCAACAGTGGAATTGCGTTTTGCCGATTCGAGCAAAGCTTTGCGATACGTTAGAACTTTAGTGAGATATCCTTGGAAAGGAACAGATAATCTAGATTCTGGATTTGTAAAAATTCCAGTATCGGCTTATGCAATTGATAAATTTGGAAATGAAACCAAATTGCAACTTGGCTTTTTGGAAAATGGATTTAATCTCGATACGCTTAAATTTCCAGATGGAAAATGGAATCCAAGTACAAGTATTACCGATACAAAAGAGTATTTGATTGTTTTTAACACTCCTTATACCGAAGATATTTCGCAATTGGTTGCTCAAACCGGTACTTCAAGCAGAGTCGCTGATATTGCAAACGGATATTTGTTAAATATTTCTGACCCTAATATTACAGATTCGATTAAAGCAATTGCCCGCAGTCCGTGGTTTAATGCAATGTATATTGCGGGATTTACAACCCCATTTCATCAAATAGATTTTAATCCAACTGGAAAGCTTATAATTACGCCTTCGCATGTTTTAACGGAAAATGATAAATATTATTTTAGAGTTAAAACAGAAAAATCCAAAGATGAAAAGAAAGCACAATTTGATAAAATAAATGTTTATCCAAATCCACTATTTGCATATAATCCACTGAGCAATAGTTTTGGATTTCCGAACGATGAACCATTTGTAACATTTTCAAATCTACCAGAAAAAGTAGGTATTAAAATTTATTCCTTAAGCGGATCGCTTGTTAAATCGTTAGAAAAGAACGATTTAACCGCCTCACTTCGTTGGGATTTGAAAAATGAATACGGAAATAAAATTGCATCTGGTTTATATATTGCAATTATAAACGTTCCAGATTTGGGACAAAAAATATTAAAATTTTCAATTATTCAAGCACAAAAGCAAGTGCATTATTAGTAAAGATTGTTTAGGGTGGCGTAAAAAAGAATTCGGTAGTTTAAGATCCCAATGAGTAAGAACAGAAATTAGTCTGACTAATTAAGAAAAACCAATTATTTTTTTCAAAAATCAATTAGTTATAACAACAAATGCAAAAATATCTTGACAAACAAATGTATTGTTGATATCACCTGTTTTCAGTATTGGAATACCTCAACTTAGCCTATTTCTCATAAAGTTTTATAAGTTTGTAAGTATAGGCTTTGCGATTCGGCGAATCGCACTGCATTGTAGCTAAAATCTCTGATTCGAGAGCCTTGCCATTTACAAGTTGTATATCCACACAACAAAAATTAATATAACGAATCTATCTTGTCTTTTTTATCAAAAAACCAATTGTCTAGGATTCTTTATTTGCCATATTATTTTGAGATAATCTGTACCGAAATACTTTTAATATATATTTTTCTTTTATCATAAATACACTTACAAATTAACTCGGAATACCATTTTATGAAATATATCTTGTAAAATAAACTAATTTCAGCCTTTTTAAAATTGTGCGAAAACATAAAAAATTGTTTAGGGTGACGTAAAAAGAGAATTCAGTAGTTTAAAGTCCCAATGAGCAAGAAAAGAACTTAGCCTGGCTAATTAAGAAAGAACTAATATTATTTTCCAAAATTAATTAGTTATAACAACAAATACAAAAACATCTTGACAAATGAATGTAATATTGATATCTTTCTCTAAGAAAAATAAAAAGTAACGTATGTACTTTAATTATATTCTCTAGTTATTGTAAAAGTAATAATAAGGAGCTCAAAATGAACAAAAACAAATTATTTCTATTTTTAGCCTCAACTCTTGTTTTAGTGATGTTTATTGGTATTAGCAGTAAAGCACAAACAAAAGTCCTTGAAGATTTTGAAAGTTACAAAACAAATGCAGAATTAGGGCAAAAATGGCGTGTTTTTGGATATGCTTCAAAAGATTTTGAAATGATTACTGACACATCGGCTAAAGCTGCGCCTGGCGGTGATAATTATTTTAAGTACGTTTATAGTTCAGCAGAAAGTACTTGGGGTGGAGTTGCTGAAAGGAAAACAGAAGATGTAACATTTTTCCCACTTGATTTAAGCAGCACAAAAGCAGGTATTCAGTTTTACTTAAAAGGTGATGGCACAAATAATGTGATAAGATTTAGATACTACAACCAAGTTGATACTTTTTATGCTGTTTGGAGATCGCACCCAATTTCACTTTCAGATTCTACATGGCATGTTGTATATATACCGTTTAAACTGGATGCAAGTGAAACATATGGCTTACGTTTATGGGATGGAAATGGCTTATATGAAGAAAATGAAGATGATTTAAAATTAAGTCAAGGCTCTATTGTACGTTTCCAAATCTTAGTTGATAATCCCGATAAGAATGATCAAGAATCTCACAGAATCTATTTTGATGATTTCCGTGCTGTTGATTTTATGCCTCCAGTTGGAGTAAATGCTATTAAAATTGCTGATTTTGAAGAGTACATTGCATCAGAAGATTACATAACAAAATGGCAAGGCTTTGGTTATGGAACTTTGGATTATGGGTTAGCTAGAGATGAGCAAGCTCCAGAAGGTTATAAAAATTCAGTTTGGTTTTTTCAAACCGAAGAAAGAACAACTTGGGGTGTTGCATTTAGAAGTCGTCAAGTACTTTATAAAATTCCAGATTTATCAACTGTTGCCGATGGCGGAGGAATTCAATTTTTGTTAAAAGGTGATGGTACTAAAGATCTTTTTCTATTTAGATTGATGGATGCTGAAGTAAATTATTGGGGTTCAAATTGGATATCATTAGAGGATACAACTTGGCATCTTGTAACAATTCCGTTGGCTACTAGTGGAACTAATGGTTTCCGTTGGTTGGGCAACGATCCTAATAGTACATGTTGGGACTGTCCTATTGGAACAACAGAAGACCTTAGAGCAAGTTTGGATAAGCTTATGGAAGTTCGAGTTGATAAGAGATTTTTCAATAATGCAATTCCACCATATATACCTGAAGCTCATCCAGTATATTACGATACCGAAACACGAACTATTTCAATAGATGGAATGTATGCAGTTGATAAATTTCCTGCACTTGATCCAAAGAATGCAGACGATTTTGAAAATTATTCCGACACTGATAATCTTAAAACTGCATGGAATCAATTTGGTACCGGAAGCGTTGCTCTTAATCTATCTGAAATTGATTATAAGAGTGGTGTAAAATCAATGGCCATAACATACAATGGGTCACTTGGTTATACAGCCGTAAGGAAAAGAAATATTATTCCAGGTTTAGATTTCTCTGACCTTAAAGCCGGAATGCAATATTGGTTAAAAGGTGATGGGACTAATAATATGATTACCTTACGATTAATGAGCGGCAATGAAATGTGGGAAAGTCCTCCTATTTCATTAAAAAAAACAGATTGGTTGCATACAGGTGTAAAGTTTGTAGCTGATTCGAGTGAAGGATTTAGATATTTAGGGAATAATCCAGATGAACCAATTTGGTCAACAAATATAGGAACAAATGAACAACTATATGGGGATTTAGCTAATATAGATCAATTAAGATTCTACATTAGAGATCCTGAAACTACAAATGCAGAATATACAGTACTAATTGATAAACTCGAAGGTGTTGATGAATTTTCTCAAAATACTGTAATAACAGATATTGAAAACGAAAATAGTCATTATTTACCTATTTACTATAGTTTAATGCAGAATTATCCTAATCCATTTAATCCTTCAACAAAAATTAGATATAGTTTAAGCAATCCAGAATTTGTTTCTCTTAAAGTATTCAACATGCTTGGGCAGGAAATTACAACGATAGTAAATGAATATAAAAATGCTGGCAAATATCAAGTTGATTTTAATGCTTCAAATCTAGCTAGCGGTGTTTATTTTTATCAACTACGTGCGGGTTCATTTGTTAGTGCTAAAAAAATGTTGTTGATGAAATAAAAATTATTAAATGTTTTTTTTTGAGAAATGAATCATTAAAAAGATTCATTTCTCAAGTTAATTGAAGCAATGAAAATAATTAGTTTTTTAAAACTTATTCTAAATAATATAAAAAATAATGCCCTAACGAAATATTTGATTAGATACTCTTTTTGTTAGAATAATATTAAGATAAATAGATACATAATTCTAGTTCATTAATTAAATAATTAAATCATGAAAAGTGGAATAGAGATAATATTAAATGCTTTTTTTAAAAATTAAAAGTATAAATCTTTATTACTCTTTTAAGGCAATTGGAGGATTTTAATGAAAAAATTTACACTACTGTTAATTAGTCTTTTGTTTATCCCGTTTTTACTAATTGGACAAAATGTTATTTCCAATCCAGGTTTTGAAGAAGGAGCCGATTCAAACGGTGTCCCACTTGGTTGGTTAGGCTATGCTCAAACAGGAGCAAGTATTGAATTTATAAGCAATGCACAAACTTCACATAGTGGTGTTAACTGGGTAAAATGTACCAGTACTCAAGGTGGATATTATCTACTATACCAAAACACTTTCCCAGCAAAAGAAGGAGATGTTTGGGATCTAAGTTCATTTATTAAAGATGTTTCTCCCTCTAATCCGGGTGCTGTTTATGCTGCGTTAAAGATTACAGCAAAAACTAGTGCAGGGGCAAATATCAAAGCATGG
>JAHISP010000072.1 GCA_018818165.1 Bacteroidota bacterium | reverse complement strand
TGCAATAATTGACTAAAAAGTGTTATGTTCATTGTGGCTCCTTATTTAAATTTATTTCCGAAAAACAAATTTATGCTCAGCAAAGTTATTTTGCTGAGTTGGAGCCTGCTTTTTTCTATTTTATCGTTTTGGACAGATGTGGAACCCCACTGTTTTTTAATCTAAAAATAGTGGGGTAATTTGACTTCATAATTTCTTCTATTTACATTTGGATTGTAATTTTAATTTTATAATTGCAGTCACTCGTTCTTTCACAAACACACTCGGCTCGGCAGAAATTCTCATTTCTGTTCATGTTTGTGAAATTCCATTAAATACACAAAGCACATTCTAGTTATATTTAGCTACAATTACATTGCTTTAAATTGAAACTCTTTTACTAAATGAGATTCCCAATAAAAACATTCGGGAATGACAAATTTCCTACAAATTTTCTATTCACAAAGGATAAAATGAAAAAACTATTTACTTTACTATTAATAATAACATTAAATTCACTTTTTGCACAAGACTCACTAAAATACAAATTAGATGATATTGTGGTTACATCGTTACACAGACCAGCTTTGCTTTTTGATGTAAACCGAAGCATGGAAATTATTCCTTTACAAAAGATTGAATCTTCTCCAATAAATTGCGTTCATGATTTTTTAAGCTACTCAAATTCCGTTGAACTTAGTCAACGTGGTGCAAATGGAGTGCAAGCGGATTTAGGAATCCGTGGCGGAAATTTTGAGCAAACACTGATAATGCTTGATGGAATAAAAATTATTGATCCACAAACTGGTCATCACAATTTGAATTTACCAATTACTTTGTTAAACATTGAGCAGATTGAAATTGTAAAAGGAAATTCATCCAACATAAATGGTGCAAATGCTTTTAGTGGATTGGTAAATTTTAGAACAAAGCGAAATAAATTTAATAGCATAAGTGCATTTGCCGAAAGTGGTGATTTTGGACTTTATTCTGGCTCTTTATTTGGGAGTTTCAATTTAGGAAATCTAAGTAATAACATCTCAATTGAAAAAAATCACTCAAACGGTTATCAAGAAAATACGGAATATGATATTACAAACTTATCTTATGGTGCATCTTACACAACTTCCAAAAGCATTATTGATATTTTTATTGGCTACAATGATAAATCATACGGCGCAAATAGCTTTTACACAACTGCATTTCCACTACAATTTGAACATACAAAAACTGCGTTAGTCAAAGCTTCTGCAGAGTTTGGAAATGATGACTTAAATTATTCCACAAAGTTTTATTGGCGAAATAATGAGGATGAATTCCTTTTGAATAAAACAAATCCTTCATTTTATAAAAACAATCACACAACTAATATTTATGGAGTTGAAGCGGATTTGTTTCTAAAATCCGAAATTGGAGAAACTTCATTTGGCGGTGAGTTTGTTTATGATAAAATTGAAAGTAATAATCTTGGCAACCACAACAGAAACAGAATGGGCATATTTGTTGAACAAAAACTTCCAGAGTTTAACAATTTTTATTTGGGAATTAGTGGCTTCGCTTACAATTATTCAACAATTGGCTGGAAACTTTGGCCTGGCATTGAATTAGGATATTCGGCAGCTAAAAATTTAAATCTATTTGCAAACTTTAGTCGTGGTTTCAGAATTCCAACATACACAGAGTTATTTTACAAAAGCCCAACTATTATTGGAAATTCCAATTTGTCTTTTGAAGAAACTACCAACTATGAAATTGGAGCAAAATATTTCAACTCAAATTTTACTTTGTCGACTTCACTATTTTATAAATCTGGGACAAATATTATTGACTATGTTCAAGTCAGTACAAAACTTCCTTGGTCTGCAATGAATATTGCGGAATTAAACACAGCAGGAATTGAGTTAAACTTTAATCTTAATTTAAGTGAATTATTAAAACAACAATTGATAAATAATATTGACATAAAATACACATACTTAAATTCCGATTACACACAAGATAAATTTACTTCCCGATATTTATTAAAGTACTTGAAACACCATGGAATTGTTTCAATAAATCACAATTTAGTTTGGGATATAGAAACAAATTGGTACTTCCGATATGAAGATAGATATAATTCCGAAAGTAATTTTATTACCGATTTAAGTATTAATAAATCCTTTAACAACTTCAATGTTTTTATAAAAGCAACCAATCTCTTTAACGTTGATTACTTTGATTTTATTGGAATTACTTTGCCTGGACGTTGGATTGCAGGAGGAGTAAAATTTAGTTTAAGCAAATAATCACTATGGACTGCAAGTCAATAGTTTTGGTTACTAATGAATTTCGTTTTGAAAGACCAAATGACAAACTATAAAAAACAAAATAATATCCAAATATCAATTTCTAATATCCAAACTTTGCGGTTTAAAAAGCCCAACTTTTTTGAAAAGTTGGGCTTTTCAGTTTTCATTTGGTAAAAGTTGGGCTTTTTTTAAAATTCGTTTTTGATATTTGTTTGAAATTTCTCTTTTGACATTTGCATTTTATAATGACAATTTTGGAACCTAAAGTGATATGCAATTAAGCACATAGTTTTTTTTCTATTGATTCCAATAAATATTTAGTGCTAATGGGATAATTTTTTCTCTTTCAGAGCTTTTAATTTAATTATATATTTACATCCTATTACTAAAATAATGAGGCATAAAATGAAGTCATTTTTTTCTATTCTTTTGATACTTTCAACATTAATTTATTCACAAGAAAACTACAACCCAGACAATTTAGTTTCAAAATCAACAATTTCACAAAATTGCTTTGTTCAAGAGGTAAACAGCAATTACATAATTTTTAAATCAGTTGATAATTCTGAGTCTAAAATTTTTCTTAATACAATTAGTGAAATAACAATTGGCGACTTGGGATTAGTGTATTCTGAATCAACTGGATATTCTGTTTCACTTGATTCAATTAATGCTTTTCTGAAAAAGCGAAATGCTGATTATAGTTTTTTAATTAACCAACCAAAGTTAGTTTTTGATGAACCAGCATATTATTTTAACGGTGATAAAAGATGGACTTTTGCAATTCATTATTTCCCATCTATAACTAAACAATTGATTTTTGCATATAACCCGCATATTTATAGAATTTCTCCCAATACTACTCTTGATTGGCTTTATCCGACCCTCTATTATGAACTTGAGCAAAACTTGGTTTCAATGGAATCTCAATTAGGATTTAATGTTGCTAATAATTTATTTGCCATTTTGTCCATTGGATATAGTGCGGATTTATTCAGAATTACTTCTACAACTACTAACCATAATACTTGGGAGGGCACTATTTCATCAAGTTCTTATGAAAATCAAAATTCCATGGATAAATTTCTCTTTGAAATTGGTCTGAAGCGCTACTTTGGAAATTTTGAAGTTGGCAATGTGAATCCATTTATTACTTTAAGTATTGGTAAACAATTTGCTTTTGCCGATAGTTATTATAAATCACATTATTCAGGTCAAACAAATGATCACATATATAAAAATAATGAAAATGAATTTATAGAAGGATTAAATTCACCTATAATTATTTCTTTTGGTTTTGGAACAGAATATGCAATTTCAGAATCACTTTCTCTTTCTGGGTTTTTTAAAGTAAAATATAATTCCGCATCATCAACATATAAATGGGAAAATATTTATATGGGATTAGTAACTGAGCGTGGTGAAGAAGATGTCGAAAATACAACAATACGTTTTAAAACTGGACTTGGGTTAAATTTTTTCTTTTAGTAAAAAAATAATGGTCGCATAATTTGCGTCCTTTTATTAAATAGGGTTTCTACAAAATAATGAATCTGTCATTTCGAACCCGTTTTGTGGGTGAGAAATCTTTCAAATTGTGCGAGATTTCTCACATTCGTTCGAAATGACAAAGAAATAAATCTATATTTTGTAGAAACTTTAATATTTGAGCTGAGAACCTGAAAAAAATAATTTAGTATAACTTATTGGAATTTGGGAATAATGGAAAGTAAAAATATTTCAACCTTCCATCATTCCATCATTCCTTCAATTTTAGAATAACTTACTCAATTCTTTTCCTGTACGTTCCTTCCAACTACCTTTATGGTAAGCATAGCTGGTAATTAAAGGCAATGCAAGTGTTGCTTCGGAATAAACCATTTGTTCGTAAGTGGTTTCAACTTTTCCCCAACTGCTTGCTTCTTTAAGAGTTGAGCTTGAAAGAGCGCCATCTCGAACATCAGCAACTGTAATTTGAACAGCGTATTTGTGCATTGGAGCATCATCTTGTAAAATTTCAGCCGCAACAACAATATCTTGCGTAAAGTTTTTGGGAACTCCACCGCCGACCATAAAAATTCCAGTTTCTCTGTTAGCTAATTTAATTTTAGTCAATTCCAGAAAATCTTTTCCAGAATCGAAAGAGACATGTTTTTCTGGATTTTTATATTGGTGCATTACAATTCCAAAGCCGGCAGAACAATCCGAGAACGCTGGAACAAATAAAGGAACATTCTTTTTGTATGCTTTGTAAATTATGCTATCGTCAACTTTTGGTCCGCCATTTTCATCCAAATATTTTCCAAATTCTTTAAGTAATTCTCGTGATGAATATGGACGTGGTTCTAACGAATCGAAAATTGCAGCAGTTGTATCATCACAAACGCGTAGCTCATCTTCATCAATAAATGTGTCATAAATTCTATCAATGTGCAGTTCTCGCATTTCGTTATCGTCAACATCAGGCGAGCCAATGTAATGTTTAAATCCAAGAGCTTCAAAAAAATCTTGGTCAACCATTAAAGCACCAGTTGAAACAATTGCATCCACCATATTGTTATCAACTAAATCGTGAACAATCTTTTTTAATCCAGCACTAAAAATTGAACCAGCAATAGTTAAAATAATTGCTGTGTCTTTGTCCTTGAGCATCATATCATAAATGCTAGCTGCGCGGCTTAAATCCCTTGCAGAAAATGCCATTTTGCCCATTGATTCAACCAAAGGAACAACGTTATGCTCTTTAATATCAATATGTTTAATAACGTCTTTTAAGTAATCTTTTTTTGTTAACATGTTATTCTCTAAATAATTAATAAATCAAAAACTAGTATTTAGCTTACATTTCTTTTTCGGCTGTAAGCAATTTGCCTTTTATAAATACACCATTTAAGAGGTGTTCATTGTTAATTAAAACCACTCCATCTTCATTGTGCGGTTCTCCATAAACTGTATGAACAGATTTTAAACCACCAAGTATTTTTCTTGCATCGCAAAGATAAATTAAATCACCTACATTTGCTTTCATTTTACGCATATCATTTTGAGAAAAATTAGCAATATCATCATCACCATCTTTAATTTTCCATGTTACTTTAATTATCTCACCTTCCTCTTCATTAACTTTGCTTCCTTTGAAGCCTTCTTTTGCCTTTACTAACGACCAAACTGTTAATCCTTCTGTCTGTGCAACTGCATCATATTTAACAAAATATTTTGTAATTACCGCAACAACAAAGCTTAAAACCAAAACCCCAATTAGCTGAATATAAACTAAGCCAACATTAAATACAACAAGAACAAATACCACAACTGATACTGAAACTAAACTGTAAATAATCTCTTTGTCGTTTATTTTGCTTTTTATTTTAACAACTAAGTTTTGCTGCATAGAAGTTGTATATGTAATTATGACAGCAACAGCACCACATACAAATAAATTATATAGCGCCCTTATATAAGAATATGGATGCTCTGTATTCATCTCAATTCCTTGAGCAAAAGGTGTTATTAAATTTGGATCGTGTAAACCAATAATCATAAAAGCAACGCCTCCAATAAATGTAGAAATAACCGCACTTGGAGTAAATTTTTTCCAGAATATTCCAAGAAATATTGCAATTACTAAAGGCGGAGTTAGAGTTGAATGGAAAAATCCATGTGCTTCATACACTGTGGGAAAATTCTTAAACGCTAGCACAGCAATTACTCCTAACGCTGTAATAACAACTGACGACCATCGTGCAGCAGCTAATTCTTTTTTATCTTTACCTTTGCCTTCTTCTTTTCCTTTTTCAAAAAAAGTAACAATTGGTCTATGTATATCATTAATATAAATTGCAGCTGTTGCGTTTATTAAAGTGTCCACAGTTGACATAAGAGCTGCAGTTAATGCTGCCATTACAAAACCAAAAACACCTGGAATTGCCACAATATTAGCAACCACAACAAATATTTGATCGGGCGAGGTTGATGGAGGAACGAGTTCAGGATTTGAAATTGAAAGAGCTTTTCCAATCCAACCAGCGTTACCTACTACAATAGCTGAAAGTGGAAGCATAAAAAGTATATTAAATGTAGCTGCTTTTCTTCCTTCATCAACACTTTTTGTAGCCATAAAGCGCATTATTAATCCCATGTTCATAAATAAAAATCCAATAGAACCAGCAACACCATCCTGCCAAAATATCCCAATAAAGTTAAAATCTGGGGGTTTAGTTAAATCGGCTAATGGCAACTTCCACGTTACTGGTAATAAATTCCAAAAATTTTCAAATCCCCCTAAATAAGAAATTCCAAGAAAGAATAGTAAAAACCCAGCAAAAAGAAGCACACCGCCCTGAAGTAAATCAGTAAATATAACTGCTGTTTGTCCTCCTAAAGTGATATAAATACCTGTTATTATAGAAATGAAAATTATTACTCCCATTAATGTTACATCAAATTGATAACCCAAAACTGAAAAATTTTCTGGAAGCATTGGCACAATTGCTTTGCCCAGAGTTAAAAACCCTATTCCAATATAACCAATCATATAAAACACAAGTAGTATTGTAGCCAAAAATCTAGCGGAGGGAGAAAATCTTTTTTCAAAATATTCAGGAATTGATCTAATTTTTGTGTAAATAATTATTGGAAGCCATCCAAAAAGGAAAAAGGGTAGAAAAAACCAATCGTTTATATAGGTCATAGTTGATGAAAACCCATATTCGAATCCTTTAGCAGAATATTTCACAAAACTATGACTACCAATGCCAGTTGCAACAATTGAGAACGCAATTAACCACCATGCAAAACGTCTTCCGCCAAAGAAAAAATCTTTTGTGCTTCTATTATACTTTCCGAAATAACTTCCAAATAGCATAATAACAATAAAATAAACGACCATTACAATCCAATCGGAAGATGACCCGATACTGTGAAAAGTAGTTTCTATATTTTTTGTTTCTATTTCCATTTGTTACCAATACAAAGCTATTAGTGTAATAATTGCGTGTAAAACCACAAAATAAAAGAAACCAAATATTAAAACTCCAAACCAAAAACGGTGGCGTTTCTTTTTCATATCCACAGCTTTACTTTTTCTGATAATAATCAATCCAATCAGAAAAAATATTCCTCCTACTCCATAAAGATATAAAAATGGAAGCCATGTGTGAGTTATTGAAGTCATTTTAATAAATTTAATTTGAATGCTTATATAACATAATAAGGTTTGAAATTAGTTGCAAATAATTTAAGTGTAAAGAGTTTTTACTAGACTCTACTCTCTTAATATTTTTGGTGTGATTACTCGGATATTCCGTATAAGTAATCAGGAAATATTTACATGTAAAAATGTAAAAAGACAATATTAGGGGTTGTATTATAAAGCAAATAGAAATAATTTACACTAAAGTTAATGGTATGATATTTGAAGAATAGCCATAAGTCTGATTTAGACTTTCTTATTTAAATAAAATTCAAGGATGAATATGAAGTTAAATATCTTAGCAATTGACAAAGATTCAGATACTTTAACTCACATCAAAGAGCTACTTAACTCTTTGAAAATTGAGGGAAATTTTTTCTTTACTGAAAATGAAGAAGAAGCTCTTTCCATTATGAGCGAAAATCAAATAAATTTAGTCTTATCTGATATTAGAACACCTCAAGTAAATGGTGTTGATTTTCTTGATATAATTAAGGAAAAGTATTCATCCGCAATTAGAGTTGTTCTTTTTGAGCAAAAAAGTAAAATTGACCTTTTACTTACCTCTGTAGTTTCTTCTCATAAATTTATTGCAAAACCAATAGAACTAGAAAAATTTGAAACAATTCTTTTGCAAACAGTTCAACTGAACAATTTGTTAGCTAGTGAAAACCTTCGAAAGGTAATTAATAAAATAAAGAAGTTCCCTACACTTCCACAAACTTATATTGACATTGAAGCAGAGCTAAATAAAGATAGTTTTTCACTGCAAAAAATTTCCGATATTATATATAATGATATATTTGTCACCACCAGAATTCTCCAAGTTGTTAATTCACCATATTTTGGACTTGCCCAAAGTATAACAGATATAAGACAAGCTGTAAATCTGCTTGGAATAACTATGATTAAATCAATTATTCTTTATACACAGATTTTTTGTTCCTTTGAAGGAAATATGAGGGTAGAACAACTGCAGAAAAGTATTTGGGAACACAGCTTGCAAGTGGCACATAATTCTAAAAAACTAATTAGCCATCTTTGGGATAAAAAAGATGCCGAAACCGCATACATTGCTGGTTTGCTTCATGATATTGGGAAAATAATTGTTATAAATACTGAAGAATTTATTTATGATATTCTTAAATTAATGAAAGCAAAGAATATTGAATATAATGAAGCTGAGAAAATAGTCCTTGGAACTACACACGCTGAAATTGGTGGATACTTACTAAGCTTGTGGGGTTTGCCACAAATTATTGTTGATTCTGTGTTAAATCACCATGATATTTCCAAAATAGATCGTGAAAAATTTTCAATTTTATCCTCTGTTTTTTTTGCAAATATAATTTCAAAATCAGATGAAATAGCTTCTGAATTTTTCATTAAAAATGGATATGAAAGGTTTTTGCATGAAATTACCCCACTTTTTAAATAGCAGTAGAATTTAATTCGCATCTATATAAAAGATTACCAACGTTGCATTCTACTATAAACATTGTGTTATATTTTAGATAATGTTTTATTAAGCTATAAATTTCCACTTTATAAAAATGCATTTTTGCGTTTATACACAAAAATTTATAAATGAGCTTCATAAGGAAAAGAATTCTATTTTAAAATATTTATAGATAACTACTTCTGTGTGGACTTTATGTTTCAGTTTCAGAAAAGTTGAACCTAATCCATTTTGGATTAAATTCAAAGCAAGCAGTTGAAGAACTTGAAAATAACACCAATATTTATGACCCTGATATTTGGGGAGCGCTTGTTGCTGAAATGTCTGGAATTGCAGAAGGACAAATTATTTCAACTAGAGAATTATTTGAATTGAAACCAGGTATGGTTTTAGCAGATGGAATAAAAGATGTAAACAATATTTTACTACTAACAAAAGGAAGAGAACTCTCTGAAGCTAGTTTAATGAAATTATTAAATTACAATAAAATAACTAAACTTAAAGTACCTGTTGAAATAATTGAAAGTAACGGGTGATATTATCTATACTTCCTAAATTTTTTCTGCTCATCATTAGCAACATCAAATAGAGATTTTACTTCTTTATTACTTTCTTTTTTTTTATTTGAATTAAGTGCACTTATGTAAAGAATTTGAAGCCACAAAACATATAAGAAAACAAAAATCGTTTCACTCCAAAAATTAACCAAAGAAATTTTTAACTTAAATTCGGCTTCAAAATAATTGAAATCTGTAAAAAAGTTAATATTCATCAGACCAATCACTGCACCAAATCCTGCAATAATTATATATTTAGTAGTAATTAGTTCATTTCGTTTTACTGATGAATAACCTGCATAAAAGAACATTCCAAAACCAAAAGCAAGAAATGAAATTATCATATCTTGATAAATATATGATGGAACGTTAAAATAAATAAACAGAATGGGTATTTTTAGGCCAAATAGATGGGCAACGCATATTAAGAAAAAATAAATACCTCCAGCTAAAAGTGACCAACTAAGTAACTTATGCGAATTTTTAATATTCACTTTTGGGAAGATACTCATAAAACATTCCTATTTTTTAACTTTGTGATACTCTATCATGCCACCTTTTACATTTGAAGCATTAAAGCCGGCTTTATTTAATAATGCCGTTGCATAACGCGATCTATTTCCCGAGCGGCATATAACAAAAATCTTTTTTGCTTTGTAATCAGCTAATTCTGACAATCGACCTTCTAATTCGTGAACTGGAATATTTATAGCATTATAAATATGCCCTAATTCACCTTTTAACTCATTTGGATTTCTAACATCTAATAGAATTGGTTTTTCTTCACTTTCCAATTGAACTATTAAATCAGCAATTGATATTTCGGATTTACCTGTACTCTGCGAAAATATATAGGCTGATAACAATAAAATTGTTGCAAAAATTATAATTATATATTTATTTTTCATTTCACTCTACTTTACGATCAATATACATTTGCAATCTATTAAATATTTCAAGTAAAATGAACTAATAATTATTTTAATTACACTCAAATTTCTTAATACTAACTTTTCTGACCACCGTATTATATTTCTAATCCACATTATTAACTTATCTTTTTCATTCATTAAAAAACCCTATTAGACAATATATCCTATTTCCTCTTAAGTATTTTTGTAATTCGTTTTACTCTTTAATAGATTGTTATTTAAAAAAATATTTTTTTTACAACGGTGTAAAAATCTATACAAATTGATTTTCAATTGTAAATTGAATTGGTTATGTATATTTTACGTAGTAAGTTAAATTATTAATGAAAGAATTTTTTATGCATATAGATTTTTTGTGGAAAGGACTGCTCTTTGTTCTGATGTCCTTTGTAATAGTGGGTGGAATTGCATTCCCACTAGTAGCTCAAACAACAGAATGGTACCATTTCCCTTTTATTCCAGGCTTAGGCGAGCAGGCTAAAATTATATTTTTCCATGTTCCAACTGCTTGGCTGGCTACCCTTTCTTTTTTAGTTGCTATGATATTTGGAATTAAGTATCTGCGAAGCAATAATTTGGATGATGATGCTAAATCTTTAGCCGCATTACAAATTGGAATGGTTTTTGTAATTTTGGCAACAATTACTGGTTCGCTATGGGCAAAGTTTGCTTGGGGATCTTTTTGGCATTGGGATCCGAGAGAGACTTCAATTTTTGTTCTTATGCTAATTTATGGCTCACTTTTCGCGCTTCGCTCTGCAATTGAGAACGAAGATAAAAGAGCTAAACTATCGGCAGTTTACGCAATAATTTCATTTCTTACAGTCCCATTCTTTATTTTCATTATGCCTAGAATTATGACTGGGTTACATCCTGGTTCCGCAAATGATGATACTGCTGGACCTGTAATTGACTTAAAAATGAATGGAAATATGCAGCTTATCTTTTTCCTATCCTTAACTGCTTTTTCTATTTTATATTTCTGGGTTTGGAATTTGACTTACAAATCAATAATTATTAAAGACAAACTATCAAAAAAATTCATTTGAGGTAATTTTGGAAGGACTATTCACTTTTTTAAAAGATAATTCTATATATATAGTTTTAATTATTACATTAATTATTTGGACAGGAATCTTTCTTTTTCTTTTATCAATTGATAAACGATTAAAGGAAATAAAAGACGAAATAAAGGAGAACTAGATGAACAACAAATATATTTTTGGCGGTATAATAATAGTAATATTTTTTGGGATAATGGGTTTTTTACTTACTCAAACTAACATTAAATATGAACAAGATTTTGCTGAAATAGTAAAAAGTGACGCCACAATTAAAGCCACTGGTAGCTGGGTGAAAGAAAAAAGCTATGACATTGATAAACAAAAAAATGTCTTTTCGTTTTATATGAAAGATTATAATGGAAAAGAAATTAAAGTTATTTATAAAGGGGCTATTCCAAATAATTTTGAATCCTCAACAAGCGTTGTTGTTACCGGAAAGTATAAAGAAGGCAAATTTTATGCTTCCGATATTTTAACAAAATGCCCATCAAAATATGAAACTGAGTATGAAGCCGCTGAAAAAGCGTCGTAATATTTATTAAAATATTTAGTTAAACCTTTATTCTTACTTTGGAAATTTCTAAAGAGAGTAAGGGTTTATTTTTATTAAAGAAAGGAACTAATATGGTTGGAAATATTCTTATTACATTTGCTTTGCTGGCAAGTGTTTTTACTATTATAATGTATTACCTTACTTACAAAGGATATGATAATACATTAAAACTAGCTCGAGTTGGCTACCACGCTACCACGCTTTCCATTCTCGGTGCATCGGCTTACCTGATGAAAGCTATATTAAATCATCAATACGAATTTAAATATATCTATGATTACTCTAACAGTGACCTCTCTACTGGAATGTTGATGTCTACATTTTGGGCTGGACAGCAAGGCAGCTTTTTGCTTTGGTTACTTTTCACTGCAGTTGCTGGTCTTGCATTGCTAGAATATACTTCAAAACGTGGCAATTTAGAAAGCCGTGTTATGATGGTTTTTACACTTGCTGTAACATTTTTATTAATCATGATAAGTCCAGGATTAAAAAACCCATTTACATTAATCTGGGCAGACCCAACTTATGTGGATCTTAAAAACATTAGTCAATCATTTCTTTCTCTACCATTTATTAATGAATTTTTATTTACCGATCAATCCTCAAATTCTAGCCTAATACTTATAAATGAAAAACTAGCTGGACTTTTGGCGAGCAATGGAATTTCTCTTAATGACTTTATTCATTATGGTAAGGGATTAAATCCTTTACTAAATAATTTTTGGATGCAAATTCACCCTCCAATATTATTCATAGGATTTGCAATGTCCACAGTTCCATTTTCATTTGCTTTTGCAGCTTTAATTAGCAATGAGTACAGAGATTGGGTTAATTCATCTCTACCTTGGCTGCTTGGTGGAATGATGGTACTTGGATTAGCAATAATGCTTGGTGGTTATTGGGCTTATGTCATTCTTGGTTGGGGTGGTTATTGGGGCTGGGACCCAGTTGAAAATTCCTCTCTTGTTCCATGGATTGTTGGTTTAGCAGGTATTCATACAATGTTAATACAGAAACGAACACAAACAAAAGAACATGCTGGAAGATTTGTTAAAACTAATTTAATTTTATCAATTTTAACATATTTATTAGTACTCTATTCAACGTTCTTAACGCGTAGTGGTGTTCTTGGCGATGCATCTGTTCATTCATTTGTTACTCCAGGAATGATGACATATACTTTGCTAATTATATTTATTAGCACTTTTACCATTCTAGGATTTGGAGCAATAATTTATCGCTGGAAATATCTCGAAAAAACTTTTTCCTCCGAAGGCAATATGCTTTCCAGAGAATTAGCTCTTTTTGTTGGGTCTGTATTATTAATGGGTGCTGCTGCTATTATTATTGCTGGAACTTCTACTCCTATTTTTGGTTCTGCGGTTGAAATTAGCTTTTATAATGAAATGACACTGCCTATTGCAATATTAATGGGTTTGCTAATCGGTTTAAGTCTTTTGATTAATTGGGACAAAACAGATGAAAAGACGCTTATTAACAGCCTTAAAATTCCACTACTAGTCACTTTTGTACTTTCAGTATTAACAGCATTTTTAGGTGGTTTTACTGATATAATGGCAATTATCTTTTTATTTTCAGCCTATTTTGCATTTGTAGTTAATACCATTTTTGCATTTAAAACAATGAAAAAAAACATATCCTATATTGGTGGATATATTGCTCATATTGGTTTTGCATTTTTTATGCTTGGGGTTATATCATCTGGTTGGTTTACAAGGGAAATGCAAATTGAACTAATACAAGGTGAAACAAAAGAAGCCCTTGGTTACGGTTTCACTTTCACTGGTTACTCGCCTATTGAAAATGGTGAAAAATTTGCTTTTAATATAATAGCTTCTAAAGATGGCTCAGATAACAATCTGGCTCCAGTTATGTATGTGTCACAATTTAACAATAGCTTAATGCGTGATCCTGATATTATTAGTCTTATTACAAAGGATTTATATATTTCGCCAGTTAGTTACGAAGATGCAAAAGTTGTAAGTAATGGCGATCACGAGCATCAAACTACACTTATTAAAGGAGAACCATTTGAATTTCATGGCTCCCAAATTACCTTTACTAAATTTAACTTCCCAAAAGATGCAATGAATTCTATGCAATCTGGTGCTGACTTCTTTATTGGTGCAGTTATAGAAGTTATACATAATGGAAAAACATACACTGTTGAGCCAAAAATGAAAAGTAGTGCTGGTGAAAAAACATTTGAAGATGTTGTAGTGGATGAAACTAACTTAAAAATTGAATTGAAAAACCTTGATGCATCTGGTAAAATAGATGTTGTAATTTACGAGAAATCTGATTCTGACAATAAAGAAATACAAGTGGTTAAAGGTGCTTCCTTATGGGTTGACATTAGTATCAAACCTTTTATCAGTCTTATCTGGGTTGGTACTTTAACAATTGTTCTTGGATTTTTTATAGCTATGGTTAGAAGGAAAAAAGAAGCTAAATAGTTTATAAAAAAAGGGATTGTAAATACAATCCCTTTTTTTTATTCTAATACTAGTTTCGGCATTTCTAAAATAAAAATTGTTCCTTTTTCTTCATTATCACGTATCAGTATTTTACCACCCATTTTCGTTACAATATTGCTCGCTAAGTTCAAACCTAAGCCGTGACCTTTAATTCCAGTGCTTTCAACTTTTTCACCTCTGTAAAACCGTTCAAATACAACAGTTTTTTCAGAATCAGGAATACCAATTCCATTATCATAAACTGATATAATAGTATTATCTAATTCCTCTTTTACTATGACTCTTACTTCATCATTTTCTGATGAATATTTAATAGCATTATTAATTAAGTTCTCAAGAACCATTTTGAAATAATCGGCTTCGCCTTTTAGATAAATGTTTTCATCAACGCTTATTGTCACTTTATTATTTTTAAAAGCTTCTTTTATTTCGTTTTTAAGTAAATGTGAAAGACTAAAAACACTTCTGCTATCTGTACAAATAGAACAATCCTTTGCAAGAATTAAAAGTGTTTTAACTATTTTAACCATTTCTTTTGTTTGTTCTTCAACATTTTTAAGAGTGTCTCGATACTCATCAGACGAATGCTCTTTTTTAAGCATATATTCTAGCTCTGTACTAATTGCTGTTAAAGGAGTCATTAGTTGATGAGATGCATTATCAGAAAATTGTGATATTTGATTTATTTGAAATTCAAGTCTATCAAACAAATCATTAAGTGTAAATTTCAATCTTCCCAATTCATCATCAGAATCCGCCTCATAGTTAATTCGCTTACTTAAATTTGTAGCCGTTATTTCTTGAGAAATAGCAATAATTTTATTTATTGGGTTGAGTGATCGTTTAACAAAAATTAAGCTTACAATAACAAAAAGAATAAAAGCTAAAGGTAGCGTCCACAAATTAAATGCAATAATATCATCAATAGCACTATTTGCTGAAGTTTTAGGAGTTGCTAGTTGAATATAACCTACTATTTCATCTCCAAAATAGACTTTTGAATAACAAACTCTTAAACCCTTATAATTAACTTTTTCATCTAGTAATAAAAACTCTTCTTCAAAATTTCTAATTGGAGTTGGCATGCCAGGGAATAATTTTAAGTTTTTACTTTGAAAATATAATTCACCTTTTGTGTTATAGATTTGAAGATAAAATGAGTTGTCCGTTTCGTGCAGCATATCATATTCTTGAAACTCTTTATCCGAACGAATAATAATTACATTATCTAAAATTTCTAAATTATATTCTATATGCACAATTTCGTGCTTCAATCTTGTATCAATATTATCGGTAAAATAATAATTTATCTGAATAACTGAAAAAAAACTAAAAATTAAATAGCCAATAAATAATAAAAGGGTAAGAAAAGCGGCGTTATTTCTAACACTTTTTGTAATTAATGGTTTTTTCATAATTAATTAGAGATAAATAAATACCCTTCTCCATAAACTGATTTTATAAATTTATTGTCGGAGTATTCTTCTAATTTTTTTCTAAGATTTTTAACTGTAACTTCAACAACATTTGTGGTTGGTGTATATTTAAGTTTCCAAACTTCTTCGCAAAGAATTTCTCTAGATACTATTCTATCCTTGTTTTCCAAAAAATACTTGAGTAATTCAAACTCCATTTCTGGAAGTTTAATTGATTCAGTTTTTGTTTCAAGTGTGTGTGTAATAAGATTAAGCGACATATTTTCAAATTCGATGATATTATTCAAAAATTTATATCTTCTAATAATAGCATTAACCCTGGCTAAAACTTCTTCAAAAGAAAACGGTTTAGTTATATAATCATCAGCCCCACAATTTAGAGCTTCAACTTTATTAGAGATATTTGAAAGAGCGGTCAATAATATTACCGGTGTTCTATTATTTGCATTTCTAATTCGTTTACAAACTTCAATACCTGTAATTTCTGGCAATCTCCAATCCAAAAGAATTAAATCAAATTTTTCTTTAGAAATTGTTTCAAGTGCTTCTGAACCATCAAAGCAAACTATTGTCTCAAATCCTTCATCATTAAAGTTCTTCCTTAAAGATTCTGCAATTTTTTTTTCGTCTTCTACAATTAGTATTTTCATCTTACTTTCCTTTTGCTCACAAAATATATAAAATATATTCTAAAAAGAGTGCTTAATAATAATGAAAATTTTTTCATTATTGTTTTCTTTACAGTTGTTACTCAATTAGCAAACTTTACAAGTGTGAAATACTTATTGTTTTATTAATTAAATGTTATTTTCAATTAAATGGAGGAAATCATGAGAAAAAGTTTCTTATTGATTTTATTTGCCTTACTTTCCTTTTCAACAATCTATTCTCAAACTGTATCAGTTGAAACTTATGGCGTTTCGCCAAGAGATGCTGCAGTTAGTGCAACAGATATTTTTGATTTAGCTTACAACGGCTTAGCTAATGTTGGCAGAGGAACACAAATTTACCTTAAAGCTACTTCAAGTGTTGCTTTAAGCGGTACACAAACATGGACAGTGACAAAACCTTTTGGTTCTACAGCTGCATTTGGAGTAAAACAAGTTTTGGATACAAATGCTGTAGCAATTGTATTTAAACCAGACCTAAAAGGTACTTATGTTATTGTTTTTGCTGATGGTGGTGTATCAGATACTATCACTATTAATTCTGGTACATATTTAAGTGCTAGTGGTGGCAATTGTGCTTTGTGCCATTCAGGTATGGCAGAAAAATGGAATGAAACTGGTCATGCGACAGCTCTTACAAGAGGTTTAAATGGACTTAAAGGAGATCATTTTGGACCAAATTGTGTTAGCTGCCATTCAACTGGCTATGATAAAAATGCATCAAACAATGGTTTTGATGATTTTTCATTTGTATTCCCAGATTCTTTATTTGACGGTCAAGCTGATATTACTGCTGCTCTTTATCCAGATGCAATGGAACGCGCAAATATTCAATGTGAATCTTGCCACGGACCAGCTAGTGAACATTTTTCAGTTACTACTGATAATAAAATTGATATTTCTTTAGATGCAAAAGTTTGTGCTGTTTGTCATGATTCTGGCACTCACCATGTTTTCCCAGCTCAATGGGATGCATCTGGTGAAGATGCAACAGAATTTGATGGTCGTGGTTTCCATGGTGGACACGCTGCAGGTGCTTTTGTTGCCTCAACAGATAGAAATGGTTGCTCACCATGTCATAGTGGTGCTGGATATGTTCAATGGGTTAAAGAAGGAAGACCAGTAGATGCTAATGGTTTACCTGCAGCAACTGCTGTTCGTCCAGAAGCTACAAATATTTCATGTGCTGTTTGTCATGATCCTCATGATGCTACAAACCTATATCAACTAAGACAAGCTAACACTCAACTTGGTGATGGCACACCTATTACTTTCGAAAAATATGGTACTGGCGCTCAATGTATGGAATGTCATAGAAGTCGTCGTGAAGCTAAAACTTATGCCTCTAATCCAAACAATGCAAGTACACACTATGGTGCACATCATGGACCACAAGCCGATATGTTAATTGGTGCAAACTATCCTGATTTTGGTTACGATTTACCAACTTCTCCTCATGCTCTTGGTGGAAATTCTTGCGTTGATTGTCATATGGCTGGCGAAGCTGCAGTTGATGCCAATAGTAACCCTATTCTTGTTGGAGGTCACTCATTTAACATGAATAATGCTGAAGGTGAAGATCATGTTGAAGCATGTGCTCCTTGCCACGGTGACGTTGGTGCATCATTCAAAGAGAAAAAATATTTCTTTAATGGTATTGCCGATCATGATGGTGATGGAGTTGCAGAAGGCGTTCAAGAAGAAGTTCGTGGTTTAATGGTAGAACTTGCTGCATTCTTACCAAAAGATGCAAACGGTAATGTTATAATGTCAAGCAAATCAAACTCTCCTGCAGTTATGAAAGCTGGATATTCTTATATGTGGGTTGATGAAGATAGAAGTTTTGGTATTCACAATCCTGCATTTACAGTTGCAATGTTAAAAGTTGCAATTGAATCAATGAAATATGGTGCAATTACTTCTGGTAAAATGATTAGCGTTGATGATATTATGAACGATCAAGGTTACCAAGTGCGTGTTGTTTGGACTGCTTTTGGTGCTGATGATGGTGTTGCAAAAGATCAAGTTGAATCATATACTATTTTACGTCAAGCTCCAGTTGGTGCAGCTAACCGTGATAGAAGTAAATTCTCTTCATTCAAAGGCATTACAACCAATTTAGAAGCTGGAAATTTACTTGATGTTAATGGTGAACTTTGGGATGTTGTTGCTACTGTTCCTGCTATTAGATACCTAGAATATTCTGCAGTAGTTCCTACTCTTCAAAATGCTGTTGAAGGTGACACAGTTTTATCAACATTTAAGGTTCTTGGTAAAACAAAAGATGGTATTCAAGCTGAAACTTCTCCTATGTCAGGATTCTCAGTTGATAACCTAGCACCAGCTGTTCCTGGAAATGTTGCTATTGCTCTTGATAATAACACAGCAGTATTAACATGGGATAAACCAGTTGATGCAGATTTCAATTACTTTACAGTTTACAGAAGTGAAACTCAAGGTTTTATACCATCTGCAGAAAACTTGGTAAAAACAACTGTTGAACCAATTTATAACGATTCACAAGTAGAAAGTGGAAAAACATATTTCTATAAAGTTAATGCAATGGATTTCTCAAAAAATCAAAGTGCAGCTTCTTTGGAAGTTAACTTAACTATTACTGATGTTAATGATATAGAAAATATTCCTACTGCTTATTCATTAAGTCAAAACTATCCTAACCCATTTAACCCATCAACTACAATTAAATTTGGAATTCCAGAAGCATCGGATGTTCAAATTACAATTTATGATATGGTTGGTAACAAAGTTGAAGTTTTAGTTAATGATAACTTAAATGCTGGATATCACACATATAACTGGAATGCTTCTAATCGTGCGTCAGGAATTTATTTCTTACAAATGACTACAAGTAAATTCACAAAAGTTAGTAAAATGTTATTAGTTAAATAATATTTTAACGCTTTCCCAAAAAGCCCTCATTCATGAGGGCTTTTTTTTTCTCTTTTTTATAATATTTTAATGAATTATAAAAATTTTTTCATAATTGTTTTCTTTACTGTTGTTACTCAATTATTAAAATTTACATATGATAAAAACTTATTAAAACTAAATGGAGGAAATCATGAGAAAAAGTTTCTTATTGATTTTAATTACTTTACTTTCTTTTTCAACAATATACACTCAAACAATATCGGTTGAAACTTTTGGTGTATCGCCAAGAGATGCTGCTGTTAGTACAACCGATATTTTTGATCTTGCATATAATGGCTTACCTAATGTTGGAATTGGAACACAAATTTATCTTAAAGCTACATCAAGTGATGCTCTTAGTGGCTCTCAAACTTGGATGCTAACAAAACCATTTGGTTCCGTAGCCGATTTTGGTACAAGATCAAATGATACAAATACAGAAACCATAATATTTAAACCTGATGTAACAGGTACTTATGTTATTATTTTTACAGATGGTGCTTTAGCAGATACAATTGTAATTAATGCTGGTAAGTACTTAAGTACAACTGGTGCTCCAACTTGTGCTCTTTGCCATAATAATGCTGATTATGATTTTGTTGTTGATAAATGGTCAGAAACTGGTCATGCAACTGCTCTTACAAGAGGATTAAACGGTTTAAAGGGTGATCATTTTGGCCCAAATTGTGTTAGCTGTCACTCAACTGGTTTTGATGCAAATGCAGTTAACAATGGTTTTGATGATTTTTCATTTGTATTCCCTGATTCTTTATTTGATGGGCAAGCTGATATTACTGCTGCAGCTTATCCAGATGCTATGAAACTTGCAAATATTCAATGTGAATCTTGCCACGGTCCATCCAGTGAACACTTTTCTGTAATTAGAGATAATAGAATATCAATTTCATTAGATTCAAAAGTATGCGCAATTTGTCATGATTCTGGCACTCATCATGCATTCCCTGCACAATGGGATGCTTCAGGTGAAGATGCAACTGATTTTGACGGACGTGGTTTCCACGGTGGTCATGCTATAGGTGCATTTGTTGGATCCACTGATAGAGATGGTTGCTCACCATGCCATAGTGGTGCAGGATACATTCAATGGACTAAAGAAGGTAGACCAGTTGATGCAAATGGATTACCAGCAAAAACGGCTTTACGTCCTAAAGCTACTAACATTTCGTGTGCAGTTTGCCATGATCCTCACGATGCTTCAAATCTACATCAATTAAGATTTGCTGATACTCAACTTGGTGATGGTACTCCTATTACTTTTGAACAATATGGCACAGGTGCTCAATGTATGGAATGTCATAGAAGTCGTCGTTCAGCTGCAACTTATGCATCTGATGTAAAAAACCAAAGTTCTCATTACGGTGCTCATCATGGTCCACAAGCTGATATGCTTTTAGGTGTTAATGCTCCAGATTATGGTATTAAATTCCCTAGTTCCCCTCACTCTGTTGCTGGTGGAAATTCATGTGTTGATTGTCATATGTCAGGTGAATCTGCTGTTGATGCTGAAGGCAATGTTGTTCTTGTTGGCGGTCACTCATTTAATATGAATGATGCTGAAGGTAATGATAATGTTGACGCATGTAATAAATGCCATGGCAATGTTGGTGAATCTTTCACAAATAAAAAATATTATGTTAATAACAATGCAGATCTTGATGGAAACGGAGTAGTACAAGGACTTCAGTTAGAAGTACATGGTTTATTGGGTAAATTAGCTACTCTATTACCACAAAAAGATGGTGTAGTTTCAATTACTACAGCTGCTGATTCTAATCTTACTCCTGCAATAATGAAAGCTGGTTATGTATATTTATGGGTTGAAGAAGATAGAAGTTTTGGTATTCACAATCCAGCATTTACAATTGCAATTTTAAAAGCTGCAATTGAAGATCTTGGTGGAACAACTGGTATTAATATGGATGATTCTGAAATTCCAACAGACTACAAATTGTCACAAAATTATCCTAATCCATTCAATCCATCTACATTAATTAATTTCTCAATTCCAGAAGCTAGTAGTGTTAAAATAGTTGTTTACGACGCGCTTGGTAGAGAAATGGAAACTCTTGTAGAAAATAAAATGGGTGCAGGTAACTACACTGCAGATTGGAATGCGTCAAATTATTCTGCTGGAATTTATTTTTATCGTATTACAGCAAACAACTTTGTACAAACCAAGAAAATGGTATTATTGAAATAATTTATTATAAACCACAACAAAAAAAATCCTCTCTCACTTTATGTGTGAGAGGATTTTTTTTTATATCCTATCATAATTTTATTGCCTCACAGACTGCATTTACAAGTCATTTAATTTTATATTAAATTAATTTAATATTTAGTAATTTTACAAAAATAACATATAATGAATATTGAAATATGTATTCTATCGTATTATAAATAATAATTAGAACATCCGTGATTCCTTAATTATGTCCAGGAGGCACTTAATGATTGCAAAATATTTTCAATTCGAAAAATTAAATACTAATTACAAGTCTGAGATTATAGCTGGATTTACAACCTTTTTCACTATGGCTTATATAATTATTGTAAATCCCAAAATTCTTGAAATTGCTGGTATTCCAGTTGGTCCATCGATGGTAGCAACAATAATCAGTGCCTTTTTCGGAACCCTTGCAATGGGGGTTTATGCTAAAAGACCATTTGCAATAGCTCCATATATGGGCGAAAATGCTTTTATAGCTTTTACTGTAGTTAAAGTACTTGGCTATAGTTGGCAAACTGCACTTGGAGCAATTTTTCTTTCAGGAGTTCTTTTCACAATTTTGACTCTTTTTAAAATACGAAGTTGGCTTGCCAATGGTATTCCAGAATCATTAAAAATTGCTTTCGCAGTCGGAATCGGTTTTTTCCTTGCCTTTATTGGTCTTAATGAAACTGGGATAATAGCACTAGGAGTTCCTGGTGCTCCAGTTAAAGTTACTAATTTGCATTTGTCCACAAATTTATTGGCAATTTTTGGACTTTTAACTATTTCAATTTTGATGATAAAAAAAGTAAATGCTTCCATTTTAATTGGAATAGTTGGAACTACAATTCTTGGATTTGTATTTGGAATAACTCCAATTCCAGAAAATTTTATCAGTATGCCTCCAGACATTTCCGAAATATTTTTGCAACTTGATATTGCAGGTGCAATTACATGGGGATTTTTTGCTGTTATTCTAACAGTGTTTGTCATGGATTTTGTGGATACAATGGGCACTCTTATTGGTGTTTCATACCGAGCTGGTTTTCTTGATGAGAATGGTAATTTACCAGAAATTGAAAAACCAATGCTTTGCGATTCTACTGCAACTATTGTTGGAGCCTTACTTGGAACAAGCACAACTGGAACATTCATTGAATCCGCAGCTGGCATAGAAGCTGGTGGTAGATCTGGATTTACATCTGTGGTTACAGCCCTTCTATTTCTTGCTGCTTTATTTTTTACACCAATATTAACTGTAGTTCCATCTTATGCATATGGTTCTGCTCTAATAATTGTAGGAATGTTAATGTTAAGACCAATTACTAAATTAAATTTTGATGATTTAACCGATGTAATTCCAGCCTTTTTTACAATTATCCTAATGAGTTTTACATATAATATAGGAATAGGAATGACAGCCGGATTTGTACTATATCCAATTGCTAAACTTGTTGGTGGCAAATCAAATGAGATACATCCATCAATGTGGGTTCTGTTTTGTGTTTCTTGTTTGTTTTATGTTTTTTATCCATATTAAAATATTTATGGATAAAAGATAAGTGTAGATAATTTAATTTGTTATTTTTTGTATAGTGCCTATGATTTAACAGAACCAATAATAATATTATTTCCGTCTATCAATTGAAGAGTTATACCAGCAGTTAGTGGTTGTTTATATCTATTTCCATTTTCATTAATTGCAAAATGAATTTTCCCCTTCGAATTGAAATGTCCATTATCGATAGTATTTAATTCACACTTCAAAATTTGACTTACTGAAATCTTTTTATTCAATGCAGGAAAGCTTTTTATATATAAAGTTTCATCTTTAATTTTCAACGAAAGCATTTTTCTTTTTGTAATTAAAATAACTGTTGAAATGAAAATAAAAATATATCCAAAAATAAAAACGCCTGTTGAAAAATTGTTTACAATGGAAAAAGAAATTGTTACAATTTTTGTGAGTAAAATAACAGCAGCCATTAAGCCAATGATTACCACAGAAAAATTAAAAAGATAATTATTACTGTACTTTTCAAGAAACTCATTACCAATTTGGGTTTGTCTAGCGGTTAGATCAATATTCGAAAAGTTTTGAAGATTTTTACTCAGAATTGAATTTGTACCAATAATAATTTCGTCTGCAAAGTTATCTGATTTAGCACTTTGATATTTTATATTATTGCTTGTTTTATTCATTCTCTTCAATCAATAAAAATAACTATTGTATAAATATAAAGAATTACTTTATTTGTCAAGGATAAAGTATTATATAACAACATCTTGATAAAAGTATTTTTCATAAGATGTTTTATTATAGTCTTCACCATTTAATACAATTTATTTTGACCAATGAATTGGAAACATGAATAACTATTCACCCACAGTTAAGAAACTGCAGGTGAATAAACAAAATTTAACTAATCCACAATTGGCAAATCAGCAAAATATCGCATAATTACTTCATCAGGCAATTTGTAATCTTCAAGCTTATTATCTATATATGAACCATAAGAACCGAGATCCAAAAATCCATGCCCAGAAAGATTAAAAAGAATTGTTTTTGCTTCGTTTCTTTCGGTGCATAATTTTGCTTGTTCAATTGCACCTTTAATTGCATGTGCACTTTCTGGTGCTGGCAAAATACCTTCAGTTGTTAAAAACAATTTTGCCGCATCAAATACCTCAATCTGGTGATAATTTACTGCCTCAATTACTTTATTTTCATAAAGGTTGGAAACAATTGGAGACATTCCATGATAACGCAAACCGCCAGCGTGAATTGCGGGTGGAATAAATGTGTGACCTAGTGTAAACATTTTTAATAATGGAGTAAAACCAACAGTATCACCAAAATCGTACGCAAATTTGCCTTTCGTTAATGTAGGACAGGAAGATGGTTCTACTGCAACAACCTTTAAATCCTTTTTTGCTCCAGATAATTTATCACGTAAAAATGGACTTGCAATCCCGGCAAAGTTACTTCCTCCACCAGCTGAGGCAACAATTATATCGGGATATTCATTCACTTTATCAAGTTGCAAGCGAGCTTCTTCCCCAATAATTGATTGATGCAACATTACATGATTTAATACTGAACCAAGTGCATAATTTGTATCTTTGTTATTTGCTGCTATCTCAACAGCTTCGCTAATTGCAACTCCAAGTGAACCAGGCGAGTTCGGGTCTTTTTCCAAAATTTGTCTTCCAGAATTTGTTCTATTGGATGGTGATGCATAAACTTTAGCATCGTGTAATTGCATTAAAGTGCGTCTGTAAGGCTTTTGGTCATAGCTAACTTTTACCATGTACACTTCTAAATCAATTCCAAAATGTTGTGTTGCAATTGAGAGCGCACTTCCCCATTGACCTGCACCAGTTTCTGTTACAATTTTTTTAATTCCAGCCCTTTTGTTGTAATATGCTTGAGCAATTGCTGTGTTGGTTTTGTGGCTTCCGGCAGGGTTACTACCTTCGTATTTGAAAAATATTTTTGCTGGAGTTCCTAATGCTTTTTCCAAACGGAATGCTCTGTGCATCGCGGTTGGACGGCTTAATGAATATAATTCCAATACCTCTTCTGGAATATCAATAAAACGTTCCTGACTCACTTCTTGCATAATTAATTCTTCTGGGAAAAGAGGTGCTAAATCATCGGGACTAACTGGTTGTTTTGTGGCAGGATTTAGCGGCATAGCCAAAGGAGTTGGTAAATCTGGAACAATGTTGTAATACTTTGTTGGCATTTCACTCGGATTAAGGTAAATCTGATTGTCTCTCATTTTTTTCTCCATTAATTTATTGTGATTTAGAAATAATTATAAAAAAAGCCGCTTTTATAAACGGCTTTTAAAACAAAAAAACCGTGAATGGTATTCCTACTATCCACGGCATTATTAAAATTTATATAACTTTAGGACAGAGGAACTAAAAGTGCCACCACCACCAATTGTTAATATTTGATAATTGTTTTTTCATGGTTTCTAAAATTGTTATTTTTTAATAAAAATGCAAATCAAAAATAACAAAATTTAAATATCACGGATATTTATACAATTGTTTCTTTTGAAATAAGAAAATTTTCTGAATGCCATTACGAAGTGTTCGGTTTTTGAACATTTACCCATTCAATTTTTCTCGTTCCAAAACTTTATCTTCTATCTTTTTAGCAATTGATGGATATTTAGGAATTAGTAAATTAAATGAATTTTTATCCAAATAATATAAATGACAAAAAGTAATTGCTTTTACAGAAGCATTTCGAGGTTTATTTTTAAATAGGGCTATATTTATTAAGTTTGATAATGGAATAAATACCCCATTACTAGGGTATTTATTCCATGTATTCTAATTATTTCAAAAGGAGCATCTTCTTTGTCTCGGTAAAATTGCCATTTTGCAATTTGTAGAAATAAACTCCACTTGTTAGTTTGTTTGCATTAAATTTAACTTCGTAGTTACCTGCACTTTGTTTTGTGTTTACCAAAGTCGCTACTTCTTTTCCAAGTATGTCATATACCATAAGTCTCACTTCTTGCATCTCACCTCTCACATCTGTTGGTATTGAATAACTAATTACCGTACTTGGGTTAAACGGATTTGGGTAATTTTGTTCCAACTTGTATTCTGATGGCACAATTTCTATTATTGGTTCAACTGGAAGCGTTCTATCAGTGAAAAGTGCAAATCCTCCTTGTGCATCACCATTCATCGTAGTAAATTTCCCTCCAACATAAATATCACTTCCACTGGCTGCAATTGATCTGACAGTATTACTTGCATTTGGATTCCATGTTGCATCTGCCGAGCCATCATTATTGTTTAATTTGGCAATTCTATTTCTCGACAGACCACCGATTGAAGTATTAAATTCTCCTCCAACATAAATATCACTTCCACTAATGGCTATTGAACTGATATATGAATAATCACCAACATTTACATTTGGATTCCAAGTTGCATCTGCCGAGCCATCAGTATTGTTTAGTTTGGCAAGATGGTTTCTTAGTTGGCCACCGATTGTTGTAAAACCCCCTCCAACATAAATATCACTGCCACTGATGGCTATTGAATTGACAGTACTATTTGCATTTGGATTCCATGTTGCATCTGCTGAACCATCAGAATTGTTTAGTTTGGCAATTCCAAATCTCGACTGACCACCAATTGACGAAAAATCTCCTCCAACATAAATGTCACTTCCGCTGTTGGCTATTGAATTGACAGAGCCAAAAGTATATGCATTTGGATTCCATGTTGCATCTGCTGAACCATCAGTATTATTTAGTTTGGCAATTCGATTTCTCGACTGACCACCAATTATCAAAAAACCTCCTCCAACATAAATGTCACTTCCGCTGATGGCTATTGAAGAGACAGAACTATCTGCATTTGGATTCCAAGTTACATCTGCTGAACCATCAGTATTGTTTAGTTTGGCAATATGGTTTCTCGTCTGACCACCGATTGACGTAAAACTTCCTCCAATATAAATATCACTTCCGCTGATGGCTATTGATTCGACAGTACCACTTGCATTTGGATTCCAAGTTGCATCTGCTGAGCCATTGGTATTATTTAGTTTGGTAATTCTATTTCGCGACTGACCACCAATTGATGTAAAATTTCCACCAACATAAATATCACTTCCGCTGATGGCTATTGAATAGACATAACTATTTGCATTTGGATTCCAAGTTGCATCTGCCGAGCCATCAGTATTGTTTAGCTTGGCAATATAGTTTCTTAACTGGCTGCCGATTGTTTTAAACCATCCTCCAACATAAATATCACTTCCGCTGATGGCTATTGATTCGACAGTACCACTTGCATTTGGGTTCCAAGTTGCATCTGCAAAGCCATCAGTATTGTTTAGTTTGGCAATTTTACTTCTCAACTGACCACCGATTGTTGTAAAACCTCCTCCAACATAAATATCACTTCCGCTGATGGCTATTGAATTGACAATAAAATCTGCATTTGGATTCCATATTGAATCTGCCAAGCCATCGGTGTTGTTTAGTTTAGCGATAGCTCTTCTCGTCTGACCACCAATTGAGTTAAAAGTTCCTCCTACATATATATCGCTTCCACTAATGACTATTGAGTTGACAGGACTGCTTGCATTTGGATTCCAAGTTGCATCTACCGAACCATCAGTATTGTTTAGCTTGGCAATATAGTTTCTTAACTGGCTGCCGATTGATGTAAAATCTCCTCCGACATAAATATCACTTCCGCTGACGGCTATCGAATAGACAGGACCATTTGCATTTGGATTCCATTTTGCATTTGCTGAGCCCTCGGTATTGTTTAGTTTGGCAATAAAGTGTCTCGTCTGACCACCGATTGATGTAAAATATCCTCCAACATAAATATCACTTCCGCTTATGGCTATTGAATAGACATCACTATTTGCATTTGGATTCCAAGTTGCATCCACAGAACCATCTGAAAGAATATGTGCAATATTATTTCTTTTATAAGTCCCAACTTTATTGAAACCACCTCCAATGTACCACCCACCACTACCATCTGAGATTGAACATACAATACTGCCATTAACCTTGGGGAATGACATATTTGGCGATGTTGATGTTGTAGTTATTTTGGCACCGCACCCAGTATTTGGTCCTACATAAGTAAAATCACCACCAATATATGTGTAATCTCCATCAATGGCTATTGCGTTAACTGATCCGTTAGTTACCCACATATCTGGATTTGCTGTTTGTGAATATGTTTGGTTCGTTAAACCAAAATAATAAACCAAACTAAATAGAACGATAACTGCTACTTTCCCTTTCATTTTTTCCTTTTTGTAATATTATTATTTATAAAATTGTATTTCCGTTTTATCATTTACCTATAATCTAACCTTTTACGCAAGTCTTAATCTTAATCCTAATCCTAATCATGCTCTTAATCTAATTAAAAATCAAATTAGAGTAGGGAACGAATATTTTCGTTCCTTTATTTTGCCATTATTTTCTATGCACTTAAACTTCTTTATTTTATTCTTATAAAATTAATCTATTATTATTTTATTGCCAAAATATTTACTCGTGGTCTTAGTCCTAATCTTGCTCTTAATCTACTTAAAAATCAAGTTAATAGTAGGGGGCGAATATTTTCGTTCCCCTATTTAACCAAACACTCCTAAACATGTTGCTTTTCTAATGGTGTTGTTTGCGTGGTTTTACTTACCCAAAACAAGATTTAGCAATCTTCACGAATTCTCCTAACAAAACCTTCAAGGTTATTAAAACTTGCGTAACATGAGTTAGAAATTTTTGTAAAAAGAAATGTTTGACTTAAACAAAAGCTATAATTTTTAGTTTTGGAAATGGAATATTTTAGAAAGAATGTGTTAATAACCACGTTTCTGCCCCTTTAATGTGAATAGTTGAAGTCCCTTGTTGCATTGTTAAATCTGCTCGCCTAATTGCTGATATTGCTCGCCACATAGTTAACACTGCTTGGCGTTTTGCAGATATTGCCCTCTGTGCCTATATTAGTGAGACAAAAAACAAGCCAAAAAGTAGGTTTTTGAACATTTACCCATTCAATTTTTCACGTTCCAAAACTTTATCTTCTATCTTTTTAGCAATTGATGGATATTTAGGAATTAGTAAATTAAATGAATTTTTATCCAAATAATATAAATGGCAAAATGTATTTGCTTTTACAGATGCATTGCGCGGCTTATTTTTAAACAGTGAAATTTCCCCTAAGAAATCTCCTTTTTTTATTTTAGCAATTTCCTTTGGGCTGCTTTTCATCAGAACTGATAACTGTCCTTCAATTACAAAGAAAACTCTATTGCCAATATCTCCTTCTCGGAACAAAAATTCATCTGGAGTTATTACAAGTTCCTTTAAATTTTCCGCTAATTCCGCTATAAATTCGTGACTTGCGTCTTTAAATAGTTCCACGTTTTTAATAACATCTTGTTTTAAGAATGTAAGGACTTCCAATTTTAATCCATCAGGAAGTTTTTCCAAAAATACATTTTCGTTATGCTCCAATCTGTTTTTCCAGAGATATAAAAAGTATTGTCTTATTCTTATTGTTATATTTTTAGGTAGATTTCTGTATCTGACCAGTGAAGAAAGATTTTCAAGATTAGAAATAAATTTTTCATGCGCCGGGTCGCGTTTGGTAATTACCGACACAACATTTCCAATTAAATATCCATATAAACCAACACCAATTATCATTACCGCAACGGCATAAAGCATTTCAAAATTTGTGTGTGGAACAATATCGCCATAACCAACTGTTGTTAATGTGGTGGTTGTCCAATAAAGTGCGGAAATATAATTTGAACTGATTGGAATATTTTCATCAATTCCAACTATTTTGAGCCATCCGCAAGCAATCCAATGCGTTATTTGTGCAAACCAATACATAAATTGAATTACCACTGAGAAAGCAGCGAATTTTAGCATTGTTTGGCGGATGAATGATATTCTGTTAAAAACTGAAAATATTTTTATTAGTGGAAGTAATTGCCATAAAGATGGATTTGGGAAAAAAGCAATTGGAATAATAGACACAAGATCAAAAATAAAGTTTAATTGAAGATAACTGATTAGGTTATCCTCGGAGAGAATTCCAAGACTATTTTTATGGTTGCTTAATAAAACTAACCTAAAAACTAAATCAAGAATGAAAATGATGTTAACTATCCAACTGAGTGAATAGAAATAATTGGGAGTAATATTTGGAAATATCAAATTAAATGGGGCAAAAATTGAAAAGAGGAAAAAAGCAATTATGACTAAAAAACTCATGAAATTTGAGGTAAATTTTATCCAAATATTTCTGTTCATTATTTATCCTAAAATTTTCAAAATTTGAGATTCCTTATGCTAAAAATAGAAATAACCATGATAAAAATCCTATTTTGTTAACTCAATTATGCAACAGAAAATAATATTCTTTGTAAATTCATAAAAAATAATCATTTTCGGGATTACTCAATATAACCGTTTTTATTACTTTGCATTAGTATAAACTTTTATAACATAACGCCTTATATAAATTGAGATTATCCAATGCATAAACTGGGGTTAACTAAAATACTTTATGCAAATATTCATCCCAAGAATTTAGACTTTTTATTTTGTTTATCTTACCTTACAAGTTATTTAGTTTAACCATTATATAAAATATTATAATTTAATCAACAATAAAAAATACTTCTAATCGGGTAAAGGGGAGTAGAGTGTTAATATTCACGAAAAAGAGCCTGCAATATTCACCAAAAAGGTACCAGCAAATATAAAAAAGCTATAATCAGATGATGTGATTTTTTCTTGGGATTGTACCCTTTTTTACTCCCTTCTTGGTCTCCATAGCGAGTCAGTAGGCTGGAATCGAAATCCATTGTGTAGTTATCAAATTGTAGATTTTTGAAAAACCATTGATACAATCTAGTAATGACTTCTTGAGTAATGGCTTGAATGAATTTGTTGAAAATACCGTTGGAAAGCTCTACTTCCAGCCATTTGTTTCCATTCAAATATCTCTCTTAATACTTCATCATGACGCGTTACTTCCAAGTGTTTAAAACAATTGGCTCCACTCCATTCTCCAACCCAAAATTTCTGTATCATTTGCTTGGGAGAATAACCACGATTGGAACCTTGTGAGGGAGAGATATTTTTTCCAGAACTTATTCTATTTGCATTCGGCGTAGTAAACTTAATCCTCCCCGCGTGATTGCTTTGTCGGTAAAGGCTATTTCTATTTTTTTCATTTTGTAAGCAATTCTAATTTTAAATTTTACGCCAATTTAATAATTTTTATCTACTCTAATTACTTAAATAACAACAGCTAAAATCATTTATTCTCTAATGACCTTAGAAGTTTATTCCTGTCGACAAATCTGGGTTAAATATTTTCTTGAACATTACTACTGTTCAATTGTTGACTTTTAACCGAATAACTGTCCCGTATTTTTATACGGGAAACATCACAGAATGACAAGAGCTTAAGTTGACAGCATTGCCCGAAAAGTGGGACTCCCTTTACTTCATTGATATTTTCCATTTACAAAATTTTGCACTACAATAATTAGTCAACCAATTCATGACTATACAATTTATTCTATTCCCTTTGATAGTAATTTTATTTCCACTCTTCTATTCAAAAACCTTCCATCCTCAGTTTCGTTAGTAGCAATAGGATTAGCTTTGCCATATCCAACTATTTTAAGATTATTCTTTATAACACCTTTTTTTAACAAGTAGTCTGCAACAGATTGAGCCCTTTGTTCCGAAAGTGTTTCGTTATAACGATCCCTGCCAATAGAATCTGTATATCCACCAATTTCCCATGTGTATTCTGGGTGTTCCTTCATTGTTTTTACTAAATCGTCAAGCGCAGGATATGAAATGGGGAGTAGGTTTGACTCATCAAATTCAAAATTTGTATCGCCACTCAAAACTAGAGATTCAATTTTTGTTTGTTTAGCACTTACAGTATCTTTTATAATTGGACATCCATCAGCGTCAACCTCTATACCAAAAGGTGTGTTTGGACAAACATCAAGATAATCGTGAACGCCATCTTTGTCTTCATCAAGTGGGCAGCCAAATTTATCAACTTTTGCGCCTTTGGGAGTACCTGGACATGCATCATTGTAATTTGGAACACCATCACCATCAGTATCTACTGATCTTCCAAAGTAGTATGACACGCCTGCGGTTATGGTAACAAACTCATCATTTCTTGAACCAACCTCTATATCATCAAGAAAATCCTTAGCTCCCAGAACAATTCCGCCAGCTAAATTTACACTTATGTTTTTAGATACCATAATTCTTACACCTGCATCACCGTTATAAGCTAACATTGATTTATCATATTTATTCGCGATATAATTTGGCAACTGATTTCCATTACCATCCTCTGGATAAAACCAAAGGTTTGAAAGTCCAATGCCCACCCAAGGATAAATCATGTCTGTAATTGCGAGGGTATAAAATACTCCACCACCAAACATATCAATTTTTGTGGTGAATTTATCTGTTGGTTGTATCCATTGAAAAACACCTTCTCCAGAAATGAATGCTTCTTGTCCAAAAATTCTAAATCCAAAATTTCCCAGCTTGGTAGAAGGCAGATAGTATTCCAAGGAGGCTTTCCCTGTGTAATCCATTACCGTTCTTGTATAATCGGTTGATCCAAGGGCTACTCCTCCATCAATTGTAACACCTAAAACGTTTGACATAGCGTTTTGCGCTGGCGTTTTGGACGCATCCTGCGCAAGGCTAAGCTGAGCAAAGCATAAGAGAATGAGTAGTATAAATGTAATTAGTTTCATTTTTGATCCTTTATATTTCTAAATAATTTGTATTCATCGTTTGTTAATTAAAGAATATGTTATTCCAAGTCCGAATCCTTTGCAATTATGAGTTTTGCAAGAATTATCATTATTTCCATGACCATTGCAGATAAAACAATTTTATTAATAACATTACATAATTTAGTAATTGTAAAATAATTCTTTTGCATTTTATAATAATAATTATACTTTTTAGTTATATAAATCATTTTAACATTTTCTAATCATAGAAAATTTATAGCAAATAGTTATAAGTTTTATATTATTGAAATACAAAAAGAGAAAAATAATCCAAATTTTGATTCGGTAGAAGAGTTGAAATTATTAGAGGAAAAATAGCTCTGAATAAACTAAACCATTCAATAATTCTGGATATAACAAGTTTAATGGTGAGAATATAAAACGATTTGGTTCTTCTGAAATTTGAACAATAATGTATTTCTTTGTATGAGCAATAAATTCAATCATTGATGTCACTCATGTTTCTAAATATGTATCGTCCTAAAATAGGCTAACAATTTTATTCTTTTTGAATCAACCTATTTTAGAACGATATCAAATACTAATATTCACTATCCTCGGGGCGATACATGTTTTGTAATCCAATTCTTTTAATAAGATCTTTGTACGAAATTGGAATTACATTTTCCTCATTTAGCAATTCAATTAATTTTGGTGAAATTACACAATTTAGTTCCTCTTGACGATGAACGCTCATTTTTTTTAATCCAAAAGTATTCATGTCTTTTAGCGCACTCATTTCGGAATCATCAATACCAACATGGAAAACTTGCATGTTTACTCCAGAAGAAAGATTTTTTACATGATTAAGAAGGCTATCAATTTTTGTCCCGAGTGGAGCGCCATATGTTATGCTTGAATATTGTTCGCTGAAATATCCAGACATTCCAAATCCATATTCTTTTGCTAAAGCTTCAACTAATTTTCGCAATTCTTTAGTTTCAACAACTGCGCCCATATGATAATCGAGATAATCAATTCTTATTCCAGAATTAACTGCACGGTCAATTTGTGCGCGTAATTCTTTTTCTATTTCTTCAAACTTTGGATTGTTTGCAAACAATTTACTTCGTGATGGAAAAAAGTGCCCCATACTGTCAACCAAACTTGAAGCACCTCCTTTTCCAAGAACTGGTCCCCACTTGTAGTTTTGCCATTCTGAATTAAGCGTTAAGTGAATTCCAACCCCAACTTGCGGATTTTCTTTTAGAATATCGACTGCTTCTTGGTACCAAGGGCATGCGAACATTACTGAAGTTGAAAAGGGAATTCCAGTATCAATTACTTTTTTGATTGCCATATTTACAGAATGATTCATTCCAAAATCATCGCAGCGTATTAAAAAGTATTTTGTGGAATCAACCTCCTGCGCAAAAACAAGGGATGTTAAAAATATTATAAAACTCATTATAATTTTTTTCATTTGTTTCACCGTTCTGTTTATTAAATATTTGGTTGTAAAACATATTATTCAATTTTGAAGAATGGTTATTTAAAGTTTAGGTCATATGACCCTAGGAGTTCTTAATTTTGTAATAAAAAAGGAGAACAAACTATGGTCAAGTTACCAAATTGTGATTCTTACGGTATTAAACGTTTAGAATCGAAAAATGCTAAAAATGCTATTATTCAAAAGTTGGCTACAGATTTTAATCTTACCCCAATTATTGCTGAGGCTTATTACTCTCAAGTTTCTCACTACTTTGAAGAACATTCTAATATTAAATTAAGTAGTGGTGAAATTTCCTATGAAGCTGTTTCTGCTGATGAACCAGCTGGCAAACACATCCGTCTTACTCGTAAAGTTACTCTCAGAATTAGACTTATGGATATTAACTCAGATTACCAAGCCCTTGCTAATTTTGGGCTTGCTGGACTTAGACGGCATCGATTACAAAGAATTACTCGTCAAGCCTACGACCAAGGTGCTTTGCTTAGTTATGAAGATATTGCTATGATTTTAACTACTTCTCCTTCAACTATCAAACGTGATATTTCTTATCTTAAGAAAGACGGTAAGTTTATTATGACTCGTGGTGCCAAACTCGATATGGGACCCGGTATATCTCATAAAACTGAAATTATTGAGCTCTATTTCAAAGGTTATACTTTTACCGATATTGAATCGAAAACTAATCACTCTGAACTTTCTGTTAAAAGATATCTTGCCGATTTCGTGCAAATTGCTTCTCTAATAAATCAAAACTTCTCTCACAACCAAATTAGACTTATTGTGCAAAAATCAGATAGACTGGTTAGAGAGTACTCTCAATTATTCCAATTCTATAAAGAACAAGACAACCTTAGGCTTATTGAACTTATTACTCCCGAACTTCCAAATAACGGAGCTAAAAAAAAATCCAATGTTTCTATTCCAAGAGGAGGTAATGGTTATGAGTAAGCCTTTAACTAAAGCCCAATTACAAAACAAAAAATATCGTAGGCTTAAAGATAAATCTCTTGAACAACACCTTCTTTTTCGGTTCATTAATAACTATGGATACGACAAAGGTTGTGTTACTGCAACTGCTATCATTAAAGATATTCTCCAAGTTGTTGAACAATATTATCTCGTT
>JAHISP010000071.1 GCA_018818165.1 Bacteroidota bacterium | reverse complement strand
ATCAGTAAGTTTTTTAGCCTTGCTGCTATATAACTTTGCTGTGGAATAATAGTCATCTGTTGTATTAAGATATTTCTTTGTTTGTTCTAAATTACCGTCATCATATTCATTAAGAGCCTCATTTAATTTCATTTCTCCAAGGTTCCAGAAATACTTAGCATATTTATTTGCATCACTAGCCAAGGCGCCATTTCGTTGTTCAATTGTTGAAGAAAATAACTCCATTTTGCCTTCAATCCCATTATTCATTTTTGTTAAATATGTAATTGAATTTTCAAGTTCTTCTCTAATTTTTAATGGCAATTCACTTTTGCTATTTAATTCCTTTGCAGATAAGTAGTAACCCAAAGCTGTATTATAACTCTCTTTACACAGCAAATCCGCATTATCAAATTTTGCTTTATCAAGAATCATTTCAACTTCATTAAACAGTTCATCCCTTTCCACTTGAGCAATAATAGGTGTAACTGTTATTAAAAAAATATATAATAATTTTTTCATGTGTAATTTTTCCTTTTTCTCCAACACATTTATATAACTTATAATGAATCTTGTGAAGCCGTTTCAAAAGTCTGATTTGCTAATACAGTGTTAGAAAATCCACTAATTGTAGCCTCAACAATATCAATAGTATCTTTTTTAGAATAACTATATAATGAAATTAATAAATCATACTTATTGCTATCTAACACTGCTGATTTTTTCCCAATCCAAATGGAAAAAGGATCAACGTCAGAACCAAAAATTTTAAAATTTGAAGTAGAATCATATTTTATATTATAGTCAGTAGAATCTGGGTCATCTTCATGCAGTCTCATATAAACTTTTGCATATAAGGTTTGCTCTACTTGTTTATCAACATCAACATCTACGTGGATTTTTCTTGCTGCAGTGTATAAGTCTCCATCCAGATCAGTTGAATCAGACCACCAAATATTTGAAATTGTAAAATAGTAACTATCCTCATCTTCTGATTCAAATTTTTGTTCCTTCAACATATCATTTTCCATATCTTCAAAAGCAAGTAAATTATCTTTGCCAGCTTCAGTTAATTCAACTCTAAAATCATACTTTCCATATTCAAGTTTTATAAACTCATATTCTTCAAGCTCAGTTTCGCCTTCCAATGTATTGTTTGATGCACCAACTGGAATAATAATTGTGTCCTTATCTGAATCACCATTTATCTGAAAGTTTAGTCTTTCTTTATAGAATTGGAACTCATTATTTTCACTCCTCTTATAATAAATCCTTGCATCTAGATTTCTTGTTATGTCTTCACTATTGTTAACATCAATTACCATGGATGCTCTGCGGTTATATCCATTTCCGGTCCTATCATACTGGTCAGCCCAGCTAATATTAAGCGTAAAAGTATTATCATTAGCTGATTGTTCAAATTGTTTATTACTAAGAATCTCTAAATGTAATGAATCTGGTTCTGCCTTAATATCGGACTGATTATTTTGAAAAATTTCAATTGTAAAATCATAAATTCCTCGTTGAAGCTCTTTATTTGGGTTTCCGATTGAAACAAAAAAGTTATTATCAGCATTTTCTCCAATTATTCTCTTATCTTCCGAAAAAGCATAAAATGAAAAATTGGAAGCCTCTTTTAGTTTATAGTAAACTCGTCCATTAACTTTTTGTGATGTATTCTCTTTTAGATGAACATTAAAATTCAAGCGCTCAAATTTGGCATATCCATCAGCATTTCCGTCAATTGGATCTGACCACCAGACAGAATCAATGGAATATGTGTAGTTTGGTTCATCTTCAACGGTATTACATGACAACATTAATGTTATAAATATTAGGGTTGAAATTAGAATAAATATATTTTTCATTTTTTCTCCAAATTTGTATGCACAGAATACTATTCTGTGCTACAACATTTTAGTAAATGCAATTAAATTAATCACACTCGTATGACTCAAACCTATTTTCCATTGGAACATACTCAAGAGGAATTTCATCGTAAGTCATTACCTCTTGATATTGTCCATTTGCAAGTGCTTTTTTATCAATACATACATCAAAACCTAAAGCTCCAATTCCAACGGAGAAACAAATTTTATAACTACCGTTGGAAGAGATTGAAACGCTGGCTTTAATAGAAATACTTGCACAAAGCTTTCCAAAACAGGCTTTACCTTTTAATTGAACTTTTGCACTAAAAGTTACATCCCCATCATACTTAAGCGTAACATCCATTGCTAAACTATAACTAATTGAAAGCTTACAGCAACTTGCAGAAAAACCACTTTTCACATATCCTGTTAAAACAAAATGCCCGTTATTAAAATTCACATTTCCCTTAACACCAACTCCACTAAAGCCTGCTAGAACAGCATAACCATCAAATTTCATTCTGTCTGGATTTATATATAAGTACGCATGCCCCATATCAATTGATGAAAAACCAGGAAGATCGAGTTTCGTTTCCATTCTGAAACCCATTTCCCAGATTGATAACTCTGTACCAATTGCTCCAAAAAACTCCATATCTGTTGAACTAGGTTTTAAATAGTCAAGAAAGTCATAGTCTTTGCCAATAACTTCATTAATAAAATCACTTACTTTTATATCCTTTCTTTCGCCAGCAAATCTTAATTCTGTATCTCCTGAACGATTCATTGAATATTCCAATGTAGCATTTCCTAATTCCACACTTATTCCCATCCATTCAAGGGTTTCGTGCTCAAAATAAACAGTTCCATTGAGACCAAGAATAAAATCAGCAGACTTTCCAGAAAAGAAAAGTTCGCTATCTTCATTATTATCTGAATCGAAAGAGAGAACTGTTTCGCCAGTAAACGATGCTGGGTACTTTCCAAGAGGAACATTGCCAGTTATGTATAGATTACCGTAAAATGAACTCATTGGGAAATCATATAAACTCACTTTGGGAATAAAAGGAATTAAACCTTGTGCTGATATTGCAATACCAGCGTCACTTATATCACCAAGTGGAGTTCCAGTTAAATCTCCAGAAATAAAGAAAAACGGATCCGTTGGATCAATTGCAATCTTTTTAATATTTTCTAATGCGGAGCTTGTCATGTTTATTGGAAAAGGATTTAGATTTTCATAATAGAAATAGTATCTGTTTTCATTTACTGGCCATGCATAAGGTCCTGTTTCAAATTCAGTACCTTTCTTAAATCCAATTGGAGCCGCCGTTAATCCTGGAATTTCAAAATTCTTCATCAGTCCTTCTTGAGGCAAGGTAATTATGGACTCTCCCTTAAATCCTGTAAAATATAGCCCAGTAGAACTATCTTCAATTAATTCGAAATCACCATTTGATAACCTAATATCACCATATTTTTCGTTTTCAACATATAGACTACCTTTTATTCTTTTTCCATTTTTAGTATTAATAATATTAGTCTGGTTTGTTTTTAAAGTTATAGCGTTCTTTCCTTCTCCAAGCGTAAGCACTTCTGGGTTTGGATCTAGTTTTTGGATTTCAAACGGATCAGGTGGTTCTACAAAATTTTCTTTTGTACATTGAACTGCAATTATTGTAATTGATAATAATGCAATTATATTTAGAAAGTATTTTTTATTGGTTGACATATTTGTCACCCCACTATTTATTAAAATTCAAATCTATATCCTAAATTAACTTCTATTTGATTGGAGCCAATAAAGAGTTTGTATTGATTTGTAAATTCTCCATCAATAGGATCAGGTCCAAACTTTGCTTCTTCTGTTCCCAAAAAAGAATACTGAATTCCTAAGAAAAAGTTGGACAATGTATATTCAATACCTCCACCCAAGTAGTATCCAAAGCCTTTATTACTTTCCTCAGGATAATAGCTAGTAAGGGTTGGGTATTTTGTAAATTGAAATTTGGATTGCCAATACCCGCCCCCAATAAGAGCATAAATACGAAAGTGATTATTTATAAATCGGAAAAGTGAATACTGAATATGAAGGAAAAATATTTCGTTCTTCAAAATATATTCCTTCAAATGTGACTGATAGTTTGTATATCCAATTCTAAAAAGAAAATCCCAATTACTTTTTGTTAACTCAATAAAACCCCCAATTGGATTTTTATAGTTCTCCAATTCTTTCTCATATGGAATATTTAAGAATCCGTAAGATGCTCCAATTCCTAAAATAAATTTACTTGAAGTCAGTGCAAGTTCTTCAGAAAAGACGTATCCTTGTTTAGGATAAACAATTTTAATCCATTCTTTATTTTGTATACCATCACTTGAAATACAAAGAACTTCATCCCCTTCTCTTAGGATACCAATGTTTTCGTAATTAAAATCGTTTTCTTTTTTCACAAAAGAAAAGTCTTTGTCACATTTAATAATGTATGGCTGCCAACTTTGCGAAGTAAATATTTCATCTGGATTATTTTTATATCTTATATCTAATTCTCTTTTCTTCTCGGTTGTAATTAGGTTTTTCTCAATCAAAAACCCTTCTTTGGGATATATAACTTTTGCCCATCCAAACTTTACGTAGTCGTTTTTATCAGTGATTACTAATATTTTGTCGAGGTAATAATAATGCCCAATTATTTTTGAATCGTCTGATGTACTAGCGTATAAATTAACTGTTCCAGGTTCAATGTATTTAATTTCAACACTCCAATCTTGGTTATCTGATTGAAATATCTGAGCATTTAGGTTATTTATTAAGGATAGAAAAAATAAATTGATGAGGTATAGCAGTAGATACAACTTTTTATAATGCATTAATTCCTCCGATGTAGGAAAAAAACTTTGTTCTATTGTCTTAAGCTTCAAACTTAATTTATTATGACAAAAAAGTCAAAATTATCTTTTGTAAAAAATGCGTTTTATAAACTACTATCTAGACATAGACCGATTGAATAAAATAAATGCCAATAACCAATCTACAGAATAACCATTTTTTTGAGTGCCACTGTAGTAATCATTTACCAAATTCTGAATTTTTGTTTTATCATAAATAGATGATTCAGTAATACTTTTTGAGTTTATATTATCATAGATATACTCCTTCAGTAATTTCAACAGAATATCTGTATTACTCACTCCTCTATTATCTTTGCCCAGTTTTTTAATCATTATTGACCACAATCTCGATTGCAAAGAATTCAAATAATATGGATGTTTCGTGGTGCCTTTTACTAAATCATAATCTGTAAGTTCTGAGGAGTTTCGTTTAATAATCTTTTTAAACAATCGTCCATTTTTCCTCTCTCTAATTTCAACTCCAAATAAATTTGAGATTAAGCTTTGTTGAACAAAAGGCATTACTGCTGTTATCATTTCATCTAACCGTGTTTGCTCGTGGGAGTAATAATTTGGTAATCTTGTTAATAATGCAAAATGGTCAAGCCAATCTTCAATGTTGTTTTTATTTATTTTGGGAAGCAAATCAAAAATATTTGATAACTGATTTTTCACACCATTCTTCATTTCCAGAATAACATCTTCAGAAAATATATCAGCTCGTGGCAAAGTTAAGTATGAAATTATCTCGTCAATATTTCCACTTAACAAAGCTTTCCTTCCTTTAATAAGCAACTTATAAAAGAACTCTCTTCTCCATATTTCGCCGAAACCACCATCTATAACCACAAGATTTCTTTCTGAAAGATATTTATAATTTTTTAATTGCATTATTGCAGATGCTGCATTGTTTACTACTGTTTCTGTAGTATAATTTTCAATATCCATTATTAAATCATCTACAACATCATTTGTGGAATTATATTGATGATGCTGGATATTCAATTTATCCGTAATTTGTTTTGCAACTTGACTATCGGGATGACTTGGATTACCAAAAGAATGTGTTTCAAAAAATTCTTTTCTATTCTTTAGCAAAATTGATAGAATCACTCTCGAATCCATTCCTCCAGACAAGGACAAAGATAGTTTTTCCGATTTAGAAATATTTAGATTTACCAAAGAGGTTAATCTAGATTCATATTCTGCGGAATCAAATGGCTTTTCAGAAAACTCGAAATTGTTATAACCATAAGTTACTTTGCAATTTTCATCAATATTTATACTTGCTGATTTTCCAGCAACCAACCGCTTACAATCTTTGAAAACACTCTCTTGAGAAATTTGATTAAATAGTAACCACCTGCTGCTAAACTCAGCAAAATTGATTTCAAGGTTGCCAAAGTATGTCAGTAATTTTATTTTGGTTGAAAATATTATTCTATCATCCAACTCTCTAATGTATATATCCCTGAGCCCTAATTTATCAGTAAATATTTCAACTTTTGTATCTTCAACAATAATGATAACATAATGTCCATCCAGATTAAGAGTTTTCTCAATTCCTTTTTTAAGTGAAATCTCCCAATCCTTTTTATCCATTACTTTATTAATTCCACCAGAATTATCAATGCCAATACCAGCAACAAAGATATTTCTATTGGAAATATTAAAAGAATAGAGATTTCTGGAATTACCTCCCGAAACAAGATTTATGTTATTGTTTGAGAATGAATGGAATACTTTCTCATTGCTGATTTTGTTAAAATCAGAAAACTTGTTTTTGCCTTTTACAACTTCACCTAATAACCAACTCATAATATTACCCTCAATTTTCTATTATTTAACAATTTTACTTTCCAATAATTCATTTACAAGTCTATCAGTTTTATAAATATATTTTAGAGCTTCCATAATTCCCCACGAATCACTTGCAACAGTGCGGTTGTTGGTTTCATCAAAGATGAAATGACCAGCGAGTGATTCAAGATTTCCATCGTGTGCTAATCCAACTACTTCCATATTTTTATTAATTATTGAGCTTCCAGAATTTCCACCAACAATATCGTTTGTGGAAGCAAAACCGATTGGGATTGACAAATCCAATTCCGCTGGAGGAGTTTGCCATCGTGGATGCAAGCCCCAAGGATATGTTTTCTTTCCAAATGAAATGTATCTATCCCACAATCCATAAAACGTAGTTTTAGCTGGAGCAATTGTGCCGTTATATTCGTAGCCTTTAATAACTCCATCAGAAATTCGTAAAGTGAGAGAAGCATCTGGAGAAATATTATCACCAAAAACATCAAAAACAGCTTCACCCAATTTTTGATTTAAAATTGTCAGTTTGTTGTTCAACTCTTCTCTTTTAACTTCAAGTTTTTCATAAATAGCTTGCGAATTAATAATGAATTGAATAAATGAATCACTGGAATTAAGAATTGCATCGGGAGTTAAAGCTAAGAATATGTCAACTTTTTCTTTTGTAGTAATTTGAGAATTGCTCAAGGCAAACTCAACCGCTTCATTTCCAGTTTTGCCATCATAAAGCATTTTCAGCAATTCATCATCTTTTCCAAGAATACTTGTTACTGTATTTGCATGAGCACGGATTAACAAATTGTTAAACTCAACATCTATCGAATCAGGAAAAATATTTTTTATTGTATTTTGCAAATTCTCCTTTTGATAGAGCGGACTTCTATCAACTTCTTCTTTTTTCATTTCCTCAGCATAATCTATAATTGAGTATGCTATTTTAAAATAAGCAGAAGCTCCCCTTCTCTGTGGCTGATAACCGTAATATTCAGATGATGTCTTTCTTAATTCAGAAATTACTTTATCAATATCATTCCAAAGATTTTTATATTTTTCGGATAATTCTGGAGATTCATTGACTTTTGCTCGCAACTCATTTTCGAAACTCATTTTCTTTGCCATTAATTCAGGTTTGCTCAATCCGTATAATCTTCCAGCATAAGATTTTCTTCCGTTGCCATAACCCATAACATCATTTAGTAATTCTGATTCACGTTCTGGATATTTATTGAACAACTCAAAATACACTTGATAAAGTTCCTCATACAAAGCAAGGCGATTTGTATAAACTACATCTCGCAAGTATTCAAGATTTGAAACCGAAAGAAGACGGTCAGTACTTCCAGGTCTTCCAACAACAAAAATTGGTTCACCTTCGTTTGCACCTTTTTCGCTCCAAGTAAAATGATGCTCTGTTTTTACTGGATTGCCATTTTCGAAAGCACGATAAAACATAAAATCCAGTTCGTAACGTGGATATGTAAAATTGTCCCAATCCCAGCCTGTTGCAGCTATTTGAAAATCTGGAGCCATAACTAAGCGAATATCGCTATAGCGTTTATAGTAATAGAGTGAATATTTTTCGCCTTTATAAAGTGTTACCACTTTGCAAACTAATCCACTTTCAGCTTCTGCGTCTCTCACAAATCTTGCTTCAATTGAATCACGTAAAGCTATTTTTTCCTTATCACTTTCCCCTTTTGCCATTTCTTCTTTTATTTCATCTGTAACATCAACAATTTTAATTAACTGGTCTACAGATAAATTTGGCACAACTCTTTCTTCATCAATAGTTTCGGCATAAAAACCATCGCGCAACCAATTTTCACCATCATCTTGCAGAGAGGTTAACTGTCCGCGTCCACAATGGTGGTTGGTCATAATCAAACCATCTTCAGAAACAAATGCAGCCGAACATCCGCCACCAAACTGAAGTGCCGATTTCTGAACATTAGCTAACCATTCAAAAGATGGTTCAAATCCATATTTGTTTCCAAACATTCCAACTGGAACATCATCGAAAGTCCACATTTTTCCAAAATCATTTAACGAATATTTTACTGTGTCAATATCAATTGGCTTGTACAAACCAGTTTGAGCATTTGCAGTTATCATCAATACTAGAGATAACAATAGAGTTTTAAGTAATCGCATTTTTAAGTCCAAAATATTTTATAAGATTTAATTATAAATATAGTTTTTTTTAGTATTAATCTTTGGTTGGAATTTTGACTATATGTTTTTTTGATGCGCTGTTCTGTAATTAAAAATAACAACATTAAAGCTATATAATGAATGTTAGTTTGAAAAAGCCCAACTTTTAATCATCAATAGAAAAGAGATTTATATTTTTAAGATTGTTTGTTTTTGCAATCTTTTAAACTTCAAAAGTTGGGCTTTTGGAATTCCAAAAAATTTCTAGTACCTCAAAAAAAATTTAGCATGAATATTTCGGTAAAATAATATTTTCAATTAGATTCTCTTTTTAATAATATTGCTTACTATTTATAACGTTTTAATAATGGAGAATAAATGTACAGATCTATAAATAAAATATTAGTAACTACTTTTTTAATAATTACAATTTCGTTTTCAGTTTTAATTGGACAAACGTTAAAACTGAAAATTGTTGAAACAACAGATACACACGGAGCAATATATCCATATAATTTTATGGATATGAAACCGCAAGATCATTCACTTGCGCAGGTTCAAAGCTATTTAAATGAACAACGAGCGGATAGTACACAAGAATTAGTTTTACTAAGCAATGGTGATATTTTGCAAGGAACTCCAGCCGTTTATTATTATAATTTTGAAGAACCAAACTCGTCTCATCTTTATGCCGATGTTATGAATTACATGAAATATGATGCGGGTTCTGTTGGAAATCATGATATTGAAACTGGGCATCCAGTTTACGATAGTTTTGTAACTCAATTAAATTTTCCTTGGCTTTCCGCTAACTCGGTGGATGTAAAAACGCAAAAGCCATATTTTAAACCATATACAATTATTGAACGGAAAGGAATTAAGATTGCGGTTCTTGGATTAACCACTCCAGCTATTCCAAATTGGTTGCCTCAAAAGATTTGGGAAGGAATGCGATTTGACGATATGATTGAGACTGCAAAAACGTGGATTCCAATTATTAAAGGAAATGAAAAACCAGAAATTATTGTTGGACTTTTTCACGCGGGCGGCGACCCAAATTACAATGGACAGACAATTGCAACTTATAAAAATGAAAATGCTACTAGATTAGTGGCTGAACAGGTTCCCGGTTTTGATGTTGTTTTCACTGGGCACGATCATCAAGGTTGGAATATTTTTGTAAATAATTCAGATAGCAATAAAGTCCTTTTAATTGGTGGAACAAGCTCAGCGCGTACTTTTGCTGAAGTAAAAATAAATATGACCTTAAATCCAAAAACAAAAAAATGGGAGAAGGAATTAACTGGCACTTTGCTTGATTCAAAAAACTACAAACCAGATGCAGATTTTATTAAAACTTTTAATCCTCAATTTGAGATTGTAAAAGAATATGTTTCCAAAGAAATTGGAGTTTTTACTGAAACAATTTCATCGCGTGAATCTCTTTTTGGTGATTCACCTTTTGTTGATTTAATTCACCATATTCAACTTGATATCACTAATGCTGATATTTCTTTTGCGGCTCCCTTAACTTTTAGCACCAAAATTGAAAAGGGTAAAATATTTGTAAAAGATATGTTCAAACTTTACAAATATGAAAATCTACTTTATACAATTAGTCTTTCTGGAAAAGAAGTAAAAGATATTTTGGAGTATAGCAGTGGAATTTGGTTTAACCAAATGAAAGATGAAAATGATGATTTGTTGAAATTTGTAAAAGATGAAAGTGGAAATTTGAAATGGTCAGAACGTTCAAACTCGCCAATGCTGGAGGAAAGATTTTACAATTTTGAATCCGCTACTGGAATAAATTACACAGTTGATGTTTCCAAACCAATTGGAGAAAGAGTTACAATTACGGCAATGACAAATGGCAACAAATTTGATTTAAATAAAATGTACAAAGTTGCACTAAATTCGTATCGTGGAAATGGCGGTGGTGGACATTTAACTCTTGGAGCAAAAATTCCACAAACAGAATTAGCATCACGAATTATTACTTCTACCGATAAAGATTTACGCTTTTATATGATGAAATGGATTGAAAAAGAAGGGACAGTTAATCCCAAAACTGATAATAACTGGAAAATTATTCCTGAAGAATGGGCTAAACTTGGAACGGAAAAAGATAGTAAGTTGATGTTTAAGGATTAAACAAATAGGAACGCAGATCTTTATGATTATTATGACTTACGCTGATAGAGTTTATTTCATTTGCCATGAAAATTGAAAGACAATGAAACCTCAGCAAAAAACCAAACCTCCGAGGTTTTGGAAACCTCGGAGGTTTTTTTAGAATTCATAATCGACTTTAATATTGCTATCTGTTAAAAACTTGATCATTTGTTCGTCTGATTGAAAAAACGATTTAACTACTCCGCAAAGATTAACCTTCGAGGTTTTGGAAACCTCGGAGGTTTTTTAGAATTCATAATCAACTTTAATTTTACTATCTGTTAAAAACTTAATCATTTGGTCTTCTGATTGAAAAAAAAGATTTAACTTCAATAATGTCAGTTATATTTCCATTTCTTAAGTTTAATAAATCTTTTGCATTGGAGTATTCCCAATCCGAAATGCTTTTCACCAGTTTTGCTTTAACTGGGTTTTCAAGAATATATTTTATTATGCATACAAAATAGTGTTCATCAGTAATTGGTTTACTTTTAGTTTTACTTTGAAATAAAGTACCACTTTTATTGAACTTTTTATTTATGGATTTTACATAAGAGTTAAGCAATGCAGAAATAAATTTGGAAATTAACAAGTCTTCAGTTTTCTGTTTAACAAAAAGGTGAAAGTGGTTTGGCATTAAACAGTAGGCTAAAACATCTATTTGAAATTCATTTTTATAGTGTTTTAGTCTTTTAAGGAAATAGAGATAGCTTTCTTTATCAAAAAATATTGCATCTTTGTTAGCACCACGATTATATAGGTGGTGATAAGTATTTTTGTAATATTCTCTTGGTTTATCCATTTTATTTCTTTTTGTTTTTGGTAAATCAATTTAAAGCCAAACCTCCGAGGTTTTTGAAACCTCGGAGGTTTTTTAGTTTTTAGAATTCATAATCAACTTTAATTTTGCTATCTGTTAAAAACTTGACCATTTGTTCTTCCGATTGAAAAAACTATTTAACCTCGTTAATGTCTGTTAACTTTCCATGCCTCATATTTAGTAAATCTTTTGTATAGAGATTTCCCAATCTGCAAAAGCCAAACCTCCAAGGTTTTTAACAACTTGGAAGTTTTTTTTGCTTACTAATTATTTACCAAGAACTTCTTCTACTTCTTTAGTTTCTTCAACAACTTTATATTTTTCTGGAATTTTACCAGCTTCAAGTTCGTCTGCAATTCTTTCAGCACCACCAATATATCTTAATATTTGCAGCATTGCTTTTGATGACACAGAAACCATTCTGTTATCTGAAGGATTGTATAAATAGTTACCGGGAATTGATTCAATATTTCCATCAAAAGCGGCGCCAATAATTTCGCCTTCCTTGTTTATAACCGCACTTCCAGAACTACCGCCAGTAATATCATTTGTGGAAATAAAATTATATTGTGTGCTCATATCAAATCCTTCTTTAGGATGCAACCAACGTTCTGGTAATCCCCAAGGATATTTTTTATCGTTCGAATAGTATCTATCGTACATCCCATAAAATGTAGTTTCAACTGGAGCAATAGTTCCATTGTATTCGTAGGTTTTCAATTGTCCATCACTAATTCTAGGAGTAAATGTTGCATCTGGTGGAATTGTGGTTCCATAAACTTCAAACAAAGCCCTACCTAATTCATTCTCTAAAACTTTCTCAGTTTCCTTAGCTGACATTTGATTTGCTTTTAATTTTTCCAACTGATTTTCAGTATTAAGAATAAAGTTAATGAAAGAATCGTTGGAACTAAGAATTGCATCAGCTCCTTTTTTTGCTAATGCTTCAACTCCACTAGCAACAGTAATTACAGAATTATTTTTAATAAATTTAACAGCTGCATCACCTTTATTTCCCCCAAATGTCTTTTGCATTAAGGGATTATTTACACCAAGATTTAGCATCATATAATCTGCTTGCAATGCAAGCTCTTTATCGGTTTCAATTACATTTAAATCTTCTGGATAAATAGCTTGAATTGTAGAATCAAGTTTTGTTCCCTTATATGCTTCGCTTCTCTCTTCTTCGGGTTTTTGAAGTTCGCGTGCAAAATTGATTAGTTCTTGAGCAATTAAAAAATAATCAGAACTAGTTCTTTTTGAAATTGTGTAAGCCGCAATTTCAGCTGCATATTCTCTATATTCATTGTTCACATCTTCAATTCCATCCCAAAGATGTCCGTAAAGTTTGTTTAATTTTTCATCGCCTTTAACAGCTTCTTTAAATTTCTTTTCAAAATCTGCTTTGCGCGCCATTGAGTATTGGTCAATTAAAAACTGATAACTATATTTGAAAACTTTTGCTCCATTTCCAACAAAAAGCATTTGGTCTTCGTACTTTCGTGCGTTTGCAGTATCTTCTTTAATTAATTCACTATAATATTTTACTTTTCCATTAGTGAAAAAATTTAAATTACGATAAGTAAAATCACGCATATATTCTAATTGCGACATTGTTTTAAGTCTAAAAGTTGAACCAGGATTTCCAACAACAAAAATTGGTTCGTTTTCTTCAGCACCGTTTTTACTAAATTTGAAATAATTATCAGTTTTTAATGGATTTCCTTCATCATCATAAACACGCATAAATGCAAAGTCTGGATTGTAGCGAGGATATGTAAAATTATCGGGGTCGCCGCCATAAAGCCCCATACGTCCTTCGTTAACGTAAACTGCTCTAACATCTTTGAAGCGTTTGTATCCATAAAGTGAATACTTACCACCCTGATAAAGTGAGGTAACTTTACAAATTAATCCTTTCTCGTCAGAATATTTTTTTTCTAATTCTTTTACTTTATTGCGCAATAGTTTTGCTTTTTCTGTTTCATTTTTACCTGAATCAATTGACGCAAATATTTCCTTAGTAACATCTTCTGTAAAAACTAATTGGTCAACAAATAAATTTGGAACTTTGCGCTCATCTGCAAGTGTTGGCGCGTAAAAACCATTTTTTTGAAGGTCTTCACCTTCTTGCTCGTATCTTTCAGTAATAAAATCAACACAATGGTGATTTGTCATAATTAAACCATCTTCAGAAACGAATGATGATGAACACCAAGTTGCAAATTTAAGCGAAGATTTTTGAACATGCTCCAACCAAGCTGCATCTGGTTTAAATGAATAAGTTTTATTAAAATAATCAACTGGTGCGTCCTCAAAAGTCCACATCTTACCAGTATCGAACTGATGTGATTGAACAGTATCTGGATTAAAATACATGTAATTTGCTTTTTGATTTACTATATCTTGCGAAGAAGAACATCCAACAAGAAATAATAAAATTGAAGTGATTAATAGCGTCTGGAAATTCTTCATTTTATATCCTAAAGTTAAAAAAAATAATGGATAAAGATAGTTAGGTGGGTTTTGATTAGCAATTTTTTTCTAGCAGTGAATATATGTTTCAACTAAATTTATTTTACTTACAAGTACTTCGTCGTCAACAGTGCCGTCGCAAAAAGTACATTTATGGGAGTAATACGTTGAAACCGCTTCGCCATATTCTGTTGGAAGAAAATCAATTATAGACAAACAACTTGCACATTCAATTGTATGATGCGTTTTAGGCTTTGCAAAACATTCAGGACAAAGATTAACTCCATTGCCAAACTCAACTTCTTTACTATTTATTAGAAATATTTTATTACATGCGGAATTACTGCAATGTATATGTTTTATTTGATTTGTACTTTTATTTGGCATTGTAAGTAGTTTGTTCTTTTTCATATGCAAACTTAAACCATTCTTAGTAACATTTCCATGTAAAAACGAATCCGGATTTTTTAGTACACCGTTTTAATTACTTATTAAGAAATGGTTGGATTGTCACAAAAACATCAAACGTTATCACAAAGCGCCATTTGCTGAAGCAATATATTGGAATAGCATATATCTAAAAACAATTTGGTAGTAATGGATATATTATTTGTTTCTTTTAGAACCAACTTCGATACTTAGAGAAACTCTTTAGACTTTACTAGAGTGTAGCACGATTCTTTTAGAATATACGTTGACTTTCGGAGAATATGATTTAGTTCTATTAAAGTCAACTTTGACTCTCTGAGAGTGTAATTATACTCTAAAAGAATCTCGATTGATTCTCCGAGAGTATGATTTGACTTTTCTGTGACATTATGACAGCATGGCAATTTAGTAATATATTCTATTTGCCATGAAACACGTAGGAAACAAATCCATCGTTTCCTAAGGCAATTACTTCATTTCCATCTGCCCAGACACCCGTTATTGCATATGGGCTTGTAAATTGATCATACCGATACCAGTCATTTCCGTTATAGTGAAATATTCTCGATTCAGCGCCTACTGCAAAAAGATTATTGTTTGCTGTTCCTCTAACTTTTGAAATCCACGCATCTTCATTAAATATTCTGCTCCAGCCACCATTGTTTTTCTTAAAAACTCCCCAACCTGCTATATAAACATCATTATCGTTTAATAACCATATACTGTTTCTGGTATAGGGAGGAATATGTTCATATAGTGAATCAATTTTTGACCAAACATTACCGTTATAATAAAAAACATAATTAAGTACAGAATCGTACGGCATTGTATCAAATTTGCTTCCTATTGCAAAAATATTAGTTGGAGAGCTACCATAAATTGAAGCAAATTGAACATCCTCAAATTCAGTTGATTTCTCCCAGGAAATACCATTATAGTAATAGATTAAGCCGTCATAGCTCGTTGCCCAGGCATTTTGGGGGTCATGAGCCCATAAACTTGATATACTTCGGCTTCCATGAACAGGTTGATCAATCCAGGTGATACCATCGAAAAAAACAATCATACAACTATCGGTATATGTTCCACCTTCAAGAGGATTCCAAAAATATCTTTCTCCTGTAGCCCAAATATGCTGTGAATCTAAACCAAATATATAATTTAAATCGATTGGTCCAAGTATTGGACCTCCTTGGCCTTGTGTTAGTTTTACTGCTTCCCAATTCTCACCATTGTAATGGTACATTTTACCGAAGCCACTAGAATTATGTCCCACTATGTATATATCATCGTGTGATGCACCCCAGATGTTTCTCATTAAGGTTTGATAGCTACCAGGATATTTGAGAGTGTCTATTGACCAAGAAAAATTTCGTTTAGGCTTCTCGTTATCTTCATGGGTTACAGGATGATTAGTACAATACAAAAAGAGTAAACTAAATAGAAAAACCCCAATTACGAAAAAAGACCGGAAATAGTAGTTTTGCTTTGTTTTATTCTTCATTTCAATTCCATTTACCACTAAATAATTATTTAACTACTTCTATTCCACTCAATTAATAAAACTTTTGTGAAGTTTTTTACGATTGTTTTATCGATGTAAAATTGCTCTTCGATTAAATTTTTTCTATTTCTCAGTCCCATAAATTGCATACAAATAAATAAGATTATATACTTTCAAAACATGTCGAGGAGTGGCACTTGACGGCAGGGAAAATTGGCACAACAGCAGCGTTTATAAAAGTAGTATTAATTATTTACTCCATGATACTAATTTTCAATATTTTCCTGATTTAAATGTAAGGAACTTTTTGTTTTTAATAATGTTCAAAATAACTAGTACGCTAAATATTAATTATATAAAAATTTTGACTTATTGGGGGGAACCAATGAATTCACAATATAAAAACAATAGTTCTAATCCTCTTTCAGAGCTTATAAATGACAATACATACATTTTGCTTCAGACTAAAGGATTGATTAATGAAAAATCCGTTAGAGATTATTTAATTAAACATAAATTTAAGGAACTTAGGCAAAATAAAATTAGAGCTTCAGTTGCAATTGATTTAATTAGAGAAGAATATCCTTACTTACAGTTTGATACAATACGTAAGATTGTTTACCAGTGAATAATATTCTTGACATAAAAGGCAGCAAATTATATATTGTATTATCACTGTTTAAAAGTTATTTGTTTTTATAAATAGTGTTCCCGCCCAGTATTCCCCCCCGATACTGGGCTTTTTTAATTTTTGATGAGAATGGTATTATGGCAAAAATGCAAAGACAAAAAAAGACTGGATTTATTTCACCCTTTTCAAATTACTGGAAAAGAGAAAATTATATTTTCCTCGCTATTGGAATAATCTTTTTGATAATTGGATATATAGTAATGGCTCAAGGTAAATGGGATAATTCTTTATCGCTTTCACTTTCGCCAATAATTCTATTGGTTGCTTATTTAGTCCTCTTTCCACTAGCTATATTTTATAAGAAAAGAACTGATAAATAGGTGCTATACTTTATATAATTCAATTAATGGTAGGGCAATTTGAATTCAAATAGAATTGAGAATTACTTAAAAATTCGGTCTCTATTAGATACTGAAGGTATTGGAATAATTAAGTTATTACGGTTAGCCGAAACTTTTGGTAGTATTAGTGACGTTTATAATTCTAATTACGACCAGTTAAAATCAATAGACCAACTTAATCATGATCTTGCCACTAAGGTTTCAAATACTATAAAAGATTTTAGTGAATCAAAATATAAATACGAAGCAGAACTTGAAACCTTGATTAACCTTGGTGGGCAAGCTATTACATATTGGGACGATGATTATCCGCAACCACTAAAAAATATTTTTTACCCTCCAATAATCCTTTATGTATTAGGGAATTACAAATTTGAAGATGAGCAATCAATATCCATAGTTGGAACTCGAAAGAATACAGATTATGGAAAATTAGTTACAAATCGTTTTTCTTCCGAATTAGCAAAACAAAATATCACCATAATTAGTGGAATGGCAAGGGGAATTGACTCGGTTGCTCATAAAGCAGCCATCAAAGCAAGTGGAAGAACTATAGCAGTTATTGGTTCTGGGTTAGATGTTATTTATCCTCCAGAAAATAAAATGCTATTTAATGAAATTATTGAAAATGGAGCAATAATTTCTGAATTTCCACTAGGTACAAAACCTGATGCCCAAAATTTTCCAAAAAGAAATAGAATTATAGCTGGGCTATCTCTTGGAACTTTGGTAATTGAAACAAGAGAAAATGGCGGTGCAATGCAAACAGCTAAATTTGCTATTGACCAAAATAAAGAGGTCTTTGCAATCCCAGGAAATATAACAAGTGAACAAAGCAACGGAACAAATATATTAATTCAAAGAAATGGCGCAAAGCTAGTTTTTGAGCCTGATGATATATTAAATGAATTAAAATTAAAACTAAAACCAATTGTTGGTAACAATATTCCTAAACCAAAACTAAATTTATCATTGTTTGAAGAAAAGACTTATGAAGCCTTAGAAGTTTTTCCAAAGCAAATTGATAAAATTGCACTTGATTCTGCATTATCAATTTCAGATACTTTAGTAAACCTCTTAACATTAGAATTTCAGGGTGTGGTTCAGCAATTACCAGGCAAGTTATTCAAAAAGATATAATCTATTTTTTTGAATAATTTTTTATACCCTTCCATACTAATTGTAATCTCTCTTTTAAATTTTTTTCTTGTCCATTTTCTGTGGGAAAATAATATTGAGATTTTTTCATTTCAGATGGAAAATAATTTTGAGGTATAAAATTATTCTCAAAATCGTGTGGATATTTGTATTCCTTTCCATACCCAATTGATTTCATTAAACTTGTAGGTGCATTTCTTAAATGAAGTGGTACTGGATATAGAGGATTCTGTTTCACGTCTTGTTCAGCTTGTTTTATTGCAAGATAAGCAGCATTGCTCTTGGGTGATGAGGCTAAATAAGTTACACATTGCGAAAGAATAATCCTGGCTTCTGGCATCCCAATTTTATGAACAGCACTAAACGCTGCCTCAGCCAAAACTAACCCATTAGGTGAAGCATTTCCAATATCTTCGGATGCTAAAATTACTAAACGTCTTGCAATAAATAATGGGTCCTCACCACCTTCAAGCATTCGCGCCATCCAATATATTGCAGCGTCTGGGTCACTTCCACGAACACTTTTAATAAATGCAGAAATAATGTTATAATGCTCTTCGCCATCTTTATCATACAAAACATTTTTCTGTTGGATAATATTTTCAATCACTTCTTTAGTAATAACAATTTCATCTTTATGAAGTAAATATTTAACAGAATCTTCTAGAACATTTAAGAGAATGCGAGAATCTCCTCCAGAAACATAAATTAGAAAATTTTCATCAACAGATTTTATTGGCAGTGAACTAAGAAATTCATCCTCTTTAATAGCTCTTTGTATAATTGATTTTAGATCCTCAGCAGAAAGTGCTTCTAAAATATAAACTCTTGCGCGTGATCTTAGGGCTGGTATTACTTCAAAAGATGGATTTTCGGTGGTTGCACCAATGAGTGTAATCTCACCAGATTCAACAGAATTTAGCAGTGCATCTTGTTGTGATTTATTGAACCGATGGATTTCATCAATAAATAATATTGTCTTTTTATTATAAAGTAAATTCTGTTTTGCAATTTTAATAACTTCACGAACTTCTTTAACTCCAGAGGAAACAGCATTTAATTGAAAAAATTCTGATGATGTTTTTGCAGATATTATTTTTGCAAGTGTTGTTTTACCAGTTCCTGGTGGTCCCCAAAATATCATGGAGCTAATTGAATCATTTTCTATCATTGCTCCAATTGGTTTGTCGGAGCCAACAAGTTTTTTTTGACCAAAGAATGTTTCTAACGTTTGAGGACGAATCCTTTCGGATAAAGGAATTTGTGGTATTTGAATAACTTTTTTCAATTTATTTATTGCTTATTTATTTTTACAGGAATTTCATCCTCATGCTTCATTTGATATTTATTGCGTGCAACTTGTTCAATTTTAACATCACTATTTTGAAGTGAATCTATTTCTGAATTTAGCTTTTCAATTTCAATTTTTGTAGAACCAATTTTTTCTTCTAATTCATTTATTTCTTTTTTTAAGCTAAAATATTTTAGAACTCCGTTATCATTTATAAAAAGAAAAACGAGAATAATTAAAGCAAATACTAAATAGACTATTTTAAGATATTTCTCCTTATTCATAAATACACAAAGGAATTTTTAATAATTTTATCTATCAATTCTTCAAAACTAATGCCATCCGCTTTTGCAGCTTTCGGTAGCAGACTTGTACTTGTCAATCCAGGAAGCGTATTTATTTCAAGACAAAATGGGTTATATTCTTTGTCCATCCTAAAATCTATTCTTCCATAATTTTGACACCCAACGGAGTTATAAGCAAGCAGCGCTTGGCTTTGTAAAAGCTCGCAAACTTTTTTCGGAAATTTTGCTGGAACTTCGTATTCACTCATGCCAGATGTGTATTTACATTCGTAGTCGTAAAAAGAATGTTTAGGTTTAATTTCTATTATTGGTAAAACATGGTTGTCAATAATGCCTACTGTAACTTCAAAACCTCCAATATATTGTTCAACTAATACATTTTGAGAAAATTGGAATGCAAATGATATTCCTTTTTCTAATTCCAAAGGCGTGTTACAAATTGAGAGACCAATTGCTGAACCTTGATCATTTGGTTTAACCACAAGTGGGAAACTATATTTTTCATCAATTATACTTTTAACTTCATCAAATCTAAAAGTATTTTTCTTAACTAAAATCCAATCTGGAGTATTAACACCACTATGTTTAATAATACTTTTTGTAATATGTTTATCCATTGAAGCAGCAGAGGCCAAAATTCCGGAACCTGTATATGGAATATTTTTAAATTCTAATAGAGCTTGAACTTTTCCGTCCTCACCCCAAGTACCATGAAGAGCATTAAAAATAATATCTACATCATCCAAATAATTAGAGTTTATTATATCAACATAATTTGATGAAGAAATTGGAAAGCAATCGCATTCTGCAAAATATTCACTTTCATTCATAGGTTGATTATTGCCATATGCAGGATCAATTAATTTAACTTTATATCCAAGAGTATTAAGAGCTTTTAAAACTCCTTCTGCTGAGTGTTTTGAAACTGCTCGTTCGGCAGAAGCACCGCCTAATAAAAGTCCAACCGTAATTTCACTATTTACCATTTATGTTGTTACCTTATTATTGTCATCAGTTTTTATTCCGAAAGTATTCTCTGCAATAGAGTATAACTTAGATATTTGATTATTAGTAAGTTTTTTCAGATTCATTTCATTTCAAGTTTAGTCATTAATTCCATATTAATTAACCCATCATGAGCCGTAATTAGTGGGGATTCATTTTTCAAAAATGCATGCTGAACATCTCTTAATAAAAATAGTTGTCTATTAGCTCTTCGTCTAAATGCTTTTTTACCTTCATTCTTTAAACTAATTATCATTTTTGATGCAGAATTTCTTTTTCCAATCATATTGTCAATAACAATAGTTCCTTTATGACCAAGAATTTCAATTCTATTTACTGGTTCGCTAACATTGAACGAAACATTAAAATCGCCATATCCACCATTATCAAATTTAACAAGAGCTGCAGCAAAATCATCTACTTTACTATCATAAATTACATTATCAACAGCACCACCAACTATATTTAACTCACCGCCAAGATATCTCAATAAATCTATCATGTGAGTGCCAAGATCACGCAAAGCCCCGCCGCCACTATCACTAATTTTAAATCTAAAATTATCATTTGGCTGATAGTCATAATTAAATTTTGCAGAAATTGATACTATTTTCCCAATCAGTTTACTATCTATGAACTCTTTGGTTTTCTTAATTATGGGATGATGTCGCATAACGTAATTTAAAGTAAGAATTACTTTGTTCTTTTCACAAACTTCAACCATCTCTTTTGCTTGCTCAAATGTAATTGAAAGTGGTTTTTCGCATAGAATATGCTTACCAGCATTGGCAGCATCAATTACTTGCTGATAATGGTCAGAATTTTTACTAGAAATATAGACTACATCAATATCACTGCTTAAAAACTGTTTATAGTCATTAAAACTATTTTCTGCATTAAATTTCTTTTTAATAAATGCTGCTCTTTGCATATTAGAACTATAAACAGAAACCAATTTACTTTTTTTAAGATGTTGAAATGCTGGCAAAAATGTGTTTTCTAAAAAATTACCACAACCAACAACACCCCATTTTAATTTTCGTGGTATTTGCTTTCTTAATCTGATAGTATTCAATCTTTTTCCTATACTATAAATTTAATTTCTTCATTAATAAATTTATTGGATTTGAGTTTTGCATAATATAAAAATGAATTGCAGGAGAACTATTGTTAAGTAAATCCTCAACTTGTTTTGCAGTCCAATTAACTCCAATCTCAATAATATGTTCTTGTTTAGCTTCTGAAATTTCATTTACTAATTCACTTGGCAAATCAATATGAAAATTTTTGGGCAGCGAAGTTAACTGGTTTTTGCCTGTAATCATTTTGAGTCCTGGAATTATTGGCACCTCAATTCCAGCAGCTCTGCATTTTTCAACATATTCATAATAATGTTTATTATCAAAAAACATTTGAGTTACAATATATTCTGCACCAGCGTCTACTTTTTCTTTTGCATATTTAATATCAACATCCATGTTTGGAGCTTCAAAATGTTTTTCTGGATATCCACCAACACCAACGCAAAAATTAGTTTTTTCTGCATCAAGCAAAGTATCCTCAACATAAATACCATTATTCATTTTATAAATTTGTTTAACTAAATCTTCTGCATAATTATTTGTTGAACGTCCAAATTTTATTGGTTTTTTGTAACCACTATCATCACCACGAACAGCAAGAACATTATCAATTCCCAAATAGTGAAGCTCAATAAGAAAATCTTCAGTTTCCTCTTTAGTAAATCCATTACATATTACATGAGGAACAGCATCAATACTATATTTATTTTGGATTAGTGCACAAATACCTAATGTTCCTGGGCGTTTTCGCTTAATTTTCATATTAAATCCGCCGTTGGAAGTCTCCTCATAAAGTACTTCGGCTGCATGGCTTGTAATATCAATAAAAGGTGGATTAAATTTAACTAAATCTTCCAAAACGCCAAGTAATTGCTTAATATCACCACCTCGTTTGGGGGGAATAATTTCAAAACTAATTAGTGTTTCATTAGCTTTATATAAGTGTTCTGTAACTCTCATTTTTATCTCATTCTTTTAGTGTTTTGCCAGTATTATATTTAATAACTTTATAATTCTTCTATATATTTTGTATTAAGATTTTATATTATTTTTTGAATAGTAAATTTACCATTTTCTAATCTCATTTCCATTGTTATCTATTTTTCTTTACTTAATTTCAACAAATCATAATTTCTACTTTCAATATTGGTAGTATTTATATTTATCTTTAAATACTCTCCATTTAGCCAGTATTTTGTCATGTCACTATAATGTTTGCTCATAAAATATCCCGATTCTCCAGTTGGCAGAATAATATTTACTTCATCAGGCTTTGCAAAATCAAAAATAAACCTTAGTGCCGGACCTAATTTGTTTTCATAAGGAGTTACAAAAGAATATTCAGTATTAAATATTGTTGTTCCGTCTCCACCAATTGGAAATGGTCCTATATTAAGAATTCTACCCAGCATTGGCGATGCGTATGTGAACATGTGTTTGAAAGTTACAGTATGTAATTCCTTCCATTGCCAGAAAGCGATATCAGTCCCTAATTTTTCCTCAAGCGATGAAAGCGCATCAACCAAACTTTTTCTAATTATTTCATTGCTAGACTCATGATTTTCAGTAAGTACATTATCCCACCATTCCGAATTTCTATCGTCTAACAATTCTCTAACTTTCCTATAAGGCACATTTGCAACAAAAATATATTCTTCAAAAATATCTTCCCCCATTTCGTCTTTGAAAATATTTAACATCAACTTCTGGAAAAATTCGTTAAAAATTGTTGGTGCTTGACTTTTCATATCTATCACAAAATCCCATTGGCTAAGCAAGCTTAATGCTGTCTTTAAATTTTTGTCTTTCAGATTAGAATTTTCAAAAGCCTCTATAATAAATGGAGTTATATCTTTTGCGTAATGGGAATAAAAATCGTGTTGATATTTTTTAAAATCTGCAGATGAATGTTTTTCCTTAGCGTTTAGAAGTTCGGTAATTCTTTCAATTCTTGAAGCTGGCTCCCACAAATTGGATATATGATATGGAAAATCGTTAATGGTTTTGTTATTTGCTGATGCTATAAAATTATTAGTTGGATTAAATAACTTTGGCATTTTTTCAAATGGTACAAATCCCTGCCAATCATTATCGGTTGTTGTTCCATCAAATACCAATGTTGGACTAACTGAATTGCGAATTGGAAGTTTTGCTCCGCAGATATATCCAATATTTCCATCTTTATCACCATAAACAAAATTTTGCCCTGGAGCTGTAAAATATTCAACACCTTTTTCAAATTCATCCCATTTTTTAGCTTTATTAATTGAAAGCATTGCAAATATTTCTTCCGTTTTATCTAATGCAGTCCACCGCATGCTTATATTTGCTTTGCTATTTTTATCAATAGTCTGCTTCGAATTAAAAGGGTGTATATCCGAAATTATAGGACCACGATGATTTTTCTTTATTGAATAAATTATTGGCTCAGAGTCTTTTACAAGAATTGTGTCTTCATAAATTTTAAGATTTTTCCATTCATTATCCACAAAATATTTTGTTTCAGAGGAATCAAACTTTTCAATATAAAAATCTGAATCATCAGCCATTACATTTGTTAGAACCCAAGCAATATTTTGGTTTTTCCCAATAATAAAGGATGGTAAACCTGGAATTGAAAACCCCTCACCGTTCCATCCATTACTTCTGATTACCGAGAACATAAATTTACCAGGTGCTTGGAACGCCAAGTGCGGATCGTTTGCAATTATAACAGCTCCACTTTTCGATTTTTTACTATTTACAACCCAATTATTTGAGCCAATATGAGTACCAACAAAACCCATGAATTCACGAAAATCTTTATCTACTTGGTAGAAATCCGGCTCCAAAGAAGTAGCTGATATTAAATATTGTGGAATTATTGTTGGAGCATTTTCATCAAAATCTGGAAGAATTTCTTTTACTTTATCTTCTCCAAGTTTTTGAACAAGATGAGAAAACGCCATGTCTGTCCACCAGCTTATATTCAATTCCCACGCCATTAATTTAGCTAAAACAAGACTGTGTTCAGGCTTCCAAAGTTCGGGTTCATAACCCAGAACATCAAACTCAAAAGTGTAATTCCCTTTTGCTTCTTTTATATAAGAATTAACCCCAGCGGAATATGTTTCAAGATATTTAATTGAAAGTGGATTTGACTGTGAAAATGTTTCCTCAACCAATTTAAAAATTCCAATTGTGCGAAACATTTTATCAAATGCAATTGTTGTGTTTCCAAATATTTCACTAAGTCTTCCTTCACCTGCTCTGCGCGAAAGATCCATTTGGAAAAGTCTTTCTTGCGCATGAACATAACCAAGCGCAAAAACTGCATCAAATTCATCCTCAGCAATAATAAAAGGAATTGCATGCTTATCACGATAAATTTTAACTTCGTTCGAAATTCCAGATACATTAACTAAACCATTATATTCTGGAATTTTAGCTTCTAATACAAAATAGGATATTACAATAATTACAGCTAATAAAGCCAAAATTGTAACAAATAAACCTATTCCAATTTTCAAATACTTATTCATTTATGGTTTCTTCATCGTTATTAAAATCTAATAATAAACCGTCATCCGATTCTTCAATTAAAAATTCTGAAAAATCTTTTTTTGATTTTATTCCAAGACTCTTAATTTTTTGCGCTTGTGAAATTAAATTTCCTTTGCCAGTTTTTAATCTATTCATTGAAGTTTCAAATGATAGTTTTGCTTTATCCAAATTTGTTCCAATTTCAAGAAGTGAAGTGGTAAATGTCACAAATTTATCATGTAAATCACCAGCTCTTTTTGCAATTTCTTGAGAATTTTTATTCTGCTTTTCGTAACGCCAAATATTTTGTATAGTTTTAAGAGTTACTAATAAAGTACTTGGAGTAACAATTACAATGTTTTTTTCAAAGGCTTCGCTAAATAATTCTCTATTATTTTCCATTGCAAGCATAAAAGCCGATTCAATTGGAATAAACATTAAAACATAATCCAGAGATTTAATTTCTTCAATATCATCATAATTTTTAAGACTTAATCCCTTTATATGGTTTTTAATACTCTGCAAATGCTCCCTCAAATATTGTTCTTTCTCAGATAAATCCTCTGTTTTGTAATAATTTTGATATGCAACAATTGAAACTTTTGAATCAATAATTACATCTTTATTATTTGGCAAATGAACAATTGCATCAGGGCGTTTACGTTTTCTATCTTCATCTGTGAACGATAATTGAGTTTCATATTCTCTTCCATTTTGCAAGCCCGATTCTTCCAGAACGCGTTCAAGAATTACTTCACCCCAAGCACCTTGTTTTTGTGAATCACCTTTTAAAGCATTTGTTAAATTCAACGCTTCTTTACCCAACTTTTCGTTTAATTCTTTTAATCCATCAATTTGGGTTTTTAGCGCTGTTCTATCATCAGAGTCATTTTTATACACATCATTAACTCTTTGCTTAAAATCAACAAACTCCTTTTTAAGCGGAGCCAAAATTCCATCAATATTTTCTTTGTTTGTTTCGGTAAATTTTCTACTTTTTTCTTCAAGAATTTCATTTGATAAATTTTTGAATTGGTTAACTAATTCCGTCTTAGAATTTTCAAGCAACTTTAATTTCTCAATTGTGCCTTCTCTTTCATTTTCAAGCGAAGTTTCAAGTTCTGCAATTTTCTTTATTAAATCAGTTTTTTCATTAATCTTATTATTTAACTTTTCATTAATAAGCGCAATTTCATTCTCAAGGTCGCCAATTCTGGAAGTCCTTTCTTTAAGCTGTGAGTTTTCTCTTTCTAATATTAATAATTGTTCTTTTTTTTCATTTTCAATGTTTGCTTTTGCTAATTCTACTTTATTTTTCATTAATAATTTGGTAATTGCAAACGAAATTATAACGCCAAGTATTAACCCAAACATTAAACTTATTTCTGATATCATTTAATTCCAGATATTTTATCATTAAAAATACTTTTGGTAAAATACAAAATTCACATATCAATTAACATTTAACTTAGCAGAATATTTTCAGACTCTACCGAATTATAACTTCCATTCACCGATTATTAGTTCCAAATTATATTGTATTATTTTAAGTTGCACTATAATAAATAGGAAAAAAGATGGAACCTAAATTTAAACCAAATACAATTGTAGGAGTTATTGTAATTCTTGTTGGCTCGCTATTTTTACTAAAAAACTTTGGATTATTCCCTTATGAGTTTTGGGAGTTAATTTTTAGGTGGCAGACGTTTTTAATTTTAATTGGTACTATCATTTATTTTAATTCTAACAAATCAGTAGGATTAACCTTAGTTGTTATTGGTGGTCTTTGTTGGGTTCCCGATATTTGGCCAATTCTGCTTATTGCTTTAGGTGCTTATGTAATATTTAGAAATAAAAAAATCAGTTTAAATAGTGAAAAAATGCATGAATACAATCCAAACGAAATGATAAATGATGTTTCTATATTTGGTGGAGCTACAAAATCTATTCAAATAGACAATTTTAGAGGTGGAAATTTAACTGCAATTTTTGGTGGTTCTGAAATTGATTTGATGGATTCAAATTTAGCAGAAGGAATTAACAGACTTGAAATATTTTTTATGTTTGGTGGAACAAATATGAAGGTACCTAGCAATTGGAATGTAAAAATTGAAATAACTCCAATTTTTGGTAGTTTTAAAGACAAAAGGATAATTCAGCAAAATCAAGTTTTTGATGATTCCAAAACTTTAATTATTACTGGAATAACCATATTTGGTGGTGGCGAACTTAAAAATTATATTAAATTTTAGGAGAAAGAAAATGAGAAACAACGATTCAAAGGTTATTGCAGGGGTGCTGCTAATTCTAATAGGACTTTTTGCATTTAGTGGAAATTTATTTGGTCTTCCTTTTCATTTTACACATTATATTTTTTCAATTCCTGGAATTTTGATGATAGTCGGGGTACTTATTCTATTAAACCACAATGATAGTTTTCTTGGTCTTGTATTTGTTGGCGTCGGTGGATTTTGGTTTTTATCGCGATATTCTGATATTCCTATAAAATATTACTTTTATGAGTACTGGCCAATTCTTCTAATTATTTTTGGTATTTATATAATATTTAAACGAAAGGATAATGACCATAACTCGTTCAAAATTGGAAGTGAAAAAAGCAGCACAATTGATTTAGATTATATTGACGATGTTTCAATCTTTGGAAATGGCAATAAATCAATAAATTCACAAAGTTTTAAAGGGGGAAAAGTAACTGTAATTCTAGGTGGAACACAACTAGATTTACATCAAGCAAATCTTGCCGAAGGTACTAATTCCCTTGAAATAGTTGCAATATTTGGTGGTGTTGAAGTTATAGTCCCTCGAGATTGGAAAGTAATTGTTAATGCAACTTCAATTTTTGGTGGTGTTGATGATAAGAGAATAATTAATGTGAACCAAGTTTATGAAAGTAATAAAGTTTTAATTATAAAAGGTGCTGTCATTTTTGGCGGATGCAGTTTGAAAACTTACTAATTTGAATGCGAAATATTATATCAAAAAATATTAACTATAGAAATACATTAAATGTGATAATTGGAGTTGTTGGATTTTTCTTCTTCCTTTTACTACATTTTATTGAAAATATTGAATTTGAAATCGCTTTTATTGATTCACTTATTACCAGTGGTATTTTTATTTTAATTGCCTTTAGCTTGTGGTATCCAGCTAATTATTTAAATATTGAAAATTATTCACTTACAAATCTTTTAGTTTATAATTTACTAATTGCAATAATCACTTCTATAATTTCAATCTTTTTTTCATATTTTGTTATGATTTTTCTAAATCCTAACTACGAATTATTTTATATCTCAACTTTAGTGTTAAGATTTTCAATAGGAACGTTATGTATAGTGATTATAATTATTTCTAATTATGTAGTTATTTTTTATAATAATTTAACCGAAAAAGTAATTGGTGAATCTAAACTTAATTCACTAATTGCCGAAGCTGAATTGAAATCGTTAAAATATCAAATTAACCCACATTTTATTTTTAATTCGCTCAATTCAATTTCATCTCTTACAATTTCTAATCCAGAAAAAGCTCAGGAAATGTCAATAAATTTATCCGAATTTTTGCGAAAAATCCTTGCTGGAAATGATGTTAAAAAAGTATCGCTAGAAGAAGAATTAAAAAACATTAATCTTTATCTAAAAATTGAAAAAATTAGATTTGGAAATCGGTTGGAATTTGCACTTAATTTGTCAGAAGACTGCAAAAACATACAAATTCCAAATATGATTTTACAACCATTAATTGAAAATTGTGTAAAACATGGAGTTTATGAAAGTAGCGATACAATACATATTGATTTTAATTGCAAGCGCAAAGAAAACTATCTAGAAATTACAATTTCAAACAATTTTGATTCAACATTTAGCAATAAACGTGGTGAAGGTATTGGTCTTCAAAATATTAATAGTAGGCTGAAACTGATTTATAATAAACCCAATTTGATTTCCATTAAAAAATTAGATAATATTTTTACTGTTATTTTATTAATTCCCGTTGAATGATTTTGCATTCAATTAAGTAATATTTCGAATTAAGAAAGAAGTATAATTTATGAAAACAATAATAATAGATGATGAAAAGCTAGCCAGAGATTTGATTAGAAATTTTCTACAATCATTTGATAACATCGAAATAGTTGATGAATGCGATAATGGGTTTGAAGGAATTAAGTCAATAAACGAACACAATCCTGATTTAATATTCCTAGATATTCAAATGCCAAAATTAACTGGATTTGAAATGTTGGAGCTATTAGAAAATCCACATAATATTATTTTCACTACTGCTTATGACCAATATGCGCTAAAAGCTTTTGAAGTTAATGCTGTTGATTATCTACTAAAACCGTTTTCGCGAGAGAGATTTGCCGAGGCTGTAAACAAGGTGATTGAAAAAATTGGTAATTCAAATAATAACGATAAACATATTTTAAGCCATTCAAATTTTATTCAATCAGATGAAAAATTGAGCAGAATTGTTGTAAAAAAGGGCAATAAAATTGTAGTACTTCCAATTGATAATATTAAATATCTTGAAGCTCAAGATGATTATGTAAATATTATCAGTACAGAAGGTTCATTTTTAAAGCAAAATAGAATGAAATATTATGAAGAACATCTCCCCGATTCATTCATTAGAATTCATCGCTCATATATTGTTAATCTAAATGAAATAAAAGAGATATCACTTCTCGAAAAAGATAGCCATATTGTTATTCTAAAGAGCGGAGAAAAACTTCCAGTTAGCAAAAATGGTTATATCAAGCTAAAAGAAGTTATCAGATAAATATTATTTTTACTTTTTGAAATTTTCCATAAAAATAATAATCAAATCAAAAATGGTGATTAGAATTTCTCTTGATAAAACGATTAGATTTTTTTAATTTTCGAACTTTAATAACAAAAGTTCGAAATCATGAAAATAAATAAGTTTGATAAGAAAAGAGACGAAATAAAAGCTGCAGGAATTAAATCCTTTGCTGCTTATGGATACTCTAAAACAACTTTGGAAGATATTGCCAATATGCTTGGGATGAAAAAAAATTCCCTTTATTATTATTTTGAGAGTAAAGAAGCACTTTTCAGAGAACTTATTGAGGAAGAAATAAAGGATCATATCCAATATTTGGATAAAATTATTTTGGAGAACCTACCAGCTGATCAAAAAATTTTAAAAGTAATAAAGAGTTTAGCCTTATTTATTCGTGAACGAACATTAAGTTATACTGTTAAACTTAGTGCATTTATTGAATTAAGCAAGGTAATAAAAAATGAATTTCAAGATTTACAGAATAATGAATGCAAAGTAATTGAAGCAATTTTAATTGAAGGTGTTGAATCTGGATTATTTATTAAACATGACACAAAAATTGTTGCAAAAGATATTGAGTACCTAGTACCTGCAATATTTAGAAGTCATTATACAGATTCTAATGCTGAGTTTGTCCATGAAGTTGATTTTGAAAATATATCACTAATGGTTGAGCGATTAATAAATTATATAATAAATGGAATAAAATTAAATAAAAAATAATGGAGTGTTATTGTACTATGAAAATTAAACTAATATTGATTGGAGTTTTGCTGAGTTTAACACAAATATTTGGGCAAAAAACTCAGATTACTCTTGGAGAAGCAATTCAAATAGCTCTTCAAAATAACAGAGAAATTGAAATTTCAAAAATGGAAGTTAGAAAAGCAGATGCTGCCGTTTCTGAAGCATTTGGTTATGCTTTACCTTCATTAGATATTACTGGAGGATTTACACATTTCCTTGAAAAACCTAAAACAGCCTTCCCAGATTTTTATGCAATGTTAAATAATTCAACTTACAGTGTTTTGTTTGATGAAGGTATAATTCCACGTGACGATAATAAATATTTGCCAATGGATTTTAAACTACAAACTTTTGCTCAAGCCAATAACTTTCAAGCAGAAGCTCAAGTAACTCAAATACTATTTAATTCTGCAGTATTTACTGGAATTGGGGCTTCTCAAATATATAAAAATCTAGCAATTGAAAATTTGAAAGGAACAATATCAAAAACTGTTCTTGATATAAAAAAAGCATATTACGGTGTGTTGTTAACACGAGATTTATATAATATAGCTAAATCACGATTTACAAATGCAAACGATCATTTAAGTAATATTAAAGCAATGAGAGCGCAGGGTTTAGTTTCTGAGTTTGCAGAAATGCAAGTTGAAGTATTAGTCGAAAATATTAGACCAATATTATCACAGTTAGAAAATGCAAATACTGATGCAACTAATGGACTTAAAATATTGCTAAATTTTCCGCAAGACCAAAATATTGAAGTAATTGGCGAAATGGTTTATGAAGAAGAAGTGTTACCATCAATAGATGAATTAATTATTGAGGCAAAAAATTATAATCTTACTTTGAGCACACTTAAAATTAAAAGCCAATTGGATAAAGAATTTACAGCAATTGATAGAGGCGGTTACTGGCCAACAATTGCCGCATTTGGCAATTATACATATGCAGGCTCAGGTGAAGAATGGAAGTTTAATAATTATTCATCCGCTATAGTTGGTTTAAGTTTTTCAATGAATCTCTTTCAAGGTGGAAGAACTCAAAATAAAGTTGAGCAAGACATAATTGTTTCAAAACAAACAGAAGAGCAAATTAAAAGCTTAACGGATGCAACTGAATTGCAAGTAAATTCAAAATTAAATGATTTAACTAGAATTAAAAAACAAATTGACGCAATGAAAAGAAATATTTCTTTAGCTGAAAGAGCTTATAAAATTGCAGAAGACAGATATAGAGAAGGTGTAGGAAGCGAGTTGGAAGTTAAAGATGCCGATGTATCATTGAGTGAATCTAAAATTAATTTTACAAACGCTGTTCATGATTATCTTGTTGCAAAAGCTGCACTTTATAATTTAGTTGGACGTGTAGATGAACAATACTACGATTTTGTATCAGATTATTTAGAAAATTAGTTAATAAAATTAAATATTAAAAATAAAGGAAAAATTATGAAACGAGTGCACAAAATCACTTACACACAAGAAAATGATTATAATTGCGAGTTCCATCTGACAAAAACAAATAGTTATAAACAGATGAAACATGGAATGAAATATTTATTCTATTTCACAGTAGTATTTCTATTTACTATTGTAGGATTTACAGGATGTTCAAGTGAGGAAATAAAAGAATCGAAAAGCATGGAGCAAATTCAAAAGGAAGAAGGAATTCCAGTAGCTGTAGAAAAAGTATCTAAAAAAGAATTTGTAAAATATTTAACATATTACGGAAAATTTAGTGGTGAAAAAGAAACAATTATTGGTGCAATGATTGGTGGCAGAATTGAAAAAATAAATGCAAAACCAGGTGATTTTGTTAAGAAAAATGATGTTATTATTCAATTTCCAGAAGATTCGCCAGCTTCGCAATATCAACAAGCACAATCAGCTTATGAAAACTCAGAAAAAACTTATGAACGTATGAAAGCTCTTCATGAAAAAGGTGAAATAGCGCAAGCTCAATTTGACGGTGTTGAAACTCAATATGTAGTTGCTAAAAGAAATTACCAAACAATGAAAGATATGTTAAAACTTGATGCACCATATGATGGAACAATAACAGATATAATGGTTCATGTTGGTGATAATGTAAAAGATAGAACATCATTATTTACAATTGCAACTTTAAATAAAATGAAAATTAGAGTTTTGCTTTCTGATTCTGAAAGGATGCAGATTAAAATTGGAATGGAAGCAATTGCAACAGTTGGTGGCAAATCGTTTACTGGAAAAGTTTCTGAATTGTCACTTAGTGTAAACCCAATGACAAAATCATTTTATGCCGATTTAGTATTTGATAATAGTAAAAGAGAAATTCTTGCTGGAACAACTGCGGATGTTAAAATTATAACATACAAAAATGATGAGGCAATTACTATTTCTCGTAATTTGCTAAAAGACGATAATGGCAAAAAATATGTTTTTGTTGCAAACGGTGATAAAGCTGTTAAAAACTATATAACAATTTCCAATGATAATGGAATTGATTATGAAATAAAGGATGGCTTAAAATTAGATGATTCACTGATTATTAAAGGAATTGTGCGTTTAATAGACGGTTCCAAAATAAAAGTGGTTAAGTAAAGGAGACAATATGAATTTAATAAAACTTTCAATTGATCGTCCAGTACTTACTACCGTAGTATTGGCTGTCTTTATTCTCTTTGGTGGTTTAGCATTCAATACGTTGAATCTAAATAATATGCCCAAAGTGGAAATTCCATATGTAACAGTTACAACAATTTATCCTGGTGCTGGTCCAAAAGAAACAGAAACTTTAATTACTAAAAAAATAGAAGATGCTGTTTCAACAATAAGTCAGATAAAAAGAATAGAATCATATAACATGGATGGAGCCGCAATTACTTTTTTAGAATTTGATTTAGCAAAAGATGTTGATGTTGCAAATCAAGAAGTTAAAGATAAAGTGGATCAAATTTTAAATGATCTTCCCGATGATGCAAAAAAGCCAATTATTCAAAAAATTGATATTAATGCCGCTCCAATAATGGATTTAGTTTTAAGTGGAGATCAAGATTCACGGGAATTATACCATATTGCCTCAACAAAATTGAAAGATAGATTATCTCAAATAAATGGTGTTGCGGATGTAAAAATTAGTGGTGGTCAAGAAAGAGAAATTAGAGTAGCTTTTAATAATAAAGTTGTTTACGAAAATTTCATCTCTCTTCCGCAAATGATTGGATTGCTTGGAGCACAAAATATTGACTTACCAAGTGGTACATTTAAATTATCTGATCAGGAATATTCGGTTCGCGTTAAAGGTAAATTCCAAAATATTAATGAACTAAAAAATCTTGAAATACCAACAGCTTTTGGTGATAAAAGACTTGCTCAAATAGCAAATGTTGACGATGGTGGAAAAGAAATTCGTAAACGAGTGGTATTTTTTGATAGCGAATCTGGTATTTCAGATTCAAATGCGGTTCGTCTTTCAATTATTAAAAGTTCTGATGGCAATGAGGTTGAAGTGTCGGATGCTGTAAATGCCGCATTGCCAGATATTATTAAATCATTACCAGAAGGACTAACACTTAAAATAGTAAGTGATAACTCAGTTTTTACTCGCAGCTCTGTTGAAGATACAACTAGCAATATTTCACTTGGTGTTCTTTTAACTTCACTTATACTTTTCTTGTTTTTGTTCAATATTCGCTCAACAATTATTGTAGCTCTTTCAATGCCTGCATCTATAATTTCTACTTTTCTTTTATTCCAGTGGTTTGATATGAGTTTGAATATGATGTCACTTATGGGAATATCTGTTTCGGTTGGTGTGCTTGTTTCAAACTCTGTTGTTGTTCTGGAAAATATTTTTAGACACAAGGATATGGGAAATTCTCCAAAAGAAGCCTCACTAAAAGGTACAACTGAAGTTTCTATTGCAGTAATTGCTGCTACTTTAACAAACGTTGTGGTATTTCTCCCAATTGCAAATATGTCTTCTATGGTTGGAATGTTTATGAAGGAAATGGCACTTGCTGCTGCTTTTTCAACATTATTTTCACTATTGTTTTCTTTTACTTTAACACCAATGCTAGCTTCCTTAATGATTAGAAAAGATGGAAAAGTTAATAAACTTGCTATGAAAGCTGACAAATTTTATTTGATATGGGATAACTTTTATAGAAGTATTCTTACTAAATCATTAAAAAACAAATTTGTAAGTTTTGGAATTATTGTAATATCATTTGTGCTTTTTATTCTTTCTGTTATGTATTATGGACCTAAAATTGGTTTTGATATGATGCCTCAATCAGATAATGGATTGTTACAAATTACTGTTGAACTTCCTCAAGAATATAATCTTCATGAAACTGGAGATGTGCTTAAATCTATGGAAGATAAAATTAAAAACTATCCTGGAATAAAAAGCATTGTTACAGAGCTTGGTAAAATAACTGATGTTAATACTGGAACAAATGTTGCACGTATGGATATAAATTTTGTATTGGCTGATCAAAGAGAGAATGACCTAAATTATTATATTTCTGCTTTCGTAAAAGATCTTTCTGAAATTCCAAATGCCCGATTGATAACTGTGGATTACAAATCATTTGGAGGTGGTGGTTCACCAATTCAGTTCTTTTTAATGGGACAAGATTTAGAAGAGTTAGATAAACTAAAAAATGAAATTTTTGCTAAAATAAAAGATATTCCAGGACTCATAAATCTAGATCAGAGTTCACGAGAAGGAAAACCTGAAATAACAATAATTCCCGACAGAAAAAAACTAAGCGAAAGCGGAATTACAGCACAAGAAATTGCGATTACTGTGCGTTCTGCTCTTGAAGGAATTACAGCTTCAAAATATTTGGAAAATGGTGAAGAGTACGATATAACTGTAACAATGAATGATGCTTCTGTTGATACTCCAGAAAAAATTGGTAAAATTTCAATACCATCAAGAAATGGAAATGTTTATAGAATTGCACAATTAGCAGAAATTAATTTTACAAAGAGTTATTCAAAAATTTTACATCGTGATAAATACGTAACAATTCAATTTACCGGCTCCCCTGCTCCTGGTGTACCAATGGGAAATATTACAAGTGAAATTGATAAACGGATGGAAGATATTGACTTCCCTGCTGGATACAAAATTAAATGGTCTGGTACAGCAGAAATGATGAATGAAATGGTAAGTGATATGTCTTTTGCATTTATGTTAGCTATGCTTTTAACGTATATGCTTTTGGCAGCTATTCTTGAAAGTTTTGTTCAACCAATATTTATTTTGCTTACTGTTCCGCTTGCTATTATTGGTGTACTTGCTTCCTTATACTACACTGATATTTCTTTTGCAATAACATCATTGATGGCTATAATAATGCTTATTGGTATTGTTGTGAATAACGCAATTCTAATGCTTGATTATACAAATCAACTTGTGCGCGAACAAAATATGAGTGTAAAAGATGCACTTATTGAAGCGTGTCCACAAAAATTGAAGCCAATTATTATGTCAACATTAGCAATTATTTTAGGTATGTTACCTCTAGCAATTGGTATTGGTTCTTCTGGTGTTGAAATGCGACAACCACTTGGCGTTGTTTCCATTGGAGGTTTACTTGTATCCACAGTGTTAACACTATTTGTTATTCCAGCATTCTACTACATATTTGAAGATAGAAAAAAGAAGTAAGTCAATGAATAGTTAAATATTTTTTGAGGTGCCTTATTATAATGGCACCTCTAATTAAAAAATAGGAGAACACAATGAATGGATTAAAAGACATCGAATTCAGTAATAATGAATTCCAATGTATTGTTGAAAATGATATAGCTGTTTTAACCATTAAAGGAAATGCCTTTAATAGTGTTTCTTCAATAACCAGAAATCTAGATATTATTCCATGGTTTGATAAAGTTGAAAAATCATTGGAAGTAAGGGGCGTTTTAGTTTTAAATGAAAAAGAAGCTATGTCTGAAAATGCTTATGTCAATTTTTTGAAAGATATCATTGGCGATGAATTTGACAGTGAAAATCCAAAAGAAATTTCTCGATTTGTTAAAAATGAAATACGTGCACGTGAAATAACTATTTTGGGTAACTTAATACGAAAAGTTATTTCTTTTAGGAAAATAATAGTAATTGCAATAAATGGAGATATTGTTTCACCATTTTTTGGACTTTCACTTGCTGCTGATTTTCGTTTTGCTTCAGCTAATACAAATTTTATTCTCTCACATATAAAATACAGACTTCACCCAAGTGGAGCATTACCCTTCTTTCTGCCAAATTATCTCGGCCAGTCTAAAGTAGCAGAACTTCTATTCAGAGGTACAAAGTTACCAGCAACAGAACTTAAAAAATTAGGATTGATAAATGATTTTTATGATGACTCCGAATTTATAGAGAGAGCAAAAGATGAAGCTACTCAAATTTGTAAAGTAAGTCTAAATGTTGTGCAAAGCACAAAAAAATTGTTATATCGTTATAAAAATTCGCTAAATGAGTATTTGGATTTAGAATCTGAATTTATGATGAGATAAAATTCAAGAAAGTATAAATATTTTTATTCGGTCAAATTGAACAGATTAGGATTAAATACATTAGTAACATACCAAAATATTTAATCCATATATTTTTTTGCTTGCATCATATTTAAAAATATATTATGTTTCGACCGTAAAACGAAAAACGTCTAATAAGGATAAATATTATGAATAAAGATGAAGAAGTAAAAAGCGCAATCCTTGAGGCTGCAAAGCGAGTCTTTCAAAAATGGGGTTTAAATAAGACAACTATGGAAGACATAGCTCATGAAGCCGGAAAAGGAAAAAGTACGCTTTATTATTATTTTAAAAGTAAAGATGAGATTTTTGAATTATTGGTACAAGTTGAACTTAGTAACATTATTCACAAAGCAAAATCTTCTACTGTTGATTTAATTTCTTCGAAAGAGAAATTAAAAAAGTATATAGAAACAATGTTGAAAGAAATAAAAAAATCTGTTAGTCTCTATTCTTTAGTTTCCGGGGAGATAAAAGGAAATCAAGAGTTTATCGCAAGAACCTCTAAACTACTAAATGATAGAGAAAAAGCAATTATTATTGAAATTCTGAAAGAAGGACATATAGCAGGAGAATTTAATTATATCAAAGATACAGAGATAAATAAATTTGCAAGTGTAATTGTTGGAATGATCAGCGGATTATCTATATATCTCTTCTTTGATAATGATGATAACGAAATGATAGATATTGCAACAAGAGTGATAGCTGAAGGATTCTAAAATTTTTTATGCGGGAATCGACTAAAAAACATATATCGTCTAATAGGCTAAACAAAAAATGAAAACAAACAGAATCTCAAATTGTCCACTCATAGTTGGTACAAGATTCATTTCCAATATGATGTAAAATTTTTTAAACTGATTTCGACCCAAAAACAAATATTGTCTAATTAACTAAAAGGAATAAAATGAAAACAAACAAAATCTTAACTTATCTACTCATTGCATGCACTGGCTATTTTTTACAGAGCTGTTCTGATGGTAAAACAGAAAGCACACTAAATAATACCGAAATTAAAGTAGAAGTTGAACAAGCAAAAAAAATAAATGGAAGTGAAGCAATTGCCTATAGCGGAACAATCGAAGAATCCGAATCGATTCCATTAAGTTTTTCAACAATTGGAAGTGTATCAAAAGTTCTCGTTTCGGAAGGAGACTTTGTTAAGAAGGGACAGATTCTTGCAGTAATAAATAATGAGAGCTATAAAAACGCTTACGAAATGTCTTTGGCAACTCAGAAACAAGCTGAGGACGCATATAAACGCTTATTGCCGATGTATAAAAACGGCAACCTTCCGGAAATAAAATTAGTGGAAGTTGAAACCGGACTTCAACAAGCTAAATCTGCAACATTAATTGCGAAAAAGAATTTAGACGATTGTAACCTTTACTCGCCGGTTGATGGTGTTGTGGGTAAACGAGCAATAGAACCGGGAATGGCTGCGATACCGAATTTAACATCTATCAATATTGTAAAGATAGAAAAAGTATTTGCACGTGTGCCGGTAGCCGAAAACGAAATCGCATCAATTAAAAAGGGAGAGAAAGCGAATATTACAATCGCAGCATTGAATAATGCTGAGTTCACTGGAACGGTTGAGGAGATAGGTGTTATGGCTGATCCACTAGCTCACACATATAAAATCAAAATAGGTATTGTAAATAGAAACTATGAAATGAAACCGGGAATGATTTGTAACGTTTTAATTAATAAGCAAAATGTAGCTTCGGGATTGTTGGTCCCAAGCAGAGCAGTATTGGTTGATGAAAAGGGGAACAATTTTGTTTACGTGGTAAATCAAAATAAAGCTGTAAGAAAACATGTAATGACCGGAAGACTTTTAAGAAATGGTGTAGAAGTGACAAGCGGATTAAATGAAGGAGAACAAATTGTGGTTACGGGTCAGCAGAAACTTGTTGATAATTCTTTAATACAAATAGTTAAAAGTAATTAGTGGGGAATATATTTATGAAAACGAAAAGGTCTCTAATAGAAATAATTCTCCGGTATAAACAATTAATAATTGTTACCACAAGTATACTGGTATTATTTGGAGTAGCGGCACTGATAGAAATGCCGCGTGATGAGTTTCCGGAATTTAAAATACGGCAGGGATTAATAATTGGAATATTCCCGGGCGCAACTTCCGAGCAAGTGGAAGAACAGCTAACCAAAAAGATTGAAAACTATTTATTCCAGTTTGAATCCGTTGATAAAAAGAAAACCCATTCCATCTCTAAAGAAAATGTGATGGTTATTTATGTAGAAGTAAATAAAAAGGAAAAAGATCCAAAAGCGTTCTGGGCAAAACTTAAGCACGGGTTAGATGAATTTAAGGGAGAACTTCCATCCGGAGTAATGTCTTTATACGCGAATGATGATTTTGGAAACACATCTGCCGTGTTGCTTGCAGTTGAATCTGAAACGAAAACATATAAAGAACTTGAAAGATATGTCGAAAAATTTGAAGACAATGTTCGCAAGATACAGGCGACATCAAGAGTAAAACATTTTGGTCTGCAGAAAGAAGAAATCAATGTTTACATAGACGACTCTAAGCTTACAAATTACGGGATCAAACCATTGATGGTTTTAACCGCATTAAAACCACAGGGAATGATAAACTATACCGGCGATATTGATGATGGAAGATTTATTCGCCCGATTCACATTCCATCTGGTTACAAAACAGAAAGTGATATAGCAAATCAAATTATTTATTCTGATCCAATGGGAAATGTTGTCCGGGTTAAAGATGTTGGAAAAGTTGTTCGTGAATATGCAGAGCCGGATTCATACATACGGCTTAACGGTAAAAAATGTTTAATCGTCTCGTTAGAGATGCTTCCCGGTAATAACATTGTTCAATACGGCGATGAAGTAAAAAAAGAAATAGAAAAATTTCAGTCTGAGATTCCTTCCGATGTTCATGTTGGACTAATTTCCGATATGCCGAGTTTCGTTTCAAAATCAATTCTAAATTTTCTTAAAGAATTCGGTCTTGCAATATTCTCGGTTATCTTGGTAACAATTCTTTTGCTGCCAAGAAGAGTAGCTCTAGTTGCTGCCTCCGCAATTCCTATATCCATATTAATTACACTAGGAATAATGTGGGCAACCGGAATGGATCTTCAAACTGTATCGCTTGCCGGTTTAATAATTGTTCTTGGAATGGTGGTAGATAACGCTATAGTTATAATAGATAATTATGTAGAAAAACTTGATCACGGCATATCGCCTCACGATGCCGCTTCGCAAAGCGTGACTGATCTTTTTGGCTCGGTTTTTTCTGCAACCTTAATTCTTATATTCTCTTTTGCGCCAATGGCAATGATGATGACCGGTCTTGCGGGCGATTTTATTAAATCATTACCTCAAACAGTTGCTTTTGCTCTTTTAGTCTCGCTTATAGTAGCTGTAGTTTTGGTTCCATTAATGTGTTTTATCTTTATTAAACAAGGCATCAATTCAGAAAATAACAAAGGTAAAAAGGCGGCGTTCTTAAAATGGCTTCAATCTTTTTATGATAAAGCTTTAGAAAAATCATTCAAGAAGAAAAAGACTGTTGTAATTGTTGGAGCCGCGTCATTTTTATTTGGCTTATTAATAATGATGATAACTCCACAACAGCCATTTCCGTTTTTTGAACGCAATCAATTCGCGGTTGAAGTTTCGCTGCCGGTTGGAAGTTCATTAAAGCAAACCGACTCGGTATTGAAAGAAATTGAAAATATGTTAAGTAAAGATTCACGTGTAAAAGAAGTAGCCGCATTTGTAGGAACAAGCTCGCCAAGATTCAACTCACTTTACGCGCCTAATTTTCCGGCAAAACATTTTGGGCAGTTACTTGTAATAACGGAATCAAGTGAAGCAACAAAAGAAATACTTGATGAATACAGTAATAAATACAGCGACTCAAATCCGAATGCGCATATTAAATGGAAACAGCTTGAAATGGCTTCCAGTAAAGCGCCAATTGAAATTAAAATTTCTGGTGATAGTATTTCCACAATAAAAACAGTTGCTGCACAAGTCTCGGGTATAATGCGCGAAATTGAAGGTGCTAAATGGGTTAGAACTGATTATGAACAGCCGCTTCAATCAGTAAGATTAGATATTAAACAAGACGAAGCAAGCCGGCTCGGTTATTCAAAAACAATTCTTGATTATTCGCTGATGGTTGGAACAAAAGGTTTTCCGGTTTCAACTATTTGGGAAAATGATTATCCGGTAAATGTGAATTTAAGAGTTGATAAAAAAGTAAAAACCAGTGTTGATGATATTATGAATCAATATGTAACCTCGCCGTTTTTGGTTTCATCAGTGCAAGTAAGACAGCTGGCTGATTTAAAACAAGAATGGACTGAAGGAGAAATAGCCAGACGAAACGGAGTCCGCACGATAACTGTGATGGTAGATGTCGAGAGAGGTATTTATGCAGCCGATATATTTAGCAAAGCAAAACCGATAATTGAAAATATGAAATTGCCGCATGGCGTTGAAATAAATTATGGTGGCGAATATGAAATGAACAATGAGGAAGTGACGCCAATTTATTATGCAATGGGAATTACTATTGCAATCATTTTCATCATTTTGTTAGTCCAATTCAGAAACACAAAAACATCTCTTCTTATTATGATGACGATGCCGCTAAGTATTTTCGGTGCGGCACTGGGAGTGAAGATAACCGGCTATCCTTTCGGTGTAACTGCATTAATTGGGATAATCAGTTTGATGGGAATTGTAGTGCGTAACGGAATTATTTATGTCTCGTATGCCGAGGAACTTCGCAGAGAACACGGTCATTCACTTGAAGAAGCGGCAATCTCATCGGCAAAAAGAAGAATGCGCCCAATATTTTTAACATCCGCGGCTGCGGCAGTTGGCGTTATCCCAATGATTATAAGCGGCTCACCGCTATGGGGTCCGCTTGGTGCTGTAATTTGTTTTGGGTTGACCTTCGGATTGATACTCTCGCTTATAGTTCTTCCGGTTCTTTATTATTTATTCCACAGAAAAGATTTTGACAAAGTTGAGGAGGCTGAATTAGCATGAAAAATATAAATCTATTTATTCTCGTGATGATACTCTTAAGTATCAATTATGTTTCTGCGCAAAAAGTAATAACGCTCGAAGAAAGCAAGCAGTTTGCTTTGCAGAACAATACGGAAAGTAAGAACAGCAAATTAGAAGTTGATGCTTCTCGTCAAATAAAAAATTCCGCTTTCACATACTACTTCCCGAATATAAGTGCAGGCGGATTTATGTTCGAAGCTCAAAAAAGTTTAATGGAAATGGAAACTCCCGGCGGGAACCTTCCCGTCTATGATGGTAATCCGGCAAATCTTGCTACCGCAACTCAGTTTGCATATTTCCCCGGCGGAACAATGGAACTGCTTAAGAAAGGAACAATTGGTTATATCAATGTTATGCAGCCTATATTTGCCGGCGGCAGAATAATCAATGGAAATAAACTTGCCTCACTCGGCGAAGAAGCGAGCGAGTTAAAAGGTAAAATGACACAAAATGAAATCCTTCAAAAAACCGAAGAGCAATATTGGCAGATTGTTTCGCTCGAAGAAAAACACATTACAATTGAAAAGTATGAAGCTCTGTTGAACCGTTTATTAATCCAGGTTGAAGATGCATTCAAATCCGGACTTGTAATGAAAAACGATTTGTTGAAAGTAAAATTGAAATTGAGCGAGGTACTTCTAAACAAATCCAAACTCGAAAACGGGACTAAACTTGCTACGATGGCTTTCTGCCAGCATATCGGTATTCCTTACGATTCCACTTTGGTTTTGCGGGATGAACTGGCAATCGGCGAGCTTCCGCAGAGTCTTCTTATTGATAACACGGATGCTTTGAAAAACCGGAATGAATACAGTCTTCTCGAATTATCCGTTAGAGCAGAAGAACTTAAAACGAATATGAAACTCGGTGAATATTTACCGCAGGCTGGAATCGGTGTAAACGGGATGTACATGAAATTTGATGAAGGCAAAGGCAGAACACTCGGAATGGTTTTCGGTACCGTATCAATTCCAATCTCCAATTGGTGGGGCGGCTCCCACGAGCTTGAAGAGCGCAGCATCAAAGAGGAGATTGCGGAAAACAATTTCAAAAACAATTCTGAACTGTTAGTTCTCCAGATGGAAAAAGCATGGCAGGATTTAACCGACTCTTACAAGCAATATTTGTTGAGCGAAGAATCAAAAGTACAGGCTGAAGAAAATTATAAAGTAAATAATGATAGCTATAAAAATGGACTAATCACGACTTCTGATTTACTTGAAGCGCAGGCTCTGCTCCAGCAAACAGAGGATCAGTTGATTGATGCAAAAGCAAATTACATTGTTAAGAAAACAACTTATTTACAAGTTACTGGAAGATAGTAAAAAATGGATATCAATAAAGAGAAAATTGCATTAGTCCTTGGGATAGATGGTGCCAGAGATCTTGCTCATATTGGAGCTATAAAGGTATTAGAAGAAAATATAATTCCAATTAATATTATTGCATCGGTGCTTTGATTGGTCGATTATATGCTTCATGCATGAGTACAAAATAATTGGAATATTGTAAACCAAGTAAATAAAATAATGGTAGCAAAAATATTTATGCCCAAATTTTTTGGTTCAATTTATTTGTTGTGGGAAAATTCACTAAACCTTTATTTGATGTGAGCGAAAGAATTAGAAACGTTTAGCGCATTTAATTGAAAATGAATTTACACGAAAACGCATTACTGGGATATAATTTCATTTTTAACTTCAATTTTAAAACTAAATAAAAAGGAAAACTTCTTTTGGATTGTTTGGCAAGTGATTATAAACCACACTAACTTTAATAAAAAATGGAAAACGCTAAACCCCGAATTCTATTTGGGATAAAAACAAATTTTATCCCAAATAGAAAATTTAAATAGATTACCTAAATATATTCCCAATAAATATTAAGAATAGAACCTATGAGTGATTGCAAATAGAATATTTATAAGAACCAAAATGTTTATTATCAAATTAACCTTAAATATTTTATTAAGATTTCCTTGTGACAAGGTATCAACATTATTTTCAAGCTCTTTTCTTATTTTTTTTGCAGCAGGAATAACCATTCCACCAGTAAATCCTAATATAGCAACTAAGATAATTTGCTTTGCTGCTAACCAATGATTGCTTGTCATGTCAAAAAATCCGTATCCAGAATTTAGGACAAGCAGTATTCCTGTAATTAAAATACCTATTGAACCGGCTATTCCAAAAACATTTGTAAACATTAAGTAATTTGAAACATTTTCTTTTACAGCAATTCCTTTATTTATTTTTCCCCGCAGAATAAATTCCACTGCAAAAAATGCAAGCCAAATGCCAGCAAAAATTATATGTAATGTTATATATATTGAGTATAGATTCATGTTTTTCCTTTTTTGTTATTGTTACTAATATCTTTCTAGCTTAAAATTTTCGCCAAGATAAAGCTTTCTTACATCTTCATCTTCAGCTAAAGTACTAGCTGTTCCATCTCTAAATAATTTTCCATTTATCAGAATATAACCACGGTCAACAATGCCAAGTGTTTCGTGAACATTATGATCGGTTATTAAAATTCCAATGCCTTTATGTTTTAGGTTTGCAACAATCGTCATAATATCTTCCACAGCAATTGGGTCAACACCAGCAAATGGTTCATCAAGAAGAATAAATTTTGGGTCACTAGCTAAAGCGCGAGCAATTTCTGTTCTCCTTCTTTCACCGCCACTTAGTTGAAATCCTTTACTTTTGCGAATATGAGTAATGTTTAGTTCTTCCAGAAGAGATTCCATTTTCTCTTTTCGTTTGGAATCGTCCATTTTTATAAGTTGAAGGATTGCCATAATATTATCTTCAACTGTTAATCTTCTAAACACCGATGCTTCTTGGGGTAAATATCCAATACCCATTTTTGCTCTTTTGTACATTGGCTCTGAAGATATTTCCGTTTCATCTAAAAAGACTTTACCACTTTTAGGTTTTATCATTCCAACAATCATATAAAATGTTGTTGTTTTTCCAGCACCATTTGGTCCTAGTAAACCCACAACTTCACCTTGGTTAACACTTACTGAAACTTTATCAACAACTGTCCTTTTTTTATATGCCTTAACTAAATCTTCACTTCTTAATGTTAATATTTTGGACATCTATTTACTCCTCTGAATCAATTCTGCTTTCATAGGTTTATTTTTATAAATAATAAATGTAGGGATAGTAAAATCTAGCTCATTCCCCTTTACTAATTTTTCTGGATGATATTCACTTTGAACAGCTTCATACATAGAAACATTTACCACCTCATTATTTTCAAACATCATTTTGGCTTTGTTTGAGCTCGATTTTATAAGCCCATTTGGTTCATTTTTTTCATACATAAAATAAATGCTTAAAACTCCACCATCTACATTGGTTAATTTCAATTTTCCATCTCTAAAATACATATTTATTTTATCGCCCGAAATTTGCTCGTAACGATATTCATAATTTTTATTCTTTGAAAGAATTGTCGCATCATTTCTAATCTGTATTGAATCAAGTTTACTGTTTGATAAAAATATATTTATTGAATCACCAACAAGTTGAGAATTTGTAAACCAAAGAATTGGGGAATTTTTATCACCTTTCATTTTCTTTGTCATCAATCTATTTTCGTCTCTATAAAGTATTGCATAATTGTTAACAGAAAATAAATCACCTCTAATAATTTTAACAGAATCAATTGCCAAAAGCGTTTTAACAGAATCCTCTTTTGCCTCAAAGACTTTAGCTCGTATAAAAAGCGTATCTTCTTTTCCGCTTTCGGTAGTATCAATTTTTGTTAGAAGTGGATTTCCAGTAATACGAGTATAATTGTTCATTCCTTCATCAACTAACTCTTCTCCAATTATAGTAAGCTGTTGTTTTTCGTTAACAATTTTAACATTGTTATAAGCATTAGATTTTTTTTGCTCTCTAAAGTGAATTAAACTATCACAAAATATAGATGATTCCTCATCAGATATATTTACTTTTCCAACAGCAATTACTTTTTGATTATCATTAAAATATGTCAGTTTGTTTGAATTTAATATATTTACTGAATCAACCAGTTTAACATTTGAATTAAAAATTGATTTTTTCAAATCAAAGTAATAGTAACCAGAATCCGCAGTAAGTTCAACATGTCCATCTTCAAGTGTTAAATGTTTATTAGAATAAACATACTTTTCGTTACCAAAGTAGTAACCCTTTTCTGAGTGAATAGTAATTGAATCTTGCATTACAACAACATTTCCAATTAGTTCTGCATTATTGTTAGTCAAATTTTGAATTGCTTTATTACAAGTTACTCGCACATTTCCTTGAGTCATAACAACGTTACCAATTACTTCGCGAAAGCTTATTCCATTTTCGGTTTTTCCAATAAGTGATTCTCCAATAACTCTTATAATATCAGATTTATCTTGAGCAAAAAGTGTAGCCGTTAATATAAATGCAATTAAAAATATTTTTTTCATTTTTGAGCTTTGGATGTAGTGGTTTGGTATGTTACATTTTTTATTACATAATTTCTAATATGTTGATCAGAAACTAATCCAAATCCTTCAATTAATTCAGTTGGTGTTGTGATACGAACAAACTTATCACTTACAATTTTTTCGTCCAATTTTCTCCACATTAACTCTTCTGTTTCTAACTTCACATTTGAACTATCATTTGTAGCCACAACATTATCAAGTGCATACATATCATTAGTAATTTCATCAATTCTGCCTCTTTTGGATGTTAACTGCGAAGTTTTTTTGCCTTTTGAATTAAAGAACTCAACCTTAACATTTTTCAATAATTTTTCTTTTGGTTCATTATATGCTTCAAGATAATCTGTATAAAGAATTGCCTTCAAATTTCCATCCTCAGTGAATAACATTTTTGAGTTCCAACTTTCAAGGATCGGAATATTTTCCTCCTCCAGAGTTAAATCAACTTTGGGTTTAATATTTTCGTTATTACACGAAAATATTAAGACTGTTATAAGAAAGCAGAAATAGTATTTATTTGCGAGTTTATTCATGGCTTAACTTGTCAATCATTTCAAGAACAGAATGCAGAATACTCCCATTCAAATTTATATCAATAGTGAAATCCACAACACGTTTTACTTCACGTCTAGCACTACTAGGTGCAATAGCAATTCCAGCTTTTTGCAGTAATGGAATATCAAGCATATCGTCTCCAATATATAAAACATTAGAAAATTCTAAATTAAGTGGTTTTAGAATATTTTCAACACTTCCAACTTTATTAAATGAACATGTAACAACAATACAATTATTAATAGATGCTAATTTTTTTGTCAATTCATCATCTTTTCGCTGAGTAATAACCCCAGCGTAATAATTTTTAAGTTTTAGTTTTTGTGTAAATTCTTCCATGCAGTTTAGAAGTTCTTCTTCGTTTCTATCCTTCCGAAGAATTAATACACCATCTAAATCAAATAGGAATATTTTAATTTCACTAATTTTATGTTTTATGTTTTTATCAAGTAAAATAATTATTCTCCCTCAAATAAATCTTCCTGATTTAGTCCACGCTTTGTTCGTTTTTTATTAAATCGTTTATAAGCTAAATCGGTAGCTTCCCTTCCTCGAGGTGTTCTTTGAATAAAACCTTGTTGGATTAAGAATGGTTCATAAACCTCTTCTATTGTGCCAGCATCTTCGTTAACACTAACTGCAAGAGTACTTAAACCAACTGGTCCACCATTAAAGCGTTCAATTATGGAAAGTATAATTTCCTTATCCATTTCATCCAAACCATCTGCATCAACTTCCAGAGCTTTTAATGCTTTTTGAGTTGTAGCAATATCAATGATAGTTTTATCTTCAAAATCTGAAAAATCACGAGTACGTCTTAACAACCTATTTGCAATTCTCGGAGTTCCACGGGAACGTTTTGCAAGCTCCAAAGCTGCATTTTCATCAATAGGCACATTCAATAAGTTAGCAGAACGCTCAACAATATTTTTGAGAAGTGAACTATCATAATAGTCCAATCTAAATTTTATTCCAAACCGATCGCGCAAAGGAGCAGTAAGTAAACCTGCCCGAGTAGTGGCGCCAATTAATGTATATTGAGGAAGTTTTATTTGAACACTTCTAGCGTTTGGTCCAGTATCAATCATGATATCCAATTTATAGTCTTCCATTGCGGAATATAAATATTCCTCCACAACCGGACTTAATCTGTGTATTTCATCAATAAAAAGCACCGAGTTTTCTTCCAAATTTGTAAGAATTCCAGCCAAATCTCCAGGTTTTTCAAGAACTGGGCCTGAAGTTAATTTTAAATTAACTCCCATTTCGTTAGCAATAATATTTGCAAGTGTTGTTTTACCTAATCCAGGAGGACCAGTAAGCAAAACATGATCCAAGCTTTCACCTCGTTTTCTTGCAGCTCCAATAAAGACTTTTAAATTATCCGTAATTTTTTTCTGCCCACTAAACTCCCTAAAACTTTTAGGGCGCAATGCTTTTTCAATGGTAACTTCTTCATCTAACCTATTTGGATCTCTTATTGGTAAATCACGCATTAATTAGCCTATTCCAATTCTAAATTCTTTCTAAAATAATTAAACTTTCCTACTCTCAATTTATCAATTCCTAGTGATATAATTGCCATTAAAATTACCATAAAAACGGCTAAAAATATTGTTAATTCAGCGGACAAATTACCCACAATATGAGTTAGCCCAATTGAAGTGGGAGATCCATACAAGATGATTAGATGAATAATGTAAATCCATAAAGAATTTTTAGAAAACGATTCAACTATTCTCGGTAATGAATTTCTGTGTGATCCAATAAAACCAAATACTGAAAAAAGTATTAAAATTGCGCCAAATCTTAAAAATGAATCCAAATAAACATAATCAACTAAATGTGAGAAGTAGAACAAAATACTGCCAACTAAAAATAATGCAAAAAGAATTTTCTTTTTTGTAATGAGCTCACGGTTTTGCGCAATTATAATTCCGAAAATGGCACCGAAAAAAATAAATTCAAGATAAGGAAATAATGGAAAGATTGAGCCAAATTTTGAAGTAAAATATGACGCTATTAAAATATTATCGCTATTATTCCAGCCAATTTTACTAATAAAAGGCGAAACTAAAAATACAATTATTGTTAAAATCGCAAAGGAAATAATAGGATTAATTCGAATTTTTGCAGATAAATATGCTATTAAAATAATAAGCAATAATCCAACACCAATAAGGTGAAGAGCATCCACTGTAAAAAATGTTAACCATTGTGAATGACTTGTATACGAAAGGTTAAAAATCTTAATTGTTGGAAATCTAAGAAGATAACCTATTAGAATCAGTGTTATTCCTCGATTAATTCCTTTAGAAATTCTTGAATTGGCTTTGAAGTCAAATTTCTTTTGAAATAGCAAATATGAAAAAACTAATCCAGAAGAAAAAATAAATAAGGGTGCTGTAAAAGCACGAAAAAATAACCATGTTTGAAAAACGAAAGAATTAGTATTAATTGATGAAACATTCAAAAGTGAATGCACAGTATGACCTTGAACCATCATAAAAACGGCAAAAGCTCGCATCAAATCAATAGCAAGAATTCTCTTAATATTTGTTTTACTCAAAAAAACACTCACAATTATACCAAATTACGTGGATGATTTTTAACCCAATTAAATACAAAATTACTAATTTGGGTTGTTGAAGCTCCAGGAGTAAATAACTCGCCAACACCTAATTCCTTAAGTTTTGCAATATCATCTTCTGGAATAATTCCCCCACCAAATAAAAGAACATCATCCATTTCCTTTTCTTTCATAAGAGTTAATATTTTTTTAAATATTGTATTATGCGCACCAGAAAGCACGCTAATGCCAATTGCATGCACATCTTCTTGAATTGCAGCTTCAACAATCATTTCGGCAGATTGTCTCAATCCTGTATAAATAACTTCCATACCTGCGTCTCGTAAAGCTGCAGCTACAATTTTTGCTCCTCTATCATGTCCATCTAATCCAGATTTTGCTACAATTACTCTAATTTTTTCATTCACGTTTAAGCCTCAAGATACTTCTTTCGTTTTGGAAATACTCCAAAAATTCCTCCAGTATGCACGAAAAGAACATTACTACTTTTCTTTCCTTCTAGAAAATTTTTATAATAAGCATAAAATGCTTTTCCGGTATAGGTTGGGTCTAATAAAATTCCAGATGATTGATAAAACTCTTTTATCACTTTCAATTTTTCATCCGAAATATTTTTGTATCCTTCCTCGGAATAACCATCTAATATAATAAGATTGTTGTAATTAACCTCAACATTTATCTTGAACTCAATAATTGCGTCTTCAACTAAATTAATAATTGCATTACGTACAAATTCGGGATTATCTAAAACATTGACTGCATAAATTTTTACATTTGAACCAAGCATTGCTGCGCCTAACAACATTCCAGCAGATGTTCCACCGCTTCCATAAGCAGAAAGAATTCCTTTTACTTTAGATAGATGATTTTGTTCCTCAAGTTCTTTTATAAAATTTATATATCCCCAAATTCCCAGTGGAGTTGAACCGCCCGAGGGAGCAATATATACTTTGTGTCCTTCTTTTTGGAGTTTTTTGCTATCCTCTAACATAATATTTTTTACATTACCATATTCTTTTTTAGATAAGTAAACAATTTCAGTTCCAACCAATTGATTTAGAAATAGATTACCATCAGGGTTATTTGTCTCGCTTCCCCAGAGGAACAATTTTGTTTTTACTCCAATTTGCCTAGCTGCAATAGCTGTTGCTCTTGCATGGTTTGATTGATCACCACCAGAAGTGAATAAATAATCCGCTTTCTTCTTTTTTACATCAGCAAGAATGTAATCCAATTTTCTAATTTTGTTTCCCGATAATTCTGTACCTGTATAATCATCTCGTTTAATTAAAAATTTGGTCCCACGAAATTCTACTTTTTGAATTGGTGTAGGAAGATTTGCAATACTAAATTTGTTTGGAGTAATCATATCGACCTTCATATATATTGTTGTCAAAATATTTTCGAGCTATTTCAAGATCATTTGGAGTATTAATTGATAAACAATCTTCTTCAGTAACAACTATCTTAATTTTATATCCATGTTCAAGCAACCTTAATTGCTCCAGTTTTTCGATGCGTTCCAAATCAGTTGGAGTTAATTTTTTAATCATTTCAATTGCTTCTTTTGAATACGCATAAACTTCAATGTGTTTATATATTTCCGCACTCAATATTTTTTCCAGATTTGTCTTAGCGTCTTTTACATACGGAATTGGTGAATAAGAAAAATAAAGCGCAAAGTTATTATAATCAAATACAACTTTAGGAATTGATGTTGATTTAAGTTCATCAACGGAATTTATCTTTTTTGCCAATGTAGTTATTGATATTTCCGGGTCAAAAAGATGAGGTTCAATTACTTGATCTATCATTCTTGAATTTATAAATGGTTGAGCACCTGGGATATTTAGAAATACATCGGCTGATATTTCAGATGCGATGTAAGAAACTCTTTCGGTACTTGTTAAAAACTCCTTTGGTGTTAAGCGCGCTTTAGCTCCAAATCCTCGAACAACTTTATATAACCTTTCATCATCAACAGCAATAATAACATCATTCATTAGTTTTGACTTTTTTGCATTTTCATACGTATGCTGAATTACAGGTTTTCCTCCAATATTAGCTAGGAGTTTGCCCAAAAGTCTTGTAGAAGCAAAACGAGCAGGAATTATTCCAACAATATTCATTTTATATTAATTTGATTTAATTACTTTTGGAACTTTGAAATATTCAGCATTTTTATTTAATGTATTTTTAAGTGCATCTTCTGTTGAAATTGATTCTTTTAGTACATCCTCTCTAAATACATTTTCACCAGCTATAGGATGCGATAAAGGCTTAACATTTTCAGTGTTTAACTCATTTAACTTATCTATATATTCTAAAATTTGATTCAATTGAGTTGTATATTCATCTATTTCATAATCATTAAATTTAAGTTTTGCTAATTTTGCAATATGTTCAACTTCACTTTTTGTAACCGACATTTCAAATCCTTACTTGCTAATTTTAAATTTTAAAGTTTTGCTAAAACCATTTTCTATATCATCCACTATAAGTGTTACGTCACCAGCAGTAGCTGTATTAATAGCGGATATTTTTACGTGCGAATTTTCTGGAGGATTAATCTCATCAACAATCAACATAGGATTTGTACCCCAGTTATAAATTGGAGTTTTAATGCCTCCGTACGAAAATGCGTTCAACTCAACAGGATATCCACCAGCAACGAGTGTAAACACAGAATCTCCAAGTGTTTTTACAAATGATGAGTTAATGTATACACCTGGTGCAGGATCAAAGAAACCGGCACTACTAAATGTTCCTTCCGCCACAGAATAAATTGGATTATCAACAATTGATAAATCAAGTGTGTGCTCACTATTGCCACGTTTAGGACTTGAGTATTTCATCCAATAAAAACTATTTGCATATGCATCTATTTCTTGTTGAATCTGTAAAAATATTTGATTCAATTCGCTCAATTCTGTAATTGTATAATTACCTTGCCTTCCAATTTGGGCTAATATTTCGGGTTCAATTTCAGAACCAAGTCCTACAGTATAAACTTTTTTCTCTCCAATTGCATTAAGGGCTTCTGCCAAAGTTTTGCTACCTTGTGTATCATTTCCATCTGTGAATAAAACTAGCGAACCTTGAACAATATTATCTGGCTTTATAATATCTGTCCATTGCGAAACGCCTTCAATTACAGCACCATATAAATTGGTAGAAGCAAATCCCCTTCCTATATTATCAATTGCATTTTTCAATGCATTTTTATCATTGGTAAAATTTAAAACTAGTTCTGGATTACTTGAAAATTTATAAAGCGCAACTTCTTGTTGTGTAGCCATATTATTAATAAAGTTTTTAGCTGCATCTTTCAAAAGCTGTAAACTATTTAAATCGTCACTAATACTTGTGCTATTATCTAACATCAAAACAGTTTTAATTAGATATGGATTATTTTCTCTTTTTGTAATAGCCATATTAGATTCATACTTAGAAACGCTATAACCATCTTCGGAAATTAAAAAATCATTTATTGTTAAATAGTCAATACCCTTATTTTCTAAATCAGTTACCTGAAATAGCATTTTAACTATATTTGGTGTAGCTGTAGTTATACTATGGTTAGTAAGAACATATCCAGGTTGCGTTGAAGCAGATTGGCTAGTTGTAAAATGCCAAATTGGACCTTCTTTCGTTGAACCATCACTAAATTTTGCAACCACTTTCCAATAATAAACAACACCATTTCCACTGGCAATTATATCTGCAAACTTATCTGAAGTATTCGATTTTATAATTCGCATAGGAGGAGTTACTTTATCCAGATAAATTGTATAGTTTACCGCTTTGGAACATTCCCAAGAAAGTCGTTGGTAACTTGAAATATTATTTACACCATTTGCTGGTGATGGCAAATAAGGTATGGTTGTATCATCAGGAGTAGTTGGATTTGTAATTTTATTATCTAAAGAGCAAGAGTTTAAGATTACACCTATAAAAAATACAATTACCCACAATATTTGTCGGTTCATTTTTTACCTAATTATTTCTAAGTTTGTTACTGCAAAATTATTCAATTATAGGGGAATTATAAAGGGGAAAACACAAAGATTGCTAATATTCAAGTTTGCTTACTTTTAATAAATTTTTGACACAATTTTGCTTTGGTGAGATATTTCAACATTAGTGTTCAATTTTAAATTACTATAAAACATCAGTAATATAGCTTCAAATCTTTTGATAATTTTCCTAAATCAATATTTTTATTTATCTTCGTCAACTATTAACAAAAAATATAATAATGAATAGAACACTTAAACAAATACTTGCTGGACTTTCTGTTCTCATTATTCTTCCAACATTTTTACTTATTATTTTTCAAATTACTTCAATAAATGAAAATGAAAAAATAATTCAAGATGTTTATTATGACCAGCTGGATGCCATATTATTTTCAATAAATCAATATTCTCAGGATGTAGTGAAGGGTTGGCAAGTTAATGCCTCAAATTCATTAGATACTAATGAAAGTAGTAAAACAAAAATTGAAAATTTATTTAGTAATAATAATACTATCAAATGTCTATTCGTGTTATCAGATGATAAACCATTAATACTAACAAAGAATATAGAACATAACGAGTTTTACTCAGAATATTTAGAAATATTACGACCAGAAATAAATAAATCTACCTTGTCACTAAAAAAATACAACAAGCAAGGTTACAATAAAATTCAACCTATTGATTTAAATTATTCCGATTCTTTACAATGCCTTATTTTTTTACTGCCAGATTCACAAAACTTGAAAAATATTTTTGGTGTTATTTTTAATAAGGAAGAATTTATAAATGAAACTTTAGCACCTAAATTTCAAGAAGTAATAAAAGATAAATTTGTTTTATTTGTAAAAAATCGACTTGATAGTACATCCATTTATCAAAGCGAAAATGTTGAAAATAAAAGTACGGCTATAAAAAAAGCACTGTGGATAATTCCCTCTTATGAAATGGGAATACTTCTAAAAGGCGAAACCATAGACGAGCTAACAGGCAAAAGAATTGGATATAATGTGTTTCTACTTTTGGCAACATTTGCTATAATAATAATTGCTGGAATTTTTGTTTTCAGAAGTATAAATAGAGAGATTAAACTAAACCAATTAAAATCAGACTTTGTGTCAAATGTTTCTCACGAACTAAAAACTCCCCTTGCGCTAATAAGCATGTTTTCGGAAACGTTAGAAATGGACAGAATAAAATCGGAAGAGAAAAAGAAAGAATACTATTCCATAATACATCAAGAAACAAATAGGCTAAGTCGAATGGTTTCTTCTATATTAAATTTTTCTAAAATGGAAGCTGGCAAAAGAGAGTATAATTTTTCAGGAAATGATATTAATCTAATAATAGAACAGATTCTTGATACTTATGATTATCATTTTAGTAGCAAAGGATTTACATGCGAATTTGACAAACAAGATTTATCCATAATTAAATGTGACAAAGAAGCAATTTCAGAAGCGATTATAAATCTTATTGATAACGCAATTAAATATTCCTCCAATAAAAAAATGATAACTATAAGAACTGGATCAAACAATAATTTTATATACTTTGAAGTTGAAGATTATGGAATTGGTATTTCTAAAGAAGAGCAAAAGAAAATATTTGATAAATTTTTCCGTGCTTCCACTGGAAATATTCATGATACTAAAGGTACTGGATTGGGATTATCAATTGTTAAAAGTATCATTGAAGCACACAATGGAAATATTATTCTTACTAGTACAATAAATGAAGGATCAATTTTTAGAATACTATTACCCAAAAATTAGAAAAACGAATAGGCACCCAATGAAAAGAATACTTATAGTCGAAGATGAGCCAGCAATGCGGTTAGGTTTAAAAGATAATCTTGAATTTGAAGGTTATGAAATTGAACTTGCTGAAGATGGTGAACAAGGCTTATTAAAAATATCGAATAATAATTTTGATTTAATAATACTTGACGTTATGATGCCTAAAATTTCTGGTTTGGATGTTTGCAAAAAAATACGTGCAGAGGGAAACGAAACTCCACTTATTTTTTTAACCGCAAAAGGAGAAGAGCTTGATAAGGTACTTGGATTGGAATTTGGTGCAGATGATTATATTACTAAACCATTTAGTGTTCGAGAATTGTTATCCAGAATAAAAGCTATTTTGCGCAGAAATAATATGCAAAAACAACTTTCGGAAACAATTAAAATTGGAAGACTTACTTTCGATTTTACCAGCTATAGTGTTTTTGAAAATCAAAAGCCAATTAATATGTCGTACAAAGAATTTGAAGTTATTCACCATTTGTGGATTAACAAAAATAACACAGTTAGCCGAGAGCAGCTTTTAGAAAAAATTTGGGGAAAAGATGTTTTTACAACTGCTAGAACTGTGGATAATTTTATTCTTAAATTGCGCAACAAAATTGAAACAGACCCTAATAACCCTAAATTGATTATAACCATCCACGGAATTGGTTATAAATTGATTTCTGTCTAGTTAATAAAATCTAATAATATTCAATTATTAATTGAAATTTGTTTCATTAAAACTACACTTTTTAGCATCTTTTTTATGTTTATTTATTATTGTGACAATTTATGACAACTCCTTACTTAACAATGACAACTATAACAGACTATTATCCGTCTTTTGTATTGTAGATTTTAATTATTAAGGAGAAAATAAAATGAAACAGACATCAAAAAAATTAGTTACAGTTTTTACAGTTATTTTACTATTTGCATTTTCAACTCAAAATTTCGCCCAATTAAGAAATACAGTTGAAAAGGCAAAATATGACAGATATGTTGGAAATCTAAAAAACGGCATAAACTCTAATAATATTGGATTAAAAATATGTGCAATTCAATTTACAGCTCTTTATCAAATTAGTGAAAACTCTGAACTACTTGTTTCAAAATATAAAGTTGAAAAAAACGATGACATAAAGAATCTTATAGCATTTGCGTTATATATGATTGGTGATCAAAAAGCACTTGAAGAAATAAATGTTGATGAAAAGAGCATATTAGAAAATATTTCATTAAATATGATTGTTGATATTTATAAACTTCAGTCTGGAAGTAATCTTAGACATTTTGAAGATTTATCAAATAAGTAATATCCATAAAAATATCTATTATGAAAAATAGTAACCATAAAAATAGAATTCTAGCAGTAACGTTTTTAATAATGTGCTTTAGCAATGGCTTAATATTATTTGCAGAGGATTTAGAAAAAGTGGTAAATCTAAAAAAGGAATGGAAATTTTCAATTGGTGATAATATGAATTGGACTTCTCCTGCTTTTAATGATAAAGATTGGGAAACTATTCCTGTCCCTTCTAATTGGGAAGATCATGGATTTTACGGATATGATGGATTTGCCTGGTATAGAACTGAGTTTGAAATTTCCCCCAATAACAAGGAGGAAAATCTCTATTTGAGCCTTGGATATATTGATGATGTTGATGAAGTGTATATTAATGGAATTCTTATTGGGTTCTCGGGAGTTTTTCCTCCATATTATCTAACTGCTTTTAATGCTAATAGAATTTACGCTATTCCCAAAAACATTATTGATTTTAATAAAAAAAACACGATTTCAATTAGAGTTTACGATTCACAGCTTAACGGCGGTATAGTATCTGGGGATATTGGAATTTTTAAAAATATTTCTGATTATAAGCTAGTAATTGATTTGGCAGGCAACTGGAAATTTAAGATAGGTGATAATTTAGATTGGAAAAAGAAATACATCGATAAAGAATCATGGGAAAATATTATGGTTCCCGGATTTTGGAGAGATATTGGATATGCCGATTATGACGGTTTTGCATGGTACCGAAAAGAGTTCTATTTCAATAAAAGTGCTAACCAAAAATATGTACTTGTTGTAGGTAAAATTGATGATATTGATGAAGTTTTTATTAATGGAAAACTAGTTGGAGCAACTGGTGATATGGAAGATTTAGTTTTGAAAGGAACTGAATACTCACAGTTTAGGTATTATTATTTAAGCAAATATGATTTGAAGGAAAATCAAAATAATTTAATAGCAATTAGAGTTTATGATGGCATGAAAGATGGTGGAATTTATGAAGGACCTGTTGGAATAATGGAATCACAGACTTTTCAAAAATTTTGGTCTACTTATAAGAAAAAAGAAAATCAAAAAACAAATCCTTTTTGGGATGTATTTTTCAAACATTTATTTGAGTAATATATAGAATTATCAGAGATATTTTTATCGTTGTCAAAATTTGTGCTCTCCTTTTGACAACTGCCTCTCAAAAATAAACAAGACCATTGCCACAAAGACATAAGAACACAAGGGGAAAAAGATATGCTAGTAGATAAAAACATTTTACAGCAAAATTATTCATCATTAGTTGGTAATATTTCGCAGTTGCTTGAATCTGCACGAAAAGAGACTGCAAGAACTGTAAATGCTCTCCTAACAGCTACTTACTGGATGATTGGTTACAGAATTGTTGAGTTTGAACAACATGGTAAAGATTATGCCAAATATGGTAATGCGACATTAAAAATGTTATCTAAAGATTTAAACCAACTTTTTGGAAAAGGTTTTTCTGTTGATAATCTTGAAACTATGCGTTTATTCTTTTTAAATAATAGAGAGATAGGAAATTCCGAGACACTTTCTCGGAATTCTGAAGTTGTAAAATCCGAGACACCGTCTCGGAAATTAGAACTACAGAATATAACAACTAAATTCCCCCTTGCTTGGTCTCATTATGTGGCTCTCACCAGAAGAGTTAAAGATAATAATGCAAGAGAGTTTTACGAAGCAGAAGCTCTTCGTAATGGTTGGTCTGTTAGGCAGTTGGATAGACAAATCTCCTCACAATTTTATGAAAGAACTCTCCTTTCTAAAAATAAAGCTAAGATGCTAGAAAATGGAAGTGTACAAAAACCAGAAGATATTGTAACCGTAGAAGAAGAAATTAAAGACCCATATATTTTAGAGTTTCTTGGTCTTAAAGATGAATACTCCGAAACTGAACTTGAAGAAGCTCTTATTCTTCATCTTGAAAAATTTCTTTTAGAATTAGGAAGCGATTTTGCTTTTATAGGGCGCCAAAAACGACTAAGAATTGGTAACGAATGGTTCCGCATTGACCTTCTCTTTTTCCACAGAAAACTAAGATGCCTTGTTGTTATTGACTTAAAGGTTGGTAAGTTTACGCACGCCGATGCTGGGCAAATGCACATGTACTTAAATTATGCAAAAGAACATTGGACTAACAAAGATGAAAACCCGCCAGTTGGTTTAATTCTTTGCGCGGAAAAAGACAACACGGTTGCAAAATATTCTTTAGATGGATTACCAAATAAAGTACTAGCAGCACAATACAAACTAAACCTCCCCCATGAAAATGTTTTAGTTGATGAGTTGAAGAAAACAAGAAAAATTATTGCAGAAAGGAAGAGAGAATAACTAAATTGACTTATATTGTAGCAACGTTGTGGAAACTAATATGCCTTTTTTTACTGACATTTTAAAGAGTTATAACACAATCCTTAAAATAAGCTATGCTATAGAAAATAATCTAGTTAATTGGACTAATCAACCAATTTCAAAATCCTATCTTTCCGTTTCCTCACTGAAGGATGGCTATAAAAAAACCATTCAACAAATGGATGAGGTTCTTTGTCTCCAAGGTTCTGTTCATTTAACTTTTCTAGAGTATTGATAAATGCTTCCGATTTACCAGTAGTTTTAATAGCATATTCATCCGCTTGGTATTCAAATTTGCGCGAAATTATATTACCAATTGGAGTTGTAAGCAATCCTATTAACATAGCCCAAATTGAAAGCATTGGTAGTGCCGAAACTTCTGTTATTTTAGAAAATTCAAACCAACTAAGAGAAAGTTTATAAAGACTGGCAATTAAAAAAAATGTTAGAAAACTGAAAAGAGTTCCAATAAAAAGATTTTTAATTATGTGTTTGTGTTTGTAGTGACCAAACTCGTGAGCTAAAACTGTTTCTATTTCATCTTCTGTATAATTTTCTATTAAAGTATCGCCAAGAATAATGCGTTTTGTCCTTCCAAGTCCAGTAAAAGCAGCATTTGCTTTTTTTGTGTTTTTACTCATATTAAACTGAAATACATTTTCGACTTTCATTTTAACATCTTCCGCTAAGCGAAGTACTCGTTTTTTTATTTCTTCATTTTCAATTGGAGTAATTTTATAGAAGATTGGCAAAATAATTATTGGTACAATTTGCGCTAGAACTACCGAAATTAAAAACATTGCCGCAGAAAACACAAGCCACCAAAGGGAGCCAAAAGTTAACATTACCCAATAAAACAGCAGAAGAATAGGAAATCCAATAACTGAGCCAACCAAAAGTCCTTTAAAATCCTCCCAAAGCCATTTAGGAATTGTTTGATTACTTAGCTCATATTTATGCTCAAGATAAAACTCAACATAGTATTTAATGGGAAAATCAATTATTGATGAAGCAAATCCAAGAACAATTACAAATAGAATTAAAAGCAGATATTGATTTTCAGTGTAGCTAGTTAAATAATTCTCAAGTTGTTTACTAAATCCAAAATAGACAAATGCAATTATTGCAAAAAAAGAGAAAATTCCTTTGCCAATACTTACTCCCAGTTTAATGTTGTTATATCTTTTTGCTTTAATATTACTCATAATTGTCAACTCTTACATTTTTTGAAAAGCCCAACTTTTAATCTTGCTTGCACAAGAGATTTTTAATTAAAATGGAATTTTTTTACATTCATTGCAACTTCAGAAGTTGGGCTTTTGTAATTTCACACAAAATTTCTAGCACATCAAAATATAATTTAGATTATTTCCATTGAATTTTTAGGAAGCCAGCCAACTTTTCCGTCGGAGAGTTTAATTTTATACCAATCACTAAATTCATCTTGCACATCTATTTTTAATCCCTCATGAATTACAAACACGTCATCACTAGATTCGTTTGGTGATTGTTTTGCAGAAATTGTATTAGTTGTAATAATTCCAAATTCAGTTGAAGTTTCTCTTTGAACATTTGCAAAAAGAATTAGTGATAAAAATATTGCTCCAGAAAATCCAATTAACGAAGTAAAAACAGTAATTCGCTGAGTTGTACCAGATTTTGTAACAAAATAAAGAGTAATGCTGCTTATTAACACTAGATAAAAAACTAGAACTAGGATTTGCCACATTGTAGTAGTGAGTGAAGAAATTAGAATTTCCCACCATTCAACAATAAATATTTTGGGCACTTCTTTAATTCTATCAGTTGTTCGCGATCTTACAATTGATAAATTATATAATAAATCTTCGTTATTTGGATCAAGTTTTAAAGCACGCTCGTAATTTAAAATAGCTTTTCCAATTTGTGCAGAACGGAAATATGCATTTCCTAAATTATAATAAAGCACAGATGACTCATAATTCAATTCCAGAATTGAATTATATTTTTCAATTGCTTCCTGGTATTGTTTATTTTGATATAAATTATTTGCTTCATTCATTATTTCATCCGTCTGCGAACCCAAAATAAAGCTAGCGGAAATAAACAATATTATTAAACTAAGATATCGCATAATCTATTTTTTCTTTTTACTATTTACTAAATTTTCAATTTCTACAATAATATTAACAGTTTCGTTATATAAATCTGTAGCTATTTCTGTTGTTTGAGCTTGTGGTGCAAATCTTGAGAATTCACATTTTTCTAGAATATCTTTAACATGCTTAATAAGTTCATTATTTACTCCATTTTTCTCAAGTAAAGATGACACTTTTTCAATTGATGATTCTGCTTTCTGCAGTTGAAGTTTATCTTCTAGATAACCAAATAAGCCTTTTGAAACTTCTTCGTAATATTTTTCTAAATTATTTTCGTCCAAAGCTTTTTGAGCAAATTTTAATCTTAATTTTGCTTTCTTTTCTGCCTTTCTCGATTTAACAAGTTGAACATTTCCACTTAATTTATCTTGACGTCTTTTAATTCCAATTGTAATTAGCATAACAAACAATGGAAATATTAACATTCCCCAAAACCACGATTTTATAATATTTCCAGTTTCTTTTGGAACTAATTCAAAATTTGACGTTTGAATAAAACGAATATCTTGGCTTAATAATTTTACATCCTCTTTCGAAAATCCAGAATTTGTAGAAGCATATTCGCTATCTCCAATTCCAACATTAATTATAAATTTGGAGGATGTTTCTTCAATATATTTTTTCAATCTTGGATTGAAATAACTAAACTTAATAGGTTCAATTTCCTTAATTCCCGGAACACGAGGAACAATTAAATATTCTTCTGTTTTTGTACCAGAAACAACTCCTTTATTATTAACATTTTTAAATGATTTAGGATCATACTGCTCAAATCCAGGTGGAAGTTTAACTGTGGGTAAATCAATTAGTTCAATATTTCCTTTTCCATTAACTTCCAATTTAAGAGTAACTGGTTCATTTGCTTTAACTTTGTTTTTGTCCAAAGTTGCTTCAAAAGAAAATTCACCAACAGCACCAGCAAAAGATTCTGGCATTCCAATAGTAGGTAAATCACTTACATTAATTACAACATCATTTGAAATAGCTTTGAACTGTATGGTTTCAGTTCTGCCAAAAAATGAATCATTAAAAAAAGAATCGAAAGGATCATTGTTGCGCTGAGATTTTTTTACAATTACCGGAATTTCCAACTCAAAAGGTGTAACAGTTAATTGTCCAGATTTTGTTGGAAATAGTGCAACCTTTTTAAGCACAGCCGAACGATAACGAACTCCATCATACATTTCAACTTCAAATTGGATATTATTTCCAGTTTCTAAAGCCTCAGCCCAAAAACCTTTATATTGTGGCAATTTGGAAATCTGTGGAGATGAAATATTTAATTTAGTATACAATTTATAAGTTACAGTTATTTGTTCACCTTTAACAACATTATACTTATCCGCAATTGCTCTAATAAAAACATTTTCTTGTAATTCATCAGTACTCATTGATTGATTATTAGTTTTTGCATTATTGCTTTTCGTAGCTCCTTTTGCAACACTAATTTTTAATTCATCAGTTCTATATACCTTCCCTTTATGTTCAACTGATGCAGATTCAATAGTAAATTCTCCAATATTTGGACCAATAACTATGTACGAATAAGTAATTGTGGATGAAACACTTCCATTAATAATGCTCATACTGGATGATTGATTTGGACCACTTAAAACACTAAAATTCTTAAAATTTGGTGGTCTAAAACTTTGAAGCGAAGTTCTATCACCTCCATCAAAAGTAAAATAGACTTGGAATCTTTCATTCTGCTGAACTGTAGTTTTATCCACTGATACTTCAAATTTTTGAGCAAAAACACTACTCAAAAAGACGAATAGAAATAACACTAGTAAACTATATTTATAATTCATTTTTTCCATATCAACAAAATTACCAATCTTTCTCAACTTTTACTGCTTTTCCCTTTTTCTTTCGTAATTCTTTCTGCAAATCTTTTTCATCATCCTTTAATGCATTAAGAATGCGTTGTGCTTCCTCTTTAGATATTTCTGGAGGAGGCTGCTTCTCTTGATTCTGCTGATCATCTTGTTTATCATTTTTTTGATCTTGATTCTGCTGATCATCTTTTTTGTCTTGATCTTTATTTTGATCTTCCTTTTTATCTTTATCTTTGTCCTGCTTATCCTGATTCTCGTCCTTATTCTTATCTTGATCTTTTTTATCGTCTTTGTTTTTATCGTTCTTATCTTGCTTCTTGTCCTGATCTTTTTGTTGCTGTTGCATCTGTTTCAATGCATAAGATAAGTTGTACTTTGTATCTAAATCATCAGGATTTAATTTCAAAGATTCAGTATATGCTCCAATTGATTCTTCCAATTTTTGCGATTTCAAAAGTGAATTTCCAACATTGTGATAAATCTCTGCTTTCTGTTCATCGGTTTGCGCTAAAGATAAAGCATTTTTGTATGATTTTAGCGCATCTTCGTATTTACCTTGCTTATACAGAGCGTCACCAAGATTGAAATGCCCCTCATAATTTTCAAACTTTTCATCTATACTTTTTTGGAAATTCTCTGTAGCTCCAGTAAAATCATTTTTTTCGTATTTATCAACACCATTATTAATTGTTGAACGGTCTTGAGAGAAAGCTGTGCTAACACAAAATAAAGTAATAATTATTAAGGAATTAATGCGTGTCATTGCGAGGAGTCCAATCCCTTTTGGGCGACGTGGCAATCTTAAACGGATTGCTTCATCCCCCAAACTAGTCTGCAATGCCTCTGTTTTTATTAACTTATTAGTACTATTCATCACTTCATTTCATCAAATTTAATTAACAATTTATTTTTTGTGCTTGATATAAAAAACTCAACTATTAAAAACAGTATTGCTGGAAATAACAAGTAATAGAACCGATCTTCGTAATCTGTAATCTTTGTAGTTCCATATTCTGTTTCTTCAAATTTTGAAAGATCTTGATAGACTTTATTTAATTCATCTTCGGAATTTGTTCCAAGATAATAATTACCCTGTCCTGCACTAGCAATTTCTTTTAATGTATTTTCGTCCAGTTTAGTTAAAACTATATTTCCATATCTATCTTTTTTATACGCTATTTGAGTTCCAGAACTATTTTTAATAGGAATTGGTGAACCAGTTGCAGAACCAAGTCCGATAGCAAATATTGATATTCCCTTACTTGCTGCATCTTCAGCAGTTTTTACTACATTACCTTCGTGATTTTCGCCATCAGTAATAATTACAATTGCTTTTTTAGTCTCTTCGTCTTGCTTAAACGATTTCATTGCAAGTTGAATAGCTGGAATAATTGCTGTTCCAGGTTGAGGAACTGTAGAAACATCAACAGCAGAAAGGAAAAGGTTGGCAGCAGCATAATCTGTAGTTAATGGAAATTGAACAAAAGCTTCGCCAGAAAAAACTATCAGTCCAATTCTGTCTCCACGCAATTTATTAATCAACTTTGAAATATCATGTTTTGCTTTTTCAAGTCTGCTTGGTTTAATATCCTCAGCTTGCATACTTAAAGAAACATCGAGTAAAATATAAACATCAATTCCTACTTGTTTAACTTCTTCAATTTTAGACCCAACTTGTGGATTTGCAATAGCCACAATAAGAAGAATAATTGCAAAAAGTGATAAACCAAATTTAATTCCACCCTTTATGCCACTTCGCAATGGTAACAAAAGCTTATGCATACTATGACTAGCAAAATTTTTGAGTAATTGATTTTTCTGTCTATGCGAAAACCAATAAATCAAAATTAAAACTGGAACCAGATATAATAGATTTAAATATTCTATGTGTGCAAATCGAAACATTTAATAATTCTTATTTTAATTTTTAATTAGTTAAGGTAACCTTCTTAAGTAGGTTCTGGATAAAATCATTTCGAGCAACAAAAGGAAAAGTCCGAATGCAGCCCACTTGTAAAAGAGCTCTTCTGCATTTCTATAAGATGTAATTTCCACACGTGTTTTTTCCATCTTATCAATTTCATTATAAATTTCTTCCAATTTTTTGTTGTTCGTTGCTCTAAAGTAATGTCCGTCAGTTATATCAGCAACTTGCTGCAAAATAGCTTCATCAATTTCAACTGGAACCATTTGATACTGAACTCCAAAAGGAGTTTGGAATGGATAAGGAGCGTTTCCTCTTGTTCCAACACCAACAGTATAAACTCTTATTCCAAAAGTTTGAGCAATATTTGCAGCTGTTATGGGATCAACTTCACCTGCGTTATTAACACCATCGGTTAGCAGAATGAGAATTTTACTTTTGGCTTTACTGTCTTTCAATCTATTAACACCATTTGCAATTGCTAAACCAATAGCAGTTCCATCCTCAATCATTCCACTATGAATTTCACGCAATAGACCACGAAGTACTGAGTAATCAATAGTTAGTGGACATTGTGTAAAACTTTTACCAGCAAAAACTACTAGCCCAATTTTATCCGATGTTCTGCCAGCAATAAATTCATCAATTACAGCCTTGGCTGCATCTAATCTATTTGGCTTAAAATCCTCTGCCAACATACTTCCAGAAATATCCAAAAGAACCGCAATATCAATACCTTCTGTATAAACATTTTCGCCAGTTGAAAATGATTGTGGACGAGCGAGAGCAATAATTAAAAATCCGACAGCTATTGTTCGCAGAATAAATGGAAGGTGTATTAACCTTTCTTTAATTGTAGGCTTAATTTCGCTAAATATTTTTAATGACGAAAATGTAATATCTGGAGTTAACTTTTTATTCCTTTTCCAATACCAGAAAATCATTACTGGAATAATTGAAAGGAAATAAAGCACAAAAGAATATTTAAATGTTACATCACCCAACATTCATAACCTCTTCCGTTTTTTCTTCAACTATTTCAGTTTTTGTTTTATCTACAATTAAATATGCTTCTTTCATCATTTCTTCATTAATTGTAGGCAGTGGTTGGAATTTTGCAAATTTTACCATATCAGCATTTTCAAGAAATTCTTCTGTAGTATTCAATACTTCAGTTGTTACTTCCTTTGCTTTCAAATTAACAATAATTTCTTTTGTTGTCATTTCCAAAGCCATAAAATTAAATCTATCTTCAAAATAATCGCGGATAATGCCAGTCACTTCGGAGTGATATTCCTTAATCATACCTTGTTGCCAAAGTTTTTGTTCTTCCAGATTGTGCAATTTTGCTAATGCTTTTTCAAATGGTGGAATAATTATTTTTGGTACTTCAATAACTTTTCCAGATTTCTTCTTTTGATAATATCTATATCCAAAATATGACGCCACAACTATAGCCAATATCACCAACGCAATAATTGATATTAAAAGCCAATCAAGTGGAATTCTTTTAGGATCTTTTACATCTTGAATTTCAGCTTGTTTATCAACTTCAATTGTGTGAACCAAAATATCAACTGGATTAACATAAGCAAATTGTGGTTCGCCGCCTTTAACTGTATAGGGAATATAGAATGATGGTATTGTTACTTCTGATGAATCATATTTAGAAAAAATAAAATGACGAATTTCGGAAACTTCATTTGCTTCTTCTTTTCTAATTGTTTCACCATTTTTGATAAAAATTAGATTATCAATACTATCCTTCACCATTGGTATTACAACGTTATATTCCTTTGGATATTTTAATTCAATAGAATAATCAATGTAGTCGCCAACAATATATTCAGTTGTATCTGTTGTCGCAAATACTTTTACTTCTTGAGCAGATACGTTTTGCGCAACAATAAATAATATAATCAGTATTAAAGAATGGATTTTTCTCAAAGCATTTTTTCCCGTTTTCTAAAAAAGTTTGCAAGAGGTTTTACATACGATTCTGCAGTATTTACTTCAATTGAGTCAAGTCTGCTTTTAATAAAAATTGATTTACGTTTCGAGTTTTGCAACTCTAAAGCCTTACGAAATTTATTTCTTAAATCATTGTTATTTGTGTCAATGTAGCGGAGTAGACCAGTCTCGGCATCTTTGAATTTTATTACTCCCGATTTAGGGATTTCTGATTCACGTGGATCTTGAAGCACAACCCCAATTAAATCGTGCTTTTTACCAACAATGTTCAATATTTTTTCATATCCTTCATCAATAAAATCTGAGATTAAGAAGGCTATACTTTTTCTTTTAATTGTATGATTTAAATACTCCAAAGCACTTTTAATGTTTGTTGAGTTTCCTTCTGGTTTGAATGACAGAATATCACGAATTATTCTCAATCCATGACTTCTCCCCTTTTTAGGAGGAACAAATTTTTCAATTCTATCTGTAAAAAGAATTAATCCAACTTTGTCATTATTCTTCATTGCTGAGAAAGCAAGAATAGCTGCAAGTTCAGCTGCAATTTGTTGTTTAGTTTTATCAACACTACCAAACATAAGAGAACCACTCATATCTACTACCAGCATTACTGTTAGCTCACGTTCTTCTTCAAATACTTTTACAAACGGTGAACCAGAGCGAGCAGTTACATTCCAGTCAATAGAACGAATATCATCGCCCATTTGGTATTCTCTAACTTCGGCAAACTCCATTCCTCGTCCCTTAAACGCAGAATGATATTCACCCGAGAAAACCTCGTTGACAACATTACGTGTCTTTATCTCTATTTGTTTTACTTGTTTAAGTAATTCTTTTGTTAACATAATTTTTAGTTTTTGCTTTAAATTCTTACTCTTAATTCTTGATCTTAATTCTTATTCTTAATCTAAATTTTTACTCATTTTCCACTCTCGTCTTATTATCAGCTTTATATTCACATCTGGTTCATAAATTCTATCGTTGGAATTACTTTTAATTAAACCAACAAGCATGGATACAATTTCTTTCAACAACGATTTCCCATTATATAATTCTTCTTTTGAAATCTTTTTCTTAATAAATTGGATATCTAAACCACCAGCACATTCTGATGCAGAACCACGCGCAATATCAAAATACTTACATCTATCTTTACCTGTAAACTTTCCATTACCTTCAGCAATATTGTGAATAATTGAAGATGATGCTCTTTCCAATTGTGCTTGGTAAGAAGAACCGATTTTTCTTTCAAAAATTACTTCAAAAAATTCTATCAATTGCAATGATCTTTGATATACAATCAGCTTTTCATGATCAAAAAATATTTTCTCGTTCATTTTTCTCCGTTATACTTTAATAAAAACAGATTAAGAATTAATAGAAAGATTATGATTAAGTTTTTTAAGGAACTTCAACTGTGTTTAATATTCTTTCAATAATACTTTCTGATGTAATATCTTCAGCTTCTGCTTCGTATGTTACAGCTACTCTGTGACGCAAAACATCCATACATACTTCTCTTACATCTTCTGGAATTACATATCCACGTCTTTTAATAAATGCATTTGCTCGAGCTGCTAGAGCAAGATTTATTGTAGCACGTGGAGAACCGCCATAACTAATTAAATCTGTTAAATCATTTAATCCAAAATCACTTGGGTTACGGGTTGCAAAAACAATATCCAAAATATATTGTTCAATTTTTTCATCCACATAAATATCTTGAACTAGTTTTCTACCTTTCAAAATATCGGCTGGAGTAACAACTTTATTTATTTTTGGAAGAGTTCCACCAACATTTAATTTCATAATCTGTTGTTCTTCTTCACGAGTTGGATATGTAATTTTTACTTTAAGCATAAATCTATCAACTTGTGCTTCTGGCAATGGATAAGTTCCTTCTTGCTCAATTGGGTTTTGGGTAGCTAGTACTAAAAATGGTTCGTCAAGTCTGTAAGTTTCAGAACCTATTGTTACTTGGCGCTCTTGCATGGCTTCCAACAAAGCTGATTGAACCTTTGCTGGTGCTCGGTTAATTTCATCCGCTAGAATAAAGTTGGCAAAGATTGGTCCTTTCTTTATAGAAAAATCCCCATCTTTTTGATTGTAAATCATTGTACCAAGTATATCTGCAGGAAGCAGATCTGGTGTAAATTGTATTCTTTGAAATTTTGCGTCCATTGCTGATGCAAGTGAACTGATGGCTAATGTTTTTGCTAATCCAGGTAGACCCTCAAGTAAAATGTGTCCGTTTCCGAGTAATCCAATAACCAGACGTTGAATCATCTGCTTCTGTCCAACAATAACTTTTCCAATTTCATTAAACAAGGTGTCAACAAATTGACTTTCTTGCTTAATTTTTTCATTTAATTCGGTAATCTCCAATTTCGATTCCCCTATTTTATGTTCATGATATTTTTAAATTCAACTTTGCTTTTACAATTAGTCAATCTAAAAAGTTTCACAAATAATTTTGTTTTTTAATAGATAACTAGATTATAAAAGAATGTAAATATAAAGAGATTATTTGAGGTAGCGAAATAAATAGAATTATTTGTAGCACAGATTAGCAATCTGTGTTTTAAAAAACCAATTTATAATAAAAGTTATAAAATTCTATTCAACTTTTGCTTAAACGATTTATGTTGTTCAACTATAAAATAACCAGAAATTAAAATAATAACGGTAAGAGCTGAAGTAACTATGGATAATATTTCATTATTAATTGGGATTGAAAGATTGGATAAAAATTCCAACATAAAGTTTCTAATACCATCAAACTGAGTTCCCGAATTCTCTTGCCCAGCATTAGCAGACGAAAAAACAAACCCAATTACTAAAAATAATGTAACAACAAAAGAGCCTATAATAAATTTGAAAAATCCATTTTTCCTATCTTTATAAAGAATGGATTTAGTAATTTTTCCCATTATTAATTCTGTTGTATTCTCTGGAGCATTTTCAATTTTCAAATTCTTTAATACAGAATCAACCATCTGATGAGCTTTTGTTCTGCTTAATAGTTCATCATTATTTTTAATCAATTTATGAAGTTCATCAATTTCTGTTGTATTTAATTCGTTATCAATTAATTTATTTAACATTTCGTCAGTTAAATTTTTCATAATAAAACCTCTTGGTAATTGTGCTTAAACACCAAATCTCGTAAAGCATTTCGCGATCGATGCAGTAAAACCTTTGTGTTCACAAGTGAAATTCCTAATACTTTGCTAATTTCATTAAGCGATAATCCATCAATGTAAAAAAGTATAATAACTAGCGCATTTCGCACTGGTAATTTATCAACTAATTTAAAAATATACTCATGATAATTTTCAGTTTCTGAATATATTTTATCATCATCACCCAAATCATAATGGTCATCAACCGAACTCATTTCCATTATAATTTTTCTTTTTTTGCTGGAAATAATTGTAAGTGCAGTATTATAAACCACCCTATAAAACCATGTAGAGAATTTAGATTCTGCTCTAAAATCACTTAATGAATTAAACACTTTTAGAAATGAATCCTGCAAAGCTTCTTCCGCATCCATTTCATTCTTGAGCATTTTCTTTAATAAAGTAAAAGCTCGGTCCTTATAAATGTCAATAAGCAAAGCAAAATCACCATGATTTCCTTTTTTAACTGATTCAATTATTTCTAATTCTGTTAGTTTTTTCATTTTGTTTAACTAAAGATTTTTGATCCAAATTTGAGACAATTCCTAATCTGCATTCATTTTGTATCAAGCAATTTACAATTGGAATTTCTACTGCACTTTAGACATAATTACATATAAAAGGTTACACTAATTATTTATCTTCTTACTTGTAACCTTTCATCAAAGACCATTGTCTTAAGCACAGAAGATAGAAATAAATAGTTTTTAATCATAACAAAAGGAGAAATAAAATGGAATTTTTAATACCCATAATATTGTTTTTAGTTACCGGAGCTGTTCTTGCAACATTTATTTATTATCGATCACGTGAAAAACAAATGGTTATTGAGCGTGGATTAGATATTGAATTTATTAAGGAAATATTTAAAAAAAGAGAATATCCATATGCTTTACTAAAAGCTGGAATTATTATCTTATTCTTCGGTCTTGGTTTAGGAATTGGTTTGTTAATAAATGTGTTTACTCTTGTGGAAGAATGGATTCCTTTCCTAATTTTTGTTGGCACTGGAATTGGTTTTATTGTAGCATTTTTTGCTGGCAGAAAGTTTGAAGAAAAAGATAAAGATCGTTACAAAGAATAAATTTGAGAAAACAACCTAACAAGCTCCAAGGTTTCTGAAATCTTGGAGCTTTTTTTTCTAAGTGTTCTTCTCCTAAATGGTAAAAGAAATTATAAGATTACTCTATTTCTTGTGGAAGATAATTTGTGGGCAACAAATCAGCGACTCTTTGCCAACCCCAATAACCAAAGACTTTAATATTCTTAAAATCCTCAATTAGATTCCCATTATTATCAAAAATCACATATCCATATAGTAGTTTAATCCATGAAGTTTGGAAATTAAGCACTTTGTAAATATTACTCCCTAAATAATTACGATAAGTCTTGAATCCCTCTTCTTCCCATTCATCTACGTATTTTATCATTATATAATCATCAAATAGTAAACTCCATTCTGATTCAGAAACTTTCTGTAAAGCCCCTGATAAATTAGGAATTAAATAATCTTGACGTCTAAGATTTCCCCAATTTGGTTCACTGAGTTTATAAGTGTAAAATCCGTTTTCAATCAGTTGGTTTTTACATAGCGAAGTTAGGAAGTGCCTTTGTGAGCCATTGTATGCTTCTTTTCTTTTTTCTTCCCACTCAATTTTTTGATTTCTATTTTTTGGAATTAATTCCTCAAAACGCGTATTACCATTGTAATTAATTTCTTTACTATTTGAGAGTTCAAATTCTTTTAAATCGAAAAAAACTCTGTACCCTAAAGCCTTATTCACTACAACCAATGGAGATTTGGCTTTAGCTATTAATTGAACATCCTTAGTTTTTACAAAATCAAGAATCTCTCTATTAACAATTTTACATTCTTCGGAATTTATTGAAGTCCCAAGGAATTGCTCTTGAAAAAGGTCTGCATTGTTATTCCAAACGTAATCTCTTTCGGTTATAATACTTATTTCGTCAAGTTTATAACTGCGAGTTTTAAGTCTAAAATTTATTTGAGTGGTTGATTTCTTAGTAAATTGAATGCTTTTCTTTTCTTGCTCGAAACCAATCATTGAGGCAATAATTTGATAAGTATCAGTTGGAATATTAGTAATAGTGTATTGTCCATTTAGATTTGTGGTAGTGCCTATAGTAGTTCCATCTAAATAAACATTTACTAGTGGTATCGGGTTACCTGTTTCTTTCTCAGTTATTGTTCCTGAAATTGTATGTAATTGATTTTTTTGTGAAAATGAGGTTACAAATGAGAAAAAGAAAAGGATTATGAAAATTTCTGTATAAAAAGAGGCCTTCATTTAAAGTATCCTACATACTTAATAATTTTGAAATAAAAGTTACTAATTTTTATGCTTCCAAGGAACATTATTCCTCAACATAAATTACACTCATTACCATGCTGTCGAAGACTATTCCTTGACAGATATTTCAAATTTATAAATCCATTTCTAGTATTTACTGGTGCCACCATTTTATTTCTCTTTTTTATTATAACATTCATATCATCTATTATTTGAGCTACTACACCTACAAATGTACCATATTTTGCCTCGTCAACCATTACCATTACTCGCCGGTAAAAGTTTAAAGACCGTTACAAAGAATTAACTTGAGTAAACAATCAAGTAAGGCTCCAAGGTTTCTGAAATCTTGGAGCTTTTATTCTAATTTAATTCAACCGTAATTTATATATTTTGCCAACCGTTAGCTTTGCAATTCAACCTTTTCACTTTCAATTTTGAGGTTCAATGATGAACATTTTTTGCCTCAAACTTCCCATGCAATATATTTCACTTTTCTGACAAGGAATGTTGAGGCTGTCTCAAAACAGTCATTCTGTCCCGAAGGCTTTCGGGATCAGAATCTGAAGCTACGCATTTGGGATAAAAATAGATGCTGAAATAAATTCAGCATGATAATTATTGAGTTTTGAGACAGACTCAATGTTCCTCAACAGAATGGAAAAGGTTTAATCCTTTTTTTTCCCAATAACAACTGCTCCACGAGTAATTGAAAACCCTACATCACCAACATAATTGTTATTGGTTTGCACGCATTGTTCCGATTGACCCATAGAAATTGGAACAACATTAATTACATCGTAGCCATCGGCATCAAATTCTTCATATTTTTGCTGAAGGGTTGAGGCATATTCTTCAAAATTTACGCTTCTTTCGGAATATAAATCTTCTTCCTTCTTTTTTAATAATCCAACTTTCTTTTTGTAAGTATCCAAAGATGAGTAAAACCATGTAGTTTTGAATTTTCCTGACATGACAATATTCCTCCTTTTTTAAGTTTATAAAGTTAATATTTAATAAAAGCTTCTCTTTTGGTTTTTCTTGCCTCCTCCAACATTTATGCATTGCTAAAGAATTGTCTTTTTTTTACCGCAAGAGTATCAATTTCTTTGTTTCAACAAAATTTCTACTTTTCAATCTATAAAAATAAACACCAGACGAAAGATTTGAAGCATTAAAAATAACCTCATAATTCCCCGCATTTTGTTGTTTATTTACAAGCGTCGCGACTTCACGACCTAGAATATCAAACACTTTTAATGTTGTATGTTGCACAGAGTGGTATTCTGCACTACGTGGAATTGAATATTTAATTATCGTACTTGGGTTAAACGGATTTGGATAATTTTGTGAAAGTGAAAATTCTGTTGGAATATCTAATCCATTTTTTCGTATTCCAACTAACATATCAGTATTAAAGAATATTTGATCACCTGCTTTGAATTTTTTAGTTGTTGTAATCTTAAAAACATCTCCAGTGGAAGGAAATATTGGTTGAATATTTGGGGGTAAATTATTACTGAACTGAATTCTCCAGGTTAGTCTATATGCAGTACCTATATATTTTATTATTACAAGTTCATCATTGAAAGTCAGATCCCCACTCAAATCGTTATCAAATATTTCATAATCAACGTTTGAACTATCACTCATTGAAATAATTTGGATGTTACTTTTAAGCCTAAAAAATGGTGTAGTGTATAAATCACTATCCATAAATGTGAGTGTAAAATCTTCCTCCCAAATTGTATTTCGGGAAGGGGAAGTATAATCTGGAAACACATATATTAATAAATTACTATTCCCAACTTCCCAATAAGTTAACGAATCAATAATTCTTTCTTCTGTATCATTGTAAATTGTTAGTCTTCCACCATTGAAAAAGGGACTTTCATTTTTCAAGCCTATTATTTGGTTCTCAAAAACGTATTCATTATTGCTTAGATCAAACAAATTATAACCGATATCTGTAGAATCTGTTAATTCAACAAAATCTATTCTATATTGATTTGCGAGAATTGCATTTGGGTTTATTGATGAAAAATAGAAATCACCAGTTCCTCTTGAGGATTTATTAGTTGTTAGTAGTTCACCCTTTGTAAGGTTTCTATCATTCTCGATTGAAAACGGTTTTGATATAGCAACTTCATTATTAAAACTATTTTGAATTTTTGCAAAGAGATAATACTGTGAATTGTTTGCTACATCCATTGTGTTCCAAAGATATGATGTAATATTGTCTGAAAGATTTTCAACAATAAGATTTGAGTTATCAAAATTTATTGAAGTCCCATAATAGAGTGAAATAGTTGATTTGTCTCCGTCTGCATCACCACCAACAAACATAATTTCATATTCTCCCTCTATTTTTTGTTTCTCTGCTGGGGAGTAAAATTTCGCTTGAGGTACTCCATTTCCAGCATTATTAATTATAAACCTACTTTCAGTTTCTGCTTCGCCAAAGAGGTGTCCATCATAACAATTAATTCTAATTTTGTAAAATATTCCATCGGAATAGTTCTCTGTATTTAAGCTAAAACTTCCAGAATTAGCTAATTCTGAACCAATTTTTTCAAAATATCTACCATCACTTGAAATATAAATGTTTGTAATTGTCTTCGGATTTGAGTAATAACCAGTATTCCATTTGACATCAATTATTCCACTTACTGTATCGTCTGAAACTGGATAAGTCAATGTAACTGGAATTAAATATTTAACCTCATCTATTTTGTAATTATTATTATAAATATTCTGAGCTACTATTTTATTCAACAGCAAATCATCCAAATCATACCCAAATATTATAGCCGTTGATAATCTATCTCTGTCATTAAGGTTTAATGGAAACAGACCTGAGCCCATAACCATACTTATGTTTGCTTTTTGAAGTAATGTATCAAAATTACCTGGTTGCATCTTTAACCACATTGATTCGTCATCTTTGGGCCAACCACCACCAGTTCCACCATCACCTAAGCGGTAGATTGATAAACTTGTTAAACCAATTTGATCGGATTCATCTTTATCTGTTCTATCAAAGTTAGGTTCACCATCGGTAGGGATTCCATCACCTTCACCAGTATCTGGTGAAATATAATGCGCGTCTAAGGGTCCAAGCCCATCTTCACCAACATCATCATTTAGCGGTTCATTTGCATCTGCATCCCATTTCCCATTGTTATTTAAGTCAGTGTAACCAACCCAGTCTCCATCATTATCAACCCAATCAGATCTGCTTTCATCTACCATGCCATCATCATCATTATCAATTCCATCATAATTATTACCTGGACTCTCTAAATATGCGTATCCAACATATCCAGTTTTCCAAGAACCTGGATAACCAAGCCCATCATAATCAAAACAATAAACCATATCTTGGAATGAGTCAAAAGATGCCATATCATCTGCACCATCATTACTTCCACCAACTCCAGAATCAATATAAAATCCGAAAATAGTCTTTTCATAACTATAGTCTGATATGTTTATAATATCATAGTGCCAAAATGAAATATCCTCAGCTATTTGTTCAGACCAAGCAAAATTTCTTACTTCTACGCGAAGTCCAAGTCCTCCCCTATTATGATCAGAACTTATTGGATGGAAATTATATGGTGGCCTTGCAAACTCCTCATCTTTTGAATCATCCATAACATAAAATGTCTCAAAATCAGCATTTTTAACTCCACGACCAAAGTATCCATACCAATAACCATTCCAACTATCATCAACATTTGGTAGTACTTTGGGCCAACTCTCTGGCCATGTATTAGGGTTAGTAGATATCGCACAGTCTTCAGAATTAATTCTTGAATAACCAGGCAGAGGCTCAAACCCCAAAAGTGTACCAGTTACAGGATCTCGATCCATCCATTCTCTGTATGATGTTTGTAATGGATGCACAACTCCATCGTCAGTTAAAACTTCTGCTGCAACTAATAAAGTCATACCATCAATATAGCCATGCCCTGAACCACTTGGCCATTCTCCAGATGGTGAAAAGGGCCATTGAGCTATTTCGCCATTGTTATAAAATAGTGTACGTACTAAATTACCATCGATTAAAGATTCTCTTCGATTCTGTATGTTACCATAGTTATCACTTCTATATTTTTCGGTTTGTTCAGTAATTTGCCCAAACATAACAGATGTAAAAATTAATGCAAATAAAATAATTGTCTTCTTCATTTTTAGCCCATATTTAATAATATCATTTTCCTACTTTCAACAAAATTTCCACTTTGTAACTTCTATAAATATATTCTACTTGTCAAATTACTTACTTCATTCCTTTCTTGTGTATATTCTCAATTATCATTTGATAATTGCTTTACTTTTCTTTTGGTCTTGCAATTATCGTTTGATAATTGCTCCCTTTTTGATATTTCTTCCAATTATCATTTGATAATTGCTTCACTTTTCTGTTGGTCTTGCAATTATCGTTTGATAATTACTCCCTTTTTGATATTTCTCTCAATTATCATTTGATAATTGCTTCACTTTTTGCTTTTTCTTGCTTTGGACATTTGTCCGAAGCTCCACTTTTTACTATTTCTCGCTTTGAGCATTTCATCACGGCGAAAAACTGAATTATACCTCAGTTTTCTTCGGTATCAATACTATATAACGTTAAATATTTTTTAATATTGTTGAAAAACTAAAAGGTAACTTTGGACCCTTTGTTACTTTAAATCCTACAGCCTTTGCTTTTTCTATTGTTAAATCAAATTCCTTTTGAGAAACATGAAAGAATTTTGGCTCTACAATTAAAAATTCTCCTTTTTCATTCAAAGTATTTTTCAATGTTTCAAACAATATTTCTTTATTTGGAACTTCGTGAACCATATAAAAAGCTAATATAAAATCAACTTTTTCAGGTACAATGATTTTATCTTGTTCACATTTTATAAGGTTAATAATTCCTTCAAGAGGTGTTCCCTTAATTTTATTACTAATTTTTTGAAGCATTCCTTCTTGCAAATCAACTGAGAATACTTTTCCACTTTTACCAACCATTTTGGCTAATTCGATTGAAAAAAACCCAGGACCACAACCAACATCAAGAACCTTCATACCTTCTTTAACATAAGGATTTAATATTTTTTTTGGGTTTTGTAACCACCTTCTGATTTTACTGTCGAGTGAATTTGCAAGCTCAACTGGGCAAATTCTAGTTCTTTCATCTTTCATATTATTCTCGCTCAAAAATGCCTAAATACGTGTTATCCCTATAAATCGGGGTCGCCATTAATTAATTTTTTATTTTCCACCTTTTTGGAGTGGTTTATTTTATTTCTAGAAGAAGTGAACAATCAAACGCTTTTTATGAACATCAAGAACTACATTAAGATCTTTCCTGAACTAATATCCACTTACTTCTTTTTCTTCTTTTATAATCATGTTCTCTAAATTATTATTCTTAGTGACTCAATTTATTATTTATAATATACATACTTGCTGCTAAGGTGTTTTCCCTTGAAAAACTTTAACAGATTCAACAACAACACATTTTATTAAAAATCAACATAAACACCTCTTGCCTTAAGGGATGGTATTTGTTCATTTATTGCCTTTTCGCTTAAAGGATTCTCCCTTATATTAAGGTAAGTACCATTACGCATACCATTACACTCTATTATACTAGTTAAATCTGTAATATTATTATTTCTCAAGTCAAGATAATTTAAATAGTCAAGTAATTTTATTTGATCAATGTTTGTTATTTTATTATTGCTTGCACCAATGTATCTTAACTTCTTAAAATTCGATATTAAAGATATATCCGAAATATTGTTGTCTTCAATTTGTAGTACTTCAAGATCTTTTAATGAAGATAGAACGTCAATATTGTCAATATTATTTCCACGAATAGCCACGTTTTTTAAGTTGGTATTTTTAGCAATAAAATTAATATCACCTACGTTTACATATCGTAAATCAATTAACTCTAGATTTTCAAGATTATATAAAGAAGAAAAATCTGTAATTTTACTATTGTAGCCTAACGAAAGTGATTTTAGATTCTTAAGTTCTGAAATGAAAGATATATTTCCTAAATTATTACTAGTTAGAAAAAGCTCCTCAATTTTGCTATCACTAAAATCACCATTTATCTCTGATAGTCCATTTGATCCAATCACCAACTTTCTTAATTCCGGCAATTTTTGTCTAAATGAAATACTTTTTATTTGATTGTAACTAAGATTCAATTCTTGAAGGTTCACAAGATTATCTATTCCTTCAACGTTTGATATTCTGTTATTGCCTGCTTCAAGTTGTGTTAAAGATTTAATTGAAAATAGTGCTGATATATCGCTTAAATTGCATGTTGTAATATTTATACTGCTCAAATGTTCTAACTTTGTCAAGGGAGATAAATCTTTGATGGGATTGTTTTGTATAAAAAGAGTCCTCAGATTAGTACAATATTGAAGCCCCTCTAAACTTGAAATATTTCTATAGTATAAATTTAAGTAGTATATTTTTTCGAAATCCTTTTCAGAGATAGGTTCAAAGTCGGAATATACAAAAGTGCTATCTGGGCGCTGAGACATAATTTGTTCAAGTATTTCTGCTTTTATTATTGGATCTTTAAATAAATCCATTTTATTATTCATATCCAATTTAGTACGTACGTCAACACTCGGTCCAAATATTGTATCCATACAACCTGATGAACCAATAAGAATAATAAATAACAAAAAACGATAACCATTTTTAAAGACGTTCTTTTTCATGTTTTCATCCCCTTTTTTATTTAATTCACAATCTATTTTTTACCTTATTTATTTTAGCAAAATAAGGTTGTGGTTTTTTAAGATATCACCCAATACAACACTGAAAAGGCAACGCCAATAATTATTTGCTAATTTGCTTTTCTTTAATAACCTCAACTAAGCTTGGTAACACAATTTAACCCCAACAAATGCCACAACATTTAAAGTGAGCGGCTTTGGAAAATTGTTATATGGTGCTTTTACCTTTGACCTTTATAAACTATATTCGAATCGTTAATATTGATGTCATTTCTAATTTCATTTAGCAATCTTAAAGCTAACTCTCTTAATTTTTTCCAATTATATTTATCCTTTTGTTCAAAGATATAAAACATATAATCAGTAAGTGCAGTATAACATTCCTCATCTTTAATCCGTTAAATGAGCTTTTATTAAAACACTTATGTTTGGGAAATGACAATAAATTAATGCGTTTCTAAATATATATAAATTAATAATAATAATTTCCGAAAGGAGTTTGGTTTGTTATACGATGAGCAAAAGATAAGATTTAGCGCGTGTATTATGCAATTATCAGCTGATTAATTAAATGAGTAAAAATTTGTAAAATCTTATGTGAAAATTATGTTTCGACATAATTGACGATTAATACGACTTGTTAGTGGCGATTAAAAGTTACAAAAACTTAAAAACGATGAACACAGCTCAAAAAGGAACAATTATGGTTTGGCACAATAATTCATATAGTAGTAGTAACTTTAACTTTTAACAACAAACAAAAGGAAACAAAATGAAAAACTTAATGAATGTAGCACTCGTACTTTTTACTTTAGCTTTATTAACTAGCACAATGTTTGGACAAGTTAGAAAACTTGATGGAACTGGAAACCCAGATGCAGCAAAAATTAATTGGGTTGATGCAAATGGTGATGGTATTTGTGACAATTTTGGTACAGATTTACAAGGTGTTGGAAGCCAAAGCAGGATGAACAAAGGTGTAAATAAAGGCACTGGTGTTTGTGATGGTACTGGAAGTGGTTTAGGTGATGGCTCTGGAGTTAGACCTCAAGATGGAACTGGTTTTGGTAAAAAGAATGGTGGCGGAGTTTGTGTTGATGGTACTTCAGCATTACAAAAAGGTAGTGGACGAAGAGGAAATAAATAACTTATTTCAACAGTAAGTTTATAATTAGGAGTGGTTTTGCCACTCCTTTTTTATTTTAAACCAAAATATAATTCTTAGCCAATTTTGTGTAATTAACAATTTGCTTTTCCTTCCATTTCTCGTTTTTCCCGAGTTCTTTCATCATTATTTCCGCAACCTCTGGTGCCATTTCAATTGATAATTTTGTATCTAATAAAAGTGAACGTCTTCGGCGTGATAAAAAATCGTCTATATTTACAACCATTTCTTCACGAACAGCCCAAAGAACTTCGGCAGCAATTGCATCCATTTTTGGGTGTAATTTAACAGCAAGTTCGGGATTTTTATAAACGATATTCTGTATATCTGGAGCATCTGAGCCGTATGATTCTAAATCACCAAAGGTTGAAGCATTTTTATGAAATCCATGAATTTGAATTCCAGCTGTTAAACAAGGCTTGTCTTCAAGTCCACCTACCAAAATAGCTTGTTCCATAGTGTCTGCAGCCATTTTTCTGTAAGTTGTCCATTTACCGCCAGCAATGGTTACAAGTCCCGATTTTGAAATACTCACTACATGTTCGCGTGAAATTGCAGCAGTGTTTTCTGCTTGCGGATTGTTTACCAAAGGTCTAACTCCAGCAAACATACTTAGTACATCTTCCTTTGTTGGATCTTTAGTTAAATATCGTGCAGTGTGTTTAAGCAAAAATTCAATTTCCTCCTTCATCGGAGTAGGTTCAATTTCTGCTTTTTCAATTGGGGTGTCTGTAGTTCCAACAATAATTTTATCATGCCAAGGAATTGCAAACAGAACCCTTCCGTCATCTGTGTGAGGAACCATTATTGCGCTATCACCAGGCAAAAAGGATTTATCCAAAACAATATGAACTCCTTGACTTGGCTTAATAAATGGTTTGCAATTTTTATCATCCATTAATCTAATTGAATCGGTAAATGGTCCAGTAGCATTTATAACAACTTTAGCTTCTAATTGATATTCTTTCCCCGATTCAAGATCATTTGCAATTACGCCTTTTAGCAATCCAGATTTATTAGTTAAGCTAGAAACTGGAAAATAATTCATGATTGTGGCACCTTGTTCAGCGGCAGTTTTAGCCAAATTTATTACTAATCGTGCATCATCAAATTGCCCGTCATAATATCTAACTCCGCCATTTAATCCTTCTTGTTCAATTGTTGGAATATGTTTCAAAGTTTCCTCTTTTGAAAGTAATTCCGATTTGCCAAAGCCTTCTTTGCCTGCAAGCATATCATAAATTTTCATTCCAATACCATAAAACGGACCTTCCCACCAATCGTAATTTGGAACAATAAATGGCAAATTGTGAACAAGATGAGGAGCATTTTTACGCAAAATACCACGCTCTTTTAATGCTTCCAACACTAGTGAAATATTACCTTGCTGCAAATATCTAACTCCACCGTGTATTAGCTTTGTGCTTCGGCTGGAAGTTCCTTGAGCAAAATCGCCTTTTTCAAGAAGTAAGGTTTTGTAGCCTCTCGATGCAGAATCAAGCGCAATACCAACTCCAGTAGCACCGCCTCCAATTATTATAATATCCCAAATTTTATTTTCATCAATCCTTGAAATCATTTCACTTCGGTTCATTTTGCAGCCTCTCAAAAAAGTTTTTTTATTTTATTGAATGCTTCTAAAATAATGTTAGCAAAAGCTTTATACTTCTGATAAAACGTATCTATTCCTTCTTGTTCAAGGAAGGCGTCAATAATTGTTGCTATTTCTGGAGTTCGTAAATATCCATATGCTTTATGAGGATTTTTTTTACCATTTATTTCATAATTATTATAAACGGAAATATCTGTTGCTCCAATTTCAAAACTATTTGGAGCAAAATCATCTGCTAGAGTATGGTCAATAGCAATTTTATCATATTTATCAGACATATTAAACCAACTTCCAGAAATACAATTTGATGTAATTGGTTTATTAATTTTTCCGTTTTTGGCTTTTTGTTCCGCAAATATTCTAGAAATAATTACTGGTAAACCAAGTGCAGAGCCAATTGAAATAAAAGTATTAATGTTTATATCATCGGAATGATCAGATAAAACATCGAATGCAATAATTGAACCCATTGAGTGTGCAATTAATAATATTTTGTAATCCTTATATTTTTGCAAAATGGAAAGAAGTCGGTTTTGAATTTTTTGTTTTGTAAAGCCATTTTTTTTATTCGGTGAAAGAGAATTTTCGTTGTAATAAATATCTAAATCCACAAAATATTTGCGCATTATAATATCAGTAATTCCCTTAAAGTTAATAGTCAAATCGTCATTCAAGAAAATTTTATCAAGCTCTTCTTCTATATATTTAAGAATTTTTTCTTGAACTTTGCTGCCGTTTTTACGTTCTTTTGATTCACCTTTCACGTAGGGCTCATCTTCAAATAAAGGATTGTACTTATCAGTTATATTTACATCAAGTGGTTCTTGGTGAATAATATCAGCCCAATAAACCATTTCAAAAGGAATATTTGTTCGAGATTTCCCAATATTATTCAATCCTTCGTTAATTGCTTGCATCCACCATTTTTTTAATTGTTCGGCAGATGTTTTGTTTCCAAGTCCGTGAATTCCAATAATTATTTGTTTCATACGCATTTATTTAGTGATAATTTAAGTGATATTTAAACTAACAATTAGATTAAATATTTAATTTTAACTTCATCCAACCAGGTTTATTTGTTGCAATTCCGTCTATTCCAGAATCCATTAAATATTTTGCTCGCTTGCAATTATCAACTGTCCAGCAATAACATTTTAAGCCATTATTGTGTACTTTTTTAATAAAAGCAGAATCCAGTTGTTTGATGTTTTCAATATTTAATCCATCAATTTTATTTTCAACAGCAGTTTTGAGAATATTATCGAGTAAAATCCGTTTTGCTTTTGGAGTTGATAACATTTCAAATTCGTAAAGCCAAAGGACTTCCACATTTGGAAACATTGATTTAGCTTTTAAAACAGTGTCTAAATTGAAATCCATTAAAACCATTTGTGACTCTTGAATTTTACCATCTACAATTAGTTGTTTAATTTCTACTAAGCATTCGGGACCGCTTTTTATTTCCACAAAAACGGTTTTACTTTTTGGAACAACGTTAAAAATTTCTTCAAGTGTTGGAATTATCTCATTTTCCCATTTCCTGTTTTTCCACAATCCAAAATTATATTGTTTTAACTCTTGTAAAGTTAAGTCTTTTACATTTTTATCAATTCCAGAAGTTCGCTTTATATTTGAATCATGAATTACAACTATTTGATTGTCTTTTGTAAGATGAATATCTAATTCAAGTGCATCTGCATTTTCTTCCATTGCCAATTTTGCTGAGGATAATGTGTTTTCTGGTGCAAGGTAAGAAGAACCGCGGTGTGCAATAATTTTGAATGTTGGCTTACACATATATTTCTATTCTTAAATTTGTAAAATTCATATTTAGAATAATCAGAAGTAAAATTCTTAAAGTAAACTTATGTATAAATAATTATTGAAACTAATTTATGATAAAATTGAGTATAAAATCTATTTTTTTTGATTGAATCTCTATTAATTTGAATACACGAGTTCAAATATGTTTTCAGTGAGTTAGCATTACCTAAAAAAGAAAAGGTAGTTACTCTTTAAAGACATAATGGCAGAATTTTTCTTAACGTCAATAACTTCTTTGGGTATTTCTGGGTCTTTAAAAACTATCATATCGTAAATAATTTTAAACCAAATAAAAATGCAGGGCAAAGCTTTTAGTGTAAATGGTTTAATGTATTCGTTGCGAATAAAACGTGGAAATATATCGGTTGGGGATAAAGATGTCAGCAAGAATGCAAGTGCAAATAGAGCAATATTTAATTTGTTCTTTTCACTAATTACAAACCAAATTGCTGCGCCAGTAATGGCAATAACATAAGTTGGGGATTCTGCTTTGTGATTAAATATTACAACCCAAATTAAAAGTGAAGATAAAGCTAACAACCTAAATGTATAATTTTTGTATTCTTTAATTTTAACAAATGGAATTAAAAAAACTATCATACCAGCCAAAACAATGTACATTTTATTTAATTCTACTCCGAACCATGAACTAAGCAAACCCATAACAGAAAGTCCGTGCGAAACTGTATGATCGCTAAATAACAAATTTCCAAAACTTGAGATTAGTAATTTATATTGTGAATAATCGATAAAAATTAGAGGAATTGCGAAAAGTAAAACTGACCAAAGTATGGAATAAAGAACTAATTTCCATTTTTTAGGATAAAACAGAAATAGCACAAAACCAACTATTCCAAATAATTTAACAAACACAGAAAATACTATTAATAGTGTTGCAAAAGAATACTTTTCCCTTTCCAAAAGAGCAAATGCTAGGACTAATAATCCAGCAATTAGTCCGTTAGATTGTGCATTTTGCAGAGATGTCATTAATTCAATTGATAGAAGGATAAGAATTAATCCCTTTTGATAATTATTTAGTTTGGGCAAATAATACACCGATCCAACAAGAAGCAAAGCATTAAGCAAATTCCATAAATTTAAACCAAGCCAATCTGGAGTAACTGCAAAAATGCCGAAAAAGACTGCAAATGTTGGACTGTATTTGAATAAATCCCAATGTTCTTCGGGAAAAAGCATGTACAAATCTTTGCCTTCTTTAAGATGCTCAAACGATTTTTCAAAAATTGTGTAGTTGTTATATTTGTTGTATTCTATACCATCTTTCTGGTAGGTTCTTGTTCCGGAGAGTAAAGCTTGAAAACTTGCAGCTAATGCGAAAAGTACAAAAATTATTATAATTATCTTATAATTTGATATGGTTGATTTTACTTTATTAGCCATTTTTAATTTTAATTATCTTATCCAAAATTCCCAAACCACTTGTTCTCTTTTTTCTGTTTTTCTTAATTTAGGAAAAATCTAAAATACAATACAAACTGGAGTTGGAGCTTTAATTTCCGACGCAAAACTTAATAATCCAGTTTTTCTATCACGTTTGAATGAAACAATATTGCGTGTGCGTTGATTTGCAACTAGTACATATTCTTCATTTGGTGATAATGAAAAATTGCGCGGACCGTCACCACGTGTGGATTCATTTCCAATCAATCGCAAAGTTCCATCAGAATGTACTTCAAATATTGCAATGCTGTTATGCCCACGGTTGGATGCATAAACAAACTTTCCATCCGATGATGTACGAATATCCGCACAAGTATTTGGTTTTGCATATCCATATGGCAAAGATGAAACTGAAATGCTTTTAATATATTTATTGTCATCAGATTTTTTTATAAGTGTGACTGTGGAATTAAGTTCATTTGCTACATAAATCCATTTTTCATTTGGATGAAAAGCTAAATGACGCGGACCGGCTCCTGGTTTCATACTAATTTTGTAATCATCAGATGGCAATAATTTTTGTGATGTTTCATCCAAATGAGAAAAGAGGAGCTCGTTTGTTCCTAAATCAATTGAAATAACAATATCACTATTTGGCTCAAACCAGACCGAGTGAGCGTGAGGTGCTTTCTGTCTTTCCGTTGTTCCACTCCCAGAATGTTGTTGAAGATCAAGCACATCGGATAATTCGCCATTATCGTTCAACTTAAGGAGACCAACATTACCGCCAGTATAATTGGCAGTTGCTACAAATCCAGCATCATTAACAGCTACAAAGCAAGGATGCGCTCCACCAGAAGAGCTTTTGCTTATAAACTCAAGACTATCGTCTACAATTAAAAAGGATTCAACTGTTCCAACGCCATCAATATTTATTTCATTTGCCGCCAAAAGAAATTTCCTATCGGGGCTTATTGCTAAAAATGATGGATTATCAGAAACGGCGACCAATCCAATTTGTTTTAATTTGCCATCACCTTGCAGTAAATACTTATAAATACCCTGACTTGTGGTATCGGTATAAGTTCCTAAAAATAAGGAATATGTTTTGTTTTTTTCCATATTATAATCCTTGTTTTTATGAAAACTCCATAGCATAAATAATGTAATTAAAGTAAAAAAGGATAAAATGAATTTGGATTTCCTACTAAATATTGGTTTCATAATATTACTTATAATTAATTTTAGGTCCTTACAAAATAACAATAAAAAATAAAACTACCTTGTTGATTTAGCTTTATTAAACCATTTTTTTCTTGTCTTATTTTCTGTTGGCTTCGGTGTTGCTGATTTAACAGATTTAGCTTTTCTAGGTGCTGCTTGCTTAGTTTGTTTTTGCGCTGCAATTTTTGGATTTCTTTTTCCCTGCACTTGCTTTGGAGCTTTTACGGGATTGTGATCCATTAAAGGAAATGGATGGTCTTCAATAACTGTTATATTTTTTGAAATTAGTTTTTCAATATCTTTTAAGAATTCTTTTTCTTCGGCATCACAAAATGAAAATGCTGTACCTTCCGCGCCAGCTCTTCCAGTTCTTCCAATACGATGAACATAAGTTTCTGCAATATTGGGTATTTCATAATTGATAACATATTCCAAATCGTCAACATCAATTCCACGAGCTGCAATATCAGTTGCTACTAATACGCGTGTGGTTTGCTCTTTAAAATTTGTTAATGCACGTTGTCTTGCATTCTGCGCTTTGTTGCCGTGTATTGCTTCCGCTTTTATTTTATGTTTAATAAGAACTTTCACAACTTTATCTGCACCATGTTTTGTGCGTGTAAAAACCAAAGCTGTTTTAATTTTTGTGTCTTTTAAAATATCTACAAGCAATGCGCTTTTATTTCCTTTATCAACAAAATAAATGTTTTGTTTAATTATATCTACAGTTGAAGAAACTGGAGTTACAGAAACTTGTTCAGGATTACTTAATATAGTTCCAGCAAGTTTTACAATTTCTGGAGGCATAGTTGCAGAGAAGAATAAAGACTGGCGCTTTTTAGGAAGCACAGCAATCATTTTTTTTACATCATGAATAAATCCCATATCCAGCATTCTATCCGCTTCATCCAAAACAAAAATTTCAACATCCTTTAAACTCAAATGTCCTTGATTCATTAAATCAAGCAATCTTCCTGGTGTTGCAACTAAAATATCAACTCCATTGCGTAAAGCAGCTGTTTGTGGATTTTGATTGACTCCACCAAAAATAACTGTGTAATTTAATCCAGTATGTCTGCCGTAAGCCTTAAAACTTTCACCAATTTGAATTGCCAATTCGCGAGTTGGAGTTACAATTAAACTTCTGATTTTTCGCTTTTTGCCATAAGCTCTATTTGCACCTAATATCTGCAAAATTGGAATTGCAAATGCAGCAGTTTTCCCAGTTCCAGTTTGTGCGCAGCCAAGTAAATCGGTGCCCCGCAAAACTATTGGAATTGATTCGGCTTGTATTGGTGTTGGAATGCTATAACCCTCTTCTTTTAGAGCTTTTAATATTGGTTCAACTATGTTTAATGAATTAAATTGGATGGTTGGTTTCTGCACTTTTATTGCAGATTCAGTTTTGTTTGTCAAGATTTATTCCTTTGTGTTTTTTTATTTGTTGCTAAGGTGATGCAATATGGCTTGAAGTGTTACGAATTTTTCGGTTGTTTCCAGTTTGCAGACTTAATATTTATTTTTACTCTGTAAATTTACTAAAATTAAAGCAATTTAAATTAGTTTTGTTTTTTATACAAAATCATTCCATTATTCATCAATCACTTTTTAATATACTATAAACCTCAAGGTCTGTAAAAACATTGCCTGACAATAATTCTCCATCTCGCTCAATTCCCTCAAATTTAAACTTCAGTCGTTTTGGAATATTTTTGCTTGGGTCATTACCCACAGCACATTTTATTTGAATCCTATTTATTCTCAGTTCATTAAATGCAAAATCACAAAGTTTGCTAACTGATTTAGTCATTATTCCTTGCTTTTGATATTTTTCTGAAAGCCAATAACCAATCTCTGTTTTCTTGTTTGCTTTATCTGTGCCCTTAAAACCTATGATTCCAATAAATTCATCTTGATGCTTAATTGTAAAAACATATTCAAATCTATCTTCGGGAGCATTCACAACTGAATTAACAAAACTTTCCGAATCCTCTGTTTTTTTTGTGTACTCAACAAATGGAAGCCATTTTCCAAGGTATTCTCTTTGGCTATTAACAGTATTAAAAATATCTGCCGAATCAGATAGCTTTAATTGTTCAAGTTCTAAATTTCTATCTACTTGTATTTTCATGTTGTTGTTATTTTGTGACTAATATCTTAATAAAAGTAATCTGATATAACCTTAAACTTCTTTTTCTATCTACTAATTAAAAAAATAAAATTTGAATGCTCTGAACCCAATAAATATAATTGCATTCTTAATTAGAAAAATAGTAAAAACCATTTATTTTTTCTAAAAAATTCTATTTTCTTGTATCGTATATTTTGCGTAGTTCAAAAATTGAAATTCCATAAGCTACTGCAACATTTAGTGATTGTTTAATTCCGTATTGAGGAATTTCTATTGTAAAATCGCAAAGATCAATTAAGTCTTGCGAAACGCCTGTAATTTCATTTCCAACAATTAGAGCAATAGGTAACTCGCTGCTTTCAATTGAATAATGAACTCTACTATCTTGTGTTTGTTCTAATGCGGCTATTTTAATTCCTTCAGATTTTAGCTTCAAAATCACATCTTTCGGATTTTCGGCATATTCCCATTCAACACTTTCGGTTGAGCCCAATGCTGTTTTTAGAATATCCTTATTCGGCGGATGAGGAGTATATCCACAAAGAAAAAGTTTATTAATCATTGCTCCATCAGAAGTTCTAAAAATAGAGCCAACATTATAACTGCTACGAATGCTATTTAAAATAACATAAACAGGGAGTTTATCAACCGAATCAATTGTTTCGAGTGTGCTTCTGTTTGAAGAGATTTCTTGGTGTGTAAGTTTTTTCATTTATTATAAAAAAGTGGACGAAAATTTACATCCACTTAAATGCCAAATTAAGTTAATTTAATATTTTGAGTTGCCAACTGTCCACAAGCTGCGGCAATATCATCACCTTGTGTATCACGAACCATAACGGTTATATTGTTATCTCTAAGTTTTGTAACAAATTTGTCAATATCATATAAGGAGGTTGGAACTAATTCTTTTGAAATGCCTTCTGGACTCATATGAGCAATGCTGTTAAATGGAATTACATTTAATTTTGATGGAAGGCTGCGGCATAATTTTGTTAACGCTCTAATATCTTCTTCCCTATCATTTATTCCTTTTAGCATAACGTATTCAAATGTAATTCTCGTATCGGTAATTCTGGAATAATATCGAATAGCATCCAATACATCAGCAAGCGGAAATCGTTTGTTGATAGGCATTATTCTACTTCGTATATCATCAAAAGTTGAGTGAAGTGATAAAGCAAGTTTAATTCTATATGGTGAATCTGCCAAAACTCTAATATTTTCTGGAATTCCAGAAGTTGAGACAGTAATTCTATTTCTACTAATTCTGTTATTATGCTGATTTGTAAAAATATCCAATGCAGCCATTGTATTTTGGAAATTAATTAGAGGTTCGCCCATTCCCATAAATACAATATTTGTAATTACATTTTTGCCAACATCCTTGGCTGTTAAAAAATATTGGTCAACAATTTCACCAACGGTTAGGTTGCGTTTAAATCCCATTAATCCAGTTGCACAAAATTTGCAATCTAGCGGACAACCAACTTGGGTTGAAATGCAAAGAGTATTTCTTTCGCCACCTGGAATTAAAACGGTTTCTATTGCATAATCATCTTGAGTTGAGTATAAGAATTTTTTGGTAGCACTTAAATTAGAACTTTGAGTTGTTTTAAGTGTTAAGGTTTCTAATGTGAAATCCTGACTCAGTTTTTTACGCAAACCTTTAGGAAGTGTTCCCATATCTTCAAACTTGCTAACAAGATTATTATAAAGCCAGTTAAAAACTTGAGAAGCTCTAAATTTTTTATCACCAATTGAAAGAAAATATTTTTCCAATTCAGAAATGGTGAGACCTTTTATTTCAATTTTTTTCTTTGTATTCATAAGTGCAAATATAATATACATGTTAATTAGTTTCAAAAACAATAATTAAAATAAAACATTTTATTTTCAAATATTGATATTGCTATTTGGAATAATTAGTTTGAATCTGAGTATAATAATTATATAGGAAAGAATTATGAAATTTAGTTTAACCGAAGAGCAGGCAATGATTCAAGAGATGGCAAGAGATTTTGCCGAAGCTGAAATTGCACCATCTGCTGTTGAAAGGGATAAGAACTCAGAATTCCCAACTGAAATTATAAAAAAAATGGCTGAACTTGGTTTAATGGGAATGATGGTTGACCCCAAATATGACGGTGCCGGAATGGATACTGTTAGCTACTGTTTAGCAATGATGGAAATTTCAAAAGTTGATGCTTCTGTTGGTGTAATTATGTCCGTAAATAATTCACTAGTTACTTTTGGCCTTGAAAAATGGGGCTCTGAATTTATAAAGGAAAAATACTTAAAGCCATTAGCACGTGGCGAAAAACTTGGTGCATTTGCACTTTCTGAACCAGAAGCTGGAAGTGACGCTACACAGCAGCAAACAAATGCAGTAAAGGATGGCGACCATTGGGTAATTAATGGAATGAAAAATTGGATTACAAATGGTGAATCAGCTGATTATTACATTGTTATGGCACAAACTGATAAAGAAAAAAAACATCATGGAATTACAGCATTTCTTGTTGAAAAAGGTACTCCAGGTTTTGAACACGGTGTGCATGAAGATAAGCTTGGTATTAAAAGTTCCGATACTTGTTCGTTAACTTTTACCGATTGCAGAGTTCCAGAGGAAAATGTAATATGGGAAGTTGGAAAAGGATTTAGTTTTGCAATGAATACCTTGAATGGTGGACGTTATGGAATTGCATCTCAAGCTGTTGGTATTGCTCAAGCTTCACTTGAAGCTGCAATAAAATATGCAAAAGTACGAAAAGCATTTGGTACCGAAATTGCAAATCATCAGGCTATTCAGTTTAAAATTGCTGATATGGCAACAAGAACAGAAGCTGCAAAATTGTTAACTCTACAAGCAGCTGCGCTAAAGGATGAAGGAAAACCATACATAAAAGAAGCATCAATGGCTAAATTATTTGCTTCTGAAGCTGCAACCAAAAATGCGCTTGAAGCAATTCAAATTCACGGCGGATACGGCTACGTAAGAGAATATAAAGTTGAAAGATTTTTGCGTGATGCTAAAGTAACAGAAATTTATGAAGGTACATCCGAGATTCAAAGAATTATAATTGGACGTCAATTACTTAAAGATTAATGCCATAATAATTTTATTGATTTAATATTGTGTTCAAAAGATATTTTAACCTTCGAGGTTTTTAAAACTTCGAAGGTTTCAACAATTAAAATTTTAATGTGGAAAATGAGAAAAATTATAGAAGTAAAATCACTTCCTGGAAAAAAAATATTCGTGAAATATTCCAATGGAATGGAAGGGATAATTTCACTTGAAAGATTGGCAAAGCGAGAACTGTTTGCAGGACTTAGAGATGTGGATATTATTGAAGATATTCACGTTGATTCAAAATCGGGAGATATAATTGTTAATGGAAATATAGAGCTTTGCAAAACAGCTTTGTATGGAATATTTGACCTAAAAAAACAAATGCTTGCGCTTGGCTTACCGATGGGTGATTGATGAAAAAAATAATATTAGTTATTTTATTTTTGGCAATTTATTTACACGCCCAAACTGATTGGGTAAGGTGGGAAAAGAAAAACATGGATTTTCGAGTTCCAGTTGACAAGATTTATTTAATAGAAAACTCACAAGGCTTTTCAATTATGTCATTTATGCAACAGAGCTACTCATTTTTAATTTCCGATTTAGATGGTGATAATTGTCCTTTCTATCCTACTTGTTCTTCCTTTTTTGTCCAATCAGTTAATGAAACAAATATTATTAAAGGAACTCTAATGTTTGCGGATAGATTTACTCGCGATTCCAATATTTTCAAATCGAGGTCACATTATCCCAAACATATTTCTGGAAAATTATTTGACCCGATACAAAATTATTTATTAACCGACAGCACAATTATTTTCCATTCCAGAGAAAAAACTGTGAAATAAATATTGTAAAGTATTTTTAAAAACATTAGCGGTTTTCAAAACCAGAGAGTTTGAAATAAACAATTTAATTACAAAAAATGAAAAGATACCTAAAAGTAAATTTATTAATCCTTAGTATTTTGTTTTCTATTGTTGCAATTAGTCAACTTTTAGCTCAAACAGAAAAAAGCAATATTTTCTCGGATAAAAATAGATTAGCTTTTGGAAATTATCTTTTCTGTGAGCACGACTATTTACGCGCGGTTGATGAATTTAGTGCCGTTCTAAAAAATAGTTGGAATGATACATTGCAATTTAAAATTGCGGAATCGTATGCAAGAATGCAGCAGTTTAACCAAGCCTATACTGAGTTTCAGAAGCTCGAGGAAAAATCTGCATTAAATACTCAAGGTGAATATGAAAAATTAAGAATGTTGTTTAAATCTGAGAACTATTCGCGTTTACAAAAAGAAGTTGAAAAATCCAAGTTGATTTCCTCTAACAATTATTTTCACTTATTAAGATTGATGAATTCTTCTATGCTTTTATCTAACGCGCAGTTGCCACCAAAATCTAGTTTCTTATATCTTTATGAAGAAGATGATAAAAGTAAAATTGCAGAGTTCTACAATTGGAAACAAAATCCGCCATATAAAAGTCCAACAAAAGCAGCAATTATGTCTATTATTCCAGGTCTTGGTAAAATTTATGCAAACGAAATTGGTGATGGAATTACCTCATTTATTTTAACTGGATTATTCACATATTTGGCTGTAAACAAATTTGAAAAGCAGCAGCAATCAAGTGCTTGGCTTTATACAGCCTTTGCAGCTTTTTTCTATTCTGGAAATATTTATGGTTCAGTTGCAGCAGTGCAAAATTATAATGCAGGAATTAAATTTAATTTTGATAATGAAATTAAAGTATTTATAAATGAAAGAAACCAATTTTTGCCAACTCCCAAATTCTTGTGTGAATAGATGAACAAAATTTTGTACATATTAATAATTCTATTTGGTGCTTCATGCATTAACCAAGCTCAAAATCTGGAAAGGCAAAAAGTATTTGCTGATTCTCTTTTCAATTCGGAAAACTATTTTGATGCAATTACGGAATATAAAAGATTACAGTTCTTTTCAGAAGCAAGTGAAAATTATTATGAAATAAATATGCAAATTGCTTTGTGTTATAAAGCTGGTGGAAAATATGACGATGCAATAAAATATTTTAATTTAGCCAAGCTAATTGCAAAGTCTTCAGAAGAATCCAGGAAAATTGAATTACAAATAATAAGAACTAATATTTTACGACGAACAATTCCAGAAGCTTTAGTGCTTCTAAATAAATTGGATATTACAAATACAAACTATTTAGATTTCTCAACTATTAGCTATTGGAAGGGCTGGGCATATTTGATGAATGACGATTGGGAACAAGCATCAAACGAATTTGAAAAAATCGATAAATTTCATCCGTTAAAAATACTTGCGGATGGTGTTTGCAATAAAAAATATTCAGTTGGATTTGCAAAATTTATATCGTTCGTTTTACCAGGTTCGGGTCAATTTTATACTGGCAATTATGTATCTGGAGTTTTTTCGCTTGGCTGGAATATCCTCTGGGGATATGTAACGATTAATGCATTTATGACTGATCGTGCTTTGGAAGGAATTTTGGTCGGAAGTTTACTTTGGACAAGATTTTATAGAGGCAATTTTCAAAACGCAGAAAAATTTGCAATAAAAAATAATAATGAAATATCAAATAATGCATACGAATATTTAGCAAATAAGTATTTGGGTGAAAAACCATAGAATAATTATCTAAATATTCCCTATTTTTATATTAAATAATAGTAAAACTTAGGAGAACAAAAAATGACTAAAGGTGTAAAAATTGGTTTGGGTGTACTTGCAGGAATAGTAATTCTTGCGTTTATAATAATATCATGGTTTATTGGGCATTATAACAATCTTGTTACTATGGAAGAACAAGTAACTCAATCATGGAGCCAAGTTGAAAATCAATATCAACGACGTGCAGATTTAATTCCTAACTTAGTTAGTACTGTTAAAGGTGTGGCTGCCTTTGAAAAGGAAACATTTACTGCTGTAACAGAAGCTCGCTCAAAAGTAAATCAAATAAACGTTAATGCTGACATGCTTAATAATCCTCAAGCTTTTCAACAATTTCAAGCAGCTCAAGATAATCTTGGTTCTGCACTTTCACGCTTGTTAGTAACGGTTGAAAAATATCCCGAATTAAAAGCCAATGAAAATTTCTTGCAACTGCAGGCACAATTGGAAGGAACTGAAAATAGAATTTCTGTTGAGAGAAGAAACTTTAATATATCTGTTCAAGGATTCAATACAACAATTAGAAAATTTCCAGCTAATTTTATTGCAGGCATTGCTGGATTTTCACAAAAAGCATATTTTGAAGCAGTCGCTGGTTCTGACGTAGCTCCAAAAGTCGAATTTTAAGTCGTGAATAAGTTAATTATTAAATATAAAAATGATAATTTATTAAATGCTATCTTTTATAGAAGGATAGCATTTATGCTAATATTTTCATTTGCCTCACTTCTTTTTGGGCAGCCAACTGTTCCACAATTAACTCGTTATGCTAATGATTATACAAATACAATCTCAGCTTCTGACTTAAATCAAATAAATAGTGAACTCGAAAAATTTGATGATGCAACATCAAATCAAATAGTTTTGCTCATTATTCCAACCCTTGATGGATATCCATTGGAAATGTTTGCTAATGAAATTGCAATGAAAAATAAAATTGGAACAAAAGAACATAGCAATGGAATTCTATTTTTAGTTGTGAAAAATGATAGAAAAATGCGAATAGAAGTTGGCTACGGACTAGAAGGCGCAATTCCAGATGCATTAGCAAGTTCTATTATTAGAAATGAAGTTGCTCCATATTTTAAGCAAAACGATTATAATTCAGGTGTTATTGCTGGATTATCTGCCATAATTGCTGCAAGTAAAGGCGAATATGTAAACGATAGAAAAAAGAAGAATAAGGATGATGAATTTAGTTTCCCTTGGGGACTTATAGTTTTCATTATTATTTTTCTTGTTTTTGGAAGAAACAAAGGTGGTTTGGGAGCATTGCTTTTGTTAAATGCTCTTGGCGGAAGTGGTCGAAGTGGTGGAAGTGGATTTGGCGGCGGCGGTTTTTCTGGTGGTGGTTTCAGTGGCGGTGGTGGTAGCTTTGGTGGTGGTGGCTCAAGTGGCGGTTGGTAATTGTGAATTTAAAAGAAGGCATAGAATTGTTTAATGATGGCTCTTACTTTGAAGCACATGATTATTTTGAAGAAATGTGGATGGAAGCAGTTGGAAATTATAAAAATTTTTATAAAGGCTTAATACAAGCATCAGTTGGTAGCTATCATCTTACTACCGAGAACTATTATGGTACATTAAGCCAATACACAAAATGTTTAGAGAAACTAGAAAAATACCCAGATAATTTTGGAAATATTAAACTATTGCAATTTAGACAAGATATAAATTATATTATAAATCAAATAACTATTTTTTATTCAAAAAAAAATCATAGTTTTAAGGTAACAAAAATACTTTTTATTGAACTAAACACTTAACAAAACTTAGGAGAAAATTATGGCAATAATGATTACTGATGATTGCATCAACTGTGGAGCTTGTGAACCAGAATGTCCAAACACTGCAATTTATGAAGCTGGAGTTGAATGGGAAATGGACGGAGCTACAGGCGGTGAAGGCGATGCTGCACCATCTGGAAAAACTGGTTTCTTTTCTGACGAATTCTTTTACATCGTTCCAGATAAATGTACAGAATGTGTAGGATTTCATGATGAACCACAATGCGTTTCTGTTTGTCCAGTAGATGCTTGTGTACCTTCTACTATATAAATCTATATTTTAGATTTTAATAAATTCAACCCAATTATGTTTATTTGCATAATTGGGTTTTTTATTTAATTTGTAAATTTTATTATCTTGTAGCACAGATTAGTAATCTGTGTTTAATAAACAAATAGAAATAATATTTATAAGTAAACCCGTTTTAAGATTAGGAATAATATGCAAATAGGGAAATATAAAATTCACACAATTGAAAGTGGCGATTTGCTTTTAGATGGTGGAGCAATGTATGGAGTTATTCCAAAACCTTTGTGGGAAAGGAGCAGTCCAGCAGACGAAAAAAATAGAATTCATTTAAAAACACGCCATTTATTGTTAGTTAGTGAGGATAAGAAAATTCTAATTGATACTGGTTCGGGTAAAAATTGGAATGAGAAATTTGAAAAAATATATGCAATAGATTATTCTGTGCACGATATGTTTCCAGCACTTGCGCAAATTGGAATTATGCCAGATGAAATTACAGATGTTATTTTAACACATCTCCATTTTGATCACGTTGGAGGTGCTGTTGTTTTTGAAAATGGAAAACCAATTCCTGCATTTCCAAATGCCAATTATCATGTTCAGCAAAAACAATTTGAGTGGGCGCTAAATCCAAGCGAACGTGATAGAGCAAGTTATTTTAATGAAAGATTTGTTACTCTATTAGAAGCTGGAATTCTAAAACAATATAACGGTAATTTTCAGTTTAATGAAAATATAAACCTTATTGTGGTTAACGGTCACACACCTTCACAACAATTAGTGAAAATATCCGATACTTCCAAAACGCTATTTTATTGTGGTGATTTAATTCCACTTGCAAGCCATATTTCGTTGCCATTTATAATGGGTTATGACTTGCAGCCAATTGTTACTTTAAATGAAAAAAAAGAAATTCTTCCACAAGCAGTTGAAGAAAATTGGCATTTATTTTTTGAGCATGATCCATTAATCGCTGCTGGGACAATAAAACAAAGTGAACGCGGTTATGTTTTTGATAAAACATTTGAGACTATTTAATGAGTGATGAATTAAAAGGTTTTGAAAAAGTTTGTAAAGTATCAAAATTAAATGAAAACGAAGGACAACATTTCAAAGTGAATGAAATTGATGTCGCTCTTTTTAAGGTTGATGACAAAGTTTATGCACTTAATAATATATGTCCACATCAACATGCAAATATTATGCACGATGGATTTATTGAAAATGGTACCGTAATATGCCCAGCCCACGGTTGGGGTTTTAATCTTTGCAACGGAAAAATGCAAGATGCGGGTGCCAAACTTGACAGTTATGAAGTTAAAATTGTTGATGAATTTGTGTATGTAAAAGTATTTGGCAAAAAATTCAATTGGAATTTTTGAAAAATTAGATGCTAATTACAAATGAAATAGTAATAGAAAAAGCTAAAAAAATTGGGTTTGATTTAGTAGGTTTTTCAAAATTTACAACTCTAAACAATGAAGTTGATAGATTAAAAGATTGGCTAGGTAATGGCTTTAATTCCAATATGAGCTATATGGAACGAAACATTGAAAAGAGATTTGATATAAAAGAAATACTTCCATCAGCCGAAACAGTTATTTCACTGGCACTTAACTATTATGTTAAAGGAAATTATTCAAACAAAAAAGAAATGGGCAAAGTATCCCGTTATGCGTGGGGAACCGATTACCATTACATTATCTGGAATAAATTGGCTCAGCTAATTTCTGAATTAAAATTAATAGATAAAAAATTTGAAGTTAAAAGTTATGTTGATACTGGTCCAGTTATGGATAAAGCTTGGGCAGTACGTTCTGGAATAGGCTGGCAAGGGAAAAATTCCAATATTTTAAATAAACAAATTGGAAGTTGGTTTTTTATTGCCACTATTATAACAAATTATGATTTTTCTGAAAGTAAAATAGTAACAGACCATTGTGGAAAATGTACGGCATGTATTGACGCTTGTCCAACAAATGCAATTGTTGAACCATATATCATAGATGCAAATAAATGCATTTCAAATCTAACAATTGAAAACAAAGGTGAAATTCCTATTGAGTTTAAGGGTAAATTTGATGGTTGGATTTTTGGTTGTGATATTTGTCAGGACGTTTGTCCATGGAATCATAAATTTTCTACTGAGACCAAAATCCCAGAATTTTTAATTGGAGAAAATAGAGAAATTGATTTGCAAAGTGTAAGTAAATTGACAAATAGCGAATTCAAAAAAAAGTATGTTTCATCACCAATTTATAGAGCAAAAGCTAAAGGATTAAAAAGGAACGCAGAATTTTTATTAGAAGATAATTTAAAAACAGATTAAGATTAGGAGTAAGAATTAAGATTAAGAAATTATCTTTTATCTTTTATCTTGAATCTTGAATCTTGAATCTTATCTCTTTAACATGAATCTAACAATTTTAAATAAAAACAATATAACTGATAATTAGGAGAATATAAGATGGCTGAAAATCATCACAAAGTAATTATAATTGGAAGTGGTCCTGCTGGATTAACTGCAGCAATTTATGCTTCGCGTGCAAATTTAAATCCAATAATATTTGAAGGAAATCAACCAGGCGGACAGTTAACAATTACCACAGAAGTTGATAACTATCCTGGATTTAAGGAAGGAATTCAAGGTCCGGAATTAATGGAAATTATGCGTGAACAGGCAATTCGTTTTGGCGCAGAAGCATATTTTAAAGCTGCAACTGAAGTTGATTTTTCTGAAAGACCATTTAAAATTAAAACGGATGATGACCAGAACTACACTGCGGATTCTGTTATTATTGCAACTGGTGCTTCTGCTCGCTTACTTGGTATTCCAAGCGAATCAAAATATATGGGCTTTGGAGTTTCAGCTTGTGCAACTTGTGATGGCTTTTTCTATAAAGGTAAAAAAGTAATTGTTGTTGGCGGTGGAGATACTGCAATGGAAGAAGCAACTTACTTAACAAAATTTGCTTCAGAAGTAATTTTAATTCACAGACGCGACGAATTCCGTTCATCAAAAATTATGGAAGAGCGTGCTAGGAAAAATCCTAAAATTAAATTTATGACTAGCCAAACAATTAAGGAAGTTGTTGGAACTGAAAACATGGGCATCAAATCTGTAACTGGAGTTATACTTGAAAATACAAAAGATGGCTCTTTAACCGAAATGGATATTGATGGAATTTTTATTGCAATTGGTCACAGTCCAAATACAAAAGTTTTTGGCGACCAATTAGATAAAGATGAAACTGGATACTTAAACACAATTCCCGGCACAACCAAAACAAATATTGAAGGCGTTTTTGCTGCGGGTGATGTTTCTGATAAAACATACCGACAAGCAATTACTGCTGCCGGCACAGGTTGTATGGCTGCGCTTGATGCTCAACATTATCTTGAAGAACACGAAATAGCGTAAATCTTTAATCTACATAAGTAATTAATTGATGCCCAATTTTTGTTAAAGTTGGGCATTTTTTGTTGATAAATCTGTTAAAGAGAAGAAATTGAAAAATGGAATTTGAAAAAATGGAATAGTGGAAAGGTGGAAAGGTGGAAATTAATGTTATTAATTGTCATTTATAGTCATTGAGTGTAGGATTAAGTAATATTAAGTTATTTAATAAGTGATATTGTAAACATTTGGATATATAAATTTATCTATTTAAGTTACTTTAGTTTCTATGGTGGATAAATTATATAAAGTTTTACTCAATAATTTAATTGGAGTATCAATGATGCTAAAAAAAATATTATTTACTATCGTAGCATTTATTTTTATAACTCCAAATGTTAAATCACAAAATACATTCTCAACATTCTATATTAGTCCTGGTATAAGTATTAGTTGGGGAGGAGATTCTAATATTTTATTTGGGTGGAAATTAAGTTTCGGATACACTAAAGAGGAAAAATATTACTACAACATAACCTATGGTAAAAAATATACATTAAATTCAAAGGACAAAGTTAATCAGCTTGAATATAAATATTTGGAAATACAGATAGGTAGCTTTTTAGGTTACTATCCATTATCTGCTGGGGGTGGGCTAGGAATGACACTTTCAAATAGTCAAATATATCCCAGATTATCACTTTTTGCAGGAGCTTTCTTTTTTGGAAACTTCGACTATACTTTTAATAAGAATATCATTGATTTAGGTGGAAATATAAATCTCCCAATACCGTTTAAAAAAGAGTTTAGAGATTTAGGACCAGGCTAAAAGAATTTACAAATATCTTAGGGTTATGAGCATTATTTAAAATTAATAATACAGTGAGAATGCCTTTTACATATCTTTTTAATAAAAACTACAATTAATAATTTGAGGAAGACTATGAAGAATTTTTTTTTTAATTCTGTCAAAGTCCAAGCTTTGACAGTTTTTTTATCTTCCTCAAAAACAAAAATTTCTTAAAAATATTTAATACCAAGACTATAATTGGTCTAAAAAAGGACTGAATTATGAAACTTAGTGAATCAGTAAAATCAATCAGTTATCTAAAAGCTAATGCAGCAAATTTGATTGAAGATATTAATAAAAATCAAAAAACTCTTGTTATTACTCAAAATGGGGAAGCAAAAGTTGCTGTTCATGACATTTAAATGTATGGGAAAACACAAGAAACAATGGCAATGCTAAAACTATTAGCTATGACAAGTGTTCATAATAAAAATGCTAGTGATATTAATTCCACATTTAGCGAATTAAGAAGTGAATTCAAAACTTTGCATTAAGATGAAAAAGTACAAAGTAGTAATTGAACCGCTGGCTAAGCAAGATCTCAAAGAAACATTTTATTTTGCAAGAAATGACAGCATCACATCTGCAGAAAAATTATTAAGTGCCCTTGAAAAAACTTGCTATTCTCTTGAAGAATTTCAAGATAGAGGACATATCCCAATAGAATTAAAACCAACCGGAATAAAAAGATATCTAGAAATCTATTATAAACCTTACCGTGTAATTTACGAAATAGAAAAGAATCTAATTAATATTCATAGTGTTCTTGACTATAGGAGAAATATATTAGGAATATTATCGAAAAGATTATTGAGATAAAGTAATAGATAGTTATTTGTTGTCATTAAAACAATTATGCAATAATTGAAAATAAAAATTACGTACAAAAGTTTCATTTAAAAAATAAAAACAGTATGTATTTGTTTTAGAAGTGGTTTAAAGTTTCTAAAATTAAATTATTTTGAGTTGCTTTTTACTATTTATATTTTTAACATTTAAACATTAGTCTTAATAAGGTTAAAAATGGATACAAATGATTTATCAATAGAGGTATATAAAAAAACATTTGAGGAATGGTGACAAAATGAAACTTACAGACGAACAAATTAAAGAAATTGCTGAAGAACTAGACTGTGGAATGGTAGTTTATGTTCACAAGGAAACAAAAGAAATAAAAACAATTCTTGACTTTGATTCGCATGTTGATGCAGACGAGGAGCTTTGGGAAGAGGATAGTAATGAAATAGAAGAAAACATTGATATGTACTTTCAATTTAGTCCTATGGATTCCAGAGCGTCATTTAAAATTATGGAGCTTTTTACAGAAAATGTTGAAGATGAGGAGTTAAAAAAGAAATTAGAATTAGGTTTGAGTCTTTCAAAGCCATTTAGAAATTTTAAAGATATTCTTGATTTCGAAAACGAATATAGAGATAAATGGTTTAAATATAAAAGTGAAAAATATATAGAGTATGTAAAAGAACTTTTGACATTTCTAAATGGCGAAGATTGGACTCAGTGAAGCTTAGGTTTTAATGCTCTCTAAGTTCAAGGCTTGATATCTTATTCAAAAAAGATTAACAAAAATCCTAATTCATATAATTTTGCCAACTCTAATAACAGTATAAAAAAAACTTTACAAGAGTTAACATTATTGTTAACTTTGACTATGAGAAAAATAAAATTCTATAAAACTGAAAAAGGATATATGCCAGTTAAGGAGTTTATTGATTCTTTAATAGATAAACATGCTCAAAAAGTTACTTGGGTTTTGAGGTTAATAAGAGAATTAGACATAATACCCAAGGATTATCTTAAAAAACTTATTAACACAAATGATATTTGGGAAGTTAGAATTCAAAGTGGTAATAATATCTTTAGGATTCTTTGTTTCATTGAAAAGGATAAAATAATAATTTTAACAAATGGATTTATTAAAAAAACTCAAAAAACACCAAAAAAGAAATTATGTTACCAGAAAAACGAAAACTGGAATATTTAAGTAGGATAAAATAATGGATGACATAGAAAAATATATTAAAGAAAGAAAAACAAAAGATAAAGATTTTGCCAATGGATTTGAAGAAGGATATGATAACTTTAAAATTGGATACTTATTAAAGCAAGCTAGAAAAGAGGCTGGATTTACTCAAGAGGAATTAGCAGTAAAACTTAAAACTAAAAAATCTGCTATTTCACGCATAGAAAGACACGCTGAAGATATTCGGTTGTCTACAATTCAAAACTATTTAGGTGCATTAAATAAAACATTTAGTATTCAAATTCAATGATTTTATTTGTCTCAGTAGGAGTTAAAACTATGCACTTAGTTGCATCTCGCTTTAACTTCAAATAATGTTATAATAAAAAGCAAACGACAAAAGATAAATTTCAAACAAATAACAAAAACTCAAACTCATTGTTTTGGAATAAATCATGCATAAAAAAGAAAAAAAATTGGATATTAGAAATTGAAATTTGGATATTATTTGGTTTTTGTGGTTTGTCATTTGATCTTTCAAAACGAATTATATTCGTAATCAAAACTAAGAACTTGTAGTCCATAGTGGTTTATTTATATCAAAAAAAAACTTAAAATTTTAATTGCATGTTAAAAAAACAACTAAAATAAGAAGCCCAATTTCCAAACTGGGCTTTCATGATTTCTATTAGAAATTAAAACAAATACTTTATTCCTACAAATCCACCGATAAGCAATACTGTAAAGGCAATAGCAAGTAAGTTAAAATATTTATCAATAAAACTTTTAATAGGGTCACCAAATTTCCAGATTAGAGCAGCAACTAAAAAGAATCTTCCAGCACGGCTAATAATAGAAGCTAATACAAATAAGAACAAATTAATTTCAAAAGCTCCAGCCGAAATAGTAAAAACTTTGTAGGGTATTGGAGTAAAGCCAGCAGTGAAAACAATCCAAAAATTCCACTCTTCATAAAGACCTTGAACTTTATAAAATATATTTTCCGTAAAACCTGGAATATTATTAAAGAAGAAAAGAGCAAAATTAGAGAATTCTCGTTCGCCACCCCACCAAACAAAGTGTCCAATAGCATAGCCAAGCAAAGCACCAAGCACTGAAGCAACAGTACAATTTAATGCAAATTTAAAAGCTTTTTTTCTTGCACCCAAAACAAGTGCAATTAATAGAGCGTCTGGAGGAATTGGGAAAAATGAAGACTCGGCAAATGCGAGTATGAATAAAGCTATTGGTCCGTAAGGCGTTTCTGCCCAGTGGAGCATCCAATCATAGAGGTTACGTATAAATTTCATATTAATTATCAATTGTTTTTATTTTTGAAAAACAATTATACAAAAATTTAATTTAGATATAACCATTTGAGGATTTATAAAAAATAAACTATTTTACAAAGCATTTCAAAAATGTTAATAGATTATATAAATATTGATAAATAACGTATATAAAAGGCTAATTATGGCAGAAATGAAAAACGATCGACTCCTTTCATTAGATGTTTTTAGGGGAATTACAATTTTAGGGATGATATTAGTAAACAATCCTGGTTCGTGGTCTAACATTTACTCACCACTCGAGCATGCAAAATGGAATGGTTGCACGCCTACTGATTTAATATTTCCATTCTTTCTTTTCATTGTTGGCGTTACAACAACTTTTTCGCTTTCAAAATACCGAAACCCCGATAATAAAAATAAGGATGTTTACTATCGTTTAATTCGAAGGAGTCTAACAATATTTTTACTTGGATTATTTCTTGCTGGATTTCCAAATTTTGATTTATCAACAATAAGAATACCTGGAGTTTTAGCACGCATTGCGGTTGTCTATTTCTTTACAGCATTGATTTTTCTTAACATGCGAAAAGAAAATTTAGCATATGTAATTGCTGCGCTCCTTTTTATTTATTGGGGATTGATGACATTAGTTCCTGTTCCAGGCTTTGGCGAACCGAATTTAGAGCCTGCAACAAATTTAGGTGCTTGGTTGGATAGATTACTTTTAAACGGTCACCTTTGGGCTTCATCAAAAACTTGGGATCCTGAAGGAATTCTAAGTACAATTCCAGCAATTGGTACTGCATTAATTGGTGTACTTACTGGTTATTGGTTAAGAAGTAAAAACGACAAAACTACAAAAACAGTTTGGATGTTTTTCTATGGTGTTGTGCTTATGGCTTTAGGATATGCTTGGGATTTTTGGTTTCCAATTAATAAAAATTTGTGGACTAGCTCGTATGTTGTATATACTGGTGGATTAGCACTTGTATTTCTTGCTTTCTGTTATTGGTTAATTGATGTTCAGGACAAAAAGGGTTGGATTAAACCATTCCATATATATGGAACAAATGCAATTACTGTCTTCTTTTTATCGGGATTAGTTGCAAAAATAATGTCTTTAATTGAAGTTGAAGGGGCAAATGGAGAACTAATTTCACTTAAGACGTTTATTTTCAATAATATTTTTTTACAAATTGCTTCGCCAATAAATGCTTCTCTTTTATTCGCCATTTCCTATATTCTAATTTGGCTTTTCTTAATTTGGCTTTTGTATAGGAAACAAATATTTATAAAAGTTTAATTTTTTTAACAGATGTTTTTCAATTAACTAAACTAATTGTCATAAATGGAGTAATAATATGCCAGGATTAAGCAAATTCAAAACAATTCCAGATTTATATTTTCATTTAGCTGAGGTTTTTGGACCTAAATCAAATCATGGAATATTTAAAGAAAAAAGAGATGGCAAATTTGAAGATATATCATACTTAACATTTAAAGAAGAAACCGAATCATTTGCATTTGGATTAGCTTCACTTGGAGTAAAAAGAGAAGATAAAGTTGCAATAATTTCGGAAAACCGCCCAGAGTGGATTTATTCTGATATGGCTATTCTTGGTCTTGGCGCTGTTGATGTACCTCTTTATCCAATATCAACTTCAGATTCAATTGAATTTATATTAAAAAATTCTGAATCTGTTGGAATTATTGTGTCAAATCAATTTCACATGAATAAAGTATTAAAAATTAGAGAAAGTGTTAAATCGCTAAAATTTATTATTGTTATGAATGATATAGATGTGACTGCATACAAAGACGTATATTTAATGAAAAATATTCAAAAAATGGGATTGGAATATAAAAAGGATAATCCAAAGCATTTTAATGATAATATTAAACTAGCTCGTGAAAATGATTTATGTACTTTAATTTATACATCTGGAACAACTGGTGAGCCAAAAGGAGTAATGTTAACTCACAAAAATATTCTTTCAAATGTTAACGCAGTTCATGACATTATAGAAATTACACCAGAAGATTTATTCCTTTCTTTTCTTCCTCTTTGTCATATTCTGGAAAGAATGGCAGGATATTACACAGCTCTTTCAGCTGGCTCGCAAGTTGCGTTTGCAGAAAGCATAGAAAAAGTAGCCTCAAATTTAGTAGAAGTTAAACCAACACTTATGACTGCAGTTCCAAGATTGTTTGAGAGAATTTATTCGAAAATTAAAAAAGGCGTTGACTCTTCTCCAGAGAAAAAACAGAAAATATTTAATTGGGCAATTTCAATTGGCAATGAATTCCAACAGGCTAAAAAGACTGAACATGGTGTTCCTATTGGATTAAAATTAAAACATAAATTAGCCGATAAATTAGTTTTTAGTAAAATTCGCGAAAAGACTGGTGGAAGGTTACGTTTCTTTATTTCTGGCGGGGCTGCTTTAGCTCGCGAACTTGGCGATTTTTTTGAATCAGTTGGTATTCTAATTATTGAAGGTTACGGTCTAACAGAATCTTCACCGGTTATTGCATTAAACAGACCATACAATTACAAGTTTGGAACAGTTGGTCAAACTTTACCTGGAGTAGAAGTTAAAATTGCAAGTGATGGAGAAATTTTGGCATACGGACCTAACATCATGCAAGGTTATTACAAAAATAAAAAGGAAACCGACGAAACAATTAAAAATGGATGGCTGCACACCGGCGACATTGGTGTTTTTGATGCTGAAGGATTTTTGATGATTACAGATAGAAAAAAATCCCTTTTTAAAACTACTACCGGCAAATATATTGCGCCTACTCCAATTGAAAATCTCTTTTTAGGCAGTAAATATATTGACCAATTTATTATTATTGGCGATAGAAGAATGTTTATAACTGCCTTAATTGTCCCAGATTTTGAAGCTCTTAAAGAATATGCCGATGCTCACCGAATTACTTATAAAGACCCAATTGAATTAACTCAAATGAAACAAATTTATGAAATGCTTGAAAATGATTTGAATCAATTTCAACGTAAATTAGCTGGCTACGAAAAAGTACGAAAATTTACTATTCTTGAAAAGCCATTTACAATTGAAGGTGGTGAAATGACTCCTTCCATGAAACTTAAAAGAAAAATAATTGAAGAACGCTACACTAATTTAATTGATGATATGTACGCCGGTGTTGAATAAATATTCACTTGGATTAGTATTATTAAATAGTAAATGTCTAAGTCATTTGTGATTTAGACATTTTTTATAATTAAAAGAATGTGATAAATAGGAGTTTATGAAATATAAAATAGTTTTATTTGATGCTGATGGAACGCTATACGACTTTGATAAAGCAGCTTTTCAAGCTTTAAAATCGAGCTTCAATAAATATAAATTAAATTGGACTGATGATATTTTTGAAGTTTATGAAATTGAAAACAAAAAAATATGGGATGATTTTGAAAAAGGTCTTATTACAACTGATGGTATTAAAACCGAAAGATTCAAACGTTTTTTTGATGTTATTGGAGTAATTGGTATTGAGTCAATTCAATTCAGCAAGGATTATTTGGAATTTCTCTCACAAAATAGTTTTTTATTAGCTCACGCCGAAGAAATTGTAAAATGGAGCAGCGAAAAATTTGAACTTGCAATAGTTACAAACGGACTTGCTTCGGTTCAAAATCCAAGATTTATGAACTCAAGATTACGCAAATATTTTAAACATATAATTATTTCGGAAGAAATTGGATTTGCAAAACCCAAAAAGGGAATATTTGATTATACTTTCAATAAATTTAATAATCCAAGTAAAGAAAGCGTAATCATAATTGGAGATAATTTAACATCAGATATAAAAGGTGGCTTGGATTATGGAATTGACGCATGTTGGTTTAATCCTACAAAAATTGAAAACAATAATGGAATTGTTCCCACTTTTGAAATTTCAAAATTAAATGAATTAAAAAAGATTCTGATGTAATGTCTATATTTCAGAATTAAAATATGGATTTTTATAATGGATTTTCTTGAAATACTAAAAGTTGCTTTAACATCTCTAAAAGCTAACAAGCTTCGTTCTTCTTTAACTATTCTTGGAATTGTTGTTGGAATTTTTTCAATAATTGCTATAAGTACAATTATTGCAATGCTGCAAACTAGTATTGAAGAAGGCGTTTCATCTCTTGGCAGCAACACTTTTCAAGTTCAAAAGTGGCCTGCTGTTCGTATGGGAGGACATGCAGAAATGGCAAAATATCGTAACAGAAAAGACATAACAATTGATAATTTTGATAATCTGGATATTAAACTAGTAGAAGCAAAAGCTATTGCTGCAACTTCATCGCGTGGCGGTAGAGTAATTAAATACGAAAACGAAAAAACTAATCCTAATGTACGTATTTATGGTGTCACTCCAAACTCTTTTATAACTCGCGATTGGAATGTTGAAACTGGACGTGCAATTAATACTCAAGATTATAAAAATGGAAGAAAAGTAGTCGTGCTTGGAACGGATTTATTAAAAACATTATTTAAAAATAAAAACATTAACCCAATAGGAGAAGAAATATCTGTTAATGGAAATAGGTTAAAAATTATTGGAATTTTAGAAGATCAGGGAGCAATTTTTGGTCAAAGTCAGGGTAACTTAGCAATAATTCCACTCACCACATTTAATAGTTTTTACGGAAACAGACGCTCGCTTTCAATTTCTGTTATGGCTAAAGACAAACTTGAATATTCTAATTTAATGGAAATTACAGAAGGATATTTAAGAACAATTAGAAAGGTGTTTCCTGGTGACGATAACGATTTTGAAATTGTTTCCAATGAATCTGTTATGAAGCAAATAAATGATATTACTGCCGGAGTTAGAATTGGTGCATTTGTAATTGCTGGAATTGCGCTTCTCGCCGCTGGTGTTGGAATTATGAATATTATGCTAGTTTCTGTTACTGAAAGGACAAAAGAGATTGGTCTTAGAAAAGCAGTTGGTGCAAAAAATAAAAATATTCTTATGCAATTTCTTGCTGAAGCCGTTACACTTAGTTTAATTGGTGGATTTGTTGGAATTGTTTTGGGAATTCTTGTCGGTAATTTTGTTGGCTCTCAATTAAATGCAGTTGCAACAATTCCTTTTGATTGGGTGGCAATAGGCGTTTTACTCTGTGTTTTAATAGGTGTAGGCTTTGGAACCTACCCTGCATATAAGGCTTCAAACCTTGACCCTATTGAAGCTTTGAGATGGGAATAGAATTTTTCCATTACTAATAGTTCCAATTTTCATCTTTTTATTTCATCGCAAATAATCTTATTTTTTGAGTAAGTACATTTCACTATAAATAAAGAATATTTGCTGAAAACAAAACCATTCATATTGTTGATATACATCATTTTCTTAAGCAATTTAATTGCTCAAGAAAATTCCAATATTAAATCCATAAAAGAGAAACATCCAATAAATTTAAACAATATTTATAAACTCCAAGAATCAAATATAATTCCAAATAGTGAACAAATAGTTTTGCAAGGATTACCATTAAACAAAATGGATTATTCAATAAATTACAGAACCAAAATAATATCACTTTCCGATAGCCTTTCTTATTCCATCTTTGACACGCTTTATATAACATACTCTAGTATAGATGTACCCATTAAAAATGAATATCAACACAGAAAACTTGAAGTTAGATACGATGATAAAATGCAGGATACAATTAGAGTAATTAGAAATGAACTCGCTTCTTTGTCATCAGAGGCAATGTTTGGCGAAGGAATAAAGCGAAGCGGTTCCATAAGCAGAGGATTTTCAATTGGTACAAATCAAGACATGAAATTAAATAGTGGAATGCGATTACAGTTTTCGGGAAAGCTTAGTAGTGATTTAGAAATTGTTGCGGCACTTACTGATCAAAATATTCCAATTCAACCAGAAGGGACAACTGAACGTTTAGAAGAACTTGACCAAGTTTACATTACAATTAAACATCCAAATGCTGCTGCAACATTTGGTGATTTTGAAATGAAAAGTTCTATTGGTGAATTCGGTAAAATAAATCGTAAAATGCAGGGCTTGGAGGGGGAAATATTTTCTGGGGAAGCAAAGGGAAAGGGTGTAATTGCTGGAAGCAAAGGAAAATTCAATACAAATCAATTTTTGGGCAGCGATGGAAATCAAGGTCCATATAGGCTTTCGGGAATTAATAATGAAAAGTTAATTATTGTAATTGCTGGAACAGAAAGAGTTTACATTGATGGCGAGGAGTTGAAACGTGGAGAAAATAATGATTATACAATTGATTATTCAATTGCAGAAATAACTTTTACAACTAAAAAATTAATTACTTCCGCAAGTAGAATTGTTGTTGATTTTGAATATTCGGATAGACAATTTGAACGAAATCTTTTTGGGGGAAATGCCTCAACTTCATTTTTTAATGATAAATTACGGCTTTATGTAAACGCATTTAGCGAAAGTGACGATAAAAATAATCCTATTGATATTACGCTCTCCGAAAATGACATAAAAATTCTTGAACAAGCTGGTAACGATAGAAACAAATCAATTAAAAGTGGAATTACACTTGCCAGTTCTGACTCAACTGGGAGAAGAATTGGGACTTATATTTTAATTGATTCAACAAATGCTGATGGAAATGTATCTTATCTTGAATATTCACCAGGTAATGATAGTGCAAAATATAACGCTACTTTTAACTTTATTGGAAGTGGAAAAGGAGATTATATTCGCATTAGCATTGGAAATTTTAAATACGTTGGCAAAAATAATGGAGATTATTTGCCAATTGTTTTTATCCCGATGGCTCAAAAAAAGCAAATTGGAAATTTTGTTTTGGAAGCGCAACCTTGGAAAAATTTAATTATTAGTGCGGAATTTGCTGGAAGCATATTTGACCAAAATACATTTTCAGAGATTGATAATAATAAAAATTTTGGAAGTGCTCATAATATTAAAGCAGAATTTAGAAAATCCAAATTAGATATTGGTTCGCTTTCACTTGGAGAAGTTGGTTTGTCCTATCGTGAACGATTTGTGCAGGATAGGTTTTCATCTTTAGATAGATTTAATTCAGTTGAATACAGTAGAGATTACAACATCACCGACTCTAAAAATATGGATGAAACTTTGCGCGAACTTAAAATGATTTTGCAGCCAATAGAGGAGTTGCAAACAAATATCAATTACGGATACCTAAAAAGAGGAGATTCGTTTAGTTCCGATAGATTTTTTGGTGATATGAACTTTCAGAATCCAAATAACTATAAACTACTTTACAATTACGATTATGTAAATACCAAAGACATTTCAAACAGAAGCAATTGGTTTAAGCAAAATTTAACTGCTAGTTATAATTTGGGAAATTTTACTCCAGGTATTGATTTCTTATCAGATGATGGAAAAGAATGGAGTTCGGCAAGCGATTCACTTAGTCCAGAAAGCAGAAAATATTCTGAAATAGGTGCTTTTATTAATATTGCAAAACTTGGCGGATTTGATATTACAGCTAAATATTCCCTTCGTGATGAATCTAGTCCAATAAAGGGAATTATGAAAAAGGAGTCAATATCAAATCAGCAAAACATAAGTTTTAATTATCGTGGAATTAGAGAGCTTGATTTATCTCTTGATGTAACTTTACGTAAGAAGAATTATACCGACATATTTAAGGAAATTGGATTGCTTGATAATCAATCCGTTCTAATTCGTTCACAAAACAAATTTAATTTTTGGCAAAATTTTATTGGTGGAGATTTGTTTTATGAAGCATCAACCCAGAGCACTGCGCGATTGGAAAGAGTTTTTGTAAGAGTTCAATTTGGTGAAGGCAACTATAAATATCTTGGTGATTTAAATTCAAATGGAATTGCGGATGAAGATGAGTTTGTGCAAGATATTTATGAAGGTGATTATATTTTATTAAACACGCCAACTTCAGAATTATTTCCAGTAGTGAACCTAAAAACTAGCACACGATGGAATATTGATTTTTCAAAAATATTCAAGTCAAATAATTCATATTTGGCAAAAATTATAGCACCAATATCAACCGAAACAGTTTTTAGAATTGATGAATATTCAGAAGAAAAAAATATTGCATCAGTATTATTGTTGAAGTCAAATGTTTTAATGAACGACTCCACAACACTGCGCGGTGCAAATTCGTTTCAACAAGATTTATTTCTTTTTAAGAATAAACCAGATTTGTCCTTCAGATTTAGGTTTGTAGAAAATAATAAGTTAACTCAATTTAATAATGGAAACGAACTGGGTTATTTTTCAGAAAGATCGTTGCGCATTCGTTTTAGAATGGTTAAAGAAATAAGTAACCAAACTGATTTTATAAATCAGAGTGATGATGTGGCTTCAGCTACAAGTAATAATCGTGCTAGAATGTTGGCAAATAATGAACTCACTTCCGATTTTTCATACCGCCCTATTCAAAATATTGAAGTTGGTTTTAAAATTGGAGTTGGAAATAGTACAGATAATCTGCCCAAAACTCCAACAAAGATTGAAACTAATTCGCAATTAATACGTGTTACTTATTCATTTACAAATAAAGGACGCATAAGAATTGAAGCGGAAAGAAATGAAGTTTCGGATAATGGCACAACAAATTTAATTCCATACGAAATGCTTCGTGGAAAAGTGGTGGGAAAAAACTATTTTTGGAGAGTAAATTTTGATTATCGAATAGCAGATAATCTTCAGATTACACTAAATTATCTTGGAAGAAAACAAGGCGATAGCAAAATAATCCATAATTTACGCACTGAAGCAAGAGCATATTTTTGATAAATAGACGATAGATATGAGACACTAGACGTGAGATTATAAGTGAGTTGTCAACTTAAGCTCTTGTCATTACGTGATGTTTCCCGTGTAAATACAGCACGGGACAGGCTTACACGGAATCTTTTTAATCGAAAAGATTCCCGATAGAAACATTGTGGAATGACACTCTACAAAAATATTACCTTAAGTTGACAGCATTGGATTATAAGTGAGTTGGATATGTTTGTTTGTTATTGTTACAACAAATAAAAAACAATCATTTTGAAACCCGCATAACGTACTGAGAATACTCATGGAGAGAGTCTGATTTTCTTAAAATATAAATTGCTCAAAAGCTTATTTTACTGAAACTCTTTTGAAAATAATTAAAACGAATAAAGATAATGGATTAGAATGTCACTAGTCTGATATCTTGAATCCAAAAGCTAGAATTATGATAATAAAATCCACATTAATTGAAGCACATGTTTTTAGAAGAATTCACGGCAAGATAGAATTTCTTGTGATGAAAAGAGCTGAAACTGAAATCTATCCAAACGTTTGGCAAATGGTAACTGGTTCAATTGAAAAAGGTGAAAAGGCATATCAAACTGCCATTAGGGAGATTATTGAGGAAACAACTTTAACACCAAAATCGTTTTGGATAGTACCCAAAGTTAATTCGTTTTATTCAGCAAAAGATGATTCCATTAATATGGTGCCAGTTTTTTTGGCTGAAGTTGGTTTGGAATACAAAGTTATTTTATCTCTTGAACATTCTGAATATTTGTGGTGCGGTAAAGAAAAAGCAAAAAAGTTGTTTGCTTGGCCAGGGCAAAGAGAATCGGTTGATATCATTTCTGAATGTTTATCGGATGAAAAAAGCATGTTAAAATTAATTAAGTTATAAAAAATGTATTTGCAAGAACTTTTGAACATTTCAAAAATTTGCAAAAAATAGTTAAATAATAAATAGAAAATATAAATTTAAGGAAGGTAAATTATGAGTTTATTAGTAGTTGGTTCAGTTGCATTCGATTCTGTCGAAACTCCATTTGATAAAATTGACAAAGCACTTGGCGGTTCGGCAACATTTTGTTCAATAGCAGCCAGTTATTTTTCAGATGATGTTAAAATGATTGGGGTTGTTGGTGATGATTTTGGTGAGCAAAATATGCAAATGTTAAAAAATCATAAAGTTGATATTTCTGGATTAGAAATTGTTAATGGAGAAAAAACATTTAGCTATGGTTGCGTTTATCGTGATGATATGAACGTTCGCGATACACTTTTTACTGATTTAAATGTGTTTGAAAAGTTTGACCCAGTTATTCCAGATGCAATGCGGGAAATTCCATATTTATTGCTCGGAAATATTATGCCTGCATTGCAATTAAAAGTCCTAGATCAAATGACAAATTTAAAATTTACCGTTTGTGATACCATGAATCTTTGGATTAATATTACACGAGAGGATTTATTGAAGGTTATGAAAAGAGTTAATGTTCTTGTAATAAATGATTCTGAAGCAGAAATGCTAGCTGAGGAAAATAGTTTAATTAAAGCAGCAAAAAAAGTAATGGAAATGGGTCCAGAGTATTTGATTATAAAGAAAGGTGAACATGGCGCGTTATTATTTGGGGAAGGAAAAATATTTTCTGCTCCAGCTTATCCATTAGAAACCGTATTTGATCCAACTGGTGCTGGTGATTCTTTTGCCGGTGGTTTTACTGGACACTTGATTAACGCAAGTGAGATAAATTTTGAAACAATGAAAAAAGCAGTTCTTTATGGAAGCACACTTGCTTCATTTTGTGTTGAAAAATTCAGTACTCAAGGAATTGAAAACCTTGAAAAGGAAAAAATTGAAAATAGATTTAATGAATTTATAAAATTTAGCAAAGTGGATTAAAATGAATGACTTTTTTTCTTTGAAATTTGAAAATGATTATTTCATTTTTATTGATCAAACTAGACTTCCGTTAGAGGAAATTTACATAGAAACAGATAATTATGAGCGAATTGCCGAAGCAATTGAGCGACTTGAAATTCGTGGTGCTCCAGCAATTGGAATTGCTACCGCTTTTGGAATTACTGTTGCGTTAAAAAATATCTTGTCACAACATGAAACGCAATTTAATATCGCATACGAACGGCTAAAACGAACTCGCCCAACAGCAGTTAATCTATTTTGGGCTTTAGATGAAATGAAAAAAGTGTTTCAATTGCAAAATAATTTTGATGATATTTACGACAAATTAAAAGCTCGCGCCTTTCAAATTCACAACGAAGATATTATTAGTTGCGATAAGATTGGCGAAAATGGAATTGAACTCTTAGAAAATGATTCCGTTATTCTAACCCATTGTAATACTGGACAGCTTGCAACCGGTGGTTCTGGTACTGCGTTTAGCGTCCTTAAAAAGGGATTTGAAGCTGGCAAAGTAAAGTTTGTTTATGCGGATGAAACACGACCTCTTTTGCAAGGCTCAAGATTAACAGCGTTTGAATTATCAAAATCAAATATTCCGTTTGAAATTCTTCCAGATTCTGCCGCAGCTTTTTTAATGAAGCAAAGAAAAATTGATGCTGTAATTGTCGGTGCCGATAGAATTGCAAAAAATGGAGATACCGCTAATAAAATTGGTACTTACAACTTGGCAATTTTGTGTAATTATTACAAAATTCCATTTTACATAGCTGCGCCAACTTCAACTATCGACTTTTCCATAGATTCTGGTGATGAAATAAAAATTGAAATGCGTGGAAGTGAAGAAATAAGTCACATTCGTGGAATAAAAGTTACAAAAGAAGAATATGCTACTTATACACCAGCATTTGATGTTACACCAAACGAATTGATTACAGCAATTATTACGGACAAACAAGTTTGCAAACCACCATTTGATTTATAATGTCTAAGATTATTAAATCAAAGGCATTTGTCCTGAATAAACTTGATTTTGGCGATTCGAGCAAAATTGTAAATTTTTATTCCGAAGAATTTGGTCGTGTCGCTGGAATTATAAAAGGTGCTCGCTCTTCAAAATCCAAAATTGGAAAAGTTGTTGATGTTCTTAATTTGGTTGAAATAATATTTTATAAAAAGGACAGCCGAGATCTTCAAATTGTTTCTCAAGCTGATCTTATCTCTCACTATCCAAATATTAAATCAGATTTAGAAAAAGTTAAATATGCCTCTGCTATTATTGAATTGGTACTTAAACTAACCCGCGAGAACGATGCTCACAAAAGATTATTTAATGGAATAGTTAAAATATTGAATCGTCTTGATATCGAAGAAACTGAACCAATTTTATTGTTTGCAATGTTTTATAAATTTTTTATTGAAGAGATTGGATATGGAATTGAGTCGGAACATTGTTCTCATTGCAATTCGGAATTAAGCTTATCGAAAGAAGTTTTGTATAATTACGAACTTGGATTTATGTGTAGTTCTTGTGGAAAAGATCATCTAGTTACATACAAATTTTCGCCGGAACTTTTTAATAAGGTAATTTGTCTAAGCAACAGAAAAAAAAAATGTTCTTATGATGCAGAAGAATTAAGAAGCATTATTACTTTTTTTGAAAAGTTTCTTATTTATCATATTGATGAATATAACGGATTAAAATCTTTACAAATGTATTAAAATATATAGGTGTATTATGAAAAAAAATTATTTAGGAATTACAGCTTTATTATTTATTGGAGCTGTATTTGGTGCGGTATTAGTTTCAAGTTTAGGATATGTGCAACCATCTTTTGGGCAAGTGGAAATAGGAAGTAAAACTCGTCCAAATATTTCTGAAAATCAATCACTAACAAATTTCAATAATTCATTTATAGAAACTGCAGAAAAGCTTACTCCTTCGATAGTTCAAATAACAGTTATTTCAAAATCAAAAGAAAATCCACACGAAGGATTAGAGTTTTTCTTTCCATTCAAAAATGATATGCCACGCGAAAGGCAAGGTGGCGGAAGTGGGGTAATTATTACAGATGATGGATATATTCTTACAAACAATCATGTTGTTGAAAACGCTACCGAAGTTACAGTAAATTTATACGATAAAAGAAAATTTGATGCAAAAGTAATTGGAACAGATCCGCTTACAGATTTGGCAGTAATTAAAATTGATGCAAAAGAGCTACCAGCAGCATATTTGGGAGATTCTGATAAATTGAAAGTTGGTCAGTGGGTAATGGCAATTGGAAACCCAATGGCACTAACATCAACAGTTACTGCGGGAATTGTAAGTGCTCTTGGAAGAAGTGTAAATATAATTAGAGATAGTTACGGAGTAGAAGATTTTATTCAAACAGATGCTGCAATTAATCCTGGAAATAGTGGTGGAGCGTTAGTTGACTTAAATGGAGAAGTTATTGGAATTAACTCTGCCATTGCAACAAATGGAATGACAGGTACGTATATTGGCTACGGATTTGCAATTCCTATCAATTTAGCAAAAGTTGTAGCCGAAGATTTAATTTCTTCAGGAAAAGTAAAACGTGGTTACATTGGCGTGAGCATTGAAGAAGTTGATGCCGATCTTGCAAAAGCTGTTGGACTTGATTCCCCAAGAGGTATTGTAATTCAACAAGTTATGGAAGATGGTGCTGCTGCTAGTGAAGATATTAAAGCTGGTGATATTATTATTAAAATAGATGGAAAAGAAGTTAATAAGCCAAATGAATTGCAAAGTCATGTTGCTTCCAAAAGAGCCGGTGACAAAATTGAATTGGATATTTTTAGAGATGGTGATATTATAACTCGAAAAATAAAATTAAAGCCTCGTGATGAAGATAATGTTGAAGTTGCAAAAAATGACAATATTATTAAAGAGAAGAAAGGTGATATTGAAGAGATTAAATTTGATGATATAGGCTTAACTGTTCGCGATTTAAGAAATAATGAATCAAGTGAATATAAAGTAAAATCTGGAGTTTTAATTTCGCAAGTCAAAAAATATAGTAAAGCCGAAAATCAAAGATTATTTGCTGGATTGATAATTACAGAAGTTGATGAAAAGAAAATAGAATCAGTTTCCGATTTGGAAAAAGCATTTAAAAATAAAAAAGGTGAAGCTGTTTTATTGAAAGTTGTTGATGGTTCAGGTAGTTCACGATTTGTTGGAATTGAAATTCCTGAATAATTATTCAAATAAATTAAATTAGTTATTAAAAGCGTCCTTATTTAATGGACGCTTTTTTTATATTTGTTCTTTCAATAAAAAATAAAAAGAAAAATTATGCTACGATTTCTTACATCCGGTGAATCACACGGAAAAGGTTTAACAACAATTGTTGAAGGATTTCCTTCAAACTTACATATAGAAGAAGAATACATTAGTAAACATCTTGCCCGCCGCCAAATGGGATACGGCAGAGGTGGAAGAATGAAAATTGAAACCGACAGAGCGGAAATACTTTCTGGAGTTCGTTTCCAAAAAACGATGGGGTCACCAATTGCTTTATTTATTAAAAATAGTGATTGGGAAAATTGGACTGATGAAATGGCATCTGGAAAACCGAAAGGCAAGCATGATAAAATAACCATTCCGCGTCCAGGACATGCTGATTTAGTTGGAGTTTCAAAGTACGATTTAGATGATATTCGAAATTCTATTGAGCGCTCAAGTGCCCGCGAAACTGCTGCGCGTGTTGCTGTTGGTTCAGTTGCTCGTCGTTTTCTTGAAGAGTTTGGAATTACTGTTGGAAGTTTTGTGGAAAATATAGGCGGAGTTTATTCCAAAGATAATTATTCCGATAAACTATTTAATGAAGTGGATCCAAAATTTGATGCATGGAGTTTATCTGTAGAATCTGATAAAAGTTCTGTTCGTGTTATGGATGAAAATCATGAAGAAAGAATTATAAAAAAAATTAAAAGTGCAAAGAAAAATGGTGATACTCTTGGTGGAACTTTTTTTGTCGTTGCAAGCGGGCTTCCAGTTGGGCTTGGAAGTTTTATTCAATATGATACAAAAATTAGTGCGGCAATTGCGCACGATTTGATGTCGATAAATGCTGTAAAAGCTGTGGAAATTGGGAAGGGTTTTGAAACAACAAATAATTCAGGTTCAATTTCGCACGATGAAATTGTGATAAATGATGGAATAATTTCGCGAAAAAGCAATCGCGCTGGAGGAATTGAAGGTGGAATGACAACAGGATTGCCAATAATTGTCCGTGTTGGAATGAAGCCAATTGCCACACTTATGTCACCAATAGGTGCAATTGATTTATCCACAATGGAAAATGTTACATCCAGACGCGAGCGCAGCGATTTTACCGCAGTTCCTGCTTGCGCTGTTATTGGTGAATCGATGTTAGCCTGGACTATTGCCAAAGCTATGCTTGATAAATTTGGTGGTGATTCTATGAACGAAATAATGGATAATTATAAAAGCTACACAACTAAACTAAATAAACGATTAAAAAAGAATTTCAGAAAATAGAAAATTTCATATAACAAAAAAATAATGTTCTACGATATTGGTAAAAATGAAAGTACAAAAATTCATATTCAGTCCTTTCCAAGAAAATACATATATTGTTTGGGATGAAGATACAAAAGATGCAATTATAATTGATCCTGGTTGTTTGTCTAAAACTGAAGAAGCAGAATTAGAAAATTTCATTTCTCAAAACAATTTAGAAGTGAAGTATTTATTTAATACCCACGGACATTTAGACCATATTTTTGGTAATGCGTTTATAAAAAGTAGATTTAATCCAATTCACTATGCTTCTGAAAAGGATATGCCACTATTTGAACGGGCTGAAGAACAAGCAGAAAGTTTTGGCTTAACAATGAAAAAATCACCAAATCCAGATTTTTACTTTAACGAATCTGAAATTCTTAAAATAATTGGGACAGAAATTAAACTTATTTTCACTCCAGGACACACGCCTGGTGAGTTTTGTATTTATTTCCCAAATGAAAACACTTGTTTTACTGGGGATGTACTTTTCAATGAAAGTATTGGAAGAACAGATTTATGGGGAGGAAATTATGAAACTCTTATGCATTCCATAATATCAAAACTTCTTATTTTGCCTGATGAGACAACAATTTATCCTGGACATGGAGAAAAAAGTACTATCCAGAACGAAAAAATGAATAATCCTTTTTTGAATTAACTTTTACTATTTCTACTAAAACAATCTCCAATTTTAAGTATATTTATAAGCTAAATATTTATAAATAACTTCTTTTAATTAAAAAAACTTAATGAACTCAATACGAAATTTTTGCATAATTGCACATATAGATCACGGTAAATCAACAATTGCCGATGGATTACTAGAATTCACACATACTGTTACCAAAAGGGAATCCAAACAACAATTGTTAGATGACATGGATTTGGAACGCGAGCGTGGTATTACAATTAAATCACACGCTATACAAATGCATTATGTTGCCAAAGATGCAAAAAAATACACGCTTAATTTAATAGACACTCCCGGTCATGTTGATTTTTCATACGAAGTTTCTCGCTCACTTGCGGCTTGCGAAGGAGCCATCCTTATTGTTGATGCTGCTCAAGGTGTTGAAGCTCAAACAATTAGTAATCTATATCTAGCTATTGAAGCTGGATTAGAAATTATTCCAGTTATAAATAAAATAGATTTACCTAGCGCTATGATTGATGTTGTTAGCAAACAAATTATTGATTTAATTGGCTGCGACGAAGAAGAAATAATTTTAACTAGTGCTAAAACACGACAAGGAATGGAAGATATTTTAGAAACCATTGTGCATAAAATTCCTGCACCTACTGGTGATTCGCAAAAACCACTTCAAGCATTAATATTTGATTCTAAGTTTGATGCATATCGTGGAGCCGTTGCTTTAATAAGAGTTGTTAATGGCGTTCTAAAAACTAAAGACGCAATTAAATTTTTTGCTCACGATAACAGATATCTTGCTGAAGAAATTGGGGTTCTTGGTTTAAGTAGAATTAAAAAAAATGAATTATATGCTGGAGATGTTGGGTATGTAATTGGAAGTATTAAAGATGTTCATGATACAAAAGTTGGCGATACTATTACTACACTTCGAGATGGTGCCAAAACAGCACTTCCAGGTTACAAGGTTGTAAAACCAATGGTGTACAGCGGGCTTTATCCTACAAATTCTGAAGATTATGAAGACCTTCGTGACGCGCTAGATAAATTTAAACTTAACGATTCTGCTCTCGAATTTATTCCAGAAACCTCTGCCGCATTAGGTTTTGGTTTTAGATGTGGATTTCTTGGAATGTTGCATATGGAAATTGTGCAAGAGCGCTTAGAACGTGAATATGATCAAACTATTGTTACGACACTTCCAAACGTTGAGTACATTGTCTATAAAAGAGATGGCACTAAATTGGTCGTTGATAATCCAGCACTTATGCCAGAACTTGGTGAAATTGATTACATTGAGGAACCTTATATTAAAGCACAGGTTGTTACTCCAAGTACATATGTTGGAAGTATTATGAAGTTATCAATGGAAAAACGTGGTGTTTACAAAAATACATCCTACATTGACCCAACACGTGCGGATTTACAATACGAGTTTCCGCTGTCAGAAATAATTTTTGATTTTTATGATAAGCTTAAATCAATATCACGTGGGTATGCTTCACTTGATTATGAATTTATAGGATATCGAAAATCTGAATTATCCAAATTAGAAATTATGCTTAATGGTGAAAAAGTTGACTCACTTTCGGTAATAGTTCATAAGGATAAAGCTTATGAGTGGGGAAAACGAGTTGCATCCAAATTAAAAGAACTTATTCCACAACAAATGTTTGAAATAGCAATACAAGCGGCCATTGGCAGTAAAGTAATTTCAAGAACAACTATAAAAGCACTTCGTAAAAATGTTTTAGCCAAATGTTATGGTGGTGATATTACCCGAAAAAGAAAATTGTTAGAGAAGCAAAAAGAAGGTAAGAAGCGAATGAAACAGGTTGGAAATGTTGAAATTCCACAAGAAGCCTTTTTAGCCGTTTTACAAATAGATGACTAATTTTTGCACTATTATTTTTGAAACTAAAGATTAATTTAATGCGTCGAAATGAAAAATAGGATTTGAATGAAAACACAGAAACAAAAAACTATAGATTTTTTTAAGAATTTATTATTTGCCTTAATTGCGGCTCTTTTAATAAAATCGTTTTTAATTGAAACTTCACGAGTGCCAACTGGTTCTATGGAAACAACAATTAAAGTTGGTGATTTTCTTTTTGTAAACAAATTTATTTATGGCTCATCTTCTCCAAGGAATATTCCTTTTACGGATATTGCATTGCCTTATTTTCAACTTCCAGCAATAAAAGAGCCTGAAAAAGGTGAAATTGTAGTTTTTGAATATCCAGGTGATAGAGATGATTTGAAAGCTCATGCAATTACAAATTATGTAAAAAGGTGCATGGCAACACCTGGAGATACTATCCAGATCATTAATAAAGTTGTATTTGTTAATGGAGAAAAAGCTCCAATACCAACTCATATTCAATACGAAAAGCTTTATCCTACGCCTGTCGGTGTTAGTTATCCATCAATATTTCCTAAAGGTTCTGGTTGGAATACTGATAATTATGGTCCATATGTTATTCCAAAAAATGGAGATGTTATTCAGCTCAACACAAATAACATTGAATGGTGGCGAACGATTATTGATAGAGAGCACAATGCTCATGTTGTTGCAGTACGAAATGGTAGAATATTTATTGAAGATTCTGAGGTTAGCTCATATACTATTCAAAAAGACTATTATTTTATGATGGGCGATAACCGAGATAATAGTGAAGATAGCAGATTCTGGGGGCTTGTATCTCGTGACTTAATTATTGGAGAAACTTTGATGATTTATTGGTCATGGGATCCAAGTTATTCATTTGCTCAATTTTTCAAACTAGTTGGTTCAACTCGTATTAATAGAATTGCTAAAATTGTGCATTAAAAATGAGTTGTAAATTAAAGTAAACATATTATTTGTGAAATTATATAAAAATGAAAAAACTAATAATTGCAATATACATTTTAACAAGCATTTCCTTTGCGCAAAGTTCTTCAAAATATTTTATTTATTTTAAGGATAAAGGAATAAATAACAGTTCTTCCTTACAGAAAAATTCATTTCAGTACAAGCAAGCAATTAAATCTATCTCCGAAAGAAGCATTAATCGAAGAATCAAAACTCTTGGGCAAGATTTTATCACTTTTGAAGATTTGCCATTAAATACAAATTATATAAGTAAAATTGAAAATAGCGGTGCCAAAATTATCTGGAAATTGAAATGGCTAAACGCAGTTTCTGCAATTTTAACAAATGAACAATATCAACAAATTTCAAAATATAATTTTATTTCAAAAGTTGAAAAAGTAAAGAAGCTAAAATATAAGAACGATAAGTCTGTTGAATCTCAATTGGAGAAAACCACAAATATTGTAAATTCAGATTACAAACATGATTATGGTCAATCATTAACTCAATATGAACTTTCCGATATTCCAATTGTACACGATTATGGATTTTCTGGACAAGGCGTTTTAATTGGAATTCTCGATGCAGGCTTTGCTTGGCGAGATCATCCATCTTTAGTTAATAAAAATGTTATAGCTGAAAGAGATTTTGTTAATGGAGACAAAAATCTTGATGATGGTGATGCAAGCCACGGCACTGCTGTTTTTTCGTTAATTGGTGGTTTTGAAGAAGGCAAAATTGTTGGTCCAGCTTTTAATGCAAAATATGTTTTAGCAAAAACAGAATATATTTATACTGAAACTAACCTTGAAGAAGACAATTACGCTGCGGGTTTAGAATGGATGGATTCAATTGGAGTTGATATTACAACCACATCTTTAGGCTACACTGAATTTGACACTGGTGAAAAGAGTTATTCTTATAGTGATATGGATGGTAAAACTACTGTGGTAACAAAAGCCTCCGAACTTGCTTTTGCAAGAGGAATTACAACTATAAATTCGGCAGGTAATGAGGGAAATAGTTCTTGGAAATATATTTCGGCACCTGCCGATGGATTTAATACTATTTCTGTCGGTGCGGTTACTTCCGATACCGTTTTAGCCAGTTTTAGCTCAATTGGTCCAACTTATGATGGACGAATAAAACCAGAAATTGTGGCTCAAGGTGTAGCTTGTTATCATGCAAATGCATATTCAAGTAATTATGGTTACGGAAGCGGTACATCATATTCTGCCCCAATTGCTGCGGGAATTGCTGCACAGTTATTATCGGCTTTTCCTCATTTAACAAATAGCCAAATTAGACTAATTTTAATCCAAGCGAGTAATAGAGTTAATAATCCAGACAATCAATACGGGTATGGTTTGTTATCCGCTAAAAAAGCAATTGAGTTCCCAAATGTTGAATTCACTCAAAATTCTAATTCCTTTTCAATAAATAAAATTGTAATAGATAGTTCTGGAATTTTGGATGATAATCTAGAGATGTTCTATTCTATCAATAATGGAAACGAGTTTTCAAAACTTATCTCTACTTCTAGCGAAAAGGGATATTTTCAATATGAAATATCTACTAATCCGAATGATTTAATTAAATTTTATTTCAAGTATAAGGATTCAAATTTGGTAAGTAAGCGTATTCCAGAATCTGCAACGTATGAACTAGCATCTGGCAATTCAGAAATTACATTAAATTATAAAATTCCAGTTTATTCATTTGACATTGGATTAAGTCAAAACTTTCCAAATCCTTTTAATTCAACAACTTCAATAATAGTAACAGCACCGAAAGGGACAAATATCTTAGTTGAAGTTCATAATATTTTAGGGCAAAAAATTAGTACAATATTTAAAGGGAATGTTTCACAAGAAACAACCCTCATTTATTGGAATGGGCTTAATAGCTCCAATTCAAGAGTTTCATCAGGTATTTATTTTTGTAAGGCTACAACAAAGGATGGAATTATTTCAAAGAAAATGGTGTATGTAAAGTAGGCTCAAGATTTAAACTTAAGCCTACTGTTCAAATGCTATTCTTCTGCAATTTTACGAAGAGTTTCAGAGTACTCAGTAGAAACTTGTTTTACCGTTTTACTTGAAATAAGACTGTGAATTCTATCACGTAATTCTGACCATTCTTCATGTAATGGGCATGGAGCTTCGTCGGAACATTCTTTAAGACCTGTAACACACTTTAGATTAATTATTGGTCCTTCAACACGTTCAACTATTTCTAGAATTGTGCTATTATTAGCCATTTCAGTAATTTTAAATCCACCACCACGACCTTTAAAAGAATCAACAAAACCATATTTTGCCATTCTTTGTAAAATTTTTGCAAGATAATGTGCAGGAATATCTTCTTTTTCTGCTACTTCTGATGACATTACTAGTCTATCTTCAGGTTGACGAGAAAGATACAAAATTGCTCTAATAGCATATTCGCCAGTTTTTGTATAAATCATATTTACTCCAAATAATAAAGGATTGATTATCTTAATTAAATTTAAGAAAATAGAACCCGTTTGTCAAGTATTGAAATAAAATATTTATATTTTAAAATTATGGAGTAATTTTAGTTTGTTATGCTTAATTTTAATTCAATAATTTTTTTAGACTTTTATGAATATTGATAAAATAAAAATCCAGAAACCTTTTACAAAATCGAATATTACAATACTATTAATATTGATTTATTTAATAATATTCGAATTTAGTTGGGTTACTCAAAGCGTATTTCCAAAACCATCAATGCTAATTGAGTCTTTTCTTTCACTGATTAGTGATTATAATTTAGCAAATGCTTTTTTTCTAACCACAGCAATAATCTTTCCTGCTATTTTAATTGTAATGGTTATGTTGGAAATATTTATTAAAACATTTCTTACATTAGCAATAAAATATAGTGGAATAATTAATATTGCTAGCCCATTTAAGTATTTCTCCTTTTTCTTTTTTGCTTTATTATTCAATAGCTTATTCCAGCAATCATTATTTGGTGAATTTATTTTTATTGTATTATTCATTTTGGGTAAGTTGTTTGTAGCTCTTTCAGAAGCAAATAATGTAATTGTGGAAGAATATGTTGAGGCAGCTAAATCATTGGGGTTGTCAAAAGGCAATATATTTTCCAAAATTATTTGGAAAAGTATTAAGCCAAATATTTATAGTAAATTAATAGGGCTTCATACTGAAGTTTGGATTGTAATTATAATTTATGAATTTATTGGTTCTGTTAATGGTATTGGTTCTATTTACAGATTGGCATATGATTATAAAGATATTTTTGCAATAATATCACTTGGAATATTCATCTCAATTGTAATATTAACAGTAAATGCAATTCTAAAATTTATTATTTCAAAATTAGTATTTTGGAAATAAGATGACTAATAAAAATATTAAAATAGAATCTCTCTCTAAAAATTATTCGGATATTTATGGGCATACAACTCAACTATTTAAAAATATATCATTTAATGTTGAAATAGGAAAACTAACAACCTTACTTGCCCCAAAGGGGACTGGAAAATCAACCCTTTTAAAGATGATTGCTGGTTTTGATGAAAATAATGGTTTAAAAGAGAAAAGGATTTTTATTCCTCAAAAACCTTCTTCATTTCCATGGTTAAATGTTAGCGAAAATATACTTTTTAATCTAAATAATGTTGATATCCAAATATTTAAGAATATTTTATCTTTTGTTGGGTTAGATGGCTATGAAGATCATTTCCCAAATAATGGTAGTATTGGTTTTAGATTCAGAATATCTTTAGCAAGAGCAATAATAAATAAACCTGAACTAATATTAATTGACGAATCAATTTCAGAACTTCCAATAAAAAGAAAATATGAAATTTATTCACTACTTCGCAAAGTAACTAGTGAAATGGGAATTCCAATTTTATATTCTACTTCATCAGTTTCAGAAGCTTTAAGATTATCTGATAAAATTATAGTTATAAACCAATTTCCGTCCAAAAGCGTAATTGAAAAAGAAATTTTGATTAATGAAGAAAGTAGAATTGATTACCAAAAATACTTCAATATTTTAGAATACTTCTCAAATGATGAAATAACGCTGCTATCAAATAATTTTTTATAATATAGTTTAGTTTATTTCATTATTAGCTTACTTAATTTTATTTTTATAATAAATCCATAAATGGATTTAGTTGAGAAATTATTTCTAATATTTGACTTAAAATCGTAAAAATATAAATTGCATCCATAACTATATTATAAAATTTAGTAATTAAAATTTATACTAACCATTTATAAAACAATAAAATAGCTCTATTCTTCTAATAAAACACTTGACAAGAAATGCATAAGAGTCTTATATTTAGATAATGTTTCAGCCATTTTGAGGAAGATTTGAAAAAGACTTATTTAGTTGTATTCTACATATTAATCAGTATTTTAATTACATCGTGTTCAGTTTTTGAAACCAGTGATTATAGTGAACAATCGCTTGCAAATTCAGATAACGAACTTGACCCGCAGCTTTTAATAAATAACTTGATGGAAGAGGCTAGACTAAAGCATATTGATGCAATGGCTAATCAAAAATTAGGTTATACTTCACAAACAATATTAGCTTTCGAAGAAGCATTATCGAAAATAAATCGTCTTAGCTATTTCCCAAATATGGAAAATAATGATTCGTATAATGAACTTGAAAATACTATTGTTGAGGATTATCAACAATTTATTGAAAGCTTAGAAATTTTACCTGACGGAATTTCAATTTCAGCATTTGAGGAATGGTCAAATAATCAAATTACTGAGTTTATTCCAGAGGAAATTACAGTCGAACAGGATAGCTTAAATTCTGCTGTTTCTAATACAATAGTTGTTGGTGAATTTCCTCTTGAAGTAAATAACTATGTTGAACAATATATAGAATACTTTACTGGGCGTGGTAGAAGTGTAATGCAATCTTGGTTAGAACGTTCTGGTAAATATTTTCCGATGATGGCAAAATTATTTAATGAAGAAAAAGTTCCACAGCAATTAATATTTCTTAGTATGCCAGAGAGTGGATTAAATCCTACTGCTCGTTCTTGGGCAAGAGCTGTTGGCTTGTGGCAATTTATGAAACCTACTGGAAGTGTTTATGACTTAAAAGCAAATTTTTATGTTGATGAACGCAGAGACCCCGAAAAAGCAAGTAGAGCAGCTGCTCAACATTTGCGTGATTTATACATTTCGCTAAACGATTGGTATGGTGCAATTGCAGCCTACAATTGTGGCGAAGGCAGAGTTAAGAGGTCAATTCAAAAAGCTGGGTCAAATAATTTTTGGAAATACAGAAGATTTCTTCCAAAAGAAACGAGAAATTATGTTCCTCAATATATTGCTGTTACCCTAATTGGCAGTAATCCAGCACAATATGGATTTGAAAATATTAGATATCAAGTTGCAATTGAAACCGTTACTTACAACATTAATGAGCCAATTGATTTAGGTATACTTGCAAAATGTGCTGGTATTGAATTAAACTTGATGACAGAATTAAATCCAGAATTAATTCAAATTCACACACCTCCAAATTATGATGGTGGTTATTCATTAAAAATACCAGCAATATCATACGATTATTTTGTGAAAAATTTTAAACTAGTACCTGATGAAGCTAAATTGCAATATGTTGTGCATACAGTAGGAAATGGTGAAACACTTTCAGGTATTGCTAATTCTTACAATGTTCATCAAAGTCACCTAGCAAAATTCAATAATTTATCCTTAAATAGCAGAATACATCCAAAACAAGAGCTTAAAATACCAGTTTCTAATTTTAAAGTATCTGACTTTATTGTGGATACTGATGAAATGCCTGCAATTGATGAATTAACTATGTATGAGGACTATGCACCTTATCAATTACATATAAGTGAAAATAGTGATATTGATAAATACAAAAAACTTTATGAGCAAAGTAAGCTTGATTCACTTGGAGTAATAATTCCTTCTGATAAAGAGCTAGTTTTGTATACAGTAAAACATAGCGACAACCTTGTAAACATTGCTGATATATTCAATATCCGCGTTTCTGAATTGCGTAATTGGAATAATATTCCTTATACATCATCAATATATGTTGGTCAAAAACTAAATATATATGTTAATAAAGACAAAAAGGAATATTATGCTTCAATGGATAATTTAGATCATTCGCAAAAACTTTCCGTTATATATAGTAATTCTGGTGAAGAATGGATTAAACATAAAGTGCGGCATGGTGAAACTCTTTCACATATAGCTCTAAAATATGGAGCAAGTGTAAATGATGTAAAAAAATGGAATAATCTTAAAACAAGTAGAATCAACGTTGGTAAAAGCTTGCATATATATGTTGGGTCTTCCAAATCTATTGGGTCTTATTCTCAAAATAGCAGTTCATCAAAAAAGGGTGGAACAACTTCAACAGGGAAAGTGGTTTCATATAAAGTAAAAAAAGGTGATACACTAAGTGAAATTGCTGAAAAATATGGTGTCTCAACATCTCAAATTCGTAGATGGAATAATTTGTCAAATAATAAGATAGTAGTTGGCAAAACACTTAAAATTCACTCTCAAAATAATAATAGTAGTAATGAGCAATTAGCAGAAACTGACAACAATAGCAAAATTTATACAATAAAATCTGGTGACACTATTGGACAAATTGCAGAAAAATTTCATGTTTCAATTGACGATTTAAAATCATGGAATGGACTTAGTGATAACGCAATAGTTGCTGGAAAAACATTAAAAATAAGCAATTCAATAGAAAACACTTCTAAAACAACAGAACAAGTTACTAGTGACGTTTCAAGCAAAAGAGACAAAACTATTTACGTAGTAAAAAAAGGTGATACACTTGGGCATATTGCTGAAAACTACTCTGTATCTTCTACCGAAATTAGAACTTGGAATAACTTAAGTGGAAGTAAAATAAAAGTTGGGCAAAAATTAATTCTCTATACTGGTTCAAAAAGTGAAAGAGTTGCTGTTAATAATTCAAAGAGCTCAAATACTTCCAACAAAATTCATAAAGTAAAAGAAGGTGAATCACTTTGGACTATTGCACGGCATTATGATATTCATATAAAAGAAATCATGGAATGGAATAATTTACAAGATGATAAAATACAACCTGGAGTCGATTTAAAAATTATGAATTAAAAAAATGATTTGTTAAGTTTAAATACATTATGAAAAAATTGTTAGGGGTGTTTCGTATTCCGAGACTGAGAGTAGACCCTTTAACCTGATCCGGGTAATGCCGGCGTAGGGAAACGGCTGAAATAATAAGCGATTACCGTTTTCCAAAACGGTTTTTTCATTTTAAATAACTTTGTAAAAAAAAGGAGAAAAAATGAAACACTTATTAATTCTATTGCTATTACTAACTTCAATTTTATCTGCACAGACTAAAGAAATTACAGGTAAAATAACAACCTTGGAGGGAACTCCACTTTCACTTGCAAACATTAAAATACTCAATTCTAAAGTTGGAACTGTTTCTAACATTAATGGTGAATTTATACTCAAAGCAGAGTTTAATGTAAGCGATATTGTTCAGTTTAGCTATGTTGGCTACAAGTCAAAAAAAATAAACATAGGCGATTTGAGTTTTAGTGAAGCGAACATCGTTAGTCTTGAAAAATTGCCATATACAAGTCAAACAGTTCTTGTAGAAGGCAGCATTGGCGAAGTTGGTGTTACTCCAATGGCCTTTGCAAAGGTAACTCAAGAGAATATTGAAGAAAGTTATGTGCATCAAGATGTTCCAGAGTATTTAAGCTATTTGCCGTCCACAACATTCTATTCAGAAAGTGGAAATGGAATTGGCTACAATTATCTTTCAATTAGAGGATTTGACCAGCGCAGAATTGCGATTTCTGTAAATGGAATTCCTCAAAACGACCCTGAAGATAATAATGTTTACTGGCACGATATGCCTAATATATTATCGAGCGTTGGAATGATTCAGGTACAGCGAGGCGCTGGTGCGGGAGTTATTGGATACCCGGCTGTTGGAGGTTCAATAAATATAATCACTTCAAATTTTTCCGATAAACCAACTACAGTGCTTGGAGTAGATATTGGCAATTATAATACACGAAAATATTCTGCAGCTTTCGGAAGTGGTCTTATTAACGATAATTATTCAATATATATAAACTTATCCAAGACTTTGAGTGATGGTTACAGAGATTTAAGCTGGGTGGATTTTAACTCGTTTTATTTATCAGCTGTTAGATATGATAAAAACATTACATCTCAAATTAATATTTATGGTGGTCCCATTTCTGATGGGTTAGTTTATACTGGACTTCCAAAAGAAGTTATCAAAAATAGAGAACTTAGAAAAGCGAACTATTCTTATTGGGAATGGGATAAAGAAAATAACAAGTTCCAACCATGGTCAACAAAAAGAAAAGCAACCGAGATTGAGGAGTTTTCACAGCCACACTTTGAGTTATTAAATGAAGCGAAAATTAGTGAAAATGTAACGCTAAACTCAGCTTTATTTTTAGTAATTGGTGATGGCTTTTTTGATTACGATGGTTCTTGGGCTATTCCAGATTATGGTTATTCTGATTATTTTAGACTAAAAGAAAATGGATTTGACTCAACTAAAATTCCAACAAATGCTCTAATTAGGGCTACAGTTGAAAATACACAATGGGGTTGGATTCCTAGAATTAGTGTAAAGCATGAAAACGGTAATCTAATTTTGGGTGGTGAATTTCGCATACACCGCTCAAATCATTATGGAAATATTAATTTTGCCGAAAATTTGCCAAGTGATTTGCCTGCGGACTATCAATATTATTTTTACAATGGTTCAAAAGATATAGTAAATGTTTTTGCTCACGAACAATACCAAATTAACAATCAATTAAATGTTTTGGCAGAGCTTCAATTGTCTTATCATAAATATAAAATCAGTAATGAAAAGTATGTTGGAAATAATTTTTCTGTTGATGGATTATATCTAAATCCAAGGATTGGAATCAATTATCTGTTCTCAAAAAATATCAATTCCTATTTTTCCATTGCTCAAGTAACTCGTGAACCTCGTCTTAAAAATTATTATGATGTAGCAGAATCCAGTGCTGGTGAAGTACCCCAATTTGAAGTTGATGCAAATGGTAATTACAATTTTGAAAAACCACTTGTAAATCCAGAAACAATGAATAGTTTTGAAGTTGGAACAAGTTTAAACAATTCGGAGATTAGTTTTAATGCAAATGTTTTTTATATGATATTCACAAATGAAATTGTTAAAAGCGGGCAATTAGATAGGTTTGGACAGCCAATTACTGGAAACATGGATAAAACAACACACACTGGTATAGAGCTTAGTGGAACTTACAAAATTAGTGAATATTTAGATTTTGCAATTAATGGAACTTTTAGCAAAAATGAAATTGCTAAAGGATTTTACTATAATGGCAGCGAAAGTTATAATTTGAAAAATAATAGCATAAGTGGATTTCCAGATATTACTGCAAATGGTATAATTAGATTAAACTGTAATGGATTATTTGCGCAGCTTTGGCTAAAATATGTTGGAGGTTTTTACACAGATAATTTTGGTGATATATCTGGTATAACTGACTATGACAATAAGGTGGATGCATATTTTGTATCAAATGCTCTTGTCAGTTATCAATTCAAAGTCCAACCAGTTTTCAATTCTGTTAAATTGTTTGTGCAAGTAAATAATATTTTTGATAATTTATACGCAGCATATGGTACTGGAAATGAATTCTTTCCAGCAGCAGAAAGAAATATTACTGCTGGGATTAAAGTAGGAATTTAAGAATTAATTGTTTTGTGTGCCATTTGATAGTTTTCTTAGATAATTATTAATGGCACACAAAGTAAAAGACTTTAATCCTATGAAAATAAAATAGATAAATTTCTATGGCTAAAAATGAAATCATGTATAATTATTGCAAATGGCGATTCTCCTAAAAGGGGAGTGATAAAATATCTTCAAAATAATGGAGCCAAAAGTATAATAGCTGCTGATGGCGGTGCAAACTCTGCTTATAAACTAGAAATAGTTCCCAATTATATTATTGGGGATTTCGATTCGATAAAACCAAAAGTAAAAGAATATTTTTCTGATAAATCTGAGATAATTTACATTAATCAACAAGACGATACAGATGTTGAAAAAGCACTCAAATTTGCAATTAAAAATCATTACAAAACAGTGTATTTACTTGGAGGAACAGGTGATAGACTTGACCATTCAATTTGCAATCTTGGAATTGTACTAAAATTCTATAATAAAATCAGAATTATTATTATTCACGGCAAAACAATTCTGTTTCCATACTCAACTGATATTAAACTAAAAACAATTCCAAATGAAACAATTTCATTATATGCTTTTAACGATAAAACAATTATTACTTCCTATGGTTTAAAATATCCTCTAAAGGATTCCACTCTGTTATTTGGCGAAAAAGAAAGCACAAGCAACGTTGCTGTTGAAGATGAGATAAATCTAAAAATTAAAGGTGGGATAATATTTGTAATTAGAGAGTTAAAAACTATGAGGAAAAATGGTCTCATTTTCAAATCTTGATTTATTTATAATAATTCTATTTTTTGCAATTGTAGTGTTTCTTGGCTTCATTCCCAAAATGAAGGAGAAAAACAACGCAGATAGCTACTTGCTTTCAAATCGCAATGTTGGAATGTTCCTGTTCGTTTTAACTAATGTTGCAACTTGGTATGGTGGAATTTTAGGTGTGGGTGAGTTTACATTTAATTACGGAATACTTAGTTGGGTTACTCAAGGATTACCTTATTATATTTTCGCGATTATTTTTGCATTCCTTTTTGCTGGAAAAATTAGGAAGGCTTCACTTTTTACTATTCCAGATAAACTTGAAGAGATTTATGGACGAAAAGTTGGCTTATTATCTTCTTTGCTAGTTTTTATTCTTGTTTCCCCCGCCCCATATTTATTGATGATTGCAAGCCTAATAAATTTAATTTTTGGAATTGATATCCTACCATCGCTTTTTATTGGCATTTTTGTTTCAGTAATTTATCTTTTTAAAGGTGGATACAGAGCTAATATTTTTACAGATGCTTTTCAATTTTTTGTAATGTTTATAGGATTTATCGCAATTGTCTATTTTGCGTCAACTACACTTGGGGGATTTAAATTTCTTGAGATTAATTTGCCAGCTACTCATTTGTCAGTTTCTGGCGGTGCTTCCACAACTTTTATGATTGTTTGGTTCTTAATTGCTCTCTGGACTTTTGCTGATCCTGGTTTTCATCAACGCTGCTATTCTGCTAAAAATGAAAGTGTTGCAAAATATGGAATAATAATATCAGTCTTTTTCTGGATGATTTTTGATTTTTTAACTACTACTACTGGACTTTATGCTCGAGCATTATTACCCAATATGGAAAATGCTGTTCTGTCTTTTCCCCTTCTGGCAGAAAATATTTTAGGAAGTGGATTTAAAGGATTATTTTATGCAGCATTGTTTGCCACAATATTATCAACTCTAAATAGTTTCCTATTTTTAAGCGCAACTACTTTTGGACGTGATTTTGTTTTTAAGCTAAAAAGAGAAGTGAATGATAACAATTTAGTTAAATATACAAGAATTGGATTAGTGGTTTCATCTCTTATCTCAATATTGCTTGCCTACCAGTTTAGTTCCGTTGTTCAAATTTGGTATTTAATTGGTAGTGTTGTTATTCCAGGAATTGTGCTATTAATTATTAGTGCATATGTTGAAAAATTGAAAATAAGCAGTTTCTATGCAATTACAGAAAGTATTTTGGCAATATCTTCAAGTATTATCTGGTTATTAATTCGTCCATTTTTTACAAAGTATTTAATAATTTCAGAAATTGAACCAATGATTATTGGAATGTTAGTTGCAGTTGTTGTTCATATTATTGGAATGAGTAAGTCTGCTAAGCTTTGAAATAGTGTCATTTGTGAGTTATTGGCTTTTCCCTTTTTTAGAACTGACAGTTGTTTATACCAGAAATGGGAGTTTAAAATATCTCCCAATTCCTAAATTTAAATTTCCTTTAATAAGAAGTGCATCTTTAATTATAACTTACTTTTGCTTTCTTCCCAATATTTATCCATTTCTTGTAAATTAACATCATAAATTTTCTTTCCAATTTTGGCTAATTCATTTTCAATATACTGGAATCGTTTGGTAAATTTTTCATTTGTTCTGCGTAAAGCGTTTGCTGGATTTATTCCAATAAAACGGGAATAATTTACGAGTGAAAAAAGCAAATCGCCCATTTCTTCTTCAATATGTTCAACATCATTCTTTTTTTCTGCTTCTTGCATTTCGCTTATTTCTTCAAGTACTTTATCCCAAACGTCTTCTTTCTTTTCCCAATCAAATCCAACTTTTGCTGCTTTTTCTTGCAATCTATAAGCTTTGTGCAATTCTGGAAGATGTTTTGGAACTCCCTCTAAAACAGAATCGCGTCCTTCTTGTAATTTTATTGTTTCCCAATTTCGTGTAATATCATCATTGTTTTCAACTTTTACATCACCAAAAACATGCGGATGACGTCGTATTAATTTTTGGCTTATTGTATCAATAACTTCATCAATATTAAAATTATTCATTCCTTCGGCAATAACCGAGTGGAAAACAATATGCAAAAGTAAATCGCCAAGTTCTGTTTTAAGCTCATTATAATTTTTTTCATCAATTGCCTCAACAACTTCGTAAGCTTCTTCAAGCGTATTCGCCTTAATTGAATCGTGTGTTTGCACGCTATCCCATGAGCAATCGGTTCTTAATCTTCTCATTATGTTCATTAGTTCTTGAAATTTATCACCAGTCAAATTAACCTCGTATTTATTTTGAGTCCAAAATTAGTTTTTTTGTGGAAGGCTTCCAAACTAAAATCTTTTTTACTTAACTTTGAATTAAAATAATTTCAAAAATGGAGGATAAAATGATTGAAGAAAAAATTAAAGAATTGGGTTACACTTTGCCAGTAGCGCCAAAACCACTTGCCGCATACATAGCCGCAAAAAAGATTGATAAATTAGTTTTCACATCGGGACAATTGCCAATGGTTGACGGAAATTTAATTGCAGTAGGAAAACTTGGCGCAGAGGTATCAGATGAACTTGGCACAAAAGCAGCCGAAGTTTGTGCTCTTAATTGCTTAAGTGTTATTAAATCTGTAATTGGTAATTTAGATGAAATTGAACAAATTGTAAAAGTTACTGTATTTGTAAATAGTGCAGATGGTTTTACATCTCAACCACAAATTGCAAATGGTGCCTCAGAATTTTTGGTAAAAATATTTGGTGAAGCTGGTCAGCACGTTCGCAGTGCTGTTGGAGTAAACGAACTTCCAAGAAATGGAGCCATAGAAATAGAGATGATTGTGAAAGTAAAATAGATGAATAAATGGGTTTTAGAACAAAATTATCCAAATCCGTTTAACTACCCGGTGCAGCAATAAAATATTAAGTTCCTGTTGTAGGTTAGAGGCAAGCCTCAATTCGAAATATAATATTTTGTAGTTTTGATTAGTATAATTTTTAAGTAACTATTAAATTTCAACAGCTATTGAATGAGGTTCAATATTGAAAACAAATACTTCAAATATCATCAAAGATACTATCTTAATTCTTACTGGAATTTTTTCTGCTGGTTTTGGACTTAAAGGATTCTTGTTGCCAAATTCATTTATAGATGGTGGGGCAATGGGTATTTCTCTTTTAATTTCGGAAACAATTGGTTTGGCATTATCAATTCTTATTGTTGTAATTAATTTGCCTTTTATTATACTAGGATATTCGCAAATTGGAAAACAGTTTGCGCTTAAAAGTATTGCGGCAATAATTGCGCTAGCTTTAGTTGTTCATTTCGTTCCCTATCCTTTAATTACATCGGATAAACTACTTATTGCTGTTTTTGGTGGTTTTTTCCTTGGTGCTGGAATTGGTATGGCTATTCGTGGTGGGTCTGTAATAGACGGAACAGAAGTTTTAGCTATTCAATTAAGTAAAAAAACTGGATTAACAATTGGTGATATTGTACTAATCTTCAATATTATTATCTTTTCATTTGGAGCTTATATTTTATCAATTGAAATTGCTCTATATGCAATTCTAACATACTTAGCTGCTGCAAAAACAATAAACTTTATAATTGAAGGCATTGAAGAATATACTGGTATTACAATTGTTTCTGATTTTAGCGAAGAAATTAGATTAATGATTACTGAAAAATTGGGAAGAGGAGTTACCATTTATGCTGGTAAAGGTGGTTTTGGAAAAGAAAGTGATAGTTTAAAACATTTCGACATTGTTTACACAGTTGTAACTCGCTTAGAAATTAATCGGATCAAGAATGAAATTAATATAATTGATCCAAATGCGTTTATAACTATGAATAGCATAAAAGATACAAAAGGTGGAATGATTAAAAAACGGTCATTAGAGAAATAATTTTATACTGTAACCCATTTCATTCTTTTTCGTCCATACCATACTAGCCATTTATTGGCATTCCTAGTAACTATCCTCATATGAAAATTCAACAAAACCAATTTATTATCTCACTAATTAGTATTTTTACAATCAAATTAAACTTAATAAAACAGAGTAAATACAAATGGATGAAGAAATAATTAAACCTATTGATGTTATGAATAATGATGAATTGCTATCAATTTTAACTATCAAAAAAGAAAATTTTAATAATGAGTTTAGAAGTAAAGTAGCTAACGAGCTTGAAAATAGAGGCGTTAAACTTGATGAAATCTTAAACGTTGTTAAGTATAAATTAAACAACGAAGAAATTCTCGAGGTTGATGTAGCTTCGGCTTATGAAAAAATATCACTTTTAAAAGAGCCGCTTGATGTACTTTATTTTATTAATTATATGGCAGAATATCTTGCGCTTCAAAAAAATTCCGATGGATTTATTATTCATCATTATGCGCCAAAAGTCGGTTTTAGTTCTTTTTTCTTAGAAGATGAGACAATGTTAAAAAGTTCGCTAAATGAATTTTTAATATTTGGTAATTGGCTTCCAGAAGGAATTGATATTATTGAGCATTGGGAAACTTTCGCAGAATCAACATCCTCAGCATATATTTTAAGATTAGCAAAAATGTTGGATAATACAGACGTAGTTTATTCTATAAATTCAAATAGATTAACTCGTTTTAGTTCGTTTAGCTCACCATATTCAATTGTTTTACCAATTGAAAATATGGATGAAGCAGCAGAAGTTTTAACAAAGATTGATGAGCTTGGGAAAAATTTACATGAAAAACTGGAAGCAGCAGAAAAAAAGGAAGATATAGACCTACAGTTAGAATTATTAACAGAGCTAGAATCGGTCACTCCCGAAGATTCTCTTTTATTTTACAATAAAGCACAATTATTAGATGAAAAAGGTGATTATCAAAACGCCGCTGATGCGTTGATTGAATCATTTAATCTAGATTTTAGTAATGAAAGTGTCGATGATATTGAGGATATAGAAAATTACTTAATTGAGATACTCGAGAAAGTTGAAGTAAAAGGAAACATTCTTCACTGTTTAGCAACTATTTCAGCATTTAAAGGGGATATTGAAAAAACCTTTAAATATTACACTGAACTTGTTACGCTTGATGAAAATGATAAAATTGCGCATCTAAATTTAGGTCATCTTTTTTATTCTGAAACTGAAGATGACGAAAAAGTTAAATTTCATTTTGGAAAATTTATTGAACTAGAACCTGAAAGTGATGAGCGTGCAGCCATCGAAGCTATTTTGGAAAATATTGCTTGATTACTCGACTCGCTCTTTTGGAGAGGTTATTTTTTTGTCATCTGTAATAAATTTTCACGGCTTTTGAAACTTTGGAAGTATAATCTTGCTCTTTGGATACTTCAATCTTTTTCTTTAGTTTAAACCTCAAGAAATTAAATTAGTAGTATATGGGAAAGGGATTAATTATTTAATTTCATTTCTTCATTTGAATAAAAAACAAGATTATATTGGTGTCATTCTCGTGCTTTTCACATAAATCGTGGAGTTTAATATGGCAAAAACCATTTTCAATTGTTTAGTAATTTTTACTATTTCCATTCAGTTATTCTCATGTCAAAAAACTGCAGATGAATATTACAACTCCGCAATCACATTATCCAAAGAACACAAAGTAGAGTCGTCGATAAACGCTATTGCTTTATTTGATAATACAATTGAAGTTAATCCAAATTTTGCAATGGCATATCTTCATAGAGGTAGAACCCAGTTTGAAATCCAAAATATTAGAAATGTGGTGGGAAAAACTATAAACGAAGGTGCCAAAAATTTATATAATTTTGACCATAAATTTAAGGGAATAGAGCAAGATTCATTATTTAAGAAATCAATACTTGATTATGACAAAGCACTGGAACTTGATTCAACTTTGATTAAAGATGTTACAGTTGCAAAAGGTCATGTTTTTTTAGTTTCAAAGAATTTTACAAGCGCAGTCTGTTTATTTTTAAATGCAATAGAAATTGACTCGTCAGACAAAAGTTTAGTATACCCAATTGTGACATGTATGCTTTCATTAGCTGATACAACTGGAGCAAAATTATTTTTGGATAGCATTGTTAGTTACAATAATCAGGACTCAGAAATTTACTACCTACGGGCGATTAATAGATTAGTTGATTTTAAAGACTTGATGGGTGGATGCGAAGACCTAATGAAAGCAGAAGAATTATATGATAGTTCAAAAATATACAACCATAATAATTTGAAAGAAGATATTGAAAAGTTGAAAAAGATTAATTGTAGTATTTAATAATTAAAGAATTAGTATGAAAACTTGTTTTAATCATCCAGATCAAGAAGCGCTATCTAAATGTCACGGATGCGGAAATGAATATTGTGAATCGTGTTTAGATGAGGGAATTGAATATTATTATTGTAAAAATTCAGAATGTCAAGCATTGCTTAAAAAAGAACTTCCAGAATATGCAGTGCCAGAAAGTGTAATTTGTCCAAATTGTAATATTGAATTAGACCTTTCTGAAGATGAAAGAAGGGTTGGTAAATTTCGCTGTTCAGAATGTGATGCTGTAATTGACTATACAGTTTCACCACCCAAAATTATTGAAGATACAAATTATACTGAAATTCTATCCTCGTTAAATCAGGGTGATATTGCGCTCATTAAATCAATCCTTGAGGATGAAGATATTGATTATGTAATTTATGGTGAAAATTTTTTAGGAATACGTCCTTTATTGGAACCAGCTAGAATACTTGTTAATACTGATCAAGTGGAAGAAGCCAAAAATATATTAAAGGATTTTGATTTGAACATATTTGGTGTTTCTGCAAATCAAGATGATTAAATATCCTTGAAACGGAGTATTTTGAGATAATAAATATTATAATTTAACAATGGAGTTATTATGAAGAAAATAGTCGCATTATTAGTTTTTGTGGCATTAGCGGTTACCACTTTTTTAATTGCAAGCAATAACAACACAATCCCTACTGGTTGGTTTATGGCAGGTAGCAATCCAACTGAATACGAAGTAAGTATCGATAATACAAACTTGCAGAATGGAAATTCTTCCGCTTATTTGAAATCGAAATCTCCAAAAGGGAAAGACTTTGGAACACTAATGCAAACTATTAGCGCTGATAATTATTTAGGTAAAAGATTAAAGCTATCTGGTTATATAAAGACTGAGGATGTTGAAAAAAGCAGTGGAATGTGGATGAGAATTGATGGATACAACCATGAACAATTGGGTTTTGATAATATGAAAGGTAGAGAAATTAAAGGAAATTCTGATTGGAATATGTATGAAATAGTTTTAGATATTCCCTCAAATAGTATGTCAATAAATTATGGTGTTTTATTAGCCGGAAATGGTAAAGTTTGGTTTGATAATTTCCAAATTGAAGAAGTTGATAAAAGTGTTGAAACAACAAATATTATAAAAGAAAATAAGCTACCAAACGAACCAGTTAATTTAGATTTCGAAAATTAATAATTAGAACTATCCCAAAATTATAATTTCGGGATAGTTCTGGTTAAATTCAACAAGATGTCCTATATTAAGCATAAAAGAATTTAAGGAATTCAGATATGTTCTATCTTACTCTTTGTTTTGCACTATTTTTTGGTTACGCAAATCTTAACGCCAGCCCTAATGCTGACAATTCAGATGATAATAAATCAGTTGAAGTTGGAAGTACCGTTCCACATTTTTCGCTACAAAACCAATTTGGTAAATTGTTTAGTATCGATTCTTTATTGGGCAAAAAAAACTTAGTTATATATTTTTATCCAAAAGATGATAGCCCTGGATGTACAAAACAAGCTTGTTCTTTCCGAGATCAATTTGAAGTATTTGAAGAACAGGATGCAATGATTATTGGCATAAGTGCTCAATCTGTTGAAAGTCATTTGGAGTTTGCAAAAGAATACAATTTGAATTTTACTTTGTTAAGCGACAACGAAAATAAAGTCCGAGATTTATTCGATGTTCCAAGTACATTGTTTGGTTTAATTCCAGGCAGAGTCACTTATGTTGTAAATAAAGAAGGCAAAGTAGTTTTCATGTTTAATTCTCAATTTCAAGCTGAAAAACATATTGACGAAGCTCTTCGAATTTTGAAAGATATGAAATAAGGATTAATTTAAGATTACTATTTTAACAAAAATAATTATATAGCTTAGGTACATTATTAATTCAATTAATTGTTAAAACCATGAATAAAGTAAAAGAATTAAAAAAACTTGGATTCATTTCCTCATTTTCAATTTATATTCCTGCAGCAATTTTAATGTTTGTATTAACAAAATACTTAATCCCCTATTTTAGCATTGTAACTGGGCAAGAAACAATATTTAGTTGGTTCATAGTTGCTGGTTTAGGAATTTTTACTCCATTAATTATTACTGGAATATTCATTCTAAAAATGGAGGGATTCAATTTTTCAATTAGCACGTGGACAGAAAGATTACGATTTCGTAAAATAACAAAAAGAGATTTAATCTGGTGTTTTGTAGGCTTAGTTGTTGTCGGAATTTTTAGCGGTATTATTCTAAAAGTACTAGAATTAGCAATTGGTAAATTTGACCATTCCCCCGCATTTATGTCATTTGAGCCTTTAACAAATGGACGCTATTGGTTATTGCTAATTTGGTTTCCTTATTGGATATTAAATATTCTTGGTGAGGAATTCCTTTGGAGAGGAGTTATGCTGCCTAGACAGGAAATTGCTTTTGGAAAATATACATGGTTAATTCATGGTTTTGGTTGGGGAATTTTTCACATTGCTTTTGGCTGGCAATTGCTAATCACATTAATTCCTTTAATTTTTATACAATCATTTGTCGTTCAGAAAACTAAAAATTCTTGGATTGGAGTGATAATGCATGGTGGATTAAATGGACCAAGTTTTATTGCAATTTGTTTTGGATTAATTTAATAATACTTAAAAAACTAAACTTACAACATCATTATAAAAACATTAATTGATTATGAAAAATTTAGAAAATTTACAATTTCAAAAGTTGAATTTTGAGGGTTTACAAACTTTGGTTAAATGGGCTGAAGATGAAGGTTGGAATCCTGGTCCAAATGACGCAGAAATATATTGGGCAACTGATCCAGATGGCTATTACGGATATTTCCACAATGACAAATTAATTGCTGGAGGCTCAATTGTATCCTATAATAAGCAGTTTGGATTTATGGGCTTTTTTATTGTAAAGCCAGAATACAGATCACTCGGAATTGGCAGAAAACTTTGGTATCAAAGACGCGATACTTTATTATCAAGGTTAAATGATGATGCTTCTGTTGGAATGGATGGAGTTATTGCAATGCAGACATTTTATAAAAAAGGTGGATTTGAAATTGCATTCAGAGATGAACGCCACGAAAAAATTGGAGAAGAGTTTATAATTGACCAAAACATCTCACCAATTATTAATGATGATTTTGATTCAATTCTTGAATATGATAAACAATGCTTTGGTTTTTCTCGCCCGCAATTTTTAATACCTTGGTTAAAACAACCAGATGTAAAAACTTTTAAATACAGCAACAGTGGCAAACTTGAAGGCTTTGCAATTATAAGAAAAGCTAATAAGGGATATAAAATTTGTCCTTTGTTTGCTGATAATAGCACAATTGCAGAAGAACTTTACAAAGCATGTTTAAATTCTGTGGTTGGAAAACCTTTGTATCTTGATATTCCAGTTATCAATTCAGATGCCGTTGCACTCACCCAAAAATATAATACAACTTACGTTTTTGAATGTGCTAGAATGTATTATGGAAAAGCACCTATTATTGAAATTGATAAAGTATTTGGAATAACTACATTTGAATTAGGGTAAGTATTCAATATTACCCTAAGTTTTACTTTTCTGTTTCGTCATTTTTACTTTCTCCCTTATTCTATACTTGGATATTAGAGACCTTTTAATTAGTTTAAATCTCAAGAAATGTAATTAGTGACTTATGGGAGTGGGACTGGATTATTCAACTGCATTTCTTCAATTGGAATTTTTTATTTGGTGATATTTGAATGATTATATTTTTGCAAACGAGCCTATTTAAAAATTATAGTTATAAAAAATAATATCTAGAATTAATAATTAGATTGTGGAATTTTTATCTTTTACAAACATATTATTTTGAAAAACGCATATTGTTACATATTAACAATTGAGGTAATTAATGGCTAAGTACAAACTTAAAAAAAATCAAACCCTTGGAGCATTATCAGCTGAATCAGATTTAATTCTATCTAAAGTATTTGTTGATACCGGCTACCTAACAAAATTGTTGGATACTAATGATCCAACTTTTTTAGTACTTGGTAGAACTGGAAGTGGTAAGACAGCTATGATAAACCAAATAATTGCACAAGCTGATATTAAATCTATTCTTGACCCAGATGAATTATCAATGCAGTATTTACACAGTAATGCTATTGTAAAGCTTATTTCAGACTGGGGTGTACATTTGGATATATTTTTCAAATACTTATGGCGTCACATTTGCATATTGGAGTTAATCAAACTACGCTATTCAAAAGCTAAGGATGGGAAATTCAATATTTATAATTTATTCAATCCTGATGAGCATAAAACAGCTAAGATGGCTTTATCTTACCTAGACATACACGGTACAGAATACTGGGTTACTGCTGATACCCACATAAAGAATTTTACAACCGAATTGGTTTCAAAATTATCCGCCGATACTAAAGTAGGCCTAAAACTAGGATTCAAGAGTGGAAACTTTGAAACAGCCGTTGGAATAGCAAAGGAAGAAATAATCAAACAAGGAGTTGATGCAGAAATTATAGAACGAACACAAGCTATTGTAAATGATTACCAGATGACGGCTTTGAATGAATTATTAAAACGTTTGTCATCCTATAGCTTTAATGATCCCAAAAAGAAATATTTTTTAGTAATCGATGATTTGGATAAGAATTGGATGCCTAATGATATGTTTTATTTAACTCTCATTAAGTCGTTACTACATACTGTAAAGGAAATTAACAGCAAATTAAAAGGTGTCAAAATTATTGTTGCATTAAGAACAAATATATTTTATAGGGTCTTTAAGAAATCAAGTATTTCTGAGCCCCAAAGAGAAAAATGGAACGATGTTCTGGTTGATTTAAAATGGGACGCCTTTGAATTATCAGAGTTAGTCAACAATAGACTTTCTGAATTATTTAGAGAACAGTATACAACAGAACCACCAACCCTTGAAAAAATAATGCCTTCGAAAACAAAGAAAAATCAACTTAATGCAATTGAGTATTTATTTAGCAGAACTTTCCTTAGACCAAGAGATGTAATCGACTTTTTTAATACAATTATATATAGACAAAATGGAGATTTATTGCTTACATGGTCAAAAATATTTGATGCTGAAGGAGAATATTCTAAAAGAAGATTGGACTCAATTCTTGACGAATGGAAAGATAGCTATTTTGGGCTTTCAGCAACTTTTCCCTTATTAAAAAAATTAGGTGCTACTTTTAAGAAAGAAGATATTTCGAAAGAAGATATTGAAGACATAATTACATATAAAGATTGTGATAAATGTAAATGGTTGCAAAATCTTCAAACTGATTACTTAGAAAATAAATTGCTTTTTTATGATGTCTTTCATGAAGTAATTAATGCACTTTATATATCTGGGATGATTGGTCTAAAACGCTCCGCAAACGATAAAGTAGTTTATTCATATGAGAGACCAATCAATATTATTGAACTCAGCCAAGATGAGATTGAAGTATTTTCCTTTCATACGCATAAAATGCTTTGGCGTGCACTTGGAATTTCAGAAAATTAGAACCAACAGGTATCTTTATCCTAGTTGATTTTACAACGAATTAAGAATTCAATCTATATTATAGTTGCAAAAAGCTATTCACTATTCCACGTTGATTTTATTAATTATTATAGCCAATTATTAAACAACCTAAAAGCAACTTATACATCTTAAAATCGTCTATTAAATAGTAAAATTAATTTATTATTAATGTGAGTGTATTTATGAAAACTTCAAACATGAAGTATGCTGTTGTTTTATTATTGGTAATTAGTAGTTCTTTATTAAGTAAAAACAAAAGTGAAAACTATGGAGTTGGTTTTAATTTTTATCAAGTCTATGACACAACTCAGCTTTATATTTATAACCAAGATACAATTTTCCGTCCATTGCTTATTCACCTTTGGTATCCAACAGAAGTAAAAACTGATAATGACCAAATGAGTTACAAACAATATATTGACTTGATTTCAATGAGAGAATATTTTTCAAAGCCAAAAGAGGAAACGGATTCTGAAAGCCTTAATTTTATAAATGCATATTCTGGATTTGCAAAAAAGCAATATGGAATTGGATTAAATCTTAGTGCTGAACAAATACTTGCAACACCAGTAAAAGCGCGCTTAAAAAGTCCGATAGCAAAAGGCAACTTCCCACTAATTATTTATGCCCCGTCAAATAGCAAAACATCTGAGCAGAATCACATAATTTGTGAATCACTTGCAGGTTCTGGATTTGTTGTTCTCTCTGTGGCTTCTGCTGGGCAAAATTCAATAAATAGAGACGATACTAAAAGTAGCATTTTAGCTCAAGTAAACGATATGGAATATATTTTAAATTACCTCGAAAACAAATTGAAAATTCAGTATTCTAATATTGGGCTAATGGGCTTTAGCAGTGGCGGTTTGGCAACATCAATATTTCAAATGAAACATGAAAATGTTAAAGCTGTTTTTGGTTTAGATGGTGGTCACGAATATTCTACTTACCTTTTTCTCCACCAATTAAAGGATTACGATTTAAGTAAAACTACAGTGCCCTACTGCTTTATGGCAAATAAAAATCTAGATTTTTCAATTTATCCATATTTTAATTCAATAAAAACGAATGAAAAATGGTTTTTTAGAATGCCTTATTTAACTCATAACGATTTTGCATCATATTGGGCGTTTTTCGATAGCTGCAACAAAGATTCTGTTCAAAACAATATCTCAATCAGCTATCAATATATTAGTGATTATGCAGTCACCTTTTTTGATGCAACTTTGAACAATAACTTAAATTCAAAAAAAGCATTAGATAGTTTATCTTCACTGAAAAATGAATTCGTAATTCCAGAAAAAGTGGATTACTCTCAAGCAGCTAATTTGCTAAATACCTATTTGGGAAATAATATAGATTCAGCAATAAGTATATACAAGAAAAACAAATCCAAGAAAGAAAGCACTTATAATTATTCCGAAAATGAAATAAATATTTTAGGCAAAATGCTTTATGATAAATATTTAGATGATTCAATTAAACTCTTTTATTTTAACACAGAAGAATATCCAAATTCTTGGCTAGCTCATTTTTATTTGGGGTATGCATATAAGGCGAAAGGTAATTTAAGTCTTGCTAAAACATCTTTATTAAAAGCGCAAGAATTGAATCCCGAAGAGGAGGAAACAAAAAAATTATTATCTGAGTTAGAAAAATAATAATTTAGCAAGGCAAATAATAAGTGGTTTAATAATTTTACCCGTGAGAGCTTATGTTTCACTTAGAAAATGGTGTAGAAATGAAAAAGATATTTTTATTAATACTCGTTTTAATTCTTTTTGTTTCCTGTGGAAAGGATAATATTTCCGAGCAAAATCCAGAAACACCATATGAATTATGGAAATCTTTGGATATTCACAACTATACAATTGACCAAAGATATATGTGCTTTTGTGTCGGTGCTGGCGAATTGGTTCGAGTTACTGTTAATTCCGATACAGTATTTAGTGCTACACGAATATCAGATGGTGAATTATTAAAAACTAGCAATTTTCTTTCTGTAAATCAATTATTTGAGATAATAGAGAAAAATGAAAATGATTCGCTTGTTATAAAATATAATTCTCAATTCAGTTATCCAGAATTTCTTGATGTTAACCCGCAACAACATCCAGTTGATGGAGGCATTCTTTATGAAACTTCAAATCTATTAATCAAATAAAATTTAAATTGTTAAATATTTTGAAATCTTTAGACATGGATATTTTCACAAACTAGTGAAAAAATTCTGCCCATTTTCTTTTGTGTGAATGCACAGCAAATTTGCTCTTACTAATTTAATTAAAGTACGCGAAGCTCGGCGTTCCGAAATATTTGCTAATTGTTTTAGTTCAATCACTGATATTGAATCGTTTTCGTTTAAAAAATTAAATACTATTTGTTCCTCTTTGCCCATGGAATATTTATCAAGTTTCGAGTTACTGGATTCTGCTTGCAAAATTTTAATCATTTCCTTACCAACTGGAACACTTTTATCATTTACGCGTACATAAACTTCTGCGGTATTTAAATCCAGTTCGTTTTTATAATCTTGTATACGATGAGGTTTATTATTTGAGGAATGAATTTCAACTATTACTATCTCACGTCCTAGTAGTTCTAAAAATTTAATTTGATATTCAATTTTTGGTTCGCAGTATTCCTCTGCTGTTTCTTTTACAAGTTCGGAAATTTCCTTTTCACTCTCAACACCGTAGATTGAACCATCATCATCAATTCCAAAAAAAAGAAGTCCACCTTTTGTATTTGCAAATGCAATAATTTCTTTAGCAATTTTATTGTGGGTTGAAAATCGTTGCTTAAATTCGGTTGTTAATCCCTCCCCTTCAGCAATAATTTCTTTTATTTTTTTAATGTTCATTTGCTTCTAAATTCAAATGCAATTCCCATAATTAGTGGAAATTTTTCACATATTTTAAGGTTCTAAATAAGTATGTAAAAAATAATACTTGTAAGATTTACTAATTATTTTTTCCCTTTCTTTTCAATCTCTTCTATTTTATCCAAAATATTTACATCATTTGTGCTATCTGGAACACTATCAGAAGTTTTCTTTTCTTCTTTTGGTTCTACCAATTCATTTAAAATATTTTTAGTTGAATCCTTGACTTCACTAGAAGTTGAATCGCTCTTTAAATCAGAATTGATTATTGAAGCAGAATCAATAATAGAATTTGGTTTTGCTAATGAATCAATTTTAATTTGTACAGTACTATCAGCATTTACACTATCCATCTGTGATTTCTCAAAACTACCTAAAGAATCTTTATTTACTTTATTGAAACTAGCAATTGAATCTTGTATTACTTTATCATTACGTGAAATTGAATCTTGAATAGCTTTTTCAACACGAGCGATAGAATCTTGAACGGCTTTCCTTTCGCTATGGTAAAAGCCAAGTTTAGGACTAATATCTATCACATATTCTGTTTTAGGGTATTTAACTTTGAGCGTATCATAATAAATAACAGCGCCATCAAAATCGGCTAATTTATTTTCATAAATCCAACCGATAGAATATAATGCCTTTGGTGAATATTCTGATTCTGGGAATTCTTTGTAAACTGCATTTAGCTGTTCAATAGCATCATAATATTTTTCCCCATCCAATAATAATTCTGCCACCTGATACTTTTCAAGAGCAGGGTCAGAATTTAATTCACTAGTATCGAACCCCAATCTAATAGCTGCAACTTTAGCAATAGGGTCGCTTCTATGATTATCATAAACAAACTGAAAAAGTGAATCGGCTTTTTCTTTTTTATCCTGAGTTAAATAATAACTTCCAAGAGCATATAAACTTTTTGCAAAATACTTTGTGTTAGGATAGTTTGAAATAACATCTTGATAGTAAAAATAAGCAGAGTCAGGAACCACCAAATCTGAAAAGTAAAGATTACCTAATTCGTATTTATTTTTAGATATTTGATTTCTAATTGAATCAACTGAAATTAGTGGAAGCTTTGGCTCATATGTAAAAAGTGAATCTTCAATATATTGAAACTGGGATTTCATTGCAATTGCCGTGCCCCTGGTGGTTCTGGTATTTCTTTTACTAGTTGTAACTGCTTTGTCTTGCGATTCATCATTATCCTTCTCGGCTTGCATCGCAGAGTCTCTTCTAGTTAAATAACCAGCATAAGCAATTGAATCGCGCTTGAACAAAGTTGTATCAATAAGATATTGATAACCACGAGTTGCTGTATATATTGCGTCACTATAGTCTTGACGGGTTTTTAGTAGAGCAGACTTTGCAACCGCTTCTTTTTTATATTCAACAGGAGCTTTTTTTGTAGCAACTTTTTCATATAAAATTTTGGCACTATCATAATCCATATAGATGTGCTCCATTATATCACCTTGCATAAAAGCAGCTATACCGCTACTTTCATTCTTTGTATAACCAGTATCAATGGAATAAAATATTTCTAATGCAATATCTGTATTGCCAGATTCCAATTCAATTTGGGCAATTTCTAAATCAATAATATCCCAATGTGTTTCATATTTTGAGTTATCTTTTAATTCTGAAAGGAGTTGCAGAGCTTCTTCATTTCTGTCAAGATGTTTAATAGCTTTTGCATATTCCAATTTACTTTTAAATTCAATTTCAAATGAAGGTGATCCTTCTTCCACAAATTTAAAAGCTTCAACGGCTTTTTCATAATTTTCTAGTGTTATATAAAGCATTCCAAGTTCAAAAGTAATTTCGCTTTTAACATCATCGTCTAAATCCGTTTGAGTTAGTTCTTCAATTTTGTTAATGGCTTTGGAATATTCTTCACGATAAATTAGATAACTAATTTCAGTAATATATGCTTGAAAAAGTATATCTTCCTCTTCCATAGCTATAGCGGTTTGTTTTACTTCAGCAAGAAGTTTAAGTGCAATGCCAAAATTTCTCATTTGCATTTCAGATTTAGCAATCCAAAGCTTAGTAGAAAGTCCTAATTCTTCATCTTGTAATTTATCTAATTCATAAAAATTACGAGCTGCTTTATTATACATCTCCTTATAATAATACGATTTTGCAATCATGTAAATTGCTTTGTTAACGTACTTTGTATCATTATTAAACTGTAATATTTTTGAAGAATATTTAATAACTTCATCAAAATTCTTATTAGCATTAGCTGGAAGTTTATCTTCCTTAAATGTAAAAAGAGTTGCCTTTGGGTTTAATTCAACTTCCTCTTCGGCATCTTCAAAAGCTCTTTCAGCCAAATAAAACCTATTATAGTAAACAGTAAAGTTAGTCCACAGACCGCAACTATTAAGAATTGTAAAGGAAGCAAAAAGCCCTAACACAAATAAGTATTTTTTTAGTTTAATAACCACTTTGTTTTCCATATAATATTAAAGCGCATCCACCCCAGATTCACCAGTTCTAATACGAATAGCATCCTCAATATTTGAGATAAAAATTTTGCCATCCCCAACTTGTCCAGAATTAGCTGTTGCCAAAATAGCATCAACAACTTTTTCGACAAGAGAATCATCTACAACCACTTCTATTTTCATCTTAGGAACAAATTCAATTTGATATTCACTGCCACGATAAGTTTCAGTATGTCCTTTTTGTCTTCCGTAACCTCTAACTTCAGAAATTGTAAGACCCTTAATTCCCTCTTCAATAAGAGCATCTTTAACTTCTTCCAATTTAAATGGACGAATTATAGCTTCTATTTTTTTCATTTATCTCTCCACTAACCATTTATTCCATGACAATGTTTATACTTTTTACCACTTCCACAATGACATGGATCGTTTCTTCCAATTTTTTCTTCAACTTTTATTGGTTGTTGTTTACCTCTTTTACCACCTTCATCATCATCGCTACGCATTCCCAAATTACCTGCACTATCTTTAACCATATTCATTCTTTGAACAGGAATTCTTCGTTGCTGAATTTCATCAGGCTGCTGTGGGAAAAATTTAAAACAGAAAGAAACAATTTCGTTTCTCATTACTTCAACTAAGTTTAGGAATAAATTAAATGCTTCCCCTTTATATTCAAGAAGTGGATCCTTCTGACCGTATGCACGAAGTCCAATACCTTCTTTCAAATCATCCATTTCACGTAAGTGATCTTTCCATCTTTCATCAATAACATGAAGCACAGCATAGCGCTCAAGCCTTGCCATCAATTCTGTGGAAATCATTTCTTCTTTTCGTTTATAGAAATTATGAGCTTCTTCAATAATCAAATTCTTTACACCATCTCTACCAAGATCCTGATAGGTTTTAGGATCTAATTTCACGTCTATTAAAAGATGTTGCATTAAATCTTCTTTTAACTGATCTATTAGAGCATTTTCATAATATTTTTCTAATAAATCATCAACATAATCTTCAAGATCATCAAAGACTTGGTCTTTTAATCTTTCACCTTCAAGTGCTTTTCTACGTTTGTCGTATATCACTTCACGTTGCTGATTCATAACATCATCATATTCAAGAAGACGTTTACGAATTGCAAAGTTATTTTCTTCAACTTTCTTCTGAGCACGCCCAACTGATTTTGTAATCATAGAATGTTCAATGGCTTCACCATCTTCCATTCCCAATTTTCCCATAATAGAAGTAACTCTATCTCCGCCAAAAAGGCGCATTAAATCATCTTCGAGAGAAATATAGAATTTGGATGTACCAGGGTCACCTTGGCGCCCCGAACGTCCGCGAAGCTGTCTATCAATACGACGAGATTCATGACGCCCTGTTCCAAGAATAAACAAACCGCCTTTTTCAACAACACCCGCACCGAGTTTAATATCAGTTCCTCTACCTGCCATGTTTGTTGCAATTGTTACAGCACCTGGTTGCCCTGCAAAACCAACTATTTCAGCTTCACTCTTATGCTTTTTAGCATTAAGAACATTGTGTTGTATACCCTGTCGTTTTAACATTCTGCTCAAAGTTTCGGAAATTTCTACATTAACAGTTCCAACAAGAACAGGGCGTTTCATATCTTGAAGTTCTTTTATCTTTTCAATAACAGCATTATATTTTTCGCGTTTGGTGCGATAAATTGCATCCTCTGCATCTTCACGAATAATAGGTTTGTTTGTTGGAATAACAACTACTTCTAGTTTGTAAATTTCATAAAACTCACCTTCTTCAGTCTCAGCAGTACCAGTCATTCCTGAAATCTTTTTGTACAGACGGAAATAGTTCTGAAGTGTAATAGTAGCAAGCGTTTGCGAATCACGTTCAACTTTTACTTTTTCCTTTGCTTCAATTGCTTGATGCAGACCATCGGAGTAACGACGACCAGGAAGCACACGGCCAGTAAATTCATCAACAATTGCTATTTTACCATCCTCAGTAATAACGTATTGATCATCTTTATTAAAAAGAGTATATGCTTTTAGCAACTGATTTAAAGTATGAATTCTATCGCTTCGTTCACCATAAAGATGATAAAGAGCATCTTTTCTTCTAATTCTCTCTTCGGGCGACATAGAGGAATCTCTGTCAATATCTCCGATTCCACTACTTAAATCTGGAAGTACAAAATATTCTTTTCCTTCACTCGAACCTTCTGCAAATTCTTCTCGTCCTTTTTCAGTAAGGTCAATAGAATTTTGTTTTTCATCAATAGCAAAATATAGCTCCTCATCAATCTCGGGCATATATTTAGCATTTTCTCTTAAGTATTCTAACTCAGTAGAATTAAGTAGTTTTTGATATTCTGGTTCATTTAATAATTTTATTAATCTTTTATTTTTCGGAAGTCCACGGCTTGCTCTCAACAATGCTTTACCTGCTTCCGATTTGTTTCCACCTGGAGTAGTTAGAAGAGTTTCAGCTTCCTGAACTAGTTGAGCCACAAGCGCGGTTTGTTTTCTTAAAATTCGCTCAACCTTTGGATTTAAATCATCAAATTTTTGATCTGTTGTTCCAACTGACCCGGATATAATTAACGGAGTACGAGCTTCATCAATAAGTACAGAATCCACTTCATCCACTATTACATAATTATGAATTCTCTGAACACGATTTTCAAGTGTTGTAGCCATATTATCACGAAGATAATCGAAACCAAATTCGTTATTAGTTCCGTATGTAATATCGCAACCATACATAATTTTACGTTCTTCGGGACTCATTGTGTTAAGAATACATCCAATAGTTAAGCCATGATACTTAAATATTTCACCCATCCATTCGCTATCACGTTTTGCAAGATAATCGTTAACAGTAACAACATGAACCCCGCGTCCAGTAAGAGCATTAAGATAAATAGGCATGGTAGCTACAAGAGTTTTACCCTCACCAGTAGCCATTTCTGCAATTTTACCTTGATGAAGAACAACTCCACCAATTAACTGAACATCGTAAGGAACCATATCCCAAACTACTTTATAACCAGAAGCATCCCACGATTTGCCTACCAATCTTTTTGAAGTCTCCTTAACTACAGCAAAGGCTTCTGGTAAAAGTTCATCAAGAATTGTTTCATATTCTTCATCCAAAGTTTCGTTCAGCACATCTAAATCATCAGAAAGAGCTAATCTATCTCCTTCAAAATCATCAGCACGTAATTTGCTTTTAATATCTTCAATACTTTTTCTTGTTTCGGCTGTATGATTTTCAATTTTCTCTTTAAATTCTATTGTTTTTGCTTTTAATTCATCATCGCTTAAAAGTTTTATTTTTTCATATTCATTATTAATCTCTGTAACTATGGGCCATAATTCTTTCATAGCCTTTTCATTTCTATCGCCAAATAATTTTTTAAACAAACTTTGTAACATCAATATCTCCTGAATTTTAACAACACCAAAGTTACTGAAAAGTGCATTCTATTACAAAAGAAAGCGTCTTTCTTAAAATCTTAACTTTGAATTATTTGATATAAAAATAGACAAGAATTTTAAGAATTTATATGCTAAAATTTGTAACCAGAAAAAAATATTGTTAAATTAAAGAAAACAAATAAGGCATGATATGGGAATAAGTATTCATTATAAAGGCAAATTAAATAATACAACTCTATTGCAACCTTTTATTGATGAAATAGAAGATATTTCAAAAGACATGAATTGGGATTATAATTTATTTGAAAATGACATTACTTTACCAAACACTTCCAAAATTGAAAACGGAATAATTTCAGGTCATCTTCCATTAAGAGGCATTTCCATAAATATTCATCCAAAAGCAGAAAGTTTGTACTTTTATTTTGACAAAAATGGAAATCTAAGAAATCTAATTTCGGCTTGTTTAAGTAAGGAAGATGAAATTAAGCCCAATTCCACATCCATTAAAACGCAATTTGCACCAATTGAAATTCATATTACAATTATAAATCTATTGAAGTATATTAAATCTAAATTTATTTCTAATTTTGAAGTAAATGATGAAGGTGAATTTTGGGAAACTGATGACATATTATTATTAAGGCAAAAATTTGATTATTTGAACAGTGCACTTAATAAAGTAGCCGGTTTAATTGATGAAATGCAAATTAGATATAACGAAACTCCAGATGCGATTTTGGCTCGACTTATGGAAGTATTAAAACGATTAAATAATTAAGGATTTTATAAAATGAGCCTTTCTGACAAAGAATTAATGATGATTGAGGATACCGATTTTCTTACATCTAAAATGAATATTATTGCAGAAATTGAAAATTTATTTGCCGAAACAAAAATTAGATTATTGGAAATAATTAAAAAAAGGGATGATGTTTTTTTATTAAATAATGAATTTAGCAAAAGTAAAATTTCAAAAGGTGAAAATTACCGCTCTCTTCCATTTGTAATACTTGACTTCCCAGCAGTTTTTGAATCCAAAAATATTTTTGCCTTTAGAACTATGTTTTGGTGGGGAAATTTTTTTAGCACCACTCTTCATCTTCAAGGAAAATATTTGGAGTTATACAAAGCTAACTTGTTATCCAATTTTGAACTGTTACTTCATCAAAACATATACATTTGTATAGGTGAAACTCCTTGGGAATATCATTTTGGGAAAGATAATTATGTTCAATTATCCAATGAACATAAAGAATTTATTGAAAAATCAAAATTTGTAAAATTGAGCAAAAAGATTCCCCTTGAGCAAATTGAATCTGTCCCCCAGATAGTTTCAAGTTATTTTCTAAACTTGGTAAAAGTATTAAGTGAATAATCCCACATTATTTTCAGTATTTTTGCAATAACAATTTTTGGAAAAAATGTTTTTACCTACAACTGTTTATGAAGCGAAGGAACTTGGCTGGAATAAGCTAGATATTATACTTGTTAGCGGAGACACATATGTGGATAGTCCGTACATAGGAATTGCTATTCTTGGCAAAATACTTATGGACAAAGGCTTTCGCGTGGGAATTATTGCTCAACCCGATATTAACACAAACAATGATATAACCCGTCTCGGTGAACCAGAATTGTTTTGGGGCGTTACTGGTGGAAGTGTAGATTCGATGGTTGCAAATTATACAGCATCCAAAAAGAAAAGAAGAAATGATGATTATACACCAGGTGGCGAAAATAATCGCCGACCAGATAGAGCCGTAATTGCATATACAAATTTAATTCGCAGAAATTTCAAAAACACCAAACCAATTATAATTGGTGGAATTGAGGCAAGTTTGCGCCGCATAACTCACTATGATTTTTGGTCAAATAAGTTGAGACGCTCAATCCTTTTTGATTCAAAAGCAGATTATCTTGTTTATGGAATGGGCGAAAAAACGATAATTGAAATTGCTCAGAAACTTAAAAAAGAGAAAACTATTGTTGGAATTAGAGGCTTGTCATATATCTCCGATGAAAATAAATATGAATATCTGCAGCTTCCATCTTTTGAAGAAACAGTAGAGGATAAAAATAAATTCATAGAAATGTTTAATACATTTTATCTTAATAACGACCCTCTTTCAGCCAAAGGATTAGTGCAAAAGCATGGTGATAAATTTTTAATTCAAAATCCTCCCCAATTTAATCCAACAACTGAAGAAATGGATTATTACCACGATTTACAATTCGAGCGTGAAACTCATCCCTACTACAGAAAATGGGGCGAAGTTAAAGCTCTTGATACAATTAGATTTTCAATAAATACGCATCGTGGTTGTTATGGCGAGTGTAACTTTTGTGCAATTGCTGTGCATCAAGGACAAACCATAAGTGGGCGCAGTGAGAAATCAATTTTAAATGAAGCAAAAGAGTTTACAAAATTCAAAAACTTTAAAGGAAATATTTCTGATGTAGGCGGACCAACTGCAAATATGTATGGATTTGAATGCGCTAAAAAAATAAAACTTGGCAATTGTGACGACAAAAGATGTGTTGCACCAACAACTTGTAAAGCGTTAAAACCAACTCATAAACCACAAATTGATTTGTTAAAAAAATTGCGAAAATTGGATGGAATAAAAAAGGTATTTGTCGCTTCTGGAATTAGATATGATATGGTTTTGGACGATAAATTATATGGCGAAGAATATTTAAAAGAAATTGTTCAACATCACACTTCTGGACAAATGAAGATAGCACCTGAGCATTCCGAAGATAAAGTCTTGGAATTGATGGGAAAACCTGGCAAAAGATATTTAACAGATTTTCGTGATAAATTTTATAAATACTCAAAGGAAGTCGGGAAAAATCAGTTTTTGACTTATTATATGATTGCTGCACATCCAGGTTGTACTGAAAACGATATGCATAAATTAAAGGAATTTACATCAGAAAAACTTGAAATATCTCCAGAACAAGTTCAAATTTTTACTCCAACTCCATCAACATATTCAACTTTGATGTATTATACTGAAATTGATCCTTTTACTGGTAAGAAATTATTTGTAGAAAAAGACCCCAATAAAATGATTATTCAAAAAAATATTGCTACAGCAAAACGTAAAATTATAAATGTTGAAAAGAAATTTAGTAACAGAAAAAATATTATTAATAGTAAACATAAAAGAATTAAGTAGGCATCTTGGAATAAATTCAATTTAATAATAGTTCTAAAAATAAAAACAAATGAGCTTGAAAAACAAATATCAATTCTCCGAAAATGTAATTAGTAAAATTGTAATTAATGCAAGTGGCTTTCTTTCACCAATTGAACTTGACAAGCTCATTATTAATTTTGAAAACCAAGCAAATAACTTTTCATTTACCCAGTCTTCAGAATCAAATTTATTAAGAATTTTCAATTCAATTTTTGATAAAGGGTCGTTCTTTTCGGATTGTGCAAGATACCCCCATCTTGTAGAAATTGTAATTTCAGTTGCATCATATAGCAATTTTTTAACAGATATATTGGTTAGAAATCCCGAATTGGTATATCTAATTCTAAAAGATAACTTCCTAAAAGATAGTATTTCTAAGCCAGATCTTGAAATTGAAGTAGATAATGCAAATAAAAGATTTCCACAATTAATTTCTTTTATTGAATTTCTAAAATTCATTCAGCGTAAATATATTCTAAAAATCGGATTAAGAGACATTCTGGGCATTGCAACTTTAGCCGAAACCACTGCCGATATTTCCAAACTTGCTTTTGTAATTACTTCATCTATTTTTGAAATTTCTCTCGTAAATGCTTTCAATAAAATTGATACTTTGCCAATCCTCAATAAGCATATGATAATTGCACTAGGCAAAATGGGTGGAAATGAATTGAACTATAGTTCCGACATAGATCTAATTGTATTTTTTGATAAAAATGAAAAGATCAATGGTAACAAAGATTACTTCGAAATTCTAAATTCTGCAATTCAAATTTTTACTCAATTAACATCTCAAGTTACAAATGGAGGATTTCTTTATCGAGTTGATTTTAGGTTAAGACCAGATGGAAATTTTGCACCTTTAGCCCGCACACTAAATGATTCAATTAATTATTACGAATCACGCGGCGAGCTTTGGGAAAAACAAATGTTAATTAAATCCTCTTTCCTTTCTGGAAATATTGGGATTTATGATAAGTTTATAAAATTCAGAAATTATTTCACTTTTAATAAGTCATTTTCTGATTCACCTATTTCCCAAATAAAGGAAATGAAATACGAAATTGAAAAACGTGACAACGATAACACAAATATTAAAACATTTTGGGGTGGAATAAGAGACATAGAATTTTCCGTTCAAGCTTTGCAATTATTAAACGGGAAAAATATTCCCGAACTCCGAACTCCAAATACTCTTGACGCTTTACATCACTTAAAATTTAATAATATTATTACTGAAAATGAGTATTCTGTTTTTACTGATTCTTATACACTCTTTCGCAAAATTGAGCATTTTTTGCAACTAATGAATAATTCGCAAACTCATTCAATTCCAGAAAATTTTGAAATATTAACAAAAGTTGCAACTTACTTAGGTTTTAAGAATGTTGATGAATTTAGAAATAATCTGAACAAAAGCAGAAACAAAACAAGAGAAATATTCAATTCAATTTTTGAAATTGATGAAAAAGAAATTGCAGACACATTTGAAAAAATTAGTTTTTTCAATAAAAATAGAGCTTTTAAGAATATTGAATATTTAAGAGTTGGAAGTGGCTTATCAGCAAATAAAACATTCGATTCAAAAACAATTACGGTTTTTAATCAGATTGAATTAACATTAATTAGCTATTTGATGAATTCATCAAACCCCGATCATGTGTTGGAAAATTTTGTAAAATTAGTTTTAGCCTACCCTTTCCGCACAACATTATATTTGGAATTAAAGAATGCTATTTTTTTTGAAAGAGTGTTAACAATTTGTGAGTACTCTCAAATATCAATCGATTTGCTAAGCTTTGATAAATCGTTAATTGATATGATTATATCTAGAAAAGCATTTATTGATATTGCAAAATATGACGTAAATAGTCTTGAATATTCACAACTACGATTTATTCTAGCAGTTCAATTTTCTCTTAATTTAATTAGTGAAAAACAAATTTCAGAATTGTTTGCAAATTACTTTAACTTCCATTTAGCTAATGCTGCCAAAAGCTTAAACATAAAATACAATTTTTTTATTGCCGGATTAGGGAGTTTTGGAATAAAAGAAATGAATTTTTTCTCCGATGTTGATTTAATTGTTGTAGTCGAAAATATTACAAATCGTAAAATAATGGAAACTGATTTCCAAAATTTTCTCAAAGAAGCACGAATAAAGTTTCCAAATGTTGAAATAGATTTTCGGTTAAGACCAGAAGGCAAATCCTCTTTGCTTGTATGGGATATAAATAATTATAAAAACTATTTAGTAGATAGAGCCGATTTTTGGGAATTTCAAACATTAATGAAAATCAGTTTTGTAAATGGAAATGATAGTCTCTTTACTGAATTTAGACAAATAATTCTCTCATTATTTATTGAACGATATTCAAAAATTCCTCTGCTTAAAATTAGAGAAATGCATGATAAATCAACTTTAATATACAGACCGTCACCAATTTTTACATTCGATCTTAAAAAAAGTAATGGTGGATTTTTAACTATTGACTATATTCTTCATGCATTGCTGCATAAAAAAATTGATTTGGCAGAAAAACTCATTGGGAAAAATTACATTGAAAAACTAAATATTTTTAAATTGGAAATTAACTTAGACATTGATACAGAATTGATAAAGCAGAATTATAGTAGATTGAAGAAAATTTTATTTCATATTCAGAATTATTCAAATAGCTCCGGTTACAAATTAAAACAAAACATAGAGGATAAAGATAATCTTGTTAAATCACTTGGTTATGAAAATACTTCCGCATTTACACAAGCAATAATGAAAATGGCAAAAGATAACTATATGACTTTAATTAAAACTCTTTCAATTTAAAAAAGAAAAGTGAGATGAAACAGAAGATAAAATAATTCATTTTCCATTAACATCTCACATTATATAATTTTGGAATTATTTTCCTAACAATTTTTTCCCTTCTGCCACAATGTTAGCAACAGTAAATCCAAATTTTTCAAAAAGTATTGCCTCTGGTCCAGAAGCACCAAATCTTTCCAGACTTATAGAGATTCCATCTAATCCTACATATTTTTCCCAACCAAATTTCACTGCAGCTTCAACAGAGATACGAGCTCGTACTGTTTTTGGCAAAACAGAATCTTTATATTCATCTGACTGATTGTCAAAAATCTCAAAACTTGGGAAAGATACAACGCGCGATTTAATGCCAGCAATATCAAGTTCTTCAGCTGCTTTTATAGATATTGCAAGTTCAGAACCACTAGCCATAATAATTAAATCTGGAGTTCCGTCAACATCTTTTATTACATATGCACCTTTTTGCAAACCATTGGCTGGCGCATATATAGTTCTGTCAAGAATCGTTAATTTCTGTCTAGTTAGTGCAATAGCTACTGGACCGTCTTTATGCTCAATTGCATAACTCCAGGCTTCAGAAGTCTCATTAGCATCTGCAGGGCGCAAGAATACAACTCCTGGAATAGATCTTAATGCAGCAAAGTGTTCAACTGGTTGATGAGTTGGACCGTCTTCTCCAACTCCAATGCTATCGTGTGTAAAAACATATATCATTTTAATTTTGGATAATGAAGCAATTCTTAGCGCTGGTCGTAAGTAGTCAGAAAACACTAAAAAAGTACCGCCATATGGAATACACCCACCATAGATTGCCATTCCGTTCATAATTGCTGCCATTGCAAATTCTCTAATTCCATAGCGAATATATCCACCCTCTGGAGTTTCTGGAGTGAAATTTTTCCAACCTTTAATATCAGTATTATTTGAGGGTGTTAAATCAGCCGAACCACCAAATAGCAATGGTAATGCCGGTGCAATTGCATTCAAAACTGATTGCGAAGAATTTCTTGTCGCCATTCCTTCACCATAATTTTCGAATTTTGGCACTAAATTTTTCCAATCATCTCCAAAATCGTTATTCATAGCTTTTATAAATAATTTTGCTTCTTCTGGATATTTTTCTGAATATTTTGCAAATAAGTCGTTCCATTTATTTTCTAACTCAGCACCTTTATTTATTAACTCTGCAAAATGTTCAGTTACTTCAGTAGGCACATAGAATTTTTCATCTTCAGGGAATCCAAAATTTCTTTTCACTAAAACTATTTCGTCATCACCAAGTGGAGATCCATGCGATGAAGAAGTACCTTGCTTGTTTGGGCTTCCAAATCCAATAATTGATTTTGTAATTATAATTGAAGGCTTATCTGTAACATTTTTAGCACTTTCTACAGCGTTTTTTAGAGCATCAAGATCATTTGCATCTTCAACTGTCTGAACATGCCAATTATATGATTCAAACCTTTTTGCTGCATCATCAGAGTTGGAAAGCGAAATATTTCCATCAATTGTAATTTTATTACTATCATAAAAAAGTATTAAATTGCCAAGTTTATTATGCCCAGCAAAGGAAGAAGCTTCGTGTGATAATCCCTCCATTAAATCACCATCGCCAGCTTCAGCATAAATAAAATGATCTAGAATTTTGAAACCATCTTTATTGAAAATAGCTGCAAGGTGTTTTTGAGCAACTGACATACCAATAGCATTAGCCAAACCTTGTCCAAGCGGACCAGTTGTTGTTTCAACCCCATCAGTATGTCCAAACTCAGGATGTCCTGGAGTTTTACTTCCCCACTGTCTAAAATTTTTAAGATCATCCAAAGAAACATCATAACCCGATAAATGCAATACGGAATATAGAAGCATACTACCATGCCCACCAGACATCACAAACCTATCTCTGTTTAACCATTTGGAGTTTTGTGGATTGTGGTTCATAATATTTTTATATAGCAAATACGCTACTGGCGCCATTCCCATTGGCATTCCTGGGTGTCCAGTATTTGCTTTTTGAATTGCATCTACCGATAACAACCTTATTGTGTTAATAGATTTTGCTTCAATTGTACTAATGTTCATAATTACCTCATTCATAATTTTATTCATTTATTAATAATTTTCCATCCACTACTGGAGTTACACAAACCAACGGATTTTCTGGCACATTAAAACTTGAAAATATTTCTTCAAATAATTGAAAATGTATTCCACGACTTTCAAGTTTTGAGAAGCTTTTGTATTTCATAAAATTCCCATGTTTATCTTGAGGAGCATCAAAACGGAAAGCTTTAGGAAAATCAGTATTAGCTTTCTCTTTCAAATATTTTATTTTTTGTTGGTCACCGTCATCACTTAAATATGATATTGCTTTAAATCCAACTACAAATCCATTTTCTATTTCTAGAAATATATTTAATATTGTTTCATTCATTATTATTTTCATTTATTTTATTATTATTCCGCATTGCATAAATAGTTAAAGTTAAAGCAATTAAAGATGCTGCTTTGCAGAAGAAGCTTTCAACATAATCAATCAGAAATGGGAAAGCGATAATTATTAAAGCCACTGGCACAAAAGTTAATACTATTCCACTTAGTACAATTTGTAAATTGAGTTTCTTATCTTGATAAATTGGATTTCTAACCATCATAAATAACAATATTATTGCCAATAAAACTGGAGTGTAATATATAACTCCATACAAATCGCCAAGTGGCATTTCGTATGCAACAAAAAGAATTGTGCATGTTGTTATTTCAAACCCGTTAATAGCAAAAAGATAATAAATCAAAAGTAAAATTATTGGTAGAAATACTAAATATTTAAATTTACTTTCCACTTTTTTAATTTCTAAAACTAAGTATAATAACAGGGGGGGAAGAAAGGAAATAATCAAAAAGGAAATATAAATCAGTAAATTAGAATAACTATGTGTATAACACATATAAAATTCCATAAATTGATATCCAAATAGTAAGGTTAATAATCCAATTATTATTTTATTTTCACTATTTTTTTTAGCAAAAATTACAAGATTAATTAATAATACTATTTCTATACAAGCGATTAAAAGAGAAATAATTCCCGGTAGGTTTTCCATTTACATTCAGTTAATTTTCAAAAAGTAAATTTACAAAAATTATTAGGAATTGACTTACAAGTTTTAACAAAAAGAGATTCCAAATAGAATCTCTTTTTATTAAAAATAATTTTATGATTTTGGTCCAATCATTTCTTCTGGTTTAACTTTTGAATCAAATTCTTCAGCAGTCATAAATCCCAAGGCAACAACAGCTTCCCTTAATGTTGAATTATCATGAAATGCCTTTTTAGCAACTTTTGCAGCATTATCATATCCAATATGTGGATTTAATGCTGTAACTAACATTAAAGATTGACGAAGCAATTCATCAATTTTATTTCTATTTGGCTCAATTCCAACAACCATATTATCAGTGAAACTTTCGCAAGAATCAGCAATTAACCTAATTGATTGAAGCAAATTAAATATCATTACGGGTTTATAAACGTTAAGTTCAAAGTTTCCACTTGCTCCAGCAAAGCCGATTGCAGCATCATTTCCAAAAACTTGTGCGCAAACCATTGTAATAGCTTCAGCTTGAGTTGGATTCACTTTTCCTGGCATAATTGAGCTACCAGGTTCGTTTGCTGGAAGTGCTAATTCACCAAGTCCACTTCTAGGACCCGAACCCATCCAACGAATATCATTTGCTATTTTATGAAGTGATGCCGATATAGTTTTTAACACTCCACTAAATTCCACAATTGCATCATGAGCTGCTAATGCTTCAAATTTATTTGGTGCCGTTGTAAAATTAAGTCCTGTAATTTCTGATATTTTCTTTGCTGATAGAACTGCAAAATCTTTATGTGTATTTAAGCCTGTACCTACTGCCGTGCCACCTAAAGCTAATTCTGAAAGTCTTGGTAATGAACCATTAATTCTTGCTAAACCATTCGTAAGCTGTTGAACATATCCCGAAAACTCTTGTCCCAAAGTCAATGGAGTTGCATCCATTAAATGTGTTCTTCCAATTTTAATAATGTTTTTATATTCTTCAGATTTTGCAGCAAGGGCATCACGGAGTTTTGTTACCATTGGAATTAATCTTCGGTTTACTTCTTCAACGGCAGCTATATGCATTGCTGTTGGGAAAGTATCGTTTGATGATTGAGCTTTGTTCACGTCATCGTTCGGATGAATTGGCTTTTTACTTCCCATTTCACCACCAGCTATTTCAATTGCACGATTTGAAATAACTTCATTTGAGTTCATATTTGTTTGTGTTCCACTGCCAGTTTGCCAGACAACTAATGGAAAATGATCATCAAGTTTACCTTCAATCACCTCATCAGCTGCTTTAACAATAAGCTCAACTTTTTCTTGGGAAATCATTTTTAAATCCGCATTTGTTAAAGCTGCAGCTTTTTTTAATATTCCCAAAGCTCTAATTAATTCACGTGGAAATCTTTCGCCACCAATTTTAAAATTCATTAATGATCGGGCGGTTTGAGCACCATAATACATATTTGATGGAACTTTTATTTCACCCATTGAGTCTGTTTCAATTCTGTAGTCCATATTAACTCCTATTGATAAATTATATTTACATTTTAAAAATTACATGAAATGTTTCCAAATTCCAAAATTGTATCCATATTTTCAACTATAATTTATTGCAAAATATTGTTAATATTTGGTAGATTTCATTAATTGATGCAATAATATTTGGTTACTTATATACATTTTATGCAATTTGTTGTTATATGTAATTTCTTTGTATAGTTATTTAATTGTTACAGATAGTGTAACATATGCTAATTTGTATCTATCTTATTTTAAATATTTTAATTTGCGTCTTGTTTTTGATTGTTATATTTTTGCGTCTAATATTTTACAAACTAATTAAAAGGATTAATGATGGCTGAATGTCCTCTATGTGGATCTGATGTTCAAAAAGAACCAGGCATGGTAGTTGGCGAATTATTTGAATGCCCAGATTGTGGTATCGAATTGGAAGTGATAAAACTAAACCCATTTAAAGTTTCTGAGGCACCTCAGGAAGAAGAAGATTGGGGCGAATAGTTTGCTTCAAATACTTGACTCAACATTACGTGAAGGTGAACAAACTCCAGGTGTATATTTTGATAAGCATATAAAGCTTGCTATTGCAAAAATGCTTGATGACATAGGTGTTGATATAATTGAAACTGGTCATCCTTCAGTGACACAAGAAATTCATGATTCTGTGCAAATAATTGCTCATAATAATTTTAAAGCAATTGTTGGAGCTCACGCTCGCTCATTAAAAGATGATGTTCAACTTGCATTAAATTGTGGAGTTGATTTCATTGGTATTTTCTATTGTGTTTCTGACGACAGACTAAATACTGTTTTCAAAAAGGATTTAGCTGAGGCTATTATACAAATTACTGATGTAATTAAATTTGCAAAAAGTCAAAACCCAGATATAATTATCAGATATACACCAGAAGATACTGTTCGCTCAGAGTTTAGCAATGTTGTTGCTGTTTCCATTGCTGCTGTTGAAGCAGGTGCTGATATTATTAGTGTTGCCGATACAACTGGATATATGATTCCCGGAACAGACAGAAGTATGTTCGATTATATATCCAAATTAAAATATGAATTAAACTCAAGAGGATTAAATCCTAAAATTGCAGTTCATTGCCACAACGATCGTGGTTTTGCTCTTGCAAATGCCTTGGATGCATATCGCGCTGGAGCTGAAATTATTGATGCATCAGTTCTTGGTTTAGGCGAACGAGCCGGAATTGTTGATTTAGCCCAAATAATGATGGTACTTACAGCAGATTTTGGTTTAAACAATTGGAAATTGGACAAGCTGGACGAACTTTATCAATTTGTAAGTTCACACTCTGGAGTTCCCATTCCCGGCAATTATCCAATTATTGGAAAACATGCTTTCACTCACTGCGCTGGAGTTCACACACATGCGGCGGCAATAAATCCCACACATTACGAAAGCTTAGACCCACAACTTCTTGGCAAAGAAAGGACATTTTCACTCGATCATATGTCTGGAATTGCTTCAATTAAATATGCACTATCTTTTATTGGTGAAACAAAATTATCTCCAGAACTTCAATTAGAAGTTTTAGCTCAAGTAAAAAACATTGGACAAAAAGGAAAAGTAGTTGAATTAACTGAACTTCCACATATTGTTCACTTTATAAAACAAAACTACAAACATAAGCAGAAGTCTAAGTAATTTTATTTAGTGCTTTTCTTATATCTACATTTTTTAACATTCAAACAAGAAAGACTAAATCAAGGAGAAAACCATGAGAGTTGGATTTTTACATTCACTTATAAGAAAAGAGGAAAAATTTTTAATTGAAGAATTTAATAAACGCGAAGATGTTGAATTGATAATGATTGATGATAGGAATTTAATTTTCGATTTAAATAAAAATGAATCAGATCTTGATGTTTTAATTGAACGTTCAATCAATCACTCAAGAGCACTTCATTCAATTAAACTATTTGAAAGTGCTGGGGTTAAATGTGTTAATTCATTTAAGGTTGCAACCATTTGCGGAGATAAACTGTTAACATCTTCTGCGTTACGTGATAATAACATACCACAACCAGAAATAAAAATTGCATTTACAGAAACTTCTGCTTTAGAGGCAATTGAAGAAATGGGATATCCAGTTGTGCTAAAACCAGCCGTTGGTTCTTGGGGAAGATTGCTTTCAAAAATTAATGACCGTGATGCTGCAGAATCCATTCTTGAACACAAAACAGTTTTAGGAACATATCATCATTCAATATTTTATATTCAAAAATATGTGGATAAAAAAGAAGGACGTGATATTAGAAGTTTTGTTATCGGTGATACATGCATTGCTGCTATTTATCGTGGTTCTGAACACTGGATAACAAATACAGCAAAAGGTGCAACTGCTACTAAATGTGAGGTTACGGAAGAAATTGCAAATCTTTCTGTTGCAGCAGCAAAAGCAGTTGGTGGCGGTATTGTTGCTATTGATCTTTTTGAAACAAAGAATAATGAACTTATGGTAAACGAAGTTAATTATACAATGGAATTTAAAAACAGCATCACAACAACCGGAGTGGATATTCCTAAACTAATTGTTGATTATGTGTTAAAAGTTGGCAGAGAGAATTAAAATGGGAAAAATAAATGTTTCAATTATTGGAGCATCAGGTTATACTGGTGGTGAATTATTGAGGTTGTTAATTTCGCATCCAAATATTAATATTCAGCAAATTACATCAAGTTCTTACTACGGAAAATTTGCTCACAAAGCTCATCCAAACTTACGAAAAGCAACAAACCTCAAATTTTGTGCTGTGGATGAATTAGAAAAAACTGATTTACTTTTTCTTTGCACGCCGCATGGTGAATCGATGAAAAAGATGAATGAATTTATAAATATTGCCGATAAAATTATTGATCTCAGTGGTGATTTTAGATTAAATGATGTTAAAGAATTTGAGAAATGGTATAAACAGACACACGTAAATCCAGAGTTGCTAAACAAATTCGTTTATGGAATTCCCGAATTACATCGGGATAAAATGAAAGATGCTAAATATATTTCAAGTGCTGGCTGTAACGCAACAACTACTATTCTTGGACTTTATCCTTTATATAAAAATGGATTAGTGGAAATTGATAGGACAGTTGTTGAAGTAAAAGTTGGAACAAGTGAAGGCGGTAAAAAATCATCCTTTGCAACTCACCATCCTGAAAGAACTGGTTCGCTGCGTTCATACAAACCAACTGGACACAGACATGCAGCTGAAATTATTCAAGAACTTTCTTTTAATGAAAAAATTCAAATTCACTTTTCTGCAACTTCTACAGATATGGTTAGAGGAACACTGGCAACAAGTCACGTTTTCTTAAAGGAAGATTTGACTGAAAAAGATATTTGGCAAATCTATAGACAAGCTTATGGAGATGAGCCTTTTATCCGAATTATTAAGGAGAAAGAAGGAAATTATCGTTACCCAGATCCAAAGCTTTGCATTGGAACAAATTACTGTGACATTGGCTTTGAAAGAGATCCATATTCAAATCGCCTTGTTGTTATAAGTGCAATTGACAATTTGATGAAAGGTGCTGCTGGACAAGCTCTTCAAGCTTTTAATATAATGTTTGGTTTTGATGAAACTCTAGGGCTTGAGTTTACTGGACTTTATCCAATTTAATTTTAAGGAATTATTGTGTGCCGATTACTATTTGTAAAATCAGAAAATGAATTTATTATTGAAGGGCATTTAAATAAGTTTTCCATAATTGCCAAGAATAGCAAGGAATTTCAAGGTCATGGTTGGGGATGTAGTTATTTAGATAATAATAATTGGATTCATTATAAAAACATAAAGCCAATATGGGATGATGATATAAATCAGTTTGGAAAAACAAATAGATTAATCGTCCATGCTCGTAGTGCTTTTGAGGATAAAGATATAATCGTTGAAAATAATATGCCATTTTTTGATGACAAGTATGTTTTTATTTTTAATGGCGAACTTCGAGGAGTTAAAATTAAAGCTGATGGAAGAATTGGAGCTGAAAAAATTTTTAATTTCGTTAAGCGATTTGATTCTATCGGTATGAAAGCTGCACTTCCAAAAGCAATTGAGATAATTAATAAAAAATCCAGTTATATAAGAGCTATGAACATAATAATAACGGATAAAGAAAAAGTATATTATTCTTCCCTCTTCAATGAAGACGAAGATTATTTTCAAATGCATTATAAGCAAAACGGGACAGAACTAGTAATATGCTCTCAAGTTTATCCTAATGAAACAGGTTGGAATAAAATAGACAATAACTCAAGTGGAGTATTTAAATGACAATTATTAAAATTGGTGGTGGTGAACAAATTAATTTGGAAGCTATTATTGAAGACTTGGTAAACTTGGAAGATGAATTTATAATAGTTCATGGTGCAAATGCTTTGCGCGATGAAATAGCAAATAAATTACACTACGAAAAAAAGGTTCTACTTTCAGCTTCCGGATATTCATCCGTGTATAGCGATAGCGAAGCTTTGGATATTATGATGATGTCTTACGCAGGGCTGAGAAACAAACGAATTGTAGAAATGTGCCAGCAAGTTGGAATAAATGCAATTGGTTTAACTGGCGTTGATGGAAAATTAATTGAAGGACAAAGAAATAAAGGAATAAAAATAAAGGAAGATGGGAAACTTAAAATAGTAAGAGATTTTTCTGGAAAGCCCAAAACCATTAATATAGCATTACTACAGTTGCTAATTAGCAATGGATATGTGCCTGTTATTACTGTTCCAATAATTGATGAAAATAATTTTGCTATAAGTTCTGAGAATGATGACATTGTTGCTTTGTTAAAAGAATCTTTGGATGCAGATAGAATTTTCCAATTGATAGAAGCTCCTGGATTTTTAGATGACGTAAATAATCCAAATTCTGTTGTAAAAGTAATTTCAAAAGAAGAAGTAAAACAACGGGAAACACAAGTTGATGGAAGAATGAAAAGAAAAATGAAAGCGCTTACTAAACTATTTGAAAGCGGTAAAACTTCTGTTTACATTTGTGATGGTCGAAAAAATAATCCAATTACAAATGCAATAAATGGTGAAGGAACCATAATCCAATGAGAAATTTTAGAGAATTAATTGACAATTATGAAGTTGCAGTTTATCCAAAACGAGATTTAGTTATTGTAAAAGGTAAAGATGCAACAGTCTGGGATGAAAAAGGTAATGAATTTATAGATTGTGCAGCTGGTATTGGTGTTGCTACAATCGGTCACTCAAATCCAGACGTAGTTAAAGCAATAACAAAACAAGCTGAAACACTTATCACAAATGCTTGTGTTTTTTATAATGATACTCGAGCATTGTTCCTAGAAAAATTAAATGAAATTACTCCAGCAAATTTAAAACGTTCGTTTCTTACAAATTCTGGAACGGAAGCAATGGAAGCGGCAATAAAGTTTACACGAGTTTCAACTGGTAAAACTGATTTTATAACAACCATGAAAGGATTTCATGGACGAACAATGGGAGCTTTGAGCGGAACACACAAAGAAGAATACCGAACACCATTTGAGCCACTTGTGCCCGGTTTTTCATTTGTTCCATTTAATAATCTTGAAAAAATGGAAGAAGCCATTACCGAAAAAACTGCTGGAATAATTTTGGAGGTAATTCAAGGAGAAGGTGGAATTAATATTGCATCGCAAGCATATCTTGAAGGAGTTCGCTCTCTTTGTTATAAAAATAACATATTATTGATTATTGATGAAATTCAATCTGGATTTTGCAGAACAGGAAAAATGTTTGCAATTGAACATTTTGGAATTGATGCCGATATTTTAACAGTTGCCAAAGGTATCGCTGGTGGATTTCCTGTTGGTGCTGCTATTTGTTCAGATAAAGTTAAAATAGGATTTGGTCAGCATGGAACAACTTTTGGTGGAAATCCACTTGCGTCTGCTGCTGGTTTAGCTGCCATTACATTTATGCAAGAAACCAACCTAGCAAAACAAGCTAAAGAAAAAGGTGATTACTTTGTTAGTAAATTAAATGTAGATGAACTTTCAAAAGTTAGGGAAGTTAGACATAAAGGTTTAATGATTGGAATTGAACTAAAAGAAAAAGTTCAACCAATTTTACAACAATTAATGGAAGAAAATATTTTAGCAATGCCAGCAGGTAAAATTGTATTACGTATGCTTCCTCCCGCTGTTATTACTTATGAACAATTAGATAAAGTTGCTGAAGTATTAAATAGAATTCTAAAGTAATTATTGGGTGGAAGCTAAATTCCACCCAAATTATATTTGAAAAAATAAATCTATTCAACAATAATTTATTTCTATTTATTGTAACTTAAAACTTTCCTATCATTCAAAGGCATTACTGGTCTATAATTATGGTGCAATATCCCAGCAAATTTCTCTATTTGTTCTTTTGATGCTTTGATAGGAGTTTTTAACACATACCAATTTACAATTTCAGAACACGGTGGAGTTGTTAAAGAACCGATATAATAGTAATAATCCAGATTGGATGGTAAAAGCTTTTCCAAATCTATTGTATTTTCAGAAGTATACTCACCTTTGCTTTCAGGAAATTCTGCTAAATATTCGGTGAATAATTCATTAGCGGTTCCTTCCTCAAACATGGCACCAACAACCGAATAATCTGAATCAGAATATTGATTTACAAAATGAACTTCTATTGGATAGTGATTTCCATTAATTGTGTGTTCACTTGCAGCATGATAATGAAATTGTAATAGTTTGTATTCTTTTTCGCCAAGAGTAATTGTATTATTTCCAGAAACATTAAATTGCACAGTATGACCATTATTAATAATATCAACAGGGGTTGAATCATAATGAATTTGTATTTGATTCAAATTAGTTCCAACACTAGTTTCATTTGTTACGATATTAATTGGTGATTGTGCTTGTCCACCGCATGCTGCAAAAGCATCACATAAATCCTTCCAATGTGCAGGTCCTTCTTCTCCCTCATGGTGTGACCAATGAACATCATTGCAATCTTGTTTTTTAACATGTGTACCCTCATGTTTATCAGATGACATAGATTTATCTTCAATTTTTGAATTGTCACATGAAAACACTAATAGTGTTAAAGCAAATACAAATAAACTTTTTATTAAAAATTTTTTCATTATATCTCCTTTATTGTTTATTAAATATTTTATTCATTCATAAGTTTTTGGAACAATTCAAAAAATTTAGCTGCATGTATTCCATCAGCTAAACCATGATGAGCATTCAAAGACACATTCATAATTTTCCTACCGTTTACAATCATGAATTTTCCAAAAACAACTTTTGGAATTGAATCAAGATTTTTAAAATCTCTTGCATGTGATAATCCTGTAAATTTTGTCCATGGCAATGAAGAATAATGAATTACATCTAATCTTTTAGAATTTTCAGTTAAGCTAAGCCCTGTAGAATTATTAATCCTCAATATCTCATTATTTGCTAAAATTAAAAATTTATTGAAATCCTTTTCATATTCAATAAATGAGTAGCCAAATGTCTCGTCAGGTCTTCCAATAGTTGTTGCTACGTTAATTTTATCAAACACAATAATTTTACCATCCCTAATTCTGTATTTAAATTCCTCAATTTCATTTAGTGCAAGTATGGATTTATGTAAATAATATAAAAAGAATGAAAAAACATTTTCCTTTGATTTTTCATACGCTTCTGTGCAGTCAATTTCTGAAACTACTCCCCAAAATGGCTCATCATATTTTGAAAAAAATTCATAATGCTCTTTTCTTTTCCAATTATTTATGTCAATATATTTTTTAATCACTATTCCCAAAAATCTTTACAGACTATTATTTATTATTCCATTATTTGAACATTTCGCGTTGCACCAATATATCTTTTCTTAAAATAATCACTTTCCATCGATGAAACGGTAACTCCTTGAGAAAAACTTGCATGGGCAAATAAATCTTCTCCAATATAAATTCCAACATGACCAGGATAACTACTTTTGGTTGTATTAAAAAACACTAAATCTCCAAATTTTAGAGAATTTTTATTTAATATTTTTTCACCCTCATTAAATTGTTGATTTGCAGTTCTCGGCAAGTTGTAATTAAGGGATTCTAAAAAAACATTTTTGGTGAAGGCTGAACAATCAATTCCAAAATTGTCACTTCCTCCATAATGGTACGGAGTATTTAAATACTTAACAATTTCAATCATTACTTTATCCCTTTCTGAAAGCTCCATTGATGTACTATATTGATTAGTACTTTTTTCAAGAAATTTGTTTACATCAACTGGATTGTCTTCAATAGGTTCAATATCAAATTCATTTTTCAAAAGTAATTCATCATTATCAGATGAAAATCTTGGGGTAGTATTTAAAGTATCAAGTTTTGCTGTTTGTTTGTTATATCTTTGCTCAATACTTGTAGAGGTGCAAGAAAACAGCAATAATGAAGCTACTGAAATAATTAAATATTTTAAGAAAAACATACTAATTTTAACCTAAATATTTTCTTAAAGTATTTGATCGTTTTTTATGGCGCAATCTTCTTATTGCCTTTTCCTTAATTTGCCTAACTCTTTCACGAGTTAAGTTAAATTTGTCCCCAATATCCTCAAGAGTAAGTGGATAGTCTAAACCTAATCCAAAATAAAGTTTCAAAACATCTGCTTCTCTTTCTGATAATGATTTGAGTGAGCTTTCTATTTCTTGTTTAAGGGAATCAACAATTAAATTTTCATCAGGCTCAGAGTTAATTGTATTAGATAATACACCTAATAAATTATTTTCTTCTCCTTCAGTAACCGGTGCATCAAGTGAAACATTTCTTGAAGATATTTGAAGTGCTTCTAATATTTCATTAGCATCAACTTTTAATTTATCTGCTATTTCTGACGAAGAAGGTTCTCTACCATTTTCTTGCTCAAATTCAGTATTAAAATATTTTATTTTACTAAGAATTCCAATTCTATTAAGAGGAAGGCGAACTATTCTTCCATTCTCTCCTAATGCCTGTAAAACCGATTGTCTAATCCACCAAACAGCATATGAGATAAATTTGAATCCTCGCGTCTCATCAAACCGTCTAGCAGCTTTTATTAATCCAATATTACCTTCATTAATTAAATCTCCTAATGAAAGACCTTGGTTTTGATATTGTTTAGCAACCGTAACAACAAAGCGTAGATTAGAATTTACAAGTCTTTCAAACGCTTTTTCATCACCATTTTTAATTTCTTTTGCTAGTTTAATTTCTTCGTCCTGTGAAATTAGATCTACTTTACTTATTTCAAGTAGATACCTGTCAAGGGCTTTACTATCATGGCTTGTATATTGTTTTGAAATCTTCAAGAGAACCTCCGAAAAAATTCACACATGCTATAAATAATAAAAGAAATATATTATATAACTTAAGTTATTATATAAACTTCATACATTACAAATAAATAATTTTTGTCCTTTTTACAATATAATAAATAAGTTTGATTACTTTCAAATGGAAGAGAATAATATTTTATTTAAAAATACTCTATTGTAAGAAAGTTGTTCCTTTAAGATTATTTTCAATTGCAAAATAATCTGCTGCCGTTTTACCAATATCTGCAAAAGTATTTCTAATACCCAAATTAATTCCAGACTTACCCTTTTGATAATACAGTAATGGAATAAATTCTCTACTGTGATCAGTGCTTGGAGTTGTAGGATCATTACCATGATCTGCTGTAATAACTAGGACGTCCGAATCATCTATTACACTTAATATCTCTGGAAGTTTATCGTCAAACATTTTTAGTGCATCAGCAAACCCCTTTACATCATTCCGATGCCCGAAGTAAACATCAAAATCTACTAGATTTGCAAAAATAAATGAGTTACTATTATCCTTAAGTGAATTGATTATTTTATCAATTCCTTCTTTATTTGATTTTGTTTTAACTGGTTGAGTAATTCCACGATGATTAAATAAATCATTTATTTTTCCAATAGCTATTGTTTCAAAACTATTTTTTTTTAATAAATCCAAAATAGTTTCATCGGGTGGCGATATTGCATAATCTTTTCTGTTTGTGGTTCTATTATAATTTCCAGTAGTGCCAACAAATGGACGAGCAATAATTCTTCCAATATTATTGTCATTTATAAATATTTTTTCTCTTGAGATTTCACATATTTCATACAGACGTTTTAATGGAATAACTTGTTCATGCGCAGCTATTTGAAAAACAGAATCAGCGGAGGTATATACAATTGGGAAACCCGTCTTAACATGCTCGTCCCCAAGTTTCATTATAATTTCAGTTCCAGACGCAGCAATATTTCCAAGAATTCCATTAAACCCGGTGAGTTTAAGAAATTTTTCTATTATCTCATTTGGAAAACCATTTGGATAATATGGGAAATCAAAATCGAGTTCTAATCCAGAGATTTCCCAATGCCCAGAAACGGAGTCTTTCCCTTGTGATTTTTCATTCATTTTTCCATATGAAGCAAGCGGATATTCTATTTTTGGAATTCCAACAATATCAGTAATATTACCAAGACCTAGTTTTTGCAGATTTGGGAGTGAAAGTCCATTTAATGCTTTTGCAATATTTGCTAACGTATTACTTCCAACATCACCATAATTTGCAGCATCAGGCAGCTCACCAACGCCAACGCCATCAAGTAAAATTATAACAAAGTTTTTCATTTAAATATTCTTAACGGAATTTCCGCCCTTTTCAATTGCTTTATTTAAAGCAAGTTCAGCATTCTCCACTAGCGCATTAATGTCCATCTTTTCATGAGCTGCAGCTATACCAATAGACACAGTATATGTAGTTTGCTTTGTAGATACTAAAACTGGAGTGCGTGCAATTTTAATCCGTAATTTTTCTGCCCATAAAAAAACATCCTTTGAATCTGTATTAAAGAAATATACTCCAAAAACATCTCTGCTTATTCGTCCAACTATATTTTGCTCAGAAGTTGCTTCAACAATAATAGTAGTAATCAATTTTAATACTTTTGGAAATGGATTACCTTCAAATAGTGATTCATCGTCAATAAATTTATCAATTTTAATAATTGCAAGAGTACTAGAAAGCGATGCTGCCTTTGCTTTTATTAAATCTGAATTTGACAATTTTAGAAAATTTTTGCCATTCAGCAATCGTGTTTCAACATCTACTGAAAGCAAATTTTTTAATATTTTTTGACTCGTAAAAGTATAAACAATATATGAAAATATTTTGATAGCTTTTTTTATGAAAGATAAATCTGCATTACTATAAACATCAGCTTTCAAGGAATCAAAGCAAAATACACCATAAATCTGTCCATCATATGAAAGTGGTATAGCTAAAAACGCACCCCCAAAAGAAATATCTTCATCTTTAGCAAATCTGGGTATTTTCTCGATATTTGTATCATCAATTTTTATAGGACTTCCATTGACTATTGCCCTTCCCACTAAAGTATTGGCTAAATCAATATTTTTATTTCCGCCTATATATTTAAGAGAAGTATTATTAATTATTTTTGATATCTTAAACTGTTTTTCATTAGGCTCATAATAAACAAACGTAAAAATATCCCAAGAAATTAACTTTTTAACAGAACTTTCAATTGTAGAAAATAGTTCATTTTCGTCATCAAATTTCTTATCTATGGCAAGGATTTCAAGTAATGATTTTAATCTTTTATCCGCTTGAGAGTCTGCATGTTTTTCTTCAAAAAGTGAAATTAGAAGAGAAATAACTCGAACAAACCTTCCAAGCGAATAAATAGTCTCAATTCCAAAAGTATCATTTTCTTTTGAATCCATTGTTAAAATACCAGCAAGAGATTTGCCATAATAAAGAGGAACGCCAACAAAACTTTTTATTCCTTGAGGTGAAGTGTAATAACGAATATTATCTTTTTCAGCATTTAATGCCAAATCTGAAATTATCTCGGGTTCTTTTTTTACCACTATTTTGCTTAATACATCATCTTCTACGTCAAACTTTTGTTTAATAATATCTTTAGTTGAAGAAGCATATTTTTCAAGTGCAATTTTTTTTGATTTGGGGTTGTACCAAAAGAAAATAGCACTATGCGCATTAAATGCATCTTTTACAACAAGAAGAATTTTATCAAGAGCAAATCCAAAAAGCTGATCATCACTTATATCATCTGGAATTTTTTCCGTTGCTATTTTGTCAAATTCAATTTTCAATTCAGGTGATTTAAAAAAGTTACGTCCAGATGATTGAGGTGTAATGCCACCAATAAATTCTGAAGATTTTCTAACTTCGATAGTTTTATTTGGTGAAATAATCTTAAATTCCTCTCCTTCATCAGCTTCCATTTTTCTGGAATTATAATCAGTTTTATCATAGTTGTTAGATTCATTAGAAAATGCTTCATCAAAATGGGCATCAGTGCGTGAAGAATCTCTAAGAAAAATAATAAATGCGGAATATATAATTAACATCACAGATGATATTAAACGAAGGATAAAATCTTCAGTGAAGAAAGGTACAACTGCAAGTATTGGGATAATGGAAAATATTAAAATCCTTTTTCTATTTCTACTTGCACTATCCATTTATAAAACCAAATAATTAAAAAACGAATATGGGAAAATAATAAATCTTTATGAAACTTTCTTGTTTGTTCTCTTAATATTATTATGTTTTAATTTGTTTTTATTAAATTTAAGTATAAACAATTATCATAAAACAACTTAAATCATTGTATTATTCAATAATGAATAAATATCTTTGTTGCTAATTTCTTTAATACTAGAATTCAAAAAAAGATTATCTCCCAAACTCAGTTCAGGAAATTGTTTTAATACATCTTTTTTACATTGAACAACCTCTGATTGCTTCAATTTATCAATTTTATTTAAAATGACAATATATGGAAGATTTAATTCCTTTAGATAATCATTTAATAAAACATCTAATTGGGTCGGTTTATGCCTACTATCAATAAAATGTATAACACGAGATATATTTTTGTTTTCTGAAAAATATGTTATTAATAGTCTTTCCCAATAATCCCTCTCCTTTTTTGCCACTTTTGCATATCCAAAACCTGGTAAATCAACAATATAATATTTTGAATCAACTAAATAATAATTTATTGTTCTTGTTTTCCCAGGAGTTGAACTTGTTTTAGCAAGTCCCTTTTTTTTGAAAAGAGAATTGATAAAAGTAGATTTTCCTACATTTGACCTTCCAGCTAAAACAATTTCCTTTAATTCTGTTACTGGTAATTGGTTTAAAACAGAAACAGATTTTACAAATTCAATATTTTTCATAATTGACAACTTTGGAATGCATTTTTATTGTGTAGGTAAAAAAAAAAAGAGTAATCGAAACCTCGATTACTCTTTTAAATTTTTCAGAAAATAAAATTATTTATCTTCGGTTTTAACTTCAGTTATAGTTTCTTCAGCTTTAACTTCTTCTTCTGCAACATTTTCAACATCTGTTTTTACAGACTCTGTATCTTCTGATGTAACAACTTCTGTGCTTACCGTTTCTTCAACAACATTAGCATCTTGAATATCTTCTTTTTTCACTTTAATTTTAGGAGCATTTTCTTTTGCATTAACATCATTATAATCAACTAATTCAATTATAGCCATTTCAGCAGCATCACCACGTCGTTGACCTAATTTAACTATTCTTGTATAACCACCAGGTCTATTGCCAACTTTAGGAATTATTTCACTAAATAATTCTTTAAGTACATCTTTATCTTGAATATGTTTAGCAACTTGTCTTCTGTTAGCAACAGTATCTTCTTTAGCTCTCGAAATTAATGGTTCTGCAAACCCTCTTAATTCTTTAGCTTTAGAAATTGTAGTTCTTATTTTCTTTTCTCTAAATAAAGCAGTAGCAAGTGCTCTAAAAGTAGCTAAGCGATGCGATGCAGTTCTATTTAATTTACGTCCTCGTACTCTGTGTCTCATGATACAACCTTTTCAAATATTTTAAGTATTTTCTTTACCGTAATTTATATATTTATCAACGTCCATCCCAAAGTCAAGACCGTAATTCTCAACAATTTCAGTTAATTCTGAAAGTGATTTTCTACCAAAATTTCTAAATTTAAGCATTTCGGTTTCATCTTTTCTTACCAAATCACCTAAAGTTTTAATATCAGCACCTTTTAAACAATTATGAGATCTAACACTCAATTCTAAATCGTCAACACTAGTAATTAGTATTTTTCTAATTCTTTCTGTTTCATGATCAATTTCTGGTTCAACAGATTGCTCTTCTTGTTCGAGATCAAAATTGATGAATAAATTTATATGATCTCTTAATATTTGTCCAGCATTAGAAAGTGCATCCTCTGGAGTAATAGAACCATCGGTATGTATTTCTAAACTTAACTGCTCGTAATCATTACTTTCACCAATTCTTACATTTTTAATATCATATGTAACTTTTGTAAGTGGAGTATAAATAGAATCTATAGCAATTAATCCAATAGTTTTATCAGAAATATTTTGATCAACAGAAGCTACATATCCTTTTCCAAAACCAAATCTAACTTCCATATTTAATTTTGCAGTTTCATTTAAAGTAGCGATATGTAGATCAGGGTTAAGTACTTCAATATCAGGACATTGATCTTGCAAATTTTTAGCTGTAAATTCTTGAGCTCCACTAAGCGTCACTTCCAATTTAGTAGTTTTGCTATTTAGAATTTTAATTCTTACTTTTTTTAAGTTAAGAATAATTTCTGTAACATCTTCCGAAACTCCTGGAACACTAGAAAATTCGTGTAGAACTCCATCAATCTTAATAGCCGTAATAGCTGCACCTGCAATAGAAGACAATAATATTCTTCTAAATGCATTGCCAAGTGTAACTCCAAAACCTCTTTCCAAAGGTTGAACAACAAATTTACCAGAGCTAGCTGTTGATGATGATTCTTCTAGTATTACATTTTCCGGCATTTTAATGAACGGATAACTCATCTAATTCCTCTTCTTAATTTAATTTTATTTAGAGTATAACTCAACAATAAGTTGCTCGTTAGCCACTAATGGTACTTCATCTCTGTTAGGAATTTGATTAAAAGTTCCAGTTAATGTAGCTTTGTCAACAATCAACCACTCGTAAACAGAATCTTTTGTTCTTCTTAAAGTGTTATGAATAATATCTAATTTTTTGCTTTTTTCTCTAACAGAAACAACATCACCTGGTTTTAATAAATATGATGGAATATTTACAACTTTACCATTTATTAAAAAATGACGGTGCAAAAGTAGTTGTCTTGCAGATTTACGTGAAGGAGCAAATCCAAATCTATATATAACGTTATCTAATCTTGATTCCAATAATTTAATTAAATTTTCACCAGTTACGCCTTTCTGTTTATTAGCAGTAACAAAATATGAGTGAAATTGAGATTCTAACAAACCGTACATTCTTTTTACTTTTTGTTTTTCTCTTAATTGAACACCATATTCAGAAAATTTAACTCTACGATTTAAACCGTGTTGACCAGGTATATAATTCTTAGTTTCTAATGGACAACTTTGTGAAAGACATTTTGATCCTTTCAAAAATAATTTTTGTTTCTCTCGTCTGCATAACTTGCAACTTGGGCCTGTATATCTAGCCATCTAATTCTCTCCCGTTTATACTCTTCTTCGTTTCGGTGGCCTACAACCATTATGAGGTATAGGTGTAATATCTTTAATAGATAATATTTGTAGACCTGCAGTATTTAAAGCTCTTACAGCAGCTTCTCTACCAGAACCTGGTCCTTTAACAAAAACATCTACTCTACGTAATCCTAAAGCATACGCCTCTTTTGCAGCATTTTCAGCTGAAACTTGAGCAGCAAATGGTGTGTTTTTTCTTGATCCTTTAAATCCATTTTTACCAGCCGAAGACCATGAGATAGCATTTCCATATACATCAGTTAAAGTAACAATAATATTGTTAAAAGATGCTTTAATATGAGCTACACCAATAGCATCAATATGAACTTTCTTTTTAGTTTTCCTAACAACTTTAGCCAAAACTTTTACTCCTTTAATTACCTAATAATAATTATTTGGTGACTTTCTTTTTACCTGCAACAGTATTTTTCTTACCTTTTCTTGTTCGCGCATTAGTTTTAGTTCTTTGACCTCTAACTGGCAAACCTCTACGATGTCTTAAGCCTCGATATGCACCAATATCCATAAGACGTTTAATATTTTGCTGAATTTCACTTCTTAATGCACCTTCTACTTTATATTCAGAAGTCATAATAGAACGAATTGCTGCAACTTCTTCTTCAGTTAATTCAGATATTTTCTTTTCTGCATCAACATTTGCTGATTTAAGAATTTCTCTAGCGGTAAACTGACCAATTCCGTATATATATGTTAAACCAATATATACTTTTTTTTGTTTTGGTAAATCGATTCCTGCGATACGAGCCAAACTAATTACCTCCTAAATTAACCTTGACGTTGTTTGTGTTTTGGATTTTTACAAATCACACGAACAACTCCATGGCGTTTAATTATTTTACAATGTTCACATATTTTCTTAACAGATGCACTGACTTTCATCTCTATCTCCAACTATTTATATCGGTAGGTAATTCTACCTTTATTCAAATCATAAGGTGACAATTCAATTGCTACTTTATCACCCACTAAAATCTTAATAAAATGCATTCTCATCTTTCCAGAAATATGCGCTAATATTTCATGCCCATTATCAAATTTTACCTTAAAATTTGCATTAGGTAGTGTTTCTGTAACTACACCATCAATCTTTATTGGACCTTGTTTTGCCATATTTTTTAACTAACCGATAATATTTCTGGTTTACCATTTATAATTGCAATTGAGTGTTCAAAATGTGCTGATGGTTTTCTATCGGATGTGTAAACAGTCCATCCATCATCTGCAACATTAACTTTATAAGTGCCAATATTAATCATTGGTTCAATTGCTATTGTCATTCCATTTTTAATTAAAGCTCCAGTACCTTTCTTACCATAATTAGGAATTTGTGGATCTTCATGAAGTTTTCTTCCAACTCCATGACCACATAAATCTCTTACTACTGAAAAACCAAAACTTTCTACATATTGTTGCACTGCTGCACCAATATCACCAATTCTATTATTAGCAACTGCAGCTTCAATTCCTTTATAAAGAGATTCTTCTGTAACTTTGATTAATAATTGTTTCTCTTCAGAAATTTGACCAACAGCAATTGATATTGCAGCATCGCCATAATAATTATTTTTAAGAACACCTATATCAACTGAAAATATTTCTCCTTCTTTAAGGATTCTATCTCCAGGAATACCATGAACAACTTCTTCATCAATTGAAGCACAAATTGTTCCAGGAAAATCTATTGTTCCATATTGTTTATAACCTTTAAACGCAGGAACACCACCATTACTTCTAATCCAATCTTCAGCAATTTTATCAAGCTCTATAGTACTAATACCTGGCTTGGTATGATGCCTAACTAGCTGTAAAGTTTCAGCAACAATTCTATTACTTTCACGAATAAAATCAATTTCTTTTTTTGATTTTATTAAAATCAATTATATACCACCGCCTTTACGGCCTTTCATTTTTCCAGATTTCATAAATCCGTCATAATGTCTCATCAATAAATGTGATTCTATTTGCTGTAATGTATCAAGAGCAACACCAACCATAATTAACAAACTAGTGCCACCAAAAAATTGAGCAAAACTACCTGAAACACCTAAACGTGTAATAAAAGCAGGAAGTATCGCAATAATTGCTAAAAATATTGAACCAGGTAAAGTAATTTTTGTTAATATATTATCAATAAACTCTGAAGTATGTTTACCAGGTCTAATGCCTGGAACAAATCCACCTTGTTTCTTCATATTTTCAGCTACATCTTGTGGATTAAATGCTATTGCAGTATAGAAATATGTAAAAAATACAATCATTAATCCATATATAAACGAATACGTAAATGAAGTATAATCAAAAAATCCAGCAACACTCGTTACAAATTCATTATCTGGGAAAAAAGATAACACTGTGCTAGGAATAAACATAATTGCTTGCGCAAAAATAATTGGCATAACTCCTGCAGTATTAACTTTTAATGGAATATATTGTGTAACACCACCATAAACTTTTCTACCAACAACACGTTTAGCATATTGAACAGGTATTCTACGAGTACCTTGCGTTACCAATACAATTCCAGCAATAATTAAAACCATAGCAGCTAAAATAACAATTTCAATAACTATATTACGAGTACCTGATGAAATTAAACGATATTCATCAAGTAACGCAAATGGTAATCTATTTATAATATTTATAAAAATTATAAGTGAAATACCATTTCCAATACCTTTATCTGTAATTTGCTCACCTATCCACATCATAAAAACAGTACCAGCAACAAGAATAATTACAGATGTAAATATAAAACCAAATCCCTGAACTTCAACTGGCACAACAGATACACCATTATATGATAAATTCATTATAACACCAGTAACTACACCAATTGATTGGAACAATGAAATAAATACTGTACCATATCTTGTAAGTTGAGTAATTTTCTTTCTACCTTCCTCACCTTCTCGTTGCAATTTTTGGAAATAAGGAATAATAGCACCACCAAGCTGAATTATAATGGAAGCACTAATATATGGCATAATACCAAGAGCAAAAATTGCTGCGTTGCTAAAAGCACCACCAGCAAATAAATCATATAATCCTAATAAACTATCTGAAGTTTTATTTGCCATAGCTTCAGATAATAAATAAGAATCAATACCTGGTAAAGTAATATGAGCACCAACTCTTACAACAATTAGCAAAGCTAAAGTATAAAGAATTCTCTGTCTTAACTCATGAATTTTGAAAATATTTCTAAAAGTATCTTGTAATTTTCCCATTAGCCTTTAATCTCTTTAATTGTTCCGCCAGCAGCTTCAATTTTTTCTTTTGCAGAATTACTAAAACGATGAGCTGTAACCTCAACTTTTGCAGTTAAATCTCCCATTCCAAGAACTTTGAAAGGAGCTGCACCTTTTGAGATAACACCATTTTTATAAAGCACTACATCATTAATTATACCATCAATAACTTTTTTATCGTCTATAAGCTTTTGTATATCACTTACATTAACAACTTGGTAATATATCTTGAAAGGACTTGTAAATCCTCTTTTTGGCACTCGGCGTTGTAAAGGCATTTGACCACCTTCAAACCATGCACGATATTTATACCCAGATCTTGACTTTTGTCCGTTAGAACCTTTTGTAGCTGTACCACCACGTCCAGATCCCTCACCACGAGCAATTCGTTTTCTATTTTTTGTTGCGCCTTCAGCGGCTTTAAGATTACTTAGAATATCCATTCAATTGCCTACTCTTCAATTTCTTCAACTTTTAATAAATGCGATACTTTATTTATCATTCCTCTAATTTGAGGTGTATCGTTATGAATTATATTATAATTAGGTCTTCCTAAACCCAAAGACTCAATTGTTAATTTTTGAGTTTTTGGTCTATCAATAACACTTTTCGTTTGTGTAATGTTTAATTTCTTAGCCATTCCATTCCTCAATTAGGCGTTAAACAATTCTTCAACTGCCATACCACGTTTTGCAGCCATTTTATTTGCATCAATTAAATCTAATAATCCGTTTAAAGTAGCTTTAACTTGATTATGTGGGTTACTTGAACCTAGAGATTTTGTTAAAATATTTTCAACACCAGCAGATTCTAACACAGCTCTAACTCCACCACCAGCAATAACACCAGTACCAGGAGAAGCAGGTTTTAATAAAACTTTACCAGCACCATATCTACCTATAATTTTATGAGGTATTGTTCCTTTAACTAAAGTAACAGTTTTAACATTTTTCTTAGCATCATCTATTCCTTTTGATATTGCATCAGTAACTTCATTAGCTTTACCGAGCCCAACACCAACAGTACCTTTACCGTCACCAACAACAACAATGGCATTAAAACTAAATCTTCTACCACCTTTAACCACTTTTGCAACACGGTTAATGTGTACAACTTTTTCTTTTAATCCATCTGTGTTTTGTACTTTTTTTGGCTTCAATTTTATCTCCAATAATTACATATTTTCTTTGCAGTCCCACCTGGATTTGAACCAAAACTCTCAGCTCCAAAAACTGATGTGCTACCATTACACCATGGGACTAATATTTAAAACTTTAATCCACCTTCGCGTGCACCATCTGCAATAGCTTTAACTCGTCCATGATATTTATTAATTCCTCTATCAAAAACAACTTTTTCAATTTTATTTTCTAACGCAACTTTTGCACAAAGATTACCAACAATTTTACTTTTTTCAATATTTGTTTTAGCATTTGCCAATTCATCAACAATTTCTTTAGATAAAGTAGAAGCAGCAGCTAAAGTTTTACCTTGAGTATCATCAATAATTTGAGCATAAATATGATTCAAACTTTTAAATACTGTTAAACGTGGTCTTTCTGGGGTACCAAATAGATTCTTTCTAACTCTTTTGATTTTTCTTTCTTTACGTTGTTTAATTCTTTTTAACATATTTAACTCTAATCTCTTACCTTAATAAAATTATTTAGCGGTTTTACCAGCTTTCTTAACAATTACTTCGTTACTATACTTAATACCTTTACCTTTGTATGGTTCTGGTTTTCTAATTGATCTAATTTTAGCAGCAACTAGACCAACTAATTCTTTATCTATACCACTAATTTTAATTTGTGTTGGTACAGGAACTTCCAAAGAAATTTCTTTAGGAGGCATAAAATATATTGGATGTGAATAACCAATATTTAAGAATAAACTATTTTCCTTTAATTCAGCTTTATAACCAACACCAACTATATCTAAAGTTTTACCATAACCTTCTGAAACACCAGTAACCATATTTTGAATTAAAGCTCTTGTTAAACCATGTAATGCTCTATTTTCTTTTTGATCGTTTTCACGTTTAACTAAAACTTGATCGCCATCTACCTCAACATTAATATTTGGATGAACTGTCATTTCTAATTCACCTAATTTACCTTTTACTTTTATATTTTGACCATCCTTAGTAAAAGTAACATCTTTAATATTAACTGGATTTTTACCTATTCTTGACACTTAATCTTCTCCGTTCAAATATTTACCAAATGTGACAAATCACTTCGCCACCAATAGCGGCTCTTTTTGCTTCTTTATCAGTTAACAAACCTTTTGAAGTTGAAATAATAGCAATTCCTAATCCATTTAATACTCTAGGAATATTCTCAAAATCGACATAATTACGAAGACCAGGAGTGCTTATTCTTTTCAATCCGCTGATAGAAGATTCACCATTAATATATTTAAGGAATATTCTGATAACGTTTTGTTTATTATCTTCTGTTACATTGTAATCAACAATGAATTTTGAATTTTTCAATATCTCTGCTAAACCAACTTTCATATTAGAAGATGGTATATCTACAAATCTTTTTTTTGCACTTATTGCATTTCTAATTCTAGTCAAAAAATCAGCAACTGGATCAGTAACTGGCATATTATAATCTCCTAATATTTTACCAACTGGCTTTTTTTATTCCAGGAATTTCCCCTTTAAGAGCCATTTCTCTAAAAACAAGTCTCGAAATTCCAAATTTTCTATAATAACCTCTTGATCTTCCTGTCATAGTACATCTATTTTTTAACCTAACAGGAGAAGCATTTTTAGGTAGTTTTTGTAATGCTTCATAATCGTTATTTTCTTTTAATTCTTTTCTAATAGCTGCATACTGTTCAACAACTTTTCTTCTCTTAGCTTCTCTAGCTATTATTGATTTTCTTGCCATCTAAATATACCACCTAAGCTTGTTTTTTCTTAAAAGGAACGCCAAAAGCTAATAATAATTCATAAGCTTCATTATCAGTTTTAGCAGTTGTAACAAATGTAACATCCATTCCTACAACTTTATTAATTTTTTCAACGTCAATTTCTGGAAAAATAATTTGCTCTTTAATACCAAGAGTATAATTACCTCTTCCATCAAAGGATTTATCTGGAATACCTCTAAAATCACGAACACGAGGTAATGCAATAGAAATTAATCTATTTAGAAATTCATACATTTTTCTGTCACGAAGAGTAACTTTGGCACCAATTTTCATTCCTTCACGAAGTTTAAAATTAGAGATAGATGTTTTAGCTAATCTAATTTGAGCCTTCTGTCCAGTGATTGTTTCTAAATCCTTAACAGCAGCATCGAGTATTTTAGAATCATTAACTGCTTCACCAACACCCATATTAACAACTATTTTTTCTAACTTAGGAACTTCCATAATATTACTATATGAAAATTTTTCCATCATTAGCGCAACTATTTCAGATTTATATTTTTCTAATAGAAATAAAGGAACTTTTACATTACCAATTTCTTTAACCACATCTTCACTTTTTTCTTTCTTTGCCATTTTTTGTCTTAATCCTTAAATTCAATTAAAGCATTTCGCCACTTTTCTTACTAACTCTAACTATTTTCTTTTTGTTTGTTTTATCATCAATAATAACTTTTGAGCCAATTTTAGTAGGTTTACCTGATTTAGGATCAACTAACATAACGTTTGAAACATTTATAGGTGCTTCCATTTCAATAATTCCACCTTGTGGATTAGCTTGATTTGGTTTAGTATGTCTTTTTCTAAGACTCACACCTTCAACAATAACTCTATTGTCTTTTGGAAATACTTTAAGAACTTTACCTGTACTGCCTTTTGAGTTACCAGCTATTATAATTACATTATCATTTTTTCTAATTTTCATTTTCACAAAATCCTTATTTTATAATACTTCAGGTGCAAGTGAAATAATTTTCATAAATTTCTTGTCACGAAGTTCTCTTGCAACAGGTCCAAAAATACGAGTACCACGTGGCTCATTTTGTGCATTTAATAAAACAGCCGCATTTTCGTCAAATCTGATGTATGAACCATCATTACGTCTAACTTCTTTAGCAGTTCTTACAACCACAGCTTTTGAAACTTCACCTTTTTTAACACCACCATGAGGAATAGCTGATTTTACTGTAACAACTATTACATCACCAACGCTGGCGTATTTTCTACCACTGCCACCAAGTACTTTTATACACATAATTTTTTTAGCGCCAGAATTATCTGCAACTGCTAATCTTGTTTCTGCTTGAATCATTTCAAAACTCTCCTAATTGCTGGCTATTACTTAGCTTTTTCAACTATTTCAACTAATCGCCAATTTTTATTTTTACTAATTGGACGCGTTTCCATTATTTTCACAACATCGCCTACATTACATTCATTTTTTTCATCGTGAACAATGAGCTTAGTTGTTTTTTTGAAATACTTTTTATAGATAGGATGTGCTACCTTTCTTTCAATCGCAATAGTAATACTTTTTTCCATGCCATTTTTAATAACAACACCAATTCTAGTTTTTCTTAAAGCTCTAGTTTCCATTCTTATTCCAATTTCCTAAATTAATCTTTATCAGCCACTGGTGCATTAAGTTCACGTTCTTTTAGCACAGTTTTCATTTTTGCAATATCTTTTTTCAATATATTTAATTTTGCAGTATTAGTTAAGTTTTTTAGTTCATGTGAAAAACGAAGATCAATTAAGTTATTACCGTTATCTTCTATTCTCTTCAATATTTCTTCATCGCTCATTTCACGAATTTCGTAGATCTTCATCTTACAATCCTTAATTTAATTTTCTTCGAAGTCAGGTCTAACTGAAGTAGTTGTTTTAATTGGCAATTTATGACCAGCTAAGGTAAATGCTTTCATAGCTAGTTCCTTTGAAACGCCTGTAACTTCAAAAAGAATTCTTCCAGGTTTAACCACAGCAACCCAAAACTCAGGATTACCTTTACCTTTACCCATTCTTGTTTCCAATGGTTTTTTTGATACTGGTTTATCAGGGAATATACGAATCCAAACTTTACCATCACGTTTCATAGTTCGAGTGATAGCAACACGACACGCTTCAATTTGTCGGCTTGTAATCCAACCTGCTTCAGTAGCTTTAATAGCAAAATCGCCAAAATTAATCGTGCTTCCACGAAAGGCTTTGCCTTTTCTTCTACCTCTATGTGATTTTCTAAATTTTACTCTTTTGGGCATTAACATCAGAACAACTCCTCAAACTCTTAGTCAGATAATCTTTTTCCTAAAACTTCACCTTTATAGATCCAAACTTTTATACCAATTGAACCATAAATAGTTTGCGCCGTAAACGTACCATAATCAATATCAGCTCGCAAAGTATGTAAAGGTATTTTTCCTTCTTTATACTGTTCTGATCTTGCCATTTCAGCACCACCTAAACGACCACCACATTTAACTCTAATACCTTCCGCACCCATTCTTCTTGCAGAAGTAATAGCCGATTTCATTGCACGTCTAAAAGATATTCTACCTTTAAGTTGAACACCAATGTTTTCAGCCACTAAAAATGCATCTAATTCTGGTCTTTTAATTTCAGTAATTTGAACTTTAACTTCTTTATCATCAGTTATGCTCTTTAATTCTTGTTCAATTTGAGCAATCTCTTTACCGCTTTTACCAATTACAACACCAGGACGAGAAGTATGTATAGTGATAACAATATTTTTAGATGTACGGTCAATAATAATTCTAGAAATACCAGCTTTTTTTAAGCGATTTCTAATATACAATCTTAATTTTTTATCTTCATTTAACTTAGTAGCATAACTACCATTTTCATACCAGTTGGATTCCCAACCACGAATAATACCAACTCTAAAACCTATTGGATTAACTTTCTGACCCAAATATTCCTCCTACTAACTTTTGCTAGCTACTACTATGGTTAAGTGATTAGATCTTTTTCTCATTCTAAAAGCTCTACCCATTGGTGCAGGTAGCATTCTTTTTAACGAAGGACCTTGATTTACAAATGCTTCTTTAACAAATAAATCTGAAGGTTCTAAATTAGATTCTTGATCTTTATTTAACAGATTAGAAATAGCTGATCTTAAAACTTTCTCTGCATCTTTTGCAGGATGTTTAGGACTGAAGTGTAAAATTTCTATAGCTTTTTCTACTCCAATACCTCTAATGAGGTCAACTACTAATCTCATCTTTCTTGGAGATGAGCCAATATGTTTATGAGTTGCTCTTGCTTCCATTTATCAAATACCTTATTAAAATTATTTTCTCATTTTAGATGCTTTTTCAGCCTTAGACATTGGATGTCCTCTAAATATTCTTGTAGGAGAAAACTCTCCAAGTTTATGTCCAACCATGTTTTCTGAAATATAAACAGGAATCATCTTGTTACCATTATGAACTGCAATTGTGTGTCCTACAAAATCAGGAGAAATAGTAGTAGAACGTGACCACGTTTTAATAATCTTCTTTTGATTAGTATCGTTTAATTGTTGTACTTTTTTTTCCAACTTTGCATCAATAAATGGGCCTTTCTTAACTGATCTTGGCATACTTAATCTCTAATTATTTCTTTCTTCGTTTAACAATAAATTTATTTGATTCGTTCTTTTTCTTTCTTGTTTTAAAACCTTTAGCAGGTTGACCCCAAGGAGAAACAGGATGACCACCACCAGAAGTTCTTCCTTCACCACCACCCATAGGATGGTCAACAGGATTCATAACAACACCACGAACTTTTGGTCTTCTTCCTAACCATCTATTTCTACCAGCCTTACCAAGACTAATATTTTCAAATTCAGAATTTCCAACAGTTCCATAAGTAGCCATACACTCTAAAGAAACTAGTCTTACTTCACCTGAAGGCAATTTCAATTGTGCATAACTTCCATCTTTTGCAGCTAATTGAATTGACATTCCAGCAGAGCGAGCTAATTGCCCACCTTTTCCAGGCTTTAATTCAACATTATGAATTAAACTACCTAATGGAATACTTTTCAACTTCATTGCATTACCAATTTTAATTTCAACACCTTCACCTGATTTCAACATATCACCTACTTTAATACCATCAGGAGCAAGAATGTATCTTTTTTCACCATCAAGATAATGAAGTAATGCAATTCTACATGATCTATTAGGATCATATTCAATTGAAAATACTTTTGCTGGCACATCAAATTTGTTACGTTTGAAATCAATAATTCTGTATCTTCTTTTATGTCCACCACCAATATGACGACTAGTTAATCTACCAAGATTATTTCTACCACCAGATTTTTTTAGTGCAACAGTTAAAGACTTTTCTGGAGTTGACCTAGTAATTTCATCAAAAGTTGAAATAGACTGATATCTAGTTCCAGGAGTATTCGGTTTTAATTTTCTAATTCCCATTTAATAAAGCTCCAATTCCTAATCTCTACACTTCTTCAAAAAGATCAAGTTTTTGACCTTCCTTTAACGTAATAATTGCTTTCTTAAACTGAGGTGTTTTTCCAGCAAATCTACCTTTTTTGGTAAACTGTGTTTTAGTTTTGCCTTTATACTTAATTGTATTTATTGCAACAACATTTACCTCAAATCTTTTTTCTACTGCCTTAGCTATTTCGATCTTATTTGACTTATGATTAACAATAAAACCATACTTGTTTTCTTTTTCCATAAGTGCTGTAATCTTTTCAGTAACTAAGGGCTTTATCAAAATATTATTCATCTTAAATACCAATTAACCTTTTAATTGAATACACTAACTAATTTTTCAACAGCACTTTTTTGTAATAACAAAACTTGATGATTTAATAAATCATAAGTGGATGCTTTTTGCGCTTCTAAAATTGAAACTTTATCTATATTTCTACCAGATTTATAAATATTTTCTTGATGCTCGCCTGTAAGAAGAAGAGTTTTTTTACCAGCAATCTTTAAGGAATCTAGCATTTTAATAAATTCATTTGTTTTAGGATTTTCATAATTAAAATCTTCAACAATAATAATTTGTTCTGCACTTGCTTTATAAGATAAAGCTGATTTACGAGCAAGTCTGCTAACTTTTTTATTCAATTTTTGTCTATAATTTCTTGGTTTTGGTCCAAATATGGTACCACCACCAATCCATATAGGAGAACGTGTAGAACCAGCTCTTGCAGTACCTCTACCTTTTTGTTTCCATGGTTTACGGCCACCACCGCTAACTTCATTACGCTCTTTGGTTTTATGAGTACCTTGACGCTGATTTGCTAAATAAGCCTTTACAGCAAGATAAATAACATGGTCATTAGGTTCAATTCCAAATATATCCTCTGATAATTCTACAGAAGACCCTTCTTGAGTACCGTCAATTTTATAAACATCTAACTTCATCATTCAACCAATTACTTTTTAATTTCAACTATTGAATTAATTGCTCCAGGAACAGCGCCTCTTACGAGTATAATATTCTTATCAGCAAAAACTTTAATTACTTTTAAGCCAGAAGTAGTTATTCTTTTATAACCCATTCTTCCACCCATTTTCATACCTTTCAAAACTCTTGAAGGATAAGAACTTTGTCCTACTGAACCAGGTGCTCTTTCTCTATCACCTTGACCGTGAGTTCTTTGTCCACCAGCAAAATTATGGCGTTTCATAACACCTTGAAAACCTTTACCTTTGCTTTTTCCAGAAACTTTAACTAAATCACCAATTTTAAACATTTCTGAATTTAATTCATCACCAATTTTGTATTCTGAAATATTAAAATTTCTAAATTCTTTCAAAACAGAAGCTGGTTTCAAATTATTTTTCTTGTAGTTTTCAATTTGTGGTTTATTGAGATGTTTTTCTTTTTTCTCACCAAAACCTAACTGAAGCGCTTCGTATCCATCATTTTTTTTCGTTTTAATAGAAATAACAGTGCATGGACCAACCTCAAGTACAGTAACTGGAGAAACTTTTCCATCTTCTGCGTAATAATTAGTCATTCCTATTTTTTTACCTAACAGTGCTGGCATCTCATAATCCTTATAACTTAATCTCAATATCAACACCCGCTGGAATTTCTAATTTACTTAGAGAATCTACGGTTTTGTTGTTAGAGTTATGTATATCAATAATTCTTTTATGTGCTCTTATTTCAAATTGCTCACGTGATTTTTTATCCACGTGTGGAGAGCGTAAAACTGTATATACGGATCTTCTTGTTGGCAAAGGAATAGGACCTGAAACTACAGCTCCAGAACTTTTAACAGTTTTAATAATTTTTTCAGTCGATTTGTCAATCAAAATATGATCATAAGATTTTAATTTAATTCTAATTTTTTGACCTGCCAAAATATTTCTCTCCTTAAATGTTTGCCAGATTAAGTATTTTAATCTGGCAATAAAATAACTTACTTATTTAATAATCTTTGCAACAACACCGGCACCTACTGTTCTACCACCTTCACGGATAGCAAAACGTAATCCTTCTTCCATTGCAATTTCTGAAATCAATTCAATTGTCATTTTAACATTGTCACCTGGCATAACCATTTCAGTACCTTCTGGTAATGTAGCTATTCCTGTAACGTCTGTAGTTCTAAAGTAAAACTGTGGTCTGTAACCATTAAAAAATGGTGTATGGCGTCCACCTTCATCTTTAGAAAGAATATAAACTTCACTTTCAAAATTTGTATGAGGTGTAATTGAACCAGGTTTTGCCAATACCATTCCTCTTTGAATTTCATCTTTACTAACGCCTCTCATAAGAATACCAGCGTTGTCACCAGCTATTGCTGAGTCAAGTTCTTTTCTGAACATTTCAATACCAGTAACAACTGTTTTCTTGTTCATTCCAAGACCAATAAGAACAACTTCTTCACTTAATTTAACCTGACCTCTTTCAACTCTACCAGTAGCTACAGTACCACGACCAGTAATTGAAAATACATCTTCAACAGGCATTAAGAAAGGTTTATCAGATTCACGTGCAGGAATAGGAATATAAGCATCAACTGCATCCATAAGTTCCCAAATACAATTCATTCTAGGATCTTCTTTTGGAGCATCATCATTTGAAGACGCTTCAAGTGCTTGTAAGGCAGAACCTTTAATTATTGGAATTTCATCACCAGGGAATTCATATTCTGTAAGAAGTTCTCTTAATTCCATTTCAACTAATTCAACTAATTCTTCATCATCAACAAGATCAACCTTGTTCATAAATACAACCATTTTAGGAACACCAACCTGACGAGCAAGTAGAATATGTTCTCTTGTTTGAGGCATTGGACCATCTGTTGCAGCAACTACTAGAATTGCTCCGTCCATTTGTGCAGCACCAGTAATCATGTTTTTTACATAATCCGCGTGACCAGGACAGTCAACATGAGCATAATGTCTATTTGCTGTTGAATATTCAACGTGTGCTGTAGCAATTGTAATACCTCTTTCTCTTTCTTCAGGTGCATTATCAATACTATCGAAAGTTCTCTTAATAGATAAACCTTTTTTTGCAAGACTCATTGTAATTGCAGCAGTTAATGTAGTCTTACCATGGTCCACGTGACCAATAGTACCGATATTTACGTGAGGTTTACTCCTATCAAATTTTTCCTTTGCCATAGAAAACTCCTTGTTCTTTTTATACTTGTTAAATTACTTAATTATTTTTTTATACTTGCTTTTTCAGATATTTCTTCTGCAATAGACTTTGGCACTTCTGCATAATGTGAAAATTGCATAGAATAAATTGCTCTACCTTGAGTCATTGATCTTAAAATGGTTGAATATCCAAACATTTCAGATAATGGTGCTTTAGCTTTAATAACTTGTGCATCTCTTCTTGCATCAAAGCCTTCAACTTTACCTCTGCGAGAGCTTAAATCTCCCATTACATCACCCATATATTCTTCGGGTGTTGTAACTTCAATACTCATTAATGGTTCTAATAAAACTGGTTTTGCTTTTTTAGCCGCTTCTCTAAATGCCATTGATCCAGCAACTTTAAATGAAATCTCATCTGAATCAACATCGTGATAAGAACCATCATAAAGTTTAACTTTAACGTCAACAATGTGATAACCAGCTACAACACCATTTTTCATTGCTTCTTCAACACCACGTGAAACTGGAGTGATATATTCTTTTGGAACAACTCCACCAACAATAGCATTAACAAATTCAAATCCTTTTCCAGGCTCATTTGGTCCAACTTCAAGCCAAACATGACCATATTTACCACGTCCACCACTTTGCTTAACAAATTTACCTTCTGCTTGAACAGTTTCAGTAATTGTTTCACGATAAGCAACTTGTGGTTTTCCAACATTAGCTTCTACTTTAAATTCTCTTTTCATTCTATCAACAAGAATTTCAAGGTGAAGCTCTCCCATACCAGATATTAAAGTTTGACCTGTTTCTTCATCAGATTTAACTTTAAATGTTGGATCTTCTTCAGATAATTTTGCAAGCGCTTCAGCTAATTTATCTTGATCAGCTTTGGTTTTAGGTTCAATTGCTATCTGAATAACTGGTTCAGGAAATACCATTTTCTCTAATAAAACTTTATCATCTTCGGTACAAAGAGTATCACCAGTTTTTGTGTTTTTTAATCCAACAATAGCGGCAATATCTCCAGCTCTAATTTCATCTAAATCTTCTCTTTTATCAGCATGCATCAAAAGAATTCTACCAACTCTTTCTTTTTTATCAGAAACCGAATTATATATATATGAACCAGCATTTAATTTACCACTATAAACTCTAATGTATGTTAATTTTCCAACATAAGGGTCTGTCATAATTTTAAATGCTAATGCAGTAAATTTTTCTTTAGTAGTAACAGCTCTAACAACTTTATCATCCTGATAAATGTGATGTACACTTAACTCTTCAGCATCAAGTGGTGAAGGCAGATAATCTACAACTGAATCAAGAAGTTTTTGAACTCCTTTATTTTTAAAAGAAGAACCACATAAAACAGGCGTAATTTTTAGTTGTCTTGTTGCTTCTCGTAATACTCTTGAAATTTCTTCAATTGATATTTCTTGTCCATCAAGATATTTTTCTAAAAGAGTATCATCAACATCAGACACAGCTTCTAACATAACTGTTCTGTACTTTTGTGCTTGTGGCAGTAATACAGCTGGTATTTCTTTATCTTCAAAAGTAGCTCCAAGAGTATCTTCATGATACATTCTTGCTTTCATTGTAACTAAATCTATAACACCCGTAAACATATCCCCTTCACCAATTGGTAAAGTTATAGGAATAGCGTTAGCTCCTAGACGTAACTTCATCATTTCAACAGCATGAAAGAAATCAGCACCAATACGATCCATTTTATTTACGAATGCAATACGAGGAACTTTATATTTGTCTGCTTGACGCCATACAGTTTCTGATTGTGGTTCAACACCACCAACAGCACAAAACAACGCAACCGCACCATCTAAAACTCTAAGAGATCTTTCAACTTCAACTGTAAAATCAACGTGGCCGGGAGTATCAATAATATTAATTTGATGACCATTCCAATAAGCAGTAGTAGCAGCACTTGTTATAGTAATACCACGTTCTTTTTCTTGCTCCATCCAGTCCATAGTGGCACCGCCATCATGCACTTCACCAATTCTATGGGTTTTTCCTGTATAATACAGAATTCTCTCCGTAGTTGTGGTTTTACCAGCATCAATATGGGCCATTATACCGATATTTCTAACTTTATTTAATTCTACTCTTTTAGTAGCCATCTAATCTAATCCTATTAAATCAATCTTACCATTTGAAATGAGCAAATGCTTTATTAGCTTCTGCCATTCTATGCACTTCATCTTTTTTCTTTACAGCAGAACCTTCACCATTTGATGCAGCAATTAACTCTGCGGACAATTTCTCTGCCATTGTTTTATCTTTTCTATCAGTTGCGTATTTTTTAATCCAACGTAAAGCTAACGACATTCTTCTTTCTGGTCTTACTTCCATAGGTACTTGGTAGGTTGCGCCACCAACTCTTCTACTTCTAACCTCAACCATTGGTTGAACGTTACTAACAGCTTTTTTAAATACTTCAATAGCTGGTTTCTTTGTTCTCTTTTCAATTAAATCAAATGATTCATATACAACACTTCTCGATGTTGATTTTTTACCGTCCATCATGATATAGTTTACAAATTTTGCAACTAATATATCGTTAAATTGTGGATCTGGTTTAATGTATCGCTTTTCTGCTCTTCTCTTTCTCATATCAGTCTATTATCAGTCTATTATTTTTTAGGTTTTTTAGTGCCGTACTTAGATCTACTTTTCTTTCTTTCATCCACTCCACTAGTGTCTAGTGAACCACGTACAATGTGATAACGCACACCAGGAATATCTTTTATTCTTCCGCCTCTAATCAATACAATAGAGTGCTCTTGTAAATTATGACCTTCACCTGGAATATAAGCTGTAACTTCAATACCATTTGTTAATCTTACTCTCGCAACTTTTCTTAATGCTGAGTTAGGTTTTTTAGGTGTTGTTGTATATACACGAGTACACACTCCCCTTCTTTGAGGGCAAGCTTCCAAAGCTGGTGCCTTGTTTTTAGCTTTAACAATCTTACGACCTTTTCTAACCAATTGGTTTATTGTAGGCACTTATTTACCTCCATAATAATTTAAAGTGCTTAAAAATTCAGACTCTCAATATACCGTTAATATCTTATTAAGTCAAGCACGTGAAACAATAATTTTTTACCTTTTATACTTCTTTTTCGTTTTTTTCCTCAATAATTTCTATTTTTTCTTCAGGAACATTTTCCTCAGAAGTTAGAATAATATTTGAGTATTTTTTTAAACCAGTTCCAGCAGGAATTCTTCCTCCCATAACAACATTTTCCTTTAATCCAATTAAATTATCAACTTTTGCTGCTATTGCTGCATTTGTTAATACTTTAGTTGTTTCTTGGAAAGATGCAGCAGAAATAAAACTTTCTGTAGATAAAGCTGACTGAGTAATTCCTAACAGAATGTTATCAAATGTAGCTGGTTCAGCATCTCTACTGTCAAGTAATTCTTTCTCTTTTCTTTCGAGTTCAGAATTAATTTCTCTCATTTTAGTTTTGGTAATAATATCACCCTTTTCTAGTTTAGAACCTCCTGGGTTTTCAACAAAAACTGATTCCAACATTACTCTATTTTCTTGGGCCATAACAATTCTATTTACCAAATCTTCTTCAATAAATGAAGTATCACCAGAAGAAATTACTTTTAATTTACGTAGCATTTGTCTAACTATAACTTCAATATGTTTATCATTAAGTTTTACACCTTGTAGGCGATAAACGTCTTGTATTTCATTAACAAGATATTCCTGAACAGCATTTGTACCACTAATTTTCAAAATATCATGTGGGTCAATAGGTCCATCGGTTATTTTTTCACCTGCAGGTATTTCATCACCTTCTTGAACAAGAATATGCTTACCATAAGCAACATTATATTTTTTCTCGTCCATTCCATCCATTGATTCAATAATAATTTCTCTCGAACCTTTTTTTCTAGCTCCAAATTTAACAATACCTTCAATTTCAGAAACAATAGCAGGTTCGTGAGGACTACGAGCTTCAAATAATTCTGTAACTCTTGGAAGACCACCTGTAATATCTCTACTTTTTGAATCTGATTTTGATATTTTAGCTAAAATTGTACCGGGTAATACTGTTGAATTATCCTCAACTGATAAATATGCACCTGTTGGTAAGTTGAAAGTTTTTTCCTCCCCTGCTGAATCTGTAATAACCATACTTGGTGTTAAAGTTTTATCTTTTGACTCAATAACAACTTTTGCAACGTGTCCAGTTTGTTCATCAGCAACTTGTTGAATTGTTGAGTTATCAACTAAGTCGACAAATCGTACCAACCCTTTAATATCTGTTAAAATAACAGCATTATAAGGATCGTGATTGTATAGAGGTTGGCCTTTCTTTACATTTTGATTATTTTCAACACGTAATTCTGCCCCATAAGGTATATCATATTTTTTAATTTGTCTGCCGTCTTCATCAAAAATACCCATTGAACCACGACGACCAGTAACAACTTTAACTTTTCCTAAGAAATCTTCTCTTTCTACATAATTAATTTTATCAAACTTAGTCATACCTTCAACACTAGCATCTACTTGCGATTGACTTGCAATACGAGAAGATGTTCCACCTAGGTGGAAAGTTCTAAGTGTTAACTGTGTACCAGGTTCACCAATAGATTGAGCTGCAATAATTCCTACTGCTTCACCAATTTCTACTAGTTTACCAGTAGTTAAATTTCTACCGTAACATTTTGCACAAATACCACGTTCTGACTCACATGTTAAAACAGTTCTAATAAATACTGAATCAATAGACGCATCATCAATTTTTTCAGCAATCTCTTCATCAATTGTATTTCCTGATTCTACAATAAGTTCATCTGTTCGTGGATCATAAATATCTTCTTGCGAAACACGTCCAGTTATACGTTCTGCAAGTGGTTCACGTTCTAATTCAATATCCTTAATAGCTGAAACATCAACACCTCTAATTGTACCGCAATCAATTTGCGTAACAATTACATCTTGAGCAACATCAGTTAATCTTCGAGTTAAATAACCCGCATCTGCAGTTTTTAAAGCAGTATCAGCAAGACCTTTACGAGCACCGTGAGTTGAAATAAAGTACTCAAGTACAGAAAGACCTTCTTTAAAGTTAGCAACAATTGGGTTTTCAATAATTTCACCAGATGCACCTGAAAGTGATTTTTGTGGTTTCATCATCAAACCACGCATACCAGCTAACTGACGAACCTGCTCTTGAGAACCTCTAGCTCCAGAATCAACCATCATATGCAATGAATTAAAACCGTGTTGATCTGTTCTAATTCTATCCATAAGTGATTTTGCAACGTTATTTGTTGTGTGAGTCCAAACGTCTATTATTTTATTATATCGTTCAGCATCAGTAATAAAGCCTTGATCATGTTCATCTAAAATTGCAGCAACTTTTTTGTTTGAATCTGTAATCATTGCTTTCTTTTCTTCAGGAACAATCATGTCACTAAAGCTAATTGAAATTCCGGCAAGTGTAGAGTATTTGAAACCCAATTCTTTTAAGTCATCAAGGAAATTTGCTGTAACTTCGTTTCCAAGTTTAACGAACATTTTATAAATAAAATTGCTAAATACTTTTTTGATTAACAGTTCATTCCAAAAACCCATTTCCTTAGGAACTATTTCGTTAAAAATTACTCTACCAACTGTAGTTTCTATAAATTCGCCATCAATTTTTACTTTTATTTTTGCATGCAATTCAACTGCATCATAATCATATGCTATTTGAACTTCTTGACTATTAGAGAAGAGCATGCCTTCACCTTTAGCACCAGCTTTTACTTTAGTTAAGTAATAGCAACCAAGAACTATATCCTGAGTTGGAACAACAACTGGGCTACCATTTTGTGGAGAAAGTATGTTATGGCTTGATAGCATTAATGTTGAAGCTTCTAGCTGGGCTTCATAAGATAGTGGTACGTGAACAGCCATCTGGTCACCATCAAAATCCGCATTAAATGCTGTACATACCATTGGGTGCAATTGTATAGCTTTTCCATCAATCAAAATTGGCTGAAAAGCTTGAATTCCTAATCTGTGAAGCGTAGGAGCACGGTTTAGCAATACTGGATGTCCGTCAATCAATTTTTCAAGAATATCCCAAATAACAGGCTCTTTTCTATCAACAGCTTTTCGAGCGCTTTTTACTGTTTTGTAAAATCCTCGTTCAATTAATTTTCGTATAACAAATGGTTTGAATAATTCAATTGCCATATTTTTAGGCAAACCGCATTGGTGCAATTTTAACTCTGGTCCAACAACAATTACAGAACGACCTGAATAATCAACACGTTTTCCAAGCAAGTTTTGGCGAAAACGACCTTGTTTACCTTTAAGCATATCACTTAAAGATTTAAGAGGTCTATTTCCATCGCTTCTAACTGCACTGCCACGACGTGAATTATCAAATAATGCATCTACTGCTTCTTGAAGCATTCTTTTTTCATTTCTTAAAATTACTTCAGGAGCTTTAATATCAATTAATCTTTTTAATCTATTATTTCTAATTATTACTCTTCTATATAGATCATTTAAATCACTAGTTGCAAATCTGCCACCTTCAAGAGGAACTAATGGACGTAATTCTGGAGGAATAATAGGTAAAATACTAACAACCATCCATTCTGGTTTGTTTGGCACTTTATCTTCATGCTCTCTAAATGCTTCCAAAACTCGAAGACGTTTTAGCAAATCGCCACGTTTTTGTTGTGACGTTTCTGTTTTTAACTGTGCTTTTAATTCTCTAAATGTTGATTCAACGTCAATTGATTTTAATAACTCTTTTACAGCATCTCCACCAATTTTAGCAATAAATTTTTTAGGATCATCATCTTCTAAAGAATCATTATTATGTTCTAAAGAATATGCAATTTCATAATACTGATCTTCTGAAATTAAATCTTTGAACTGCAAACCAGTAGTCCCAGGGTTAATAACAACATATGATTCATAATATATTACTCTTTCAAGCTCTTTAGTCTTCATGCCAATAATGTTACCAATTTTTGATGGAAGTGCTTTAAAGAACCAAATATGAACAACTGGAACAGCTAATGTAATGTGTCCCATTCTTTCACGGCGTACTTTTTTCTGTGTAACTTCTACACCACATCTGTCACAAACAATTCCTTTATATCTAATACCTTTATATTTTCCGCAAGCACATTCCCAATCTTTTACAGGTCCAAAAATCTTTTCACAGAACAAACCATCCTTTTCTGGTCTGAAAGATCTATAATTTATGGTTTCAGGTTTTGTAGCTTCACCATGAGATCTAGAAAGTACAATATCAGGACTAGCCAAACTAACTGTTAGTTTGGTAATATTTTTTAATTTCGATTCTTGTGGTTTGAATCTCATAAATTTTCTCCTTAAAACTTTATTGATTTAGTTTGACTAGTTAATCTTTATCTCTAAACCTAAACCTTGTAACTCTTTAATTAATACGTTAAATGCCTCTGGAATTGATGGACGAGTAAGATTTTCGCCTTTCACAATTGCTTCGTATGTTTTGGCACGTCCTTCAACATCATCACTCTTAACGGTAAGCACTTCTTGCAGTACATTAGAAGCACCATAACCTTCAAGAGCCCAAACTTCCATTTCTCCAAAACGCTGACCACCAAATTGAGCTTTACCTCCAAGTGGTTGTTGAGTAATTAATGAATATGGTCCTATTGAACGAGCATGAAGCTTATCATCAATCATGTGTCCTAACTTGAGCATATAAATATATCCACAAGTAATTTTTTGGTGGAATTTTTCGCCGGTACGACCATCATACATGGTAGTTTTACTACCAACAGGCAAACCAGCTTCAGAAATTAAGTTTTCAACATCTTCAAATTTTGCACCATCAAAAATTGGAGTTTCAAATTTAACACCTAACTTACTGCCAACCCAACCAAGTGCAGTTTCATACAACTGTCCTAGGTTCATACGAGAAGGCACACCAAGTGGATTTAAAATAATATCAACTGGAGTTCCATCTTCAAGATATGGCATATCTTCTTTTGGAACAACTTTAGCTACAACACCTTTGTTACCGTGCCTTCCAGCCATTTTATCACCAACTTGCAGTTTACGTTTTTTAGCTACATAAACTTTTGCTAGTTGAACAACGCCAGGAGATAGCTCATCGCCACTTTGAATATTTAATTTTAATCTTTTAAAATCCTCTTCGTAATCAGAAAGTAACTTAAAGTAATTACTAAAAAGTGTTTTAATCATTTTATTAGTTTCTTCTTCAATGAACCATTCTTGAGTATAATTAAGTTTAGTAACATCCTCAATTTCACTAAAAGTTGTGTCAGAAATAGCAGTATTTTTCTTAAGTATAATTGAACCATCCAAATCACTAATTCCGATAGTCTTCTTTCCATGCGAAATAACTTGTAATTTTTTTACTAACAAAGCATAATGTTCGCTTCTTTTCATACTAAGATTATGTTCTATTGTCTCAATATCTTTTTTCTCTTGTTTCTTAGCTTCACCATCTCTTCGTTTTCGACTGAATAATCGAGTTTTAATTACGGTTCCTTTTAATCCTGGATGTGCTTTTAATGATGCATCTTTAACATCACCAGCCTTATCACCAAATATTGCTTTAAGTAACTTTTCTTCAGGAGTAGGATCTGTTTCACCTTTAGGAGTAATTTTACCAATTAAGATATCGCCTTCGTGAACTTCTGCACCTTCACGAATAATTCCACGTTCGTCAAGATCTTTAGTAGCTTCTTCACTAACATTAGGGATATCTCTTGTTAATTCTTCATCACCACGTTTTGTTTCTCTAACTTGAAGTTCAAATTCTTCAATATGAAGTGATGTAAATTCATCATCTGAAACTAATCTTTCACTTATAATAATAGCATCCTCAAAGTTATAACCTCTCCAAGGCATGAATCCTACAAGTACATTTTTACCAAGAGCTAATTCACCTTTGTCAATAGATGGACCATCAGCAAGGATATCTCCTTTTTTAACTTTTTGTCCAAGTGTTACTCTAGAGCGCTGATTAAAACAAGTTTCTTGGTTAGTTCCATTAAATTTAATTAGTTTATATTCAACTCTTCTTTCGTCATCAAAAGTAGTTAAAGCTTGATAACTTTCTGGATCAGAGAAATATTTAACAACAATATTTTCTGCATCTATATATTCAACTTCACCTTTATCTTCAGCAACAATAACTGATTTAGAATCCACGGCAATTTTATATTCCATTCCAGTACCAACAATAGGAGATTCTGGAACTAATAATGGAACTGCTTGACGTTGCATGTTTGAACCCATCAACGCACGGTTAGCATCATCATGTTCCAAAAATGGAATCAGCGATGCACCAGCACTTACAAGCTGAGAAGGAGCAACATCCATATAATGAACGTTTTCTGGTGTAACAACTGGAAATTCACCACGTTTACGACATTTTACTCTCTCAAGTATAAATTTGCCTTGCTCGTTTAAAGGAGCATTTGCTTGTGCAATTACAAATTCATCTTCCTGATCGGCTGATAAATAGTCAACACTTTTTGATACTTTACCATCTTTCACTTTTCTATAAGGTGTTTCTAAAAATCCAAAATTATTAACCCTTGAATAAAGTGTTAAAGAAGATATAAGACCAATATTTGGACCTTCAGGAGTTTCTATTGGACACAAACGACCATAATGTGAATGATGCACGTCACGTACTTCAAAACCAGCTCTTTCTCTCGTTAATCCACCAGGTCCTAAAGCAGAAATTCTTCTTTTATGAGTTAATTCTGAAAGTGGATTAGTTTGATCCATAAATTGTGATAATTGGTTTGTACCAAAAAATGCATTAATAACAGAACTTATTGTTCGTGCGTTAACTAAATCTTGTGGTTGCATATTTTCGTTATCACGCATATTCATACGTTCTCTAATTGTACGAGACATACGAGCTAAACCAACATTAAATTGTTGTTGTAATTGCTCACCAACAGTTCTAACTCTTCTATTACCAAGGTGATCAATATCATCAACAGAAACATTACCATTTTTCAAAAGGATAATGCTCTTCATAATTGCTACAATATCTTCAATTGTAAGCACACGTACATTCTTAGGAATATCCAAATTTAATTTATCATTCATTCTAAAACGTCCAACTTCACCTAAATCGTAACGTTTTTCGTTAAAGAATAATTTTTCAATTAATGCTTCCGCAGTTTCAACATCTGGAGCTTCACCTGTTCTTAATTGTCTATAGATTGCAAATAAAGCTTCTTCTTTAGAAATAGAAGTATCTTTACGCAAAGTATTAAGAATTAAATCTTGCTCAGCATTAGTTTCACCAGAAATTATTTTAATTTTTTTAATATCAGAAGCTTTAATATTTTCAATAATTTCTTCAGTTAATTCATCATCTTTAGTAACAAATATTTCACCAGTTTCAATATCAATAACATCTTCGGCAGAAATTCTTCCATGATGGTCTAATGGATTTAAATGCTTAACTTCAATTTCATCAACTAAGTTAAAAAGATTAAGAATTTCTTCATCCGTAGTATAGTTTAATGCTCTTAATAAAGTTGTAGCAGGAAATTTTTTACGTCTATCAATATAAACATACATTACATGGTTAATATCTGTAGCAAATTCAACCCATGAACCACGGAAAGGAATAATTCGAGCAGAATAAATAGGAGTACCATTTGGATGTCTAGTTTGGTCAAATGCAACACCAGGAGAACGATGAAGCTGACTAACAACAACACGTTCTGCACCATTAATTACAAATGTTCCTTTATTAGTCATAAAAGGAAGATTTCCAAGATAAACTTCTTGTTCAATAGAATTTACATATTCGTTTGTTTCATCATCTCTAGTGGATAATCTTAACTTTGCTTTTAAAGGTGAACTAAAAGTAAGTCCCCTTTCCTGGCACTCTGGAATAGAAAACCTGGGTTTCTCAATATGAAAATCAACAAAGTCCAGTCTATAAAATTCTTTGTTATCAAAAATTGGAAAATTGGTATTAAATACTTCTTGCAACCCTTTATTTTCTCTTTGGTCCCGAGGAATATCTCTCTGAATAAACTCTTCAAACGATTCAACTTGAATATTTAACAAGTCTGGTTGTTTAATGGCAGGAATAATGGACTCAAACGTAATACGGTTTGTCGTTTTGTTTTTTTTATACTTATCCAACCATGACCTCCCTAAATTGGCAATTATTGTTACTAATCATAATTCTCTTTTAAAATGTATAAAGTGGTAAGACGTATTTATACATCTTACCACAATAAAAAATTCAGAAATTAATATTTAATCAATTAAATTATTTAACTTCTACTGTTGCGCCAGCTTCTTCTAATTCAGCTTTAATTTTTGCAGCTTCGTCTTTGCTAACACCTTCTTTAACTGTTTTTGGAGCACCATCAACTAAGTCTTTAGCTTCTTTTAAGCCTAAACCAGTGTGAGCTCTAACTACTTTAATAACATTAATTTTTTTGTCACCAAAAGCAGCAAGAATAACATCAAATTCAGTTTTTTCTTCTTCAGCTTCTGCTGCAACTGCAGTAGCTGCACCCATAACAACTGGAGCTGCTGCTGATACACCAAATTCTTCTTCTAAAGCTGTTTTTAACTCAGAAGCTTCAACTAAAGTAAGTACTTTAATCATTTCTACTATTTGTGATATTTTCTCTGACATTTTATATCTCCTTTGAATTAATCTTTTTTTTAATAATTTATGCGGCTTTTGTTTTACCCGCTTCATCAATAACACTAATAAGATCTCTAATAACTGCATTGATTGAACCAACAATACCTGATGCCGGAGCAGCTATGCTACCAATAATGCTAGACATAACTTCTTCTTTTGTAGGCATAGAAGCCAGGTTTTTGAGTTGATCTTCTCCATAGAATGTAGATTCTATGTAGCAACCTTTGAAATTAAATTTTTTGCTCTTATCACTAAAGTTTTTGATGATTTTGGCAGGAGCAACATAGTTTTCATCCGCAAATGCAATACCAATCATACCAACAAGTTGCTTGTTGATTTCTTCAAATCCACCTAATTCAGCAATAGCTCTTTTAACTAAAGAATTTTTAAATACTTTATAGCTAACACCTTCTTTGTTGAATTCTCTTCGTAAACCACTAATTTGTTCAACAGTGACTCCCGTATAATCAACCAAGTACATTGCAGTAGATTTCTCAAATTTCTCTTTTATAAGAGAAACCATTTCGCTTTTTTCTGTCTTGTTCATCTTTTACCTAATTCAGTTTTAAACTGTTTATAGAAGCATTATATATATAATGAGTGCGTATTCGTAATTTTAAATTTCATCTTTGGAAATATGAACGCCAGGACCCATAGTGCTAGTTAAAAATAAACTTTTTACATAAGTTCCTTTTGCAGCAGATGGTCGCATTCTAATAATTTTGTCAACAAAAGCTTTTGTGTTATCTATAAGCTGATTTGTTTCAAAATTTAGTTTTCCTAATGTTGTATGCACAATACCTGTTTTATCAACTCGGAATTCAATTTTACCAGCTTTAACTTCTTTAACAGCATTTGCAACATCCATTGTTACTGTTCCGCTTTTAGGATTAGGCATTAAACCACGTGGTCCTAAAATTCTACCAAGTTTACCAAGTTCTCCCATTGTATCAGGAGATGCGATAATTACATCAATTTCAGCCCAACCTTCTTTGATTTTTGCAATATACTCCTCAAAACCAGCATATTCTGCTCCAGCTGCAAGAGCTTCTTCAGCTTTGGCACCTCTAGCAACAACAAGAACTCTAACTTCTTTACCTGTTCCGTGTGGTAAGCTAACAGTTCCTCTTATCATTTGATCTGCATGTCTTGGGTCAACACCTAATCTGATTGCGCAGTCTAAAGATTCAGTAAACTTAACATTTGAATTTTCTTTAAGAAGATTAATTGCATCTTCAATGGTATACTCTTTTCCTAGGTCAAGTTTTTCTTTTAAGGATTTTACTCTTTTTGACTCTTTCATTTTTTCCAACCTAATTTATAAACTTTTAAATTATCCTTCAACTGTAATGCCCATGCTACGTGCTGTGCCAGCAATCATACTAATAGCGTGGTCAATATCATTTGCATTTAAATCAGCCATTTTAGTTTCTGCAATTTCTTGCAATTGAGCTTTAGTTACTTTAGCAACTTTAATTTTATTTGGTTCTGTTGAACCTTTACTCAAATTTAAATTCTTTTTTAACAATACTGCTGCTGGAGGTGTTTTTGTAATAAATGTGAATGATTTATCAGCAAATACTGTTATTACAACTGGGATTATTAACCCGTCTTTATCTGAAGTTTTAGCATTAAATTGCTTACAAAACTCCATAATGTTTACACCTTTTTGACCTAACGCAGGTCCTACTGGTGGGGATGGATTTGCTTTTCCAGCAGGAATTTGCAATTTAATGTAACCAGTTATTTTCTTAGCCATAACTTAACCTTTAATTATAATTTACTTTTCTAATTCTGCTTGTTCAAAATCTATTTCAACTGGAGTTTTCCTTCCAAAAATTGAAACCATTACTTTAATTTTCATTTTTTCTTCATTAACTTCTTCAATAGTACCAGAAAAATTATTGAATGGACCATCAATAATTTTTATTAAGTCTCCACTTCTAAAAATCGTATCTGTTTTCTCAGTATCTTTATCCTGAGTAATTCTACCTATAATCCTTTTTACCTCAGCAGGAGGTAGTGGAGCTGGTTTCTTTTGATCACCTAAAAACCCCATAATTGAAGGAGTATTAGTAATAAAATCAATAACCCTATTGTCCAAATCAGCATTTAATAAGATATACCCTGGAAAAAAATTACGAGTTTTAGTTTTCTTTTTTCCATCTTTAATTTCAAATACTTTTTCTGTAGGAACTAATACTTCTACAATACGAGCACGTAAAGCTTCATTATCATTTAATTCCAAATCAATAATAGTTTTAACCTTATTTTCGTGCCCAGAAAAGGTTCTTACTACATACCATTTTGCTTGTGTTTCTTCTTCCACAATTAAAAAAGTCCTTTAAATATTTGTGTTATACTCATATCAATTAGATATGTAAATGCTGCAAGTATCAAACAAGTAACTATTACAATTATTGTTGATTCCTTTAATTCATCTTTTGTTGGCCAAGTCACTTTTTTCATTTCTTTGACCACGTCTGTAAAAAAATTAACTATTTTTTCTTTCATTAGAACTTACCTAATTTATAGTAGCACGAGAGGAGGGATTCGAACCCCCAACTTGCGGTTTTGGAGACCGCTGCTCTGCCAATTGAACTACTCTCGTAAAAAAATTATTTTGTTTCTTTAAAAATTACATGTTTACGAGCAACTGGATCATATTTTTTGAATTCAACTCGTGCAGGATGTTCTCTTTTATTTTTCTTTGTAGTATAACGATAACCTGTATCTGCTGTACTTTCCAATATTATTGTTTGTCTACCATTTTTAGCTTTTGCCATTGTATTTCCTCGCTAAACCTTAATTAAATTTAAATCTACTTTACATTGTGCTTTATCTTTTCAAAAATCTGTTCACAATCATATTTTCGTCAACAATTTCTGAGCTGACGACCGGAATTGAACCGGTGACCTCATCCTTACCAAGGATGTGCTCTACCGACTGAGCTACGTCAGCAATATTCAATATATAAATAGCACATAGTTTTTCTTTCGAAAAACTTGAGCGGGAGACGGGACTCGAACCCGCAACCAACAGCTTGGAAGGCTGTGACTCTACCAGTTGAGTTACCCCCGCTTATAATATATATAAACGTTATTCATATTAGATATTTAGCGAAGTAGGAATAAAAATAGGCTTTTTATTCTCCTTCAAAAATATCATTTTGTGGGCAGGGAGGGAATCGAACCCCCTCAGGCTTAGCCAACGGATTTACAGTCCGCCCCAACTCTCCAGCTTTGGCGCCTGCCCATTTTGTCATAATGTAAAAGAAACGAGCTACAAAAATATATGATATATTAAAAATATGCAAGTAAAATAATTATATTCACTTCCGATTCTCGGTCAATAAGTTTACATTTAACTTAAATATGTTTGATATTTAGCTGTTTTTGTATTTTTACAAATATTTTTCAATTTCATTAAGAATTTTATTTGATGCACCGATATTTTCATTTACATATGTTGATGCTATTAAACCCATTTTTTTTCTATATTGATTATCATCAAAAAGTTTAGTCATAATTGTGGTGGCTTCTTCAATATTTTTAATAATTTTGGAAGCTCCCCTTTTAATTAATTCTTTTGCTTCAATACTGCCTTCTATTTTGGGACCAAATATTACTGGAATTCCATAAACAGCTGGCTCTAAAACGTTATGAATACCTTGCTTAAAACTACCACCCACGTATGCCACATTTGCGTAAAAATATAAAGTTAGTAAAATTCCAATAGAGTCAATTATAATTATTCGTTCCTCTGAATAATTGTTTTTAGATGAAAATCTAATTGTTTTAAGCTTTTTTGTAAAATAATTTTCAATTTTTTCAAGATGTAATTCTGTTGGTTCATGTGGAGCAACAATCATTATTATATCTTTATTATTCTGTGCAATTTGTTCAAATGCAGGAAAAATTACATTTTCATCTTCTTCCCACGAACTTCCGAAAACAAAAATTTTTTTATTATTGAATAAATTATCTTTGAACAGCTTTTTACTTTGGGCTTTTAGACTTTTTTGGTAAACTCTATCAAATCTTGTATCACCAACTGATTTAATTTTTTCAGAAGGAATTTTGAAATCTAGAAAACTTTTTGCGTCATTTGGCGAAACGGTAAGTATATTACTAACACATTTATAAATGGAAATGTGAAATCCTTTTATTATAGGAATTTTTCTATTTGAATTTTTTAGCATTGTTGCATCAACTATCATAGTTGGAATATTATTTTTGCCTAACTGCCACAATAAATTTGGCCAAATATCATAACGCATAAAAATTACAACATCTGGTTTAACAATTGAAAGAAATTCTTTTACTGCTTTATTAAAATCAAATGGAATGTAAGCAACCACATCTGCATGTGGATATTTTTTTGAATTATCGTAGCCTGATGGTGAAAAAAATGTTACCAAAATATTTACATTTTGCTCAGTTCTTAACTTTTCAATAATTGGTTTGGCTTGCTCAAACTCGCCAAGCGATGCAGAATGGAACCAAATCATTTTTTTCGATTTATCAAGCGAATTAATTTCTTCTTTTAGAAACTTATTTTGTAACCTTCTTCTATCAAATCCACTACGAATTTTACGATTAAATAATCGAGCAATTTTAAATAGAAGATAAAGAATTGGTAAAACAAAAATGTTATATACTATCCACCAAAGTTTCTTCATAAATTGCTCATAAATTGATTAACTTTTTCATAGACTAAATTTGGTGTTAAATCGTTCATGCATTTAAAATGCTTTTTCTTGCAAGAAGATTTACCAATGTGACTGCAAGGTCTGCAAGTTAATTTATTATTTTCAATTATCAAATTTTTTACTCCAAAAGGAGCAAATCCAAACTCTTTAACCGATGAACCAAAAACTGAGATGACTGGAGTTCCAACAGCAGTTGCTGTATGCATTAACCCAGAATCGTTGCAAACTACTAGCATGCATTTTTTCATATTTACTGCTGTCTCTAATAATTCATCATCATTTGATAAATCAATTGAACCATTTATCTTGCTTTTTAATTCATTACAAATTTCTCTATCCGATTTTCCACCAAATATTGCTACACTAAATCCATCACGAATAAGCATATTTCCAATTTCTGCATAATATTTTAATGGCCATCTTTTGGTATAATGAAATGCGCCAGGTGCTAATCCAATTACCTCTTTTTCATCAGAAATTTTTGAAATTAATTCTTCTGGAAGAAATAGTTCAAGTCCTTTATTGTCCATTTTTAAATCGGGCAATACTTCAACATATCTTTGGGGAATTGATTTTTCATCTTTCAGTAAATTTAATTTAAATTTAACTAAAAGAAATTTTTTAATATTTGGCTTTTTAAAAGTGAAACTATTTTTCCCAAGCTTTGATACTATTTTTTTGGATCTAAGATTATTTTGCAAATCAATTATTAAATCATAATTGTTTTTTTTCAATTCAATTAGTTTGGCTTCAAAATCTTTATCGGATTGCCATGAAATAATTCTACTTAAATTTGGATTCAGTTTTATTGCATCTAAGAAACCAGATTTAATAAGGTAGTCTATTTGTGATGAGGGAAATTTAAATTTTAGAACCCGCAACAAAGGCGTCGTTAATAGAACATCACCAAGTGAGCTTAAACGAATAACTAAAATCCTTTTTACTTTTATTAATTTCAAATTAGTATTTTTATAATGAAAAAAGTAAAATTACTTATATCAATTTACTTTTCAAAAAAAATATTTTTTATGCTTGACGTTAAAATGTAATATTCTTAGTTTTGTTTTCGCATTTTTTTGAAATGATGAAATAATGTTGGGCGCATAGCTCAGTGGTAGAGCATCTCCCTTTTAAGGAGAGGGTCCCTGGTTCGAGCCCAGGTGCGCTCACAACTTAAACCCTTGTAAAATAATACTTTACAAGGGTTTTTTCATTTTAAAGAAAATGATTAAATTTTAGCAATTTGTAATCAAATATTATCAAATTTAATCTTGTACCTTAAAAATATTGTGTGAAAGTTCAAACATTTTTGGAAATTTTTTTACAACATTACAAGCAATTGTTTCTGCAATATCCTCAAACGAAAGTAAACTTGTATTAATAACTAAATGATAAAGTAACGGATTAGCAATATCTTTATGATAATATTTATGAACAAAATCACTTCTTAATCTATCTTCCATTTTGATAAATTCAGTAATCTCTTTTTTATCTTTATGATAAAGAAGTTGAGCATTTTTAATTCTATCGTTTAGGGGCGCAACCAGGCGGACATGGAAAGTGTTTTTTAATTTTGCTGTAATTAAATTACTTGCACGTCCAACAATAATTGCATTTCCAAGCTCGGCTAATTGATAAATAGTTTCTGCTGTTTTGTGAATTAATTTTAGTCTTGAGGGCTGAAGTCCTAACAGCTCATTCAACATCAAATTCATTGTGGAATTTTGTTCATTGGTCATGAATTTGCTCAATCGATTTGGTAAATCGTGCTGTTCAATTACTTTTGCTATCAAATCTTTATCAAAATAAGCCCAATCATAAGTATCTTCTTTTGAAGTAAATTCAAAATATTTTATTAATTCTTCGCAAATCCTCTCAGCTCCAATTCCTGTTTCTCTTGATATTGTTATGGTCGGCCCAGGATTTCTCTTTCTCATTTTTAGTTTATCTAAATCAGAAAGTTGAGTGTGTTGTTCAATATAGATTCTTGCTTTTTCATAAGCTCCTAATATTCTCATATCTACACCTTCTGATATTATTATTTATATGGTAATGATAAGAAATAATAATCATAAGGTAAATAATTATATAGGTTGAATACTAAATTACCTAAAACATCTTTTGTTTTTATGTGTTTCTATTTAACAATTAACCCATTTTGAATAGAGTTTTTTCCACTTCTAACATCAAATAAGAAGCCGTTTACACAAACAAATTGAACTTTGTTATCTTTTAGAAGTCGGAAATTAGCATTGCTACCAATTTCAATTTTTGTTGACTTTGCTTTTTCAGTTTCAATAAGGTTTATTGGAATCTTTGAAAATTTTTCTTTTATATTAAGCGAATCAACTTGAACGTAAGAATAACCCTTCATTAATATTGGAATAATGTCAATATTTTTTACTGCATCAAAATTTTCATATTTTTCGGGATAAACCATTGCCGTATCTATTGTAAACCCTGTGCAATCAAGTTCATCAAAGCCATAGAAAGTAGATAAATCACCAATATCTTCAATTTCACCAATAAAGTAGAAATCCCGTTTATCTGATGTGCCAACTTCATTTTGATTTATTCCAATATCAATTATAAATTTATGATTATTCTTTTCAATTGTTACATTTCTTAATAGTAAATCGAAAAGCAGCTTCTGGTTTTCTGGAATATTATCATATATTTCAATAGATTCATTTTCATAATTTTTATTTGCAATAGATTCAATTCCTAAAACTATTGCAATGAAATTCATTTTACGTAAAAAACTCTTTTCATAATTATTTTTCCAACCGCCTGATTCAATTAGAATTAAACTACTTCCCCACTTTACAAAATTGTCGCCAAATGCCCGTGGTTCAAATTCGTCGCTGTATTTTGCAATATGTCCTGGAATAAATTGTTCTAAGTTTGTTGTTAATTCGGAAATAAGTTGCATTGAGTTCTTACGAACTTCATTTATATCTTTTTCATAATTATATGCTGGAGCTAAGAATGAAATTGTTGCAACTTTATAACTATTTCCAACCGTATAGCGAGTACTTTGGTCGTGTAAATTAAAAGCAAATTTTGGATTTGTTTCCTCTTGAATCTTTTTAAGTATTTTTGATTCTGGAAATTGTAACCTTAATGCATCGCGATTTAAATCAATATCCATCTCATTTCTACGTCTAAATCGCTCAGTTCCATCTGGGTTTAACATGGGAATTATGTAAAGAGTTACTTTTTCAAGTATTTCCTTTTTCAAGGCAGAAAACTCATTGTCGTTTTCAAAGAAATTTAATAAATCAAGTAAAGCCATAGTTGCTGTTGATTCATCACCATGCATTTGTGACCAAGCCATTATATTAATTTTACCACTTCCAATTTTAATTAATTTTATTTCTCGCCCTTCCACTGAGTAACCGGCAGTTGAAATATCAATTATTTTGGAATTACTAAATTGATTAAGTGCATTCATTAAGTCAGAATGTGAGAACCTTTTATGTTCAATTGAATGAAAAATAGATTCGGAATATTTATCATACAGTTTTTGAGATAAATCATTTTGCGCCAAAAGTTCACCTTGTAAAATTATTATTAAAATAGTAGCATATTTAAAAAATATTCTAATCATTTAAAACTCATATTTATTAAAAATTTGGAATTATTTTTTTACCCTTATGGAATTGGTAAATTATTTCTGCAGCTTCTTTGGGGTCATCGGTAAGTTTAAATAAATCCATATCAAAATCCTCAATATATTTAAACTTAGCCATATAATCTTCAATCCATTTCATTAAAGGTTTCCAGTACTCAACACCCATAACTACAATAGGAACTTTTTGGGTTTTTCCTGTTTGCACTAGAGTTAACACTTCAAAAAGTTCATCAATTGTACCAAATCCACCAGGCATAATAACATAACCTTGCGCATATTTAAAGAACATCACTTTTCTAACAAAGAAATATCTAAATGATAATAATTTATCTTTATCAATAAATGGATTTGACCCCTGCTCATTTGGAAGTTCAATATTAATACCAGTTGAACTACCATTAACTTCTTTTGCCCCTCTGTTTGCAGCTTCCATTATTCCAGGACCACCACCAGTAATTATTCCAAACCCTTTTTTAGTTAGCTCTTTACTTACCTTAACAGTCATTTTATAACATTTATCATTTGGTTTTGTTCGGGCAGACCCAAAAACAGCAATACTAGGCTTAATACTACTCATTTTTTCAAAACCCTCAACAAACTCAGCCATTATTCTAAAAACACGCCAAAGATCTTCCTGATTAGATGCTAAATCCTTTTCAAAACCTTTACTAATATTGTTCACTATCACTCCATAAAATGTATAGCAATAATAATGTTTTATTGTCTGAAAAGTCAAATATGAAAGTATAAAAAGAGTTTATGAAATTGTAAAAAGTAAAAGTATTGGAATTATTGATTTGTAATTAAGATGTATAATATGTGAGCAGAAAACATTTTTTTAATAGTGTAAATACTATTAACTTAATAAGTGAAGTTTATTATGTTTAATTCAATTTCGTGGATAGTAGTATAAGCTTTTTCATTCCCAATTTGAAACCTGGTTTTATGGAAATAGATTTATCATACATTTCAATTCCTTTTAGCCACATTCCCTTTTGTTCATAAGCTCTTCCAAGATTGTAAAATGTAAAAAACTTTCCTTCAAAATCATTTTGAGCTATTGCTTCTTCAAACCAAATAATTGCTTCATCAATTTTTTTGGATTTTAATAAATAATAGCCAATATCACTATATGCCATTCCATAATTCTGGTCAAGAACTAGTGCTTTATGACACTGTTTAATAGCTTCTTCGTAATTATTTTCTTTACTGTAAGTCCAGCCCAAATTTACAAGCGCTTCAACAGTTGGATGTATTTCAATTGATGTTAAATAATTTTGTCGAGCTAATATAAAATCACCGTTCATTTGAGAATTAAATGCTCGCTGAAAATATTTACCTGCTATTTTATGACTTTTGTTTTCTAACATTGTAATTTTTAATAACCTTGTGAATATTCAACAGATATTTTTGAAAATTTTGAGTACATATGTTTTTTAGATACATTTTCATTTGACAAAGAATTTACGATTAAATATCTCGAAATGGGGCTGATGTTATCGTTTTTCATTCTTTCTCTAAGTTGGTTTTCGGTTTTACTAACAACTCTAATTTTATTTTTGTAAACTAATTCTTTATCTATTTGTCCTCTAGATGCACTTGGCATAAAAACTATTTGTTCTTTTTCTTCATTTTTATAATTTTTTCTTTCTAATTGTCTTTCTGCTGTAACAATAGGAGAAGGTACGTTTGCTCTGTATTTACTTCTAGTATTAGATTTTTCACTTTTGAAAATTTTTGAAAATATTAAAGATATAATCACTACTACACTTAATATTGAAAAAACGACTAATAACGAGCTATAGATAATTGGTACAAGTTCCATCTTTTTCCTTTGTTTTTATTTATTATTAGATGCTATTCTTTAACAATAACCGTACCATTAAATATTTCGCAATTCCAAACGATAATAGGGTTATAATAAAAACATCCATGAATCATTTTGGGATTTTTCTCATTTTGATATATTGGAACTAATTGCAGCTTATAATGTTATTAAATAGATAATCAAAAGTTGATATGAATTGTTTTTCAATTAGTTGTTTTTTTTATTATTATTAAAATCTAATTTGGGATGGAAATGAAACTTACTTTACTTGATAGAAGCGCATATTTTAAAGGATTATTACTTTTAATTAAAAGAGATAATCAAATTACAGAGGGTGAAAAAAAGTTAATGACAAAAATTGGGCAGACACTCGGTTTTGATAAGTCATTTATTGAAAGCGCAGTAAAAGAATTATTGGAAAATGAATTTATCACCGATTATATTCAAAGTTTTTCTGATAGATCAATTGCTGAAAGTTTCATCCTAGATGGATTAAAAGTTGCATTTGCGGATAATGAGTTTTCTGCAGAAGAATTAGAGCACTTGACCAAAATAGCTTCTCAAAATGGAATAGACCGCGAATGGTTGATGTTATTAATTGCCAAATATATTAAACATTCCGACGACCTAAATACTAGCGAATTTTTATTTGTAACTAAATACTTAAAAGATGAAAAAATCGAAGCAGTGGATATCAAGTCTTAACTTAAAACCACATCCAGAAGGCGGTTACTTCAAGGAAGTCTATCGTTCTGATGAAATAATAAACAATACTTCTCTTGATACAAGATATTTGGGCATCAGGTCAATTTCAACTTCAATATATTTTTTGTTAGATGGTAATCAATTCTCTGCATTCCACAAAATTAAATCGGATGAATTGTGGCACTTCTATGACGGCTCAGCAATTAAAATTTATATCATCTCTGAAGATGGCAACTTAGTGGTGAAAAAATTGGGTATAAACCTTGAAGAAAATGAAGTTCCGCAAATTGTTATTCCAAAGAACCATTGGTTTGCAGCTGAACCAATAGATAAAGATAGTTTTTCACTTGTTGGATGCACAGTGGCACCAGGCTTTGACTTTAACGATTTTGAATTAGGGAAGAAAAAAGATTTGATTAATAAATATCCAGAATATAAAGAAATAATTAAAAAATTTACTCGCTAAATTTTCTTAATAAAAGACAAATTATTCTATAATAATTTGTCTTTTTAACAATAGCTTGAATTTTAGCTATTTCACAAATCCCCAGCAAACATTTTATATTGTTCCCACTGCGCCATTGCACTATCTAAAGGAAAAAGTGTTCTAATCAAAAATGATTCATCTCTCTTACTAAAATCTGCAGGTTCCCAATCCATATTTGAGTTCATAACTGTATTATCTTCAAAATTTATAATTGCCCAGTGACCTTCACCTTTAACTCGTTTTTTCATAACAATCTGAATTTTTCCTTCAATTTGAAAACGAGTTGCTAAATCAAACCATTTTATTTTTTCTTCGTCAGTAATTTTCTAATCCTCCTTGCTAAGTTATTAGCAAATTGAAATATTTCAAATATTTATTCTTTGCATTATTATCGAATATTTTTTCACTATTTTTATATGAGTTATTTAATATTTGTTAATAAACCTCCAGAAATAGATTTTCTATGAATTTTAGAACTGAAATAAATCTTGAAAAATCGTTGTCTACAATTAACCATTTTGACAATATTTTAACCATTGGTTCATGTTTTGCCGAAAACATTGCAGAATATTTCAAAGCAAATCGTTTTAATGTTTTTGGAAATCCTTTTGGAGTTTTATACAATCCTATCTCAATTTTTAATTCACTAAAATTTGCAGTTGAAAAAGCTGAATTTGAAGAAAAAGATTTGGTTTTTCACCAAAGTGAATGGCACAGTTTTTACCATCACAGTGATTTTTCAAGCGATGAAAAAAACATCATATTAAAAAAAATCAATGATGGAATAATAAAAACCAACCAATTTTTGAAATTGACCGATACTTTAATAATTACATTTGGAACTTCATATGTTTATAAATATTTGGCAAATGGAATAATTGCTTCAAATTGCCATAAAATTCCTCAAAAAGAATTCGAATATTTTAGACTAACATTAGACGAGACTACAAAAACCATTATTGACATTATTGAAATGGTTGAAATATTTAATCCTAAAATTAAAATCATTTTTACTGTAAGTCCGGTAAGACATTGGAAAAATGGTGCTCATAACAATCAACTTAGTAAAGCAAATCTTCTTTTAGCAATTGATGAAGCTATTAAAAGCAAAAGTAATTGTTGCTATTTCCCATCATATGAAATTGTGTTGGACGATTTGCGCGATTACCGCTTTTATAATTCTGATTTAGTTCATCCAAATAAAATTGCGACCGACTATATTTGGGAAAAGTTATATAATTCTATTTGTAGTGAAGAGTGTTTGAAAACAATTAGTGAAATTTCAAAAATTGTTGCTGCCAGAAACCATAGGGTTAGAAATATCAACTCAGTGGAGAATCAGAAATTTTTACATGTAATGATTACAAAAATAGGACAACTCCAAAACAAATATCCATATTTAAATTTGAATGAGGATTTAAATTATTTTAAATCCCAAATCATATAAGTATTTAAAACTTATACTCAATCATTTCAAGTTAAAATTATTTATAAATTTGAGGAATAAATGTTTGATCCTCAAATGGTGGGCGAATATACCCCTTCCCTTTTTCGCGTGGAGGAAGCACAATTTTATTTGGTGTTAAATCCTGATAAGGAATCATACTCAACAAATGGTGAATTGTATTTAACCGAGCGCATTTTTTGTCATCAGCCTCAACCACAAACCATGGAGCTTGTTTAATATCAGTATATTTAAACATTTCATCTTTAGCTTTTGAATATTCCAGCCATTTTGCTCGCGACTCTAAATCCATAGGGCTCAGTTTCCATCTTCTTATTGGATCATTTATTCTTTTTTGGAATCGTTTTTCTTGCTCTTCATCACTAACTGAAAACCAATATTTTATAAGTATAATTCCCGAGCGGACAAGCATCCTTTCAAATTCTGGACACGAGCGCATAAATTCGTTGTATTCTTCATCTGTGCAAAAGTTCATTACCTTTTCTACTCCAGCTCTGTTGTACCAGCTTCTGTCAAACAATACCATTTCTCCAGCTGCTGGCAGATGTTGAACGTAGCGCTGAAAATACCATTGTGTTTTCTCCTTTTCCGTTGGAGTGCCAAGTGCAACAACACGGCATACTCGGGGATTTAGTTTATCCAAAATTCTTTTAATAGTGCCACCTTTCCCTGCTGCATCGCGACCTTCAAAAATTACAACAACTTTTAATCCCTTAAATTTTATCCATTCTTGTAATTTTACTAACTCTATTTGAAGTCTTTCATACTCTTGTTCATATTCTTTTTTGTTAAGTCTAATTTTTTCTGAATTGGATGATTTGTGCTTATCCATTATAACTCCATTTTTTTTTAGCAAAATAGGTATGAAAATTAAATTATTCAACTTTTTTATAAATTTGAACCGAACTAAATTATTTTGCAAAAATTTAGCTCACTTTATATTGTTGAATCATTTTTAGAATAGAATTGTTAAGTTTACTTATAAATATTCTAACTTTAAGGAGGAAAAAATGGCTAAGAGTTCTTCATTTGATGTTGTATCTGAAATCGATTTTCAAGAAGTTGATAACGCTGTTAACCAAGCTATAAAAGAGATTCAGCAACGTTATGATTTAAAAGCTTCGAATACAGAGGTTTCGCTGAACAAAACGGATAAAGTAATTTTGATAAATTCCAAAGATGAATACTCACTTGCGGCTTCGTATGATATAATTCAAACAAAATTTTTGAAAAGACAACTTTCGCTTAAATCTATGCATCCTGAAGAAGTAGAAGCTGCTTCTGGTGGAAGATTGCGCCAAAAAATAACTCTTCAAAGCGGAATTTCAAAAGAAAATGGTAAGAAAATTACTAAGCTAATTAAAGATTTAGGTCTAAAAGTTAATGCTCAAATAATGGATGAAAGAGTGCGTGTGCAAGGGGCAAAACTTGATGATTTGCAAGCAGTTATGGCTGCAATAAAAAATGCTGATTTCGATTTTTCGGCGCAGTTTACTAATTATAAATAATTCATTTTGTTGGATTGATAGTTATCAAACTTTCATTTTTTCTAAATTGAGAGATTGTTTTATTGCTAAATTGTTAGTGGTAATTTTAATTTAACTTAAAACAGTGTTTTATAATTATTAGTATTATGTAGCTTTTGTGATACATTATATAGCCATTTCAAAGATATTGTAACATTTTTGTTACATAAAACAATTTGCTTTTCTTAAATTATTTCTTATATTTGTAGCAGAAAAGATACAACAACATGCAAAAGGTCAGGTAATGTATCAGAAAAGCTACAGTAGCAATTTATATTCAATGTCCAATTCCGCACTCGTTCAACAAATATGTAGCGGAATTAAACAAATGCGATTAAATCAAAATATTTCTCAAGATGAGCTTGCAACTCGCTCTGGTCTTAATCGTGTTACAATTAGCCGAATGGAAGCAGGTCGCTCGGTTTCACTCCTCACATTAATACAAGCTTTAAGAGCACTAGATAAATTAGATTTACTAAACGTGTTTTTTGAAGAACCTGAAATAAGTCCAATGAAGTTGTTAGAAATTCAAGAGAAATATCGCAAAAGAGCTACTCCTAAAAAGAAAGTAAAATGATAAAAGTCGCAAAAGTAAAAATATGGAACAATGTAGTTGGTGCAATTGCTTGGAATGAAAATACAGAAACTGCAACATTTGAATATGATAAATCATTTTTGAAATCTGGTTTGAATATTGCTCCACTCACAATGCCACTTGAAAAAGCAATTGGGAGTAAAAATCTTTTTTCATTTCCAGCACTAAATAAAGAGACTTATAAAGGTTTGCCTGGATTATTAGCAGATAGTTTGCCAGATGCTTTTGGAAACAAAATAATTGACTCGTGGTTGGCACAGCAAGGTCGCGACCCAAACAGCTTTAATTCAATAGAACGTCTTTGCTACACGGGAAAAAGAGGAATGGGAGCTTTGGAATATGAGCCAATATTGTCGCCTTCCGATAGCGTTTCAAATAAAATAGAAATTGATGAATTGGTAAAATTAGCTGGTGAAATTCTATCGGATAGAAAAACTCTTGAAGGAAATATCCACAAAACTAGCGATGATTTATTAAAAATAATTAGTGTCGGAACTTCTGCTGGTGGTGCAAGAGCTAAGGCAATTATTGCTTATAATCCAATTACTGGAGATGTTCGCTCAGGGCAAATTGATGGTCTTGAAAATTACGAATATTGGATAATCAAATTTGATGGAGTTACAAACAAAGCACTTGGCGACCCAAAAGGATATGGCAAAATTGAGTTTGCATATTACTTAATGGCAAAAGATGCTGGAATAAATATTATGGATTCCAAAATTTTAACCGAAAATAATAGAACTCACTTTATGACCAAACGTTTTGATAGAATTGGAAATACCAAATTGCATATGCAAACTCTTTGTGCAATTGCTCATTTCGATTATAGCTATTCAAACGCTTATTCCTACGAACAAGCGTTTCAGGTTATGCGACAGCTAAAATTGGCATATTCACAAATGGAAGAATTATTACGCCGAATGGTTTTTAATGTAATTGCTCGCAATCAGGACGACCACACAAAAAATATTTCATTCCTTATGGATAAAGCTGGAAATTGGAGTCTTTCTCCAGCTTACGATATTACTTATGCTTACGACCCTGCAAATAAGTGGATGAAGGCTCACCAAATGAGCATTAATGGTAAGCGTGAAAATATAAATAGCGAGGATATTCTGGAGTTAGCAAAAAACATGAACATTAAAAAAGCTGCAAATATAATTGATGAAGTTGTTGAATCTGTTTCAAAATGGAGATTATTTGCAAATGAAGCTGGCATTCCCAATGAACAAATTGACGCTATTGAAAAAACTCTAATTATGGATTTGAAATAAAAAACAATTGTAAATCTGCAACGAAACAATTAAATTTGATAGTATCAAATGATAGTATCACGATAAAGACAATATGAAACCACCATATGAAATAACAACAAATACTTTAAGATTAGTTTCGTCAATTTCAGAAAAAATTGGTGAAGTAAATGCAAATTATATTGGAAATGCTTCACCACAGTTAAGAAAACAAAATAAGATCAAGACAATTCATTCATCATTAAAAATTGAAGGAAATTCGTTATCAGAAGAACAGATAACAGCATTAGTAGAAAATAAAAAAGTAGTTGGTTCAAAAAAAGATATTTTGGAAGTAACTAATGCAATTAAAGTATATGATAATATAAAGTCACTTAAACCATTTTCAGATAGCTCATTTTTAAATGCGCACAAATTGTTAATGAATAATTTAGTTGAAAATTCTGGAAAATACCGAACTCAAGGTGTCGGCATATTTAAAGGTTCGGAAATAACTCATTTAGCTCCACCTGCAGAAAGAGTTCCCCAATTAATGGATGATTTGTTCAAGTATTTAAAAAATTATGACGAACTAAATTTAATCAAAAGTTGCGTTTTTCATTATGAAGTAGAATTCATTCACCCTTTTTTGGACGGCAATGGAAGAATGGGAAGACTTTGGCAAACTGTAATTTTAATGCAGCAATATCCAGTTTTTGAAAACTTGCCATTTGAAACGCTAATTAATCAAACTCAAGAAGAGTATTATAATGCTTTAGAAGCAAGTGATAAAAATGGCAATTCAACAGTATTTATCGAGTATATGCTTAAAGTATTGGAAAAATCGCTCATTAATTTGTTGAATATTAACAATATAACATTATCTAGCACACAACGATTAGAGCATTTTATATCCTTGAACACAAATGAATTTACACGAAAAGATTATATGAATTTTTTCAAAGGAATCTCATCTGCAACTGCAAGCAGAGATTTGGCAAATGGTGTTGAAAAAAAATATTTAACAAAATATGGAGATAAAAATAAAACCTTCTATAAATCATCTTTTTAAACTTTACTCACCTTTCTTCAAGACTTCAATTCCGCTTTCTTTTGCAACAATAACAAAATCAGCCATATTTACAAAAATTCCGTGCTCAACAATGCCAGCGCGTTTTTCTAATTTTCTAGCCAATTTTTTAGGATTTTTAATCACTCCAAAATTTGCATCAATAATGTTATTGCCTTCATCAGTAATAAATAAATTGCCTTCGCTATCTAAGCGTGGTTTAACTTCCGCACCAAGTGATTGCAGAAATTGTAACTCAACTTGGTAAGCCATTTGTATTACTTCAACTGGAACAGCCCATTTTTCACCAAGCGATTTGGAGATTTTAGATTCATCCACAATAATAATATATTTTTTGCTTGCTTGAGCAATAATTTTTTCACGAAAATGCGCTCCCCCGCCTCCTTTAATAACATTTAATTTTACATCAACTTCATCAGCACCGTCAATTGTTAAATCAAGTATTGGAAAATTATCTAATGTAGAAGTTGGAATGTTTAATTCTGAAGCTAATTTTTGTGTTTTTTCGGATGATGGAATTCCAACAATATTTGAAATTTCACATGATTTCAATTTTTCGGCAAGCACATATAAAACATGATTAAATGTTGAGCCTGTTCCAAAGCCAAGAATCATTCCAGACTTCACAAATTCTACAGCTTTTTCAGCCGATTTTCTTTTTAATATTTCTTGATCATTCATTTTTTTAACACTATTAATTTATCTGCAAAACATAATTCTGACCAAAATAAAAATATGCAAAAATAAATTCCCGCAATTTCTATCTCCAAAAGCATTGTTTTAATAATAATAATGTCTTTTTTATGAAAAAATTGCGGGAATTTTCTCATTTTCGACTCTATCGGTTAAGTGTAAATCTAACCACAATTTCCATCATTATATCGTGAAATACTTTAACTCATATTTTTTTGGACATCAGTAGCAAAATTACAAAAGAATAGACTAAGTGTCCTAATTATTTAGAAATTCTATATATTTGCATTGATAATTTTTGCAAATTATAACTAAGATAAATTGTTTGAAGAAAGGTTTTGATTTAGATGAATAAAAATAAAGTTTATATAGAAACATATGGTTGTCAGATGAACTTGGCTGATACTGAAGTTGTAATGGGAATTTTGAATAATAAAGGTTACGAATTAACTAAAGAAATAGATTCTGCCGATGTTGTTTTCCTAAATACATGCAGCGTACGTGATAATGCGGAACAACGAATACATGGAAGATTGGGAACAATTGGTACATTGAAACAGAAAAATCCTAATTTAGTCATCGGTATTCTTGGATGCATGGCAGAACGTTTACGCGAAGATTTAATTGACAAACAAAAAATGGTTGATCTTGTTGTTGGGCCTGATGAATATCGTAGAATTCCAGAATTTATTGATACTGCCGTTGCGGGTGAAAAAGGTATTGGTGTAAAACTTTCCAGAACTGAAACATACGAAGATATTGAGCCATATAGAGAAGAAGGTCTTTCCGCTTGGATTTCAGTAATGCGTGGATGCGATAAATTTTGCACATATTGCGTTGTTCCTTTCACGAGAGGAAGAGAACGAAGCAGCAAAATGGAATCAATAGTTGAAGAAGTACGCCGACTTTCTGAAAAGGGATTTAGGGAAGTTACTTTGCTTGGACAAAACGTAAATTCATATTCCGATGGTGAAAATGACTTTGCGGATTTACTAGTTGCTTGTGCCGAAGTAGATAAAAATTTACGAATTAGATTTACAACTTCACATCCACAAGATTTATCGGATAAATTGCTTTATGCCATTTCAGAGCATGATAATCTTTGCAATTATATTCATTTACCTGTCCAGTCTGGCTCCGATAGAGTTTTGTTGGAAATGAACCGAACATATACAATTGAGCATTATCTTGGAATTATTGAACGCGCCAGAAAAATTATTCCAGGAGTCACTTTTTCAACAGATATAATTGCTGGTTTCCCTACTGAAACAGAAGAAGAGCATAAAATGACTTTGGATGTTATGGCAAAAGTTAGATACGACGGTGCATACATGTTTAAATATTCTCCAAGAGAAGGCACTCGTGCATTCAAAATGGCTGATGACGTTCCAGAAGATGTTAAATCGCGTAGATTAACGGAAATAATTGATCAGCAGCAGAAAATTGCATATGAAATTAATCAAAAATTAATCGGAACTGAAGATATTGTCCTAATCGAAAATTTAAGCAAAAAATCAGACCAGTTTTATTCTGGAAGAACTGGAACAAATAAAATTGTAATTCTACCAGTTGCAGAAAATGTGCAAATTGGAGATTATGTAAAAGTAAAAATTTACAAAGCTACTTCCGCAACACTATTTGGTGAGTTTCTTGAAATTACAGATGTTTATAAAAGATAGAATCCAGATAAAGCGGATTTATTATGTTTTATGCTGATTAAATTGATTAACACAAATTTTTACGTTAGTTTCAAGTTAGTAATTAATAGAGAATATAAAAATGAAACTTACTTTAATTTATATGCTCCTTTTTGCTTCAATCGCATTTGCTCAAGTAGATATTGTTTCGGTTCTAAAACAAATTGAAAACGGTGAAATTGCAGAAGCAACAAGTGATTTTAGAAAATTGGCAAATCAGTACCCCAATGATCCAAATGTTCAATTTTTAGATGCTGTACTAACTGAAAATGGTGATGAAGCATTAACAAAATATTCCGATGTTTATACAAAGTTTCCAAAATCACAATTTGCCGATGCCGCACTTTATCGAGTTTTTTCATACTATTATTCACTTGGAATTTATAACAAAGCTCAACAATATTTATCAAAACTGGAAAAAGGCTATCCAAACTCGCCATATATTAGAGCCGCAGATAGAACTTTACCAAGTGAAGAAGCTTTTATAATGAGTGAATCTGAAGAAAAAACGATAGTAAACATAGAACAAAAAAAAGCAGCACAATTTGAATTTACAGTGCAAGCTGGAGCTTTCTTAAACAGAACCAATGCAAATAATCTCAAAAAAAAGTTTGAGGAAAAAGGGATTTATTCCGAAACTTACACAAAAGAAATTGGCGCTTCACTATTAAACGTAGTTATAATTGGAAAATTTACTAATGAGAGCTCGGCAAAACCAATTCTTGATGAGTTGAAAAAGGAATACAATTTAGTTGGACGAGTTATTCCGCTTAATTAAAAGGTAAATATTTTGGAAGTTACATTCGTTGGAACTGGTTCAGGAAAGACGCAACTAAAAAGATTTCATACGTCATTATTAATAAGCAGTAAAAATCATTCTCTTCTAATTGATACTGGTGATGGAATTTCGAAGGCACTATTAAGTTTAGAAATTGACCTAAATAAAATTGACTCAATATTTATTACTCACACTCATTCTGATCACTTTTCTGGAATTGCTTCTTTATTAACACAAATGAAAATGGCAGAAAGAACAAAGCCTTTATACTTTTATATTCATTCATCATTTGTCAATTTTGCAAATAATTTTCTTTTTTCATCATTTCTATTTCCAGAAACTTTTAATTTCTTGTTTAAAATAATAGGATATAATTTTGGACAGAAAATACTTTTTGATGAAAATTTTGGCATTTTACCACTCCAGAACACGCATATAACCAACAAACACAATGTAAAATTGATTCCAAAAAATAATTTTGTTTCAGCATCGATATTAATTATGGATGCTGAAATTTCAATCCATTATACTTCAGATATTGGCTCAATAGCAGATTTATCTCTTTTTAATGAATTTTTTCCAAAATATTTAATTGTTGAATCCACTCATGTTTCTTTTTATCACATAATAAATTATCTAGAAAATTCTTTTGTAGAAAAAGTATATCTAGTTCATATAAACGATAATGATGGAATTGTAGATAAGCATTCAAAATTATCATATAAATTAAAAAACAAAATATTTATTACTTATGACGGTATGAAGGTATATCCGACTATTTGACATTTTATCATAATAATTATTAGTGAAATTTCAATTCCTTTAGTAAGTTTGCATTTAATATTTAAATGGATTAATGACTACAGAAGAATTCCAAAAAAAACACGGTATTATTGGCAAATCTAAGCGTACAAAAGATTTGGTGGATATAATTATGCAAGTTGCAGATGCTGATATTTCCATTTTATTAACCGGTGAAAGTGGTGTTGGAAAGGAAATTTTTGCGCGCGCTATTCATGAATCGAGCAAAAGAACCCATAAAAATCTAGTTAATGTTAATTGTGGAGCAATTCCTGAAGGACTGCTTGAATCTGAACTTTTTGGACATGAAAAAGGTTCATTTACTGGTGCTACTGATGTTCGCAAAGGTTATTTTGAAATTGCTGATAAAGGAACTCTTTTCCTAGATGAAATTGGAGAAATGTCGCTTACTACTCAAGTTAAGCTTTTAAGAGTATTGGAAACCAATGAATTTATGCGTTTAGGTAGTGAACGTGTAACTTCTGTTGATGTAAGAATAATTGCTGCAACAAATAAATCACTTGAAATTGAAGTGCAAAATAAACGATTTAGAAATGATTTATATTTTAGATTAAAAGCTGTTACGTTAACTATTCCGCCATTGCGTGAGCGAAGAGAAGATATTCTTCCTTTAGCTGATTATTTTATTAAAAATTATTCCGAAAGAAATAATCTACCACAATTTGAATATAGTGACGATGTTACAGATTTATTGCTAAACTATTATTGGCCCGGAAATATTAGAGAATTGAAAAACACAATTGAATCTGCACTAGCATTAAATAGTACTGGCAAAATTACTGCTAAGTCTTTTAATTTACTACTTTCCAAGCCAGCAGCTTTTAAAGAGAATATGAATCTACCTGTATATTTAGATAGACCATCAGATGCTCTTGATAGAGAAATGATTTACAGAGCTTTAATTGATATTAAAAAAGATATAAACGATTTAAAAAATATTGCTAGATTAAATTATAATAATATTGAAGATAATAGTGTTCAGGAAAGTAAAATAATTCCTATAAGTGATTTGGAAAAAAATGCGATTAAACATGCTTTGGATTATACAAAATGGAATAAAAAGCTTACATCAAAGCTATTAAACATAAGTGAACGTACGCTTTATCGAAAATTGAAAGAATATGAAATCAACTAAGAATATAATTGCTGTTACAATTTTAGCTTTATTGTGGAGCTGCAGCTATTCCTTTACAGGATCTTCAGTGCCTGCGCATCTGCGTACTATTTCTATTCCAATAGTTAAAGATAAAAGTGGTTTTGGTGAACCTAATATAAGTAGTGATTTTACTAATAACTTAACACAACAATTTATAGATGACAATAGTTTGCAAGTTGTTAATTCAACAAATTCAGATGCCATACTTTCTGTAGCAATAATTTCATTCCAAGAAAGAACAGAGGTTATTTCTGGTGAAAATGAAAAAGCAACTGAACGGAAAATTACAATTAATGTTCAAGCTATTTATAAAGATTTAGTGATGAAAAAAACAATTTTTGATAAAAAATTTTCAAATTACGCAACATTTGATGCAACAAGAAACTCTATTGAAAATAGACAAGATGCAATTCAAAGAGCTATTGAAAGTGTTAATTTGGATTTGTTATTAGCAGTCGTCGCTGACTGGTAATTTTTTAATATTAATAGGATTCCATAAATGATTAATTTTCCATTTTCAGAATTAGTTCTGATTTTGTACACTTTTTCTCTTTCCGTTCTACTCATTTTTTCGAGTCATGGATTTGTTATGTTATTTTATCAGCATAAACATAGAAATAAGTTGAAACAACAATTGAACGTTATTGATACTTCAAAAGTTGTAACTATTCAACTTCCGCTTTTTAATGAAATGTATGTCGCTGAAAGACTTATCGATGCAGTTTGTAAGCTTGATTATCCAAAAGATAAACTTGAAATTCAAGTATTAGATGATTCTAATGACGAAACTGTTAACATTGTTGCAAATATTGTTAAACAAAAAAAAGAAGAAGGCTTTTTAATTAGCCATATTCAAAGAATAAACCGATCTGGTTTCAAAGCTGGTGCGCTTAAAAATGGACTAGCTGAAACTAATGGTGAATTTATTGCCATCTTTGATGCTGATTTTATTCCACCTCCAGATTTTCTAAGTAATACGTTACCACATTTTTACACAAAAAATATTGGAATGGTGCAAACTCGTTGGGGACATTTAAATGAAAACTATTCATTACTTACCCGTGTTCAAGCTTTTGCACTTGATGGACATTTTGCAATAGAACAAAATGTAAGAAATGATGCTGGTTTCTTCATAAACTTTAACGGAACTGGTGGAGTCTGGAGAAAGGAATGCATTGAAGATGCAGGCAATTGGGAAAATGATACTTTAACGGAGGATTTAGATTTAAGTTATCGTGCTCAAATGAAAGGTTGGCAATTTATATATTTAAAAGATGTAACAACACCAGCGGAATTACCCGCTGAAATGAGTGCACTAAAATCACAACAATTTCGTTGGACAAAAGGAGCTATTGAAACGGCAAAAAAACTTTTACCTAAAATTTGGATTTCTGATCTTAGTTTGAGAATTAAATTGCAATCAACTTTTCATTTAACAAATAACTTTGTATTTCCATTTGTTCTTGTAGTTGCGCTTCTCAATTTGCCACTTCTTTTTATTAAGCATAGTGGTAACTTTGATACTTATTTCCAATATAGCTCCCTATTTATCATAGCATTTATTAGTACATTTTTATTATATATTACTGCGCAAAAAAACATTTATCTCGATTGGAAAAGAAGAATTTTAATTTTCCCGATTTTTCTATCAGGAACAATGGGATTAGCATTAAATAACACAAAAGCTGTTCTTGAAGGTGTATTTAATAAAAAAAGTGAATTTGTTAGAACTCCAAAATTTGTTACTAATAGTACAATTAAGGTTGTTAACAAATATATTTCTGGTAGCAAAATATCCTTTTTGTTATTTGTAGAAATATCCTTTGCTATTTATAGTTTAATAGGTGTAATCACTTCTATCTACTTTTTGGAACTTGCAGCTCTTCCATTTAACCTAATGTTCTTTTTTGGATTTTTCTCAGTATCTGTGCTATCATTAAAGCAAGTTTTAATTAAAAAATAATTAACTTGATATCATGAATATTAAAAATGAATATATTGCTATTTATGAATTAAATAATAAATCACCCCTTTTTGCACGAATTGCATCTGTTGAAATAACGAAAAATAATTTTGAAGATGCAATTTCTATTCTTCAAGATGGAATTGAGCTTTACGAAAACTATCCTACTCCATATTTTTTATTAGGTAAATTATTTTTAGAAATTGGCAATTTAGATGAAGCAGAGGAATGCTTCCAAAAGGGGAATTCACTCCTTAATTATTCTAAAACTTTCAACTTCTATCGTAATTCAGATTTTAAGAATGGGGAGGATAAACCTGAGCAATTAATAAGTGATAATAAGCATGACGAACTTCAAGATTTAGCCGACGCTCTTAAAAATGCAAAAATTAAGGTAAATCTTGATGAAGATTTTTCTTACTCTGCACCAAATGTTACCAATGAAAATGAAAATTTTTTGCCTCCCAAAGGATTAGTATCCGAAACGCTTGCTTCAATCTATTTTGATCAATCAAATTATAAAGAAGCAAAAGCTATTTATAATACTTTATTGGAAATTCAGCCAGACCGAGAAGAATATTTCAGATTAAAAATTGCAGAAATAAATGCACGAATGAGATCATAAAACCAAATGATTGAGTTTGAAAATAATCCAAAACTCGAATTACAATTTTACAATAAACCAACTGTTGAAGTAGCCAAAAATTTACTTGGTAAAATTTTAGTTAAAAATATTAATGGAATTTTGCTTGCAGGTATAATTGTGGAAACCGAAGCTTATCTTGCTCAGAACGATGAAGCTTCGCATTCGTACAAGGGATTATCATATAGAAACAAAACAATGTTCAAAACATGCGGGCATTTGTACGTATATCAAATTTATGGAATTCATTTTTGCTGTAATATAGTTACAGGCAAAGAAAATGTAGGCGAAGCAGTTTTAATTCGTGCTATTGAACCTATTTCTAATATTGAATTAATGAATAAAAATAGATTTGGCGAAAAAAGTATATTGTCTAAAAATATAATCTCTTTAACAAATGGCCCAGCAAAATTATGTGAAGCACTCGCAATTACTAATAATGATGACGGAGTATATCTTTTAGAAAACAATATTTATATACTTGATTTTCAAAATATTGAGCCAAATAAGATTGTACAAACTGAGAGAGTTGGAATTACAAAATCGAAAGAACTTTTGCTCAGATTTTACATTAAGGATAATTTATTTGTATCTAAAAAATGAATGTGTCTATTTTAGTCAACATTATTTTGCTTAACTATTCAAGACATTAATGAAATATCCTTTTCATCGCAATTTTTATCGTTTTATTTGTATGGCATATATTTTGTGTTATGTTGCAATGTGAATTAGTTATAAAAGTGAAATTTTTATTGTTTTTACATAAAAAATGAGTCTGTTATGAAATATAAAGTAGTAATATTATTGTTCGTTATTTCCCAAGCAATTTTTGGGCAAGATAATTTTAGAAAAATTGAAAATAAAGCATTTACAGTTGGCGAAAAACTAACTTTTAATGTTAAATACGGATTTGTTACAGCTGGTGTTGCCGTAATGGAAATTCCTAAAATAAAGAGAATTGCTGGACGTGATGTTTATCATGTTACATTTAGTGTAAATTCACTTCCAAGTTTTGATCCTTTTTACAAAGTACGTGATAGATATGAAACATATTTAGATGTGGAAGCTTTGTTCCCTTGGCGCTTTGAACAACATGTTCGTGAAGGTGGTTTTAGTATGGATTTTGCTGCTTTCTTCGACCATAGAAAAGGTGTTGCTAAAACAAGTAAAGGTAGTTATGACATTCCTGCAAATATAAATGATATTGTTTCGGCATTTTATTATTCAAGAACTTTGGATTATACTGGATTAAAAGTGGGTGATAAATTTGAACTTCATAATTTTTATAAGAAAAAAGTTTATCCATTAGATGTAGTGTATAAAGGAAAGGAAACAATTGAAGTTGAGGCTGGTACCTTTAATTGCATTATGGTAGAGCCAATTATTGCAGAGGGTGGCTTATTTAAAACCGAAGGTCAAATAACAATTTGGCTTTCAGATGATGAATTGAAAATTCCAGTTAAAGTTAAAACTAAAATTATTATTGGTTCAATTGACGCTGAACTTGCGAAATTTGAAGGTTTATTAAAATAATTTCATAAAACTGTCTTTACAGAAAAGACAGTTTTATTTTATGTCATTTTGATAATAATTAAATCAATAATATTTCAATAAAACTTAACTTTAATTGTTAAACTACTCTCCCCTCCTTTATCATCAACACAAAGAATGTTGTTTAATCCATTTATAGGTTTGAAAAACAACTTTTCACCAAGATTTGTCTTTCCAAAATATTTTTTATTTACATACCAAAATATTTCTTTTACATCTGTGTTAGAAGTAGCTAAAAGCATAACCTCTTGATTTACATATTTCTCAAGAAGATACTCAAACTCTGCTGATGGTGACAATATTTTTAATCCATTTTTGAGTCCCATTACTTCACAATTTTCATTGTGCTTTGGAGGAGAATTAAAACTTACTCCAGATTTTTTATACCAAAGTGCTAATTCAGGTTGATAAAATGAATATTTTTTAATTTTATATTTCTTTTCATGCAAGCAGCCAAGACAATAAGATTCAGTCTCATCTTCATTTACATATATTTCTTGAATATGATTACACTTTTCATTTGACGAAACATTCTCGATGTAATAATCCCGAATTATATCTGTACAATTCTCCGAAGGAATTAGCCCGCTATTTTTACAAACATCCCTCGTTGATATTCCTACTGGCTCGTGAAACCAATTAGCAGAATTCTCATAATCTATTGAATTAAAAAGACTAAATAACAGTGGAACAGCCATTTCACTTCCGGAAAGATATGGCGACCCTTTTCCATCAAAATTTCCCATCCAAACACCAATAGTATAGCTTTTATTATATCCAATTGCCCAAGCATCTCTTCTTCCATAGGAAGTACCTGTTTTCCAAGCAATGTTTGGTAACTTGCTCACAGATGAAATAAGATTTGGTGATTCAGTTCTCTCTAAAGAGGATAGTATATTTGAAATTAAATAACTCGTTTCTTCTGATAGTATTTGTTTTTCATCTTCAATTAATTTGTTGTTGAAACAATTTATTGCTCTCAGTTTCCCCTTATTAGCAAATATTGAGTATGCGATAGTTAATTCCTCGAGAGTAACACCACAACCGCCTAAAATTACTGATAATCCTAGTGTTTTTTCTTGCCTTTCAATCTCTTTAAAATTTAAGCTTTCTAATAGATTTATAAATGGTTGGAATCCAATTTTTTGTAATAATCGTACAGCAGGCACATTCAATGAGTTTACTAAAGCATAATCTACTGTAACTTCACCATTAAATTCTCTTTCGTAATTTTCTGGAGCGTAGCTTCCAAAGTCTGTTGGTACATCAAGTAATTTACTTTTGGGAGTAATTACTCCGTTGTTTAAAGCTTGTGAATAAAGAAATGGTTTTAATGCAGAGCCTGGCGATCGGATTGACGTTATACCGTTTACTTGTCCAGCTGTTTCAGAGTTATAAAAATCAGACGAACCACAATACGCAATAATAGAGTTTCTAGTATTTTCAATTACTAATACAGCTCCATTAGTAACACCTTTACCTATACTTCTATTTACGTGATTTTCTAAAAGTTTAGTACACTTTAATTGAATTTTAGGAATTAGAGTAGTAAATATTTCAGTTTCTTTTGAACTCGAATTTATCACTTGCGTAAAGTGAGGCGCAAAGTTTTGTATGTTATACCTATGTGATTCAACTTTTTCTTCAAGTGCATCAGAGATAGATTCGTTAGAAAAAAGATTTTGCCCTCTAAATTTTAAAAGCAAATTATTTCTTTTTCTAATAATACTTTCGTTGGGTATATCCAATCTGTTCTTATTGGGATTGTTAGGAATAATTGTAAGTAGAACTGATTGAGAAAGACTTAGTTTCTTAGGAAGTTTATTGAAATAAAGGAGAGAAGCGGCTTTCACTCCTTCAATATTTCCACCCATCGGTATATTTGATAAATAGATTTCAAGCAACTCCTTTTTGCTAAAATGTAATTCTAATTGTATGGCTCGAAATATTTCCAGTAACTTATTGAAATATGAACGCTCGCCTGGTTCCATTATTCTGGCAATCTGCATTGTTATTGTTGATGCACCAGAAATCCTATTATCACTAGTAATATTACTAGCAAACGCTCTAACAATTGAAAACGGATTGAATCCAAAATGCCAATAAAACCATTTATCCTCTTTGTTAATAATAGCTTGAACCATTTCTGGAGTAATATCTGAGACTTTTGTTTCGAGACGCCATTTATCATCCGATGTTAAATAAGCTGCTAGCATAGTGCTGTCTTTAGCATAAATAACTTGTGAATATTCTTTTGGCTCTGGTATTGGAAACATTAAATTAAGCAATACTCCTATCAAAATAATTGATAGAAGTATTCTGAAAATTATTGAGTTAATAATTTGTCGAAAATATTTTGCAAAATTATTTGAGTTCATTCGTCACGTTTTTCTTGATACATTAAATATCTATTCCATAATTTCATTTATCAGCTTTATTTACCAACTACTTTTGCCTAATAATTAAAAAACAAATCTTTTCATTACAGAAAAGAAAAACAAGTTCTCAACTTTTTCATTTTAAATATTATATTATTTAATAATCTCAATAATTTGAAAACCGTTATACGAATTAAAGTCTCCATCATACATTGCCTCTGCGCCAATTGCAGGTTGAACGAACTTACCCTTACTTACAACACGCAATAAGTAATAATAATCCATTGTTTTATTACGAGCCAAATTCGTAAATATTAGTAATCTATCATCACGAATATCTAAGTATTCAATAGGCATTTCATTTTTTACAACCCAGTTGAATTGTGATTCCGATTTTAATCGTGGATTTTCAATCTCAAAACCTGCTGGAATTAAATCACTAATTACAATATTCTGTGCCGATTGTTCAAATCCAGTTAATGATATTTTTGCAACAATCATATCGCCCTGAGTGAATTTATTACTCGTTAACAGGTTTCCATTTTTATAGTCGTAGTAAGTTTTTCTAACCTTCATATACGAATCTTTTTCAATAACAGGTTTATCCAATTTAACTCCTTCAGTTTCCCACGAATAAAAAACCTTACCTTTTCCCTTTGCAGAAAGTATAATCTTTGATGAATTTAATTTCCTATCTGAAATTCTCAAATTATTTCCAACAAATGTACCAACAGTTTTTCCATCAAGAGTAATATTTACTTCAACATTACTATCTCCATTGATTGAAGCAGCTTTGCCCAGTGCTAACATTGCAAATGATCTTTCCTGAGTAGAGTAAATAGACTCAGATATTTTTGACAAATGTTTCACCATAAATGGAATCTTTTCATTCTCTGGGTCAACCGTAAGTAATGTATAGAGTATAATTGAATTTGCTCTAATTTCAGAATCAAAATCACCCCCGCTATTACGGCTAATATTTTTAGTGAAATTTTCTGTGGGCAACAACTCGTAAAATGAATTCATCCTACCATTTAATCCATAAGCAGCGGCTAGCAAATACTGCGAATCAGTTGTTAACAGATCAAGATGAGCTTTATAATAATTCATTGTTGAAATATCAGCTTGTTTTGCAAGAGCCAAAACAAATAAAGAATAGAGAACTTCCTTTGGAGCTGTTTTAATTATAGTTATTTTATTATTTCTTGATCTCCTATTATCTTCAACATTTCTTGTTTTAGCATTATTACTCAAATAATTAAGAACATTTGTTAAAACACTTTCAGATACATTATATCCTGCTGATTTAGCTTCAACCAAGAAATGAGCTGCATAAACTGTTGACCATAAATTAGAATGATTCCCACCTTGCCAATAACTGAATGATCCATCATAAAGCTGCATTGATTCTATTTTTCTAATTCCTTCCATTACATAGTATTTAGGAGTTTTTGTTTTGTAATATTCTGGTGCAGCTAACTTTGCTAATTCTTCAAAATATAATTGTGGAAATACTTTAGATGTTGTTTGCTCAAGACATCCAAACGGATATCCAACAAGATATTTTAAATGTTTAGCCAATTTTATTGAAGGATATTTACTTATTAAAAGTGCCGTACTTTGCGTAGCTTCTAAATATCCACTTGGAATATTTACTTCCAATTTTTCACCCGCAGTAATAACACCATCACCAGTCTCAGTAATTAATGCTGAAGCAGGTCTTACTCCTAATTCAATTTCTTCTTTTACTTTAGCAACCCCACTCGATTGAATTACTATTTTACCAACTCCTATCTTCTGTTCTGTAGCAATTTTAAACTGCACAGAAGCATTCTTATCTTTTGCTAGCTTGAGTTTTATGCTTTTTTCTGAAATAACCTTCAATGGTCCTTCAACTTTTAGCGAAAGTTCCAATTCACCTTTTAAGTTATTTGGATTTAGTACAGTAACATTTGATAACAAAGTATCTCTAATTGTTAAAAATCTTGGAATCTCTGCTTCAATAATAATTTTGTCAGCTACTTTTATTTTTGCTTCTGCATTACCAAAACGCTTGCCAGAATATGCTAAGGCCATCACTCTTACTTCACCATTAAATTGTGGAATATCAACATCAACAGTAACTTCACCATTACTATCTGTTTTTTTAATTCCACTCCAAAATGAAAGCAATTTAAATCTTTTTGATTTTACAGGATTAGTCCGCTTCTTAAATTCACTTGCAAGTGCATCTCCTCCAGTAGAACTGGATTGACTAACAATCTCCGGTAATAAAAGTTTATACAAATTGTAACTGTCCACACTCAACGGTCTTTTGGCATACATATAATTGTATGCATCTGGAGTTTGGTAATCGTTCAATTGCAAAATACCTTCGTCCACAACTGCAAGAGTTATATAAACATCTTTTTCTGAAATTGATTTAATTTTAATTTTTTGTTTAGTTCGTGGTTCAATATTTGTTGGAGCTGTAATTTGTAATGGTAATCTATTTGATTTTTGCTCAACAGTCATTGACTCATATCCATGCCCGACTAGAAATGGAGTTTCACTTATTTCTGAATGCTCCTTAAATAAAGTAGCAGAGACATAAATATTTGGCAAATATTCATCCGCGATATCAATTTTCAATTCTGCTGATTTGTTTTTTACATCAATAATTTTGTATTCATAAATTTTATCTCGTTCAAATGAGACTAACATTTTTCCAGAAAATGGTGTAGTAAAAAGTATGGTTGCTTTGTCACCTGGTTGGTAAGATTCCTTGTCAAATAGTATTTCAACTCTACCTTCTTTATCCACTTCAAAAGTTGATGCCGTAGAACCGCCCCAGCCATATACATAAAAATTATCTTTTTTATACTCATCACTTCCCTTTTTATAAATCCTAATCTCATAACTACCAGTTTTATCAACGGATAATTGAAAATTGGTCTGCCCATTCAAAAGAAGTTCTTTTTTCCATTCAGTAATTTCTTTTTTCTCGGATGCATAATAATATTTATTATTTTGGCTTTTTTTGAGTACTGTCTGCCACTCAAATTTTACTAACTCCACTGTAGATTCAAAGTTATTTAGTGCTTTGTCATCCTTATCCACAGCTATAAACTGATAATTAAGTTTGCTATTTGTACTGTGATAATATCCTTTAGAACGAATTCCAATAAAATAATCTTTTGGATAAACTTTAAATATTACAGGTTTATTTACTGTTCGTCCAGTCAAATCAAATACACTGACAAAAGCAGTTCCTTGAATATACCCACTACTGGCAAGTAATTTAGGGATTTGATAGTTGAATTCAGCTTTTCCATTGTCATCCAAAAGACCATCAACAAATGAATTTTCATAGTGCTGATCAGTTACAGATGAATTGGCAAAATTAAATTTTGGATAATTTTTACTTTGATATTTTTTCGATTGAAGTTGGATATCTGCTTCGTACTTTAATCCCGATGCTTTTGCACCAAAGAGAAATTCTGCATCTAATTGGAATTCAACTTTTTCATCAAGAATATATTTTTCTTTTTCTGAATTAACTGTAACACGTATTTTATCAGGTACAAATTCTTCCACTTTGAATTTATAACTTCCTATCATCTCTTTACTATTAACATATAACTCAGCAAAGTAAATTCCCGTTTGTGCATAATCTGGAAGATTGACAAACAGTTCAAAAGATCCTTGCTCGTTCAAACGTTTTTTGTACTCAGCAAATGTTTTTCCGGTTGGTGAAATTACTTTAACATAAACTGGCAGTTCTGATGGCAAAGCAATCTTTTCATCCCGAACAATGCCGGAGATTACTACTTCCTCGCCAGGTCTGTATATATCTCTGGCTGAATATATAAAAGCATTAAAGAAGTTTGAGTATTGAGTAATTCCTCCAACATCATAGCGTGATGTTTCAATTTCCGTTTCTCGTAAATCTATATAATTAAAATCATCATTTAATTCGCATGTTACTAAAATTGGAATTGCTTCGCCTACCTTTGTCCTTATATCTTTGAAGTGAATAATACCCTTTTCATCAGTTGTACCTTTAAGAATAGTCTGATTCTTTGATGAAATAATATTTACATCTACACCCTCAACAGGCTCAGCACTACTAATTGAATTAACAAAGACTATTAAATCCTTCTCAGACTTTTTAGAAATAATTCCCAAATCAGAAATTGCAATCATCTTTCCATCATGCAACCAGCGTCTATCATCCGATCTGACATTAATAGTATAAATTCCCTTTTGTTTATCCTTTAAAACTCTATTAAGATTTATATTAAAACTATTTTGCCAATTTCGCTCAGAGTCCAATTTTTTCTTTTCGCTAAAAACCTTATCACCAAAATTTCCAGTGTAATATGATGGATTATAATTATAATTGTCATTATAGTAGTATGAATAGTTATCTAGGAAATGAAGTAAATTGTTTTTATAAATTCTTGATACTTCAATTTCTACAGCATCAACATTAACGGTATTAACTTTCAAATTTTCATTACCACCAAGCAATAAATATTTTCCTTCCTTTGAACTAAAATTAATTATTGGTTCAATATCAACAAGAGTTATAACCTGCTCGTAATCAAACTCCAATTTACCGCCATATAAACCAGGCAAACCTTTTGAAATATTTAGATTAACTGTTTTTGACTTCATAAAATCAGCACTAATTTTAAATCCATTTTCATTTGATGACACAATAATATCTTTTGCTGGTTTCAGAGTTATGTATTTTAGAATATCTTTCTCTTTAATTTTCTGCGTTGTATTAACAAATATCCATCCGTCTGTTCCATCATATCCCGATGAAACACCCGTTATAGCTACACGTGTTATTGGTGGAAGTGTGTATGAAAAATGTCGCTCATCAGTAGTTGGCATTTTACTAACAACCGAGTTTAATCCTTTTTTTATAGTAATTACTAAATCTTGGTTTTTATCCGTTTGCTTAATAGTGCCTAAATCAATGGCAATTATTGTTGATGAATTATCGGAAATTATTTTAAAATCATCTTTAACCTTTCCATTTATAGTCACTTTCAAATTCTGCTCTAACATATCTGGTAAAACTGGATAGTTGAACACTAAATTTGCTTTAACACTAATTTTATATTCTTCATCCTCTAATTGAGTCCAAAAATATTCCGCTTTTATCGCATCAAAGTATGGCGTATGAAACTCATGTGTTTCAAAATCACTAGTGTATTTAGTGTTGATAAGTACTTTGTCTGATATATTAGCTTTATAATTTTGACTAGGATTTAGTGGATAATCGGGAGAGAAAATTAAAGTTTTCTGATTTGTCCACTTAAATTTTCCAACAATTTTTGGTTCAAATTCAATCAACTCATCCTCTATCCATTTTTCAATTTTATCAACTGGAGCAATTGATTGTGAAAAGTCAACTTGAATATATGTGAGTGCTTTTGTTTCACCTTCTGGAGAGAAACTTAATACTTTCACACTATTTTTATCTGAACAACTTAACAGAAATAATGTAAAAACGAATAAACCGAAAAGAATCCAAATCTTTAATTTCATAACTGCCTCTATAATATTGTTATTCAAAGTTAAAAAATTATTATGAATCTTTTATGATATATATTTTAAGTTACTTCTATATAACTTAAAACATTTTAACATAAATTTTCTTTAAATAATAATCTTTAATAACTAATTATGAATTTTGGTGTTTTACAATGGAAAAACAATTATTGAAGATGATTAGTTTAAACAGCATGCTAGAAATCAATCTTGCTTACTGTGGATGAATTATAATTTATAGAAAAGGAAAAATCAATATAAAAATTGTGTCAAGAGATATTGAAGATTAGGATTGTGAAGGATAAAAGAAAAATTAATCCTCCACTTTTGCCTCTATCATTTTAATAAAAGTTCCATCTTCAAAATATTTATAAATATTTTTACCTGGACAAACAGTCGTTGCGGAATAATCTTTGTGAGTTTTTATATCCGAAACTGGAACGTTAAATTCTTTTGCAAGAAATACAGAAAGAGCAACTAATGATTTCATTTGATTTTCGCTAAATTCTTGAATTTCATAATTTCCCATAACTTCAATTAATGCATGTCCAGTAGGATCATATTCGGTATTAGTATCGCCAGGTAAATTAATTGGACGAGCTTCATATATTTTGCCTTCAAGGTCAATCATAAAATGATAAGGAATATCAATCCATTTTTTTTCTACTCTACTCCATTTTTGCAAATTTCTAATTGATTCAATCGGGTCTTTGTCAGCACTAACTTCAACACCGCCATGGTGAATTGTAATTTTGGTAATCTTAGCTTCTTCTTTTGAATTCTCTAATGGAAGCCAGCCCCAATCTGAGCGAGTAATTACACTCAATTCCTCAGGATAGTTTAGTTCCATAATATTTATTTTTTGCTCATCTTGAGCAAATGAAGCTACTTGAAATAATATGAACATAACCAATAATATCTTTTTCATAACCGCCTATAAATTAAATTTTAATGATTATTAAAATAGAAAATTAATTTATTGCAAAAACTATTTTCTTGTTGCTAAAATTGAAAAATAATAAATGTAGTTGAAATGTTTTATATAATAAATGTTTTTTCTATTTTAGCATTAAATTCTCTTTTTGATTCAAATATTTTTATCAAAAATTAGAAATTCATGAATTGAAACATAGGTAATACAATTATGATTCAGAAAAAAATGGATGAACTTGGCCAACTACGCGAAAAAGCACAGCTTGGTGGTGGCGAAATTAGAATTAAAAGCCAGCATGATAAAGGAAAATTAACCGCAAGAGAAAGAATTACATTACTTGTTGATGAAGGAAGTTTTGAAGAAATTGACATGTTTGTAAAACATCGTTCTTCTGATTTTGGATTAGAGGAGCAAAAGTTTCTTGGTGATGGTGTTATTACTGGCTTTGCTAGGATAAATGATAGACCAATTGCTGTTTTTAGTCAGGACTTTACAATATTCGGCGGTTCGCTTTCCGAAGCACATGCTGAAAAAATAGTGAAGATAATGGATATGGCAATGAAAATTGGTATTCCAGTAATTGGACTAAACGATTCTGGCGGTGCGCGAATACAAGAAGGCGTTGTTAGTCTTGGCGGTTATGCTGATATATTTTTAAGAAACACATTGGCTTCAGGAACTATTCCACAAATTTCTGCAATACTTGGACCTTGTGCTGGTGGGGCTGTTTATTCTCCCGCTATTACAGATTTTATTTTTATGGTAAATCACACAAGTCACATGTTTGTTACAGGACCAAATGTTGTTAAAACGGTTACACACGAAGAAGTTACTTTTGATGCACTTGGCGGAGCCGAAACCCATTCCACAAAAAGTGGTGTTGCTCATTTTGCTTTTGAAAGTGAAATTGAAGTTTTGCAAAATATCAGAAAGCTAGTCGATTATATTCCATTAAATTGGAAGGATAAATCACCTGAAAAGGATTTCGATTTTTCACAAGACTTGTCAATTCCAGCTCTTGACAATATTGTTCCCGATAATCCAAACAAACCTTATGACATGAATGAGGTTATAAAACTTCTGCTAGATAATGGAGTATTTTTGGAAGTGCATAAAAATTATGCCGAAAATATAATTGTCGGATTTGGCAGAATTGGCGGAATGTCTGTGGGCGTTGTTGCTAATCAACCAGCAGTTTTGGCGGGAGTATTGGATATTAATGCTTCGATAAAAGGAGCTAGATTTATTCGCTTCTGTGATGCTTTCAACATTCCATTAATTGTTTTGGAAGATGTTCCCGGATTTTTGCCTGGAACTGAACAAGAATGGGGTGGAATAATTAAACACGGAGCAAAATTACTTTTTGCGTTCAGCGAAGCTACAGTTCCCAAAATAACAGTAATTACTCGCAAAGCCTATGGTGGTGCTTACGATGTTATGAATTCCAAACATATACGCGCTGATTTTAACTTTGCATGGCCAACTGCCGAAATTGCTGTGATGGGACCAAAAGGTGCGGTTGAAATTATTTTCAAAAAAGAAATTGAAAGCGCCGATGATAGCGAAGCAAAGCTGAATGAAAAAATTTCTGAGTTTACTGAAAAATTTGCAAATCCATACATTGCTGCCGAACGTGGCTATGTTGATGCTGTAATTTATCCAAATGAAACAAAATTAAGATTAGTAAATGCGTTGCAGCTACTTAAAACAAAGGTTGATAGTAATCCAAATAAAAAACATACAAATATTCCTTTGTGATGAAAACGAAGAAGAGAGAATGCTAAATTGTTTAATTGCTAAATTGACTAATTGCTTAATTGTTATTCGTTTTTCAACAATGTAACAATGCAACAATAAACTAATAACTAGTTTAATTGAAAAATGAAAAAACTAAATAAAATAAACTATGATAAAAAAAATCCTAATAGCTAACCGTGGTGAAATTGCTGTAAGAATTGCAAAAGCATGTCACGAAATGAAAATAACTTCTGTGGCAGTATATTCTGAGGCTGATAAGTATTCACTTCATGTTAGAGTAGCAGATGAAGCATACCACATCGGAAATAGTGCAGCTTCCGAATCTTATTTGGATGGCGACAAAATAATTGAGCTTGCTAAAAATATTGGCGCAGATGCAATTCATCCCGGATATGGTTTTCTATCTGAAAACTCAGCTTTTATTAAAAAATGTGAAACCGCTGGAATAATATTTATTGGACCTTCTTCCAAGTCTGTTGAAATGATGGGAAATAAAACCACTGCACGTACAATAATGAAGCAAAACAAAGTTCCAATTGTTCCAGGTTCCACGGAAGGAATTAAATCGTACGAAGATGCAAAAAACATTTGTCTTGAAATTGGTTTACCAGTTATGCTTAAAGCTGCTTCGGGCGGTGGTGGTAAAGGGATGCGCAAAATTGATAAAATTGAAGAATTAAAAGATGCTATTGATAGAGCAAAAAACGAAGCTAAAAAAGCTTTTGGCGACGATTCAGTTTACATCGAAAAGTTTGTTGAAAATCCAAAACATATTGAAGTTCAAATTTTAGCTGATAAGCATGGTAACTATCTTCACTTATTTGAAAGAGATTGCTCAATTCAAAGGCGGCATCAAAAAGTGGTTGAAGAAGCTCCAGCATTTACTTTAACTGATGAACTAAGAGCTAAAGTTACGACTGCTGCTGTTAACGCTGCAAAAGCGTGCAATTATTATAATGCAGGAACAATTGAATTTTTATTTGATCAAAAAGAAAGTTTTTACTTTTTAGAGATGAACACTCGCCTCCAAGTAGAACATCCAGTAACAGAAATGATTACTGGAATTGATTTGGTTAAAGAGCAAATTAAAATTGCGCAAGGTGATAAACTTACTATCAAACAAGAGGACTTAAAAATTATTGGTCATGCAATTGAATGCAGAATTTATGCAGAAGATGTTGACGCAAACTTTGCTCCTTCAACTGGTAAAATTCTGCATCACAGACTTCCATCAGGACCTGGAATTAGAGTTGATAGAGGAATTGATATTCACTCCGATGTTTCCGTTTATTACGACCCAATGTTATCTAAAGTAATTACTTACGGTAAAGATAGGGAGGAAGCAATTTCAAGAATGAAAAGAGCTTTAGCAGAATATCAAATTGTTGGTGTAATTACAAATATTCATGCTTTTCAATGGATTTTGAATAACCCAATATTTCTTGAGGGTAATTTTGATATTAATTTTCTTGATAACAAATTTATTAATCTTCTTCCAGGTAAATGGAAAACTGAAATAGTAGATGAATTTGAAAATGTAGCAATAATTTTAGCTGCTTTATTAAAAGATAAAGATTCAAAAACAAAACCATTTAAAAGAGAATGCAGTCCAAACAATAAGTGGGGTAAAAATACTTATGAATGATTACACAGTTTCTGTAAATAATAATAAGCACAATCTTAAAATATTAAATAATAATAAAGTTGAATTAAATGGTGTTATTTTATATGTTGAGCTTTCGCAATTATCGAAGTATTCGTATTTACTAAAAGTTAACAACAGAGTTTATCAAGTTACATCGGATAAAAATAACCACGAAAATTATTCTTTTACTATTGCTGGATATTCTTACAATGTTACAGTGCGGACTAATCTTGAAGAAAAAGCAAATGAATATTTGAAGAATAAAGCTAAGGAAAGTAACAGTGAAATTATTAAATCTCCAATGCCTGGTTTGATTGTAAAAATATTGAAAAAAGTTGGTGATAAAGTTCAAATGGGTGAACCAATTTTTCTATTAGAAGCCATGAAAATGGAGAACGAAATAAGAGCCTCTGCTTCTGGAATTGTAAAGTCAATTTCAGCAAAAGAGAATAGTTCTGTTGAAAAAGGAGAAGCTCTTTTAGAGATTGGATAAGAATTTTAATTTATAGTCTCTCTAGTTTTAAAATCCTTGAGATAATAAATTAGCTAATCTTTTTTGTTATTTTGCATATTTAGAAAACAATTCTAAGTTATTGGAATATTCTTTTTGCTAATAGTATTTTTCTCTTATAATGATAATCAATTTGGCTATTTCATCCAATAATCCGAACTTTTACTTAATTTTAGCTATAAACTTATCTGGCATAGATATTGTTTAATTCGTCAATATAAATTAAAAAGGATAAACATGAATCTTGAATCGGTCGATAAGAAATTTGAACTCCCTAAATCTATAGATTTAAAAAACGATTTCACTCCCCCAACTTATGATGAATGGAAAAAGGTTGTGGAAAAAGACCTAAAGGGTTTACCATTTGAAAAACTTATTACAAAAACTATTGAAGGTATTGAACTTCAACCAATTTACACTCGTGAAACATTAGAAAAGAACTCCCATCTTGACCAATATCCAGGCGATGGAAGTACACGTTCGGCTAATGTTGCCGGTTATTTTGATTCTGCTTGGTTAATAAATCAAAGAATTGAGCTTGCTGATGCGGACGAATTTAATACCGCATTAAAGGATGCTTTGGAGCGTGGACAAAATAGCATTTATGTTGCTCTCGATAAAGCATCAAAACTTGGCTTAGACGCTGATTATGCTAAAACCGAAGATGTTGGAAATGGCGGTCTTTCAATTTCTGGATTAAGCAGTTTTTCCCGCGCTCTTAAAGATGTTGACATCACTAAATTTCCACTATTCATTAGCACTGGATTTTCATCTGTGCCTTTTATATCAATACTTTCAGCTTATTGCAAGAAGAATAATATTGATATTTCCAAAGTAGTTGGTTCCGTTGAGGCCGATCCAATAGGCTATTGGGCTTCCGAAGGCGAACTTCCTGTTCCATTAAATTCTGCTATTTCCGGATTAAAATCATCACTGTTATGGAAAAAAAAATATGCTCCATTAATGAAAACTATTAGTGTTAGCTCGCTTCCCTATATTAATAGCGGTGCAAATGCAACTCAAGAACTGGCATTTGCAATTGCAACTACAGCTGAGTACATACGAAATCTTATTGATTTGGGAGCTGATATAGATGATGTTGCTCAAAACATTAAAGTTACTTTTGGAATTGGAACTTCTTTTTTTACAGAGGTTTCTAAATTTAGAGCTGCAAAACTACTTTGGAAGAATTTAATTTCTGCATTTGGTGGAAATGAAGAATCCGAAAGTATTAATATTTTTGCAGTAACATCACAATTCAACAAAACAATTTTTGATCCGCATGTAAATATTCTTCGTACAACAACAGAAGCTTTTTCCGCAATTGTTGGTGGAGTAAATAGCTTGCAAGTTTCTCCATTCGATTCAATATTTTCAACTTCTGATAATTTTTCAAGAAGAATTGCGCGTAACGTACAAATTATTCTTAAAGAAGAATCACATTTTGGAACAACAATCGATTCTGCCGGTGGCTCATATTATGTTGAAAATTTAACCGAAGAGCTTGCTAAAAATGCATGGAAATTATTCCAGAAGATAGAAAATAATGGTGGAATGATTGAGTGTCTCAAAAGCAATTTTATTCAAGATGAAATTGAAACTGTATATCAACAGCGTGCAAAGGCAATTGCTAAACGTAAGTCTGTAATTGTTGGAACAAATATGTATGCAAATCCAACAGAAGAAATGCTTGAAGGAAGAAAAGTAAATCATGAAGAATTACAAAAACGAAGAGCAGAATTTTTACAAATATTCCGCGTTTCCGAAAGTAAAAAGAAAAATGAAGATATTTTAACAGCTCTGGATAAGCTTTCAAAACAATGCACGGACGAAAGTATTGATATTGCTGCATCGGCAATATTAAATGGAGCTACACTTGGCGAAATTACTAGTTCGTGCCGCGTTAATGTAAATGATATTGAAAGAATAAAAATAAATGCAATAAAATCAAGACGCGCTGCAGAGCCTTTTGAAGAATTGCGAATTAAAGCAAATTCAATAAAAGCCAGTATTGGAAAGAAACCAACCGTTTTTCTTGCAACAATGGGAAGTTTGAAAGAATACAAAGGAAGAGCAGATTTTTCACGAAACTTCCTTGAAGTGGGCGGTTTCGAAGTAAATTATCCTAGTGGATTTACAACTTGTGATGAAGCTGTTAAAGCTGCTGATGATTCAAAAAATGATATTATTGTTATCTGTTCAACAGATGACAAATACACTGAGATCGTTCCAGAGTTAGCGGGCAAGTTAAAAGCAAGGCTTAAAAATGTTACAATTTTGCTTGCTGGTTATCCAAAAGATAAAATTGAAGAATATAAAAATAGCGGAGTAGATGATTTTATCTACCTCGGTGCTGATGTTCATTCAATCCTTTCAAATATTTTAGAGAATTATTCTTTGGAGGTAAAATGAGACATCCAAATTTTGCAGAAATTGATTTAAAATTAAACATAGATAAATCAACCATGAATGAGTGGAGCAAACAATTTTCAGATAAAACTGGAAAGGCTGTTTCTGAGTGCGAAACCAAAACAATGGAAAAAATTATTGTTAAACCACTCTACACAAAAGACGATATCAAAAATCTTGAACATCTGGAATATATGTCCGGCTTGCCTCCATTTTTGCGTGGCCCTTATACATCGATGTATGTAAATAAACCTTGGACAATTCGTCAATATGCCGGATTTTCAACTGCTGAAGAAAGTAATGCTTTTTACAGACGAAACCTTGCACAAGGTCAAATGGGGCTTTCAGTGGCTTTCGATTTAGCAACACACCGCGGATACGATTCTGACCACGAGCGTGTTGTTGGCGATGTTGGTAAAGCTGGTGTTGCTATTGATTCTGTTGAGGATATGAAAATTCTTTTCGATAATATTCCTCTTGATAAAATGTCCGTTTCAATGACAATGAATGGAGCCGTGCTTCCAATACTTGCGTTTTTTATTGTTGCAGCCGAAGAACAAGGCGTTGCAAACGAACTCCTTTCTGGCACTATACAAAATGATATTCTCAAAGAGTACATGGTTAGAAACACTTATATTTATCCTCCACAAATGTCAATGAAAATTATTGCAGACATTTTCAAATTCACATCCGAAAAAATGCCTAAATATAATAGCATTTCTATTTCTGGATATCACATGCAGGAAGCTGGTGCTACTGCCGATTTGGAAATGGCATACACACTTGCTGACGGATTGGAATATGTTCGCACTGGTATTGCTACTGGGATGGATATAGACACGTTTGCGCCGCGTCTATCGTTCTTCTGGGCACAAGGCATGAACTTCTTTATGGAAGTTGCTAAGATGAGAGCAGCGCGTTTAATTTGGGCTAAATTGATTAAACAATTTAATCCAAAAAATCCAAAGTCAATGTCGTTGCGCACACACTCGCAAACTTCTGGTTGGAGCTTAACTGAGCAAGATCCATATAACAATATTGTAAGAACTTGTATTGAAGCTATGGCGGCAGTAATGGGGCATACGCAATCGTTGCACACAAATTCATTGGATGAAGCAATTGCACTTCCAACAGATTTTTCTGCCCGCATTGCACGTAACACACAATTATTTTTGCAGGACGAAACAGAAATTACAAAAGTTATTGATCCTTGGGCTGGCTCTTACTATGTTGAGTCGTTAACAAACGAACTTGTACAAAAAGGTTGGGAACATATTCTTGAAGTGGAATCTTATGGCGGAATGACAAAAGCAATTGAAGCTGGAATTCCTAAAATGCGAATAGAAGAAGCTTCTGCCCGTAAACAAGCACGTATAGATTCTGGCGAAGATACAATTGTTGGAATTAATAAATACAGATTAGATAAAGAAGATCCTATTGATATTTTGGAAGTTGATAATACCGCAGTAAGATTATCACAAATAGAAAGACTTAATAACATAAAAGCTAGCAGAAATAGTGAAGCAGTAAAAATTGCTCTTAATAATTTAACTAGATGTGCTGCAACTGGTGATGGAAATCTTTTACAATTAGCAGTTGAAGCAGCACGCGTAAGAGCAACTCTTGGCGAAATTTCTGATGCAATTGAAGAAGTTAGTGGAAGATACAAAGCTGTTACACGCACTATTTCCGGGGTTTATAGTGGCGAATATAATTCAGAGAAAAATATGAGTGTTGAAAAAGCAAAAGAACTTACAGACGAGTTTGCAAATGAGGAAGGAAGACGACCTCGAATATTGATTGCTAAACTTGGACAGGATGGTCACGACCGTGGTGCAAAAGTTGTTGCTACCGCCTACGCCGATCTCGGCTTTGACGTTGATATGGGTCCGTTATTTCAAACTCCGAAAGAAGCTGCTATGCAAGCTGTTGAAAATGATGTTCACGTTGTTGGAATGAGTTCGCTTGCCGCGGGACACAAAACTTTACTTCCACAATTGGTTGCTGAACTAAAAGCACTTGGACGTGAAGATATAATTGTAATTATTGGCGGAGTAATTCCAGCACAAGATTATGAATTCCTATACGAACACGGTGCTTCCGCAATCTTTGGACCCGGAACAAAAATTCCGGAAGCTACAATTAAATTGATGGAAATTATCAAAGAAAGATTTGGCTAATTATTTTTGTAGAGGTCGCATATTATGCGACCTCTACAATTCTCAACAATAAATTTTTAAAAATAATTACCGCACAAATACGAAAGTTTTAAAACCTCCATAGTTTATCTTAAGTACCTTTATCACTCACTTACAGTTTTATTGAAAAACAATATTTTTTAGCTAAGATTTTTATTAAATTATAAATAATTAAATAACCGAGTTAAGCGATGAATAAGGCAATAATTTTAAAGACTCTTAAAGAATATAAAACTCTAAATCAAAATAGATACGGTATTAAATCAATTGGTGTTTTTGGCTCATATTCTAGAAATGAAGAAAATGAAAACAGTGATATTGATATTGTTATTGAGACTAAAACTCCAGACTTATTTCAGTTAGTGCATATAAAAGAAGAACTTGAATTGTTATTAAAAACAAAAGTTGATTTAATAAGAAAACGAGGCAATATGAATCCAATTTTGATGAAACGAATTAATACTGATGCTAGTTATGTATGACAAAGAATTAGTAATCAGCATCCTAGAGCAAATCTATGTTGCCACTCAAAAAGTAAATGAGCGCTTCAGTTCAATCAAATCGGTTGAAGACTTTACCAATTCTAATCAAGGTATGGTAACACTTGATGCAATTTGTATGCAATTAATTGCCATTGGAGAAAGTTTGAAAAATATTGACAAAATGACTAATTCAAAACTTTTAAATAAATATCCCAATGTTGATTGGAAAGGGGCAAAAGGAATGAGAGATATAATTTCTCATCACTATTTTGATATTGATGCTGAACAAATATTTTGGGTTTGCGAAAAAAATATTCCACATTTATCAGTAACTATTAACAAAATTATCGAAGAAATAGGCTAAAATATTTTTTTGTTAATAGACATTATTCAATAGTTTTTTAAAAAGCCAAACCTCCGAGGTTTTGGAAACCTCGTAGGTTTTTTGCCTTTTATTTGTGTGCAATGCTCTTACTTAAAAAACTGATTTAATTTCATCAATCGTCAATGGTTTTGAGATAATATTTCTTTTACTATCCACAAAAAACATTGTTGGAGTGGCATAGATAAAATATTCTTCAATTGCTTTTCCATTCCAGCCCTTTAAGTCAGAAACATTTAACCAGTCCAATTTATTACTTTTAATAAATTTTAGCCATTCGGTTCTGTTTTCATCCAGAGAAACAGCAAGTATTTCAACTTTCTTTTGTTTCTGATTGTTATAAAGTTTAATCAACTCAGTAACTGTTGTTTTGCAATGCGGACACCAGCTTGCATAAAATAAAATTAAAATTTTCTCTGATTCAATTTTGCTTAAATCGATATTGTTCCCATTTGAATCAGGCAACACGATTTTTGGAACAACATTTCCAATTTTCAAATATTTTGATTGGTCAATCCGTCTTTGAATTGTGGACTCAATTTGTGAATCAAGGCACAAATCATCTTTAATTACATAATTATCAACTATGTAATTTATTATTGCATCAAAGCCAAATTTTGTGAATCCATCAATTAAATATTCCGTCATTTGTTGATAAACTAAATCATTTACTTTTGCTTTATTAAGCAGAGTATCCACAGCTTTCATAAACTCTTGTTCTAAAAGCTGTTTGGGCAATTGCTGATTTCTATAATAGGTTAAATATTCAATGCTCTTGTTTGCAAATAAATTTGAATAAATCATTTCGAAATCATTAAAATCAACCTTATCCAATGCATGAGATTTTAAAAACTTTAGTTGGTTATTATCTTCATAAGGATTTTTAGGATTATTTGTCAGTTCGGGAACAATCGGTAATTGTGCAGCTTTAATGTAGCGAGCAGTAAATGATTTTGGATTTTTTTGCGAAGTTACTTCAACAAAATGAATGTACTCTTCTTTAGTTTGCAACAATTTTGTTTTAGTTGTTTGATAATAATCATCATTATTAGGATAATGAACCAAAATTAAATTAAGTAGCTCCGTTTTTGTTTTGTAGGCTTTACTCAACTCCATAAAATTATAATACAATTTATTGCTTTCCGATTTTACAATTTGCAGACTATCAATCATACTATTAAAATCAGTTCTTATTTCAACATCAATTCCATCGTTAATGAAATCAATCCAATGCTTACTATCCATTTGCAGACGGTAAAATCCATTGTGCTTTCCATCCAAAGAAAATCGAAAATCACCACTTGGGGAAATTACTGTATCAACAATGCTTACCTTTTCACCTTCTAGTTGTTGAACGGAAGCTTTAGTTATTGAAGAGTTTTCAACAACAATTGAAATGTTTTGTGCCATGTTTAAATTTGAAAGTAGGACAAAAAAGATAAAAGGAATAATTAGATTTTTCTTCATGGAAACATCTCAACTCGATTATAAATAGAAATTAGTGAAGTGCAATTTAATGTTTTCTATCATATCTGTCCAAAATATAATTATGCAAAAAATAGGTTTTGCGATTCAGCGAATCGCACTACATGTAGCTCGAAACGCTGTTTCGAGTGTAGCATATCTAAACACAGTAATTTATTTCTGTTTAGGACAGCAGTATTATCTATATAATTTTGGAAAATAATTATCTGCTTTTCCCTTCGTTATTATGTACTTTTCTATAATTCAAATGGAGTGATTTATGAAAACTATAGATGCTGCAAGCACACGTTTAAATCTTTACAAATTGATTGACGACACTCATTCAACAAATGAACCAATCAAAATAACAGGAAAAAGAGGTGATACTGTTTTAATCTCGGATGACAATTGGCGAGCAATTCAAGAAACTCTGTATCTTCTATCAATTCCCAATATGCTCGAATCCATTATTGAAGGTGCAAACACCAAAACAGATGATTGTTCTACGGAATTAGATTGGTAAAGTGGAAAATTGTTTTTACTGACGAGCACAAAAAGATGAAAAAAAACTCTCTTCCTCAAATTTAAAACCTAAAGCGCAATCTATAATTAAATTGCTTGAAGACGGTACATTTAAAAATCCACCGCCTTTAGAAAGATTATTGGGAGATTTAACTGGTACTTTATCACGCCGAATTAATATTCAACACAGATTGGTTTATCAAGTTTTAGAAAATGACCATGTTGTTAAAATTTTACGAATGTGGACACATTACGAGTAAATAATGGCAGTATAGCTATTATTTCTGTTAAGATTTGCTCTTATAAATAGTTGGCAAAGAATTTCTTAATTTAACATTTGAGCAATATTAATATTCTCTTTAATAAGTCTATTGACTATTGTTGTTAAATATAAATTCTTTTCTTTTGCAATTTTCTCAACAAATTTTAAGTTTGCTTCTTCAAGGTAAACAGGTAAATTTATTTTTGCATCTTTGTTATAAAACTTACCTCGCTCACCTTTTGTAAAATCATATTCCTTTTTCATTTTGCTATTCCTTGTTAAAGATAGACAGAGGTAAGTAGAGCTATATTAATTTAAGTGGCATGTTGGTTAGTTTATTCAATTTAATTCAATATCTTTAATAATATCATCGGCTGTTCTTGTGTCTTGCCAAGCACCAAAAATATTTTTAATATTTATTTTTGATTTTGGTTTGGAATTGATTGACTTAGTCAACTTTATAATTAAATTCTTTTTTGAATCGACATCTAAGTTTTCAAGAATCCCAAAATACTTATTTAGTGTTCCATTATTTAAAGCAAGATTTCCCATATAATATTTCCTTCCTAAAACTTAATCAATGCAATTGTTTTTACGCTTCAATTTACTTGTTTTCGTTATCGCTGTCAAATGTAATTATATTCATATTTTTAATAAAGCAACCCTCCAAGGTTTTTGGAAACCTTTGTTTTTTTAACATAATTTCATTTAAAGCAAAACACACACCTTGCTGCGAAAAAGCCGCATCTTTCCCCTCTCAAGAGTGGGATTATTTTTGTTTTGGCTTTTAAAAGTCCCCTATTGAGAGGGGATTTAGGGGTGTGTGCCTTTTTTAACATTTATTACTGCTCAACTACAGGTTTTGCTTTCTTTTTCCTTTTATTTACAGCAATGTTATTGTCGTCAATTGTTTGAGCAATGGTGCGTGTTAGCTCGCCATATTTTGCTTCATCCACTTGTATCATTGCCCTTAAATACACAACAAGTTTATCATTAACTAAAGAAAGTACTTCCTTTTTAATTTTGCTCGCATTTTCTTTTGTTCCCTCTGCTGCTTTTTCTTCATCGTAAATAACACTTGCAGCATCAAACTCGCTTTGTGCTGTTGTTAATTCTTCAATAAGTTGACTTAATCCAGGCAGTGCCACAATTGAGGGTTGTAAACTTGCGTTTGAAAATTCAAGCAATAACGCGTGAATAAGCGAACTTGCGGTTGCGTAACTCTGGTTAATTATGCCAAGACCAAAGTGCTCATACATTTTATAAACCTCTTGCGCCGCACTTTTAATTGCCAAATCGGGAGAATGCATAAATCCTAAAATTAAATAATGAACTGAGCGTACTTTCTCATCACGTATTTTGTCCTTTTCCTTAAGATTACTATTAGCTTTTATTCTGTTTATGGAATCTGTTAGTATTTCGTTTTTGCCTTTTAGTAAATTGAACACTCCTGTTAAATGAGTATCACTGCTCCATTCTGTTTTCTCATACTCAAAAATAATTCTGCTAACTACAGAGTTTACTTCTGTTGTTCGGCTAATTGAGGTTAATTTGTTTAGTGCATTCACTAATTCCTCCAGATAAATATTTTATATATTTAATTAGTGCTACTTATATTAATGAGCTAAGCCTAATGTTTTAATATTGCAGCTCAAAAATAGATTTTTAGTTCATGTATAAAGTACATTTATAAATATATACATATTTCTTGTAATGTATAAAGTATATTGGTAGATATACTTGTTTTTCTTATAATGTAGATAATGTTTTTAGCAAAAAACTAATTTTTCATATAATGTATAAATTGTATTCATTAATAAACCATTTTTTCTTTGAATGTACTAAGTACATTAGATAAATAATCAATTTTTCTTGTAATATTTGCATTTATGTGTTTAGAAACTTGAACTTGTTGCAATTTGCCTCTTCTGAACAGTTTTGTTTTATTTAATTGTCATGGCATAAAGATTCCCGCAATTTGTTAATAAAAGCCATATTCCCTAACAAAACATTACTTTGGGATAGAAAAATTGAGAGAATCTATTTTGCATAATCTTATTTTGAGCAAATCAAACCCAGAGGTTTCCTAATATTTATTGTAATTTCGCTTCGAGGAGGTTTATTTCCCCAGCATATTGGAATTAGAGTCAGCAATCTATTGAACAGAAATTGTTAAAATTTGGAAAAGTAGCAGAAAAATAAAAAACCCATCCTTTTAAGATGGGCACACAATTAAAATGTTATGAAACTATACTCTATTATTTGACTATTTGGAATTGTTCATCAGGTTTTTGTGTCACTTCCCTACTAATAATATTTGCCAAACTATATTGAACAAGTATATTATTTTTTAACAAATAAGATAAGCTAGATGGGTCTGTTGAATTATCGCAATTCCCTTTTGATAGATCTAAACTGGATTCCCCAGTTTCGTAATTTACATAATTGTCAAATCCTGTATTTCTAATTAATGTATTCATAATAATCTCTCTTTTATTAATAAGATTTTATACTTCATGCTGCCACCCCTCAAATGTACGGTTATCTTCAACAACCGTTCTATCGATTGGTGGGAAAGGTGGTGGTTGTTGAATAGTTTGTATCCTTTTTGTCAAAATTCCTTTACTAATGAGGACATCAGTGCCACCATGTAAACTCTCAATTAAAGTTCTTCTAAATTCATATGGAGCTGTACTATTTGTACCAATAATCATATTTGGATCATATCTTTTTCTTAATTCTAATTCTTCACTAATATCATCGTATATTTTTTTAATAACTTTATACAATGTATCATTTGGTTTTTCAATTTTTAATCCTAGTTCATCCTTTGCTTCGCTTCGGTATATAGTATAGTCATGGCTACCTGAACCGCTAGTTAAAAAAGATATTATTCTTTCAACCTCTTTAGAGTTTTTAATTGTTCTGTTGAGTAATTTTCTAGCTAACATTTGAATTTGCGTTCTGGTTCTATAAACATCACCAAGAACCAATGGATGAACTTGATTCGCTAGATTTGTAAAAACATTAACTAAATCACTTGATTTATTTACTTTTACATCCTCACTTGCTAATTGAAAATATGCGTTGATAGACTCAACACTTACTGGAAGACGAGCTTGAAGATTATTAGGGAAGGCAGGATTTTGTGGGTTCAAAGGTCCATTAACACTTGGATCAATAGGACCCAATATTGCTTGTTTTGTCATGACTACTTTATCAGCTCCAATTGCAATTAAAGTTCCTGCGCTTTGTGCTTTAGATGGTATTATAACCTCAAGTTCTTTACAAAATTGCCTAAGTAAATTAACTAAACTCCATGCAGCAAGTGTACTTCCACCTCTTGTATATAAGAATAAGGAAATTTTCTCAACCTTATTATTACCTAGAGAATCAAGATGATCAACAAAATACTCTAATATTTCAGGATGAATTTGGGTTTCTAAACCAGGTCTATCACCAGTAATATAAATAATTAGCTTTGAGTTTCTTGATTTTTCAATTTCTTTATAAAAGTCTATACGGTCTTTCTTCATTACTCCCTCAAATAATTAATTTAAAACACCTGCCAAATTTCTCTTACTAATTGCAAACATACATAACTTTTGTTATTATTCCTTTGCTAAGTTAAACAAATTTTCTATCTTTTACCAAGAAAAGTCTTCTCATACCACAAAGCAAAACACACCTTGAACAAATAAATTTTAAGCAGTTTTACAAGCCAATCCCAATTTTAAAACAATTTGTTGATTGTGAATATTATACTTACAACATAGACATTCTTTGGTTTGCTGTCGTGAACCATTGATGTTATCTTAAAAATCTTCTACAGCATGAAAAGATACTGACAACAAATTATATTTTAGAAACTTTAATCGTGTAGCGTTCCATTTTTTACCTAAAATACTCAACCCCTGCTTCAAATAATTTTATTTCTTTATTGCCTGGAATATTTTGTTCAACATAATTTCCGAAATAGATTTAGAAAATTGAATATATTATGAGTAAATATTTTGCTAAATTGATAACACTTAATTGTAATATGTGTATGAAATAATTTTAGAATATTTGAGGTAAAAAAATGCTTACTAAAACAAATCTTTTAGAACAAATTGAAGAGTTTCCAGAAGAATTTTCAATCGATGATTTGAATGACAAACTAATTTTAATTTCAAAAATCGAAAATGGAAATACTCAGTCTGAGACTGGACAAACTATAACTGAAAATGAACTAGACAAAGAAATTGAAAAATGGTTCGAGTAAAAGTTAATATAATTCAAATCCGCAAAATCCTTTAAATCCGCATGATATTTTTTCTTAATCTTAATTCTTAATCCTAATCTTAATCTGCTCTTGAAATTCAATCTGATAAAACCGTATGCAATATAAAAATAGGAACGCAGATTTTTATGATTATTATGATTTTTTAGGATGAACTGAAAAAAAAAAAAAGAACTCTTAATCTTAATCTTTTTTTAACTGCAATCCGTGCAAATCCGCAAAATCCGTTCAATCCGCGTGCTATTTAAACATAAAAACTATCTAAAATACTCCACCCCAGCTTCAAATAATTTTATTTCTTTATTGCCTGGAATATTTTGTCCAACAAAATTTCCGAGCCGTTCGTTGTGTCCCATTTTTCCAAAAACTCTTCCATCTGGACTCGTAATACCTTCAACTGCAAAATCAGAGCTATTTGGATTAAAGAAAACATCCATTGTTGGGTTGCCGTTAAAATTGACATATTGAGTTGCAATTTGTCCACTTTCTTTTAATTTTGCAAGCCATTGTTCGTTTGCAACAAATCTGCCTTCGCCATGCGAAACTGGAACTGCTTGAATTGTTCCAACATTTACATTTTTAAGCCAAGGCGAAAGATTTGAAACTGTTTTTGCATACACAATTTTGGAAATATGTCGTCCAATTTTGTTAAAAGTAAGCGTCGGAGTTTCGTCGTCAATTTCCCTAATTTCGCCGTATGGAAGCAATCCCAATTTTATTAAAGCTTGAAATCCGTTACAAATTCCAAGAATTAGTCCGTCGCGATTGTTTAATAAATCAGAAACCGCATCTTTAATTTGTGGATTTCGGAACATAGCAGCGATAAACTTTCCACTTCCTTCTGGCTCGTCGCCGGCACTAAATCCGCCTGGAATAAAAACAATTTGCGATTTTTTTATGCTTTCGGTCAATTCCGTTATTGTTTCTTCCAGCATTTTAGCTGTTAAATTTCTTACAGGAATTATGCTCGTCGTTCCGCCCGCTTTTTCAAAAACTTTGGCTGAATCATATTCACTGTTTGTTCCTGGAAAAACTGGAATTAAAATTTGTGGTTTCGCAATTCTGTTTTTGGCTAAATAGATGCTTTTTCCTTCATATTTGTAATCTTCAAAAGTCGTCTTTTTGCATTCTACTTTTGTTGGAAAAATATCTTCAAGCGGCTCTGACCAAGTTGAAATTGCTTCTTCAAGATTTATTTCAACTTCGCCAACAATAATTTTTTCTTCCAAAATTGTGTTGCCAAGATTGATAAATTCCAAATTAGCAAAATTTTCTTGTGGATTAACGTCTGATTTCAATTCCAAAATCAATCCACCAAAAGCTGGTTGGAACAACATTTTGCTATCAAAACTTGAGTCAAATTTGAATCCAATTCTATTTCCAAAACACATTTTGCTAATTGTTTCGGCAATGCCATTGCCTTTTACCGTGTGAATTGCGTTTATTTTTTTCTGCTTAACCAACTCAGAAACTACTTCGTAATTAGATTTAAGCAAATTGAAATTTGGAAGATAATTTTCATCACATTTGGGCGGAAGGTAAATCACCACTGAATTTGTGCTTTTAAACTCTGGTGAAATAATATTTTCCAAATTTGCAGTATCAACAGCAAACGAAACCAATGTTGGAGGAACGTCCAAATCCTTAAATGAGCCTGACATACTATCTTTTCCACCAATTGCGGCTCGCCCAAATTGCATTTGAGCATAATACGCACCAAGTAAAGCTGCCATTGGTTTTCCCCATCTTGTGGAATTTTCACCAAGCCTTTCAAAATACTCCTGAAAGCTAAACCAAACGGATTTATAGTTTCCGCCAGATGCGACAATTTTTGCAACCGATTCAACAACAGCATAAATTGCTCCGTGAAATGGTGACCAACTTGAAACAAATGGGTCAAAACCGTAACTCATTATTGTTCCAGTTGTGGTTTCATTTATTAAAGTGGGAATTTTTGCAGTCATGCTTTCGGTTGGTGTTAGCTGATATTTTCCGCCAAAAGGATAATTTACGGTTGCAGCACCAACGCAATTATCAAATCGCTCAACCAATCCTTTTTTACTTGCCACATTCAAGTTTGCAAACATTTTTAACCATTCAATTTTAATGTTTTCTGCTTCACTTTTATTAAAATAGCTTTCCGCTTGTGGCTCAGTAATTTTAACTTTGCTGATTTTTGTAGCTCCGTTGCTATCAAGAAATTGTCGTGAAATATCCACAATTGATTTTCCACGCCAAAGCATTTTTACTCTTTTTTCTTCCTTCACTTCGGCAACAGTAGATGTTTCAATATTTTCTTTTGAAGCAGCAATTTTAAAATCAATTTCATTTTCTTTGGAAATAACACATGCCATTCGTTCTTGGCTTTCAGAAATTGCTAATTCTGTTCCGTCAAGACCTTCATATTTTTTTGGAATTGCATCAAGATTTATTTCCAATCCATCGGCGAGTTCACCAACTGCGACTGAAACTCCACCAGCACCAAAATCGTTGCAGCGTTTAATCATCCGCGTAACTTCTGGATTTCTAAAAAGTCGCTGTATTTTTCTTTCTTCTGGTGCGTTTCCTTTTTGAACTTCTGCACCGCAAGTAATAATTGAATCTTCTGTGTGAGCTTTTGAAGAGCCAGTTGCACCGCCACATCCATCGCGTCCAGTTTTTCCACCAAGTAGAACAATTACATCGCCTGCGGTCGGTCTTTCGCGTACAACATTGCATTTTGGAACAGCAGCAATCACAGCTCCTATTTCCATCCGTTTTGCAACATAGCCTGGATGATAAATTTCATCAACAAGTCCGGTGCTTAATCCAATTTGATTTCCATAAGAACTATATCCGTGAGCCGCTTCGGTAGTAATTTTACGTTGTGGCAACTTGCCTTCAATTGTTTTATCAATCGAAATTCGCGGATCGCCAGAACCAGTAACACGCATAGCTTGATAAACATACGCACGACCCGAAAGCGGATCGCGAATTGCTCCACCAAGGCAAGTTGCTGCGCCGCCAAAAGGTTCAATTTCGGTTGGATGATTGTGCGTTTCATTTTTGAACATTACAAGCCAATCTTCATCTTTTCCAGCAATATCTACTTTTACTTCAATGCTGCAAGCGTTTATTTCTTCCGATTCATCAAGCCCAACAAGCTTTCCTTCTTTTTTCAATTTTTTCATTGCAAGAGTTGCAATGTCCATAAAATTTATTTCTTTTTGCGTAATTCTTTCGCCGTAAACAAATTCTCTATCTTTAAGATATTGCTCATAAATTTCTTTTATTTTGGAAGTTATTTTTCCGCTTTCAAATTCAATTTGGTTAATAGTTGTGGAAAATGTTGTGTGGCGACAATGATCTGACCAATATGTGTCCAAAATTTTCATTTCAGTAATTGTTGGATTTCTTTTTTCATCATTGCGAAAGTAGTTTTGACAGAACGTTAAATCATCCAAATCCATTGCCAAAGCCATTGATTTTAGTAGGCTGCTTAATTCATTTTCATTCATTGAAATGAAATTTTCAATAATTAAAACATCATCTGGAATGAAAGTTTCATCAACAAGAGTTTTGGGTTTTGGGTTTGTTGCTTCGCGAGAATCAACTGGATTTATCAAATAGTGCTTAATTTTGCTAAAATCTTCATCCGAAATACTTCCATTAATAATCACAACTTTAGCATATTTAACACTTGTACGTTCGCCTTGAGTTAAAATTTGAATACATTGCGAAGCAGAATCCGCTCGCTGGTCATATTGACCTGGCAAATATTCAATTGCAAAAATTTTGTCTTTGGGATTTACTAAAAATTCTTCATCATAAACAAAATCAACTGGAGGTTCCGAAAAGATTGTTTTTCTCGCAAGTTCATAAATTTCGTCAGAAATATTTTCAATATCGTAACGATATAAAATTCGCACATGTTCAATTCCAGAAATAAAAAGATGCTCTTTTAGTTCTTTTGTTAAAGAAACAGCTTCAATGTTAAAACCATCTTTTTTTTCAACGAAAATTCTTTTGATATTCACTAATTCCTCAAGCGGTTGTATTTTTTTTTTAAGTGGTAAATGAAATTTGAGATAAAAATTTGACTTTCAAAGTTAGTGATTCTTAAGAATAATTTCCCCAAAATATTTGCACTAATCCATTTTCACTATTTTTATATTAAACAACAATAATTCGTTATAATTTAATTTATATTTGGAAACCGAATAATAATTTAGAAACAATGAGCGAAAACAATTCATATAAACCAGATTGGGTTCCAGATAATGCTGGAAAAGAGTTTGCGATAACTATAAAAAAAGGCGTTAGCGAAACAAATAATACTTCAAATAAAAATATTAGCAAATATGAGCCAACAATTGAGGAATATGTTGATGGCGTTTTGAACAACCAAAAAACACTTTTAGCAAAGACAATCACTTTAATTGAAAGTAACTCGGAAAAGCATTTTAAATTAGCAAACGAAATTATTCAAAAATTATTACCAAAAGCTGGAAATTCAATTCGTGTTGGAATAACTGGAGTTCCAGGCGCTGGAAAAAGTACTTTTATTGAGGCTTTGGGATTGCATTTAATTTCAAAAGGACATAAAGTTGCGGTTTTGACCGTTGACCCAAGTTCTTCAATTACAAAAGGAAGCATTCTTGGCGATAAAACGCGAATGGATCAATTATCACGTGAGCCAAATTGCTTTATTCGTCCTTCGCCTTCTGGAACAACACTTGGCGGAGTAACAAGAAAAAGTCGTGAAACAATTACTGTTTGCGAAGCTGCTGGATATGATATAATTTTAATTGAAACTGTTGGAGTTGGACAAAATGAAATTACAGTCCGTTCAATGGTTGATTTTTTCCTTTTAATTATGATTTCTGGCGCTGGTGACGAGCTTCAAGGTATAAAACGTGGAGTTATTGAGCTTGCAGATGCTTTGTTAATTAACAAAGCTGATGGCGATAATAAACAGCGAGCTGAAATTGCAAAATCGGAATACTCAAATGCTCTTCACTACTTAAAACCAAATACAGAAGGTTGGACAACTTCTGTAAATCTTTGTTCAGCAATAAACAATGAAGGAATAACTGAAATTTGGGACGAAATTATCAAATTTACAGAAATCACTAATAAATCCGGTGTGTTTCAGGAAAGAAGGAAAAATCAATCCAAAGAGTGGTTTAATTCTTTGATTGAAGAAAAATTAAAAACAGAATTTTTCAATAATGAAACAATAAAAACACTTTTACCAAAAATTGAAAGGGATTTTTTGAATAACAATATTTCTGTTATAGATTCAGTTGAAAGATTATTTGAGAATTATAAAAATAAATTGTAATAATTTAGGTCTTTTAATATTAAAAATATATTTTTGAATCTATGAATTCAAAATTTAATTTGTAAGGGTTATGAAAAAGATATCGCTGCTTATATTACTCTATTTATTCTTTTATTCCTGTGGGGATAGTAATAATGAGAATTTTGATTCTGAGAGTCAGAAAAAGTTGCAAATTGATAGCAATATATCTAAAACTACTGAACAAGTAAAGGATACAACCGTTTTAAAAGATACTTCAATTATAAACGAAGAAAATAGTAACAATATTCTTGATGAAGAAAATAGTAAGTCTACCTACCAAATAAAGTCAATTTCGGAACTTTGGAAGCAATATAAATTTGCAAAGGCAAAGGCGGATAAATTTACTTTAGAAAACAATTTGGATTCAATAATTGTTTATTTTAGTCTTGCAAGTGAAGCAGCATATGAACTTAGCCGTGAAGATATTGCCACTTGGCAACTAAATAATATTGGATATTACTCAATAAACGAATTCAAAAAAAGAACCGATTATGATAAGCAAATGCAGAAATTGGCAACTGTTGATAACTTAAAAGAAAAAGCTTTATTGGTAGAAAAAGTGAAATTTGATTTCAAAAATAATTTTGTTATTTTAAATGTCGCCGAAAAATATCTTCAAAAAGCCAAGCTTTTAGATAGTGAAATGGAATCATCTGATAGAACAAAAATTATTGAAAGTAATATTCAGTTTATTGAGTGGATTAGAAATTATATCTCAAAAAATAACATAACAGACAGGAGTGAAAATCTTGAATAGTTCTAATTTAAAATTAGTTTTAATACTTGCTCTTATTTTTATAACTACAGTTTTTTCTGGACAAAACATACAAATTATTAATATTAATGTTCTTGTTTGGACATATTATATGTCAGTTTCCATTGTTATAATTTCAATGCTCATTGTAGGAGTGCTATTCGGTTGGTTTTTAAAAAGTTATGTAAATCATCAAAACAAAAAAGTATTAGTAAAAGATAAAATTATAAATCCAGATTAATGCATCCATAATTCCCTATCTAAACTTCTATATTGAATTGCTTCACTTAAATGTCTTGGAAGAATATTTTCACTTTTTTCAACGTCTGCAATTGTTCGACTAACTTTTAAAATTCTATCATAGGCTCGGGCTGATAATCCAAGTTTTGTCATAGCCATTTTAAGTAATTCTGTTCCTGCACTATCCAATTTGCAAAATTGGCGAATTTCGTTTGTCCCCATATCAGCATTACTATATATATTTGGAAATTCACTAAATCTAATAATTTGAATTTCCTTTGCTGCAATAACCCTTTTTCTAATCTCGTCTGATGTTTCCCCATTTAAATTGGAAGATAAATCTTTATATTTTACTGCAGGAACTTCAATATGAATATCAATTCTATCCAACATTGGTCCAGATATTTTTGCCATATATTTCTGAATCATTCCAGTATTACATGTACATTCTTTTGTTGGATCTGTATAATAACCGCATGGACAAGGATTCATAGCAGCAACTAACATAAAATTTGCGGGAAATTCTAGAGACATTTTGGAACGACTGATAGTAACTTTATAGTCTTCCATTGGCTGTCGCATTACTTCTAGTACATTTTTTTTGAATTCTGGAAATTCATCTAAAAATAATACTCCATGATGGGCAAACGATACTTCTCCAGGACGAGGAAATGAGCCTCCGCCAATTAATGCCGCATCAGAAACTGTGTGATGTGGTGAGCGAAACGGTCGTTCGGTAATTAATGCTATGTCACTCGATAATATTCCAGCAATTGAATGAATTTTAGTTGTTTCAAGTGCCTCCTCAAAAGTTAATGGTGGAAGAATTGATGGAAATCTTTTTGCAAGCATCGATTTTCCTGATCCTGGAGGTCCAATCATAATTATATTATGACTTCCAGCCGCTGCTATTTCCAGCGATCGTTTTACATTTTCTTGTCCCTTTACATCTGAGAAGTCTAAATTATATCTATTTATTTGAGAAAAAAGTTTATCCCTATCTGTCCTAATTGGTTCCAATTCTAATTCATTATTTAAAAATGAAACTACATCTTTCAAATTTTCGGCTCCAAATACATCTATTCCATCAACAATTGAAGCCTCTTTAACTGATTCAATTGGAAGGACAATTTTAGTAAAGCCAAGTTTTTTTGCTTCAACAGCTATTGGTAAAGTTCCTTTAATTTTGCGTAATGAACCATCAAGAGATAATTCTCCAAGAAAAAGAGTTTTCTCTGTTGTTTCAACTGGAATATTACCATTTGCGGATAAAATTCCAATAGCAATTGGTAAATCGAAAGCACTACCTTCTTTTTTAATATCAGCTGGAGCTAAATTTATTGTTATTTTTTTTAGAGGAAATTCGAATCCACTATTCTTTATTGCGGCAGTTACCCTTTCTTTGCTTTCTCTTACCGCACTATCAGGTAAGCCAACAATAACAATTGATGGAAGTTGTTTTTCGAAATGTACTTCTACCTCTACAATAACTGCGTCTATTCCAAAGGTTGAACTTGAGAAGATTTTAGAAAACATAATACCCCATTTTTATTTTACGAAAAATAAAAATATTAAAATATAAATGATTTTCCAATAAGACTATTCTATTAACTTGTAATTAGAATTTGTGACAAGTTTTTCAATATCTTTTTACTTTGAAAGTAAATCGATTTTTATCAGTTTAAAAAATATGTTCAGCTCATAGCATAAAATAATTTTAGAACTTTTTTTGCTATATACCCTACTATATATCAGTGTTTTGAATCAATTGCTACTCTGTTATAACAGAATGAAATGATATGAATTTCAATGAATTCAGTTAGAGGGCATTCTGAAAGGTGTTTTCTAAAATGTGTCAATAGATTCATACGAAATATGACAATAAATTTTTACTGTCAAAGTCAATTTATATTGTTAAAAAAAATATTCACAACTAAATACGACAGTATAAAAGCTATTTAATTTGAAGTTAGTTTAAACCAAGAAGTTATGATTAATAAAGAAACTATTTAGAAAATTTAATGTCTACGAGATTTTCAGTTATTGCATGGTAATATGGAAGTTGTAATAATTCCTTTAATGCCTGTTTTTCATTGTCCGTAAAATCATAGTATAATGATTGTATATTCTTTTGCACAAAATCATTTAGTTTTGGATTAAGCTGTAGTTTATTTAAATATTCTGGAAGTTTGCTATCTATTTTTTCATTTATAGATTTTATGTTTTCATTTACTTGTTTTAGACTCTCTTCATTATATGATGCTAAAACAAAATTAACATATGGAAAATCAATGAGCTCTGCAATATGGTCAGCAAAACTTATTCCATTATTAGTAACTGGATAAACATCATTTTCCATCCCAATAACTAAATAATTATTGTTTTCAAAATCAATCGGTTTAGTGTCAAAAGCCAATTCAGGCTCAATGCCATATTGTTCTGGAAAAAGGATTTTACTTAGCATTAAATCATTCGAGGCAATATCACCTCTTAGTAGAATTTTATTAAAACTCTTTTGCTCTGGTATAAAATACAAATATGAATTAGATAGAATTCCATCAAAAGAAATTGCAAAACTATCAGAAATAAATATTTCTGGATGAAGTAATAAATCAAATGAGGGAATGAGTCCAACATCATCTCTATTTTTCTCCAATTCTTTTACAATTAAAGAAGATTCCTTAATTAGTACATTTTCTTTTAGGTTATCAGGTAATGATAATGCAAAAAGCGCAGAATAGATATTTTGAGGTATAATAATATTCATAAAATTATTAGAAAAAAAAGCCCCATTTAGGAGCTTTATCTTCAAATTTATCTAAGATTTTTTGCTTTAATTCTTGCTGCTTTACCAGAAAGATTTCTTAGATAATAAAGTTTTGCTCTTCTAACTTTACCTTCTCTTACTATCTCTATTTTAGCCACTTTAGGTGAACTGAATGGGAATATTCTTTCAACTCCTACACCACTTGACATTTTTCTAACTGTGAAAGAACGACTAATTCCTGAACCATTTATAGCAATTACATCACCTTCAAAAATCTGAATTCTTTCCTTGTCACCTTCTATAACTCTAACATGAACTTTTACTTTATCACCTGCATTAAAGTTTGGGTAATCAGTCCTAATTTGATCATTAACAATCTCTTGTATTTTATCCATCGTTTACTCCATTGAATTTATTTGTTTCCATTTTTTCGTCATCTCTATCGATTTTTCATCTTTCCAATCGGAAATGTTCTTATCATGTCCTGAAAGCAATATTTCGGGAACTTTCATCCCTTTGTATTCTGCTGGTCGGGTATAATATGGTGCTTCAACCGAATCATCATTCATAAATGAATCATTCAATGCTGATTCACTATCATTTAAAACTCCAGGAATTAATCTTATTACAGCATCTGCAATAATAAGAGCAGGAAGTTCGCCACCACTAAGAACAAAATTGCCTATTGAAATTTCATCTGTTACAAATCTCTCTCTAACTCTATCATCAATACCTTTGTAATGACCGGCAATAATAATAATATGTTTTGCAAGAGACAATTTATTTGCATAAGATTGATCAAATATTTTTCCTTTTGGAGAAGTAAAAATGATATGATCATAATCTCTTTCACTTTGCAATTTTTCAATACATTCAAAGAACGGTTCAGGTTTTAATAACATTCCCGGTCCACCACCAAACGGTTTATCATCAATTTGACGATGTTTGTTGTATGCATAATCTCTTAAATTATGAATAACAATTTCGCATTTTTTCTTATCTTGAGCTCTTTTTATAATACTTGTATTAAGTGGGCTCTGTAATAACTCAGGAACTGCCGATAAAATATCAATTCTCATCATCACTAAACTCATCAAAATCTTGTTTAAGAGTAATTTTCTTTTCAACGATATTTATTGAATCAATAAATTGAGAAATTGCAGGAATTAATCTTTCAATACCATCATTATCTTCAACCACATATACATCGTTTGAATTTAAGCTCAAAACGTTAACAATATTTCCAAAGAACTTTTCATTAAAAACAACTTCACATCCAATAAGGTCATGAATAAAAAAAGTATCTTCATCTAATGTAACTGCATCTTTTTTATTCACAAATACAGTACATCCAACTAAAAATTCTACATCTATATTAGAATTAAAGTTTCTAAACTTGATTATAAAATAATTTTCAAGTCGTTCAACATCTTCTACAATAAACTCTCTATAATCACCGTATATGTTTATATAAACTTTATCAAGAAGAAAAAATCTTTCTGGGAAATCGGAATATGATTTTATTTTCACAAAACCATTCTCATCAAATATTGATGATATTTCTGCAATTAAAAAAAAGTCTTCCAAATATTCCAAATAGCAATTTTAATCTAAAATTTTTAAAATTGCCCTTTTACCATCCTTAGCAGCAATAGCAGTAAGTAGGGTTCTCATAGCCTGAGCTGTTTTACCTTGCTTTCCAATAACTTTGCCAACATCTTCAGCACCTACTTTTAAAGTAAGTTCTATTGTCTTGTCACTGTTTTCAACTTCTACAACACTCACACTATCTGGAGTGTCGACAAGGTGTTTTGAGATAAATTCGATGAATTCTTTCATGAGAATACCTTTCATAATTTGAAAAAAGGGCACATAATTAAAACAAAAAGAATACTAATTACTCAGCTTTTTCTTCTTGTAATTCTTCAGAGACAGTGCCCTCTGAATCTGACACAATTTCTTCAATCTTTTTTTCATCCTTTGTTGCTTTTACAATTACTTTTTTAGCAGCTTTTGATGCTAATTTAGCTTCTTTATTTTTAAGCCATTCTTCTAATTTTAATGTAATTTCTTCTTCCTTTAAGCCTGAACTCAACAAATCTCTCTTGTATAAAATACCAAGTTTTGAAAGAAGACCTTTTACAGTTGTAGTTGGTTGTGCTCCAACACCAAGCCAATATAGAGCTCTTTCTTCCTTTATTTCGATTGTTGCAGGATTAGTAATTGGATTATACATACCAATAATTTCAATAAACTTACCATCTCTTGGCGAACGCTCATCAGCAGCCACAACTTTATAAATAGGTTGTCTTTTCTTTCCCATTCTTCTTAATCTAATCTTTACAGCCAATTAAGAACCTCCGTGCATATTTTTATATTAATTAAAAGTTAAATTACTATTTTTTTTAAACTTATACAATTACCTTATAAACTGATATCTAGAAATTAAAATTTCCTTCTACCTTTTTTTAGTACATTTTTCATGTTTTTATTATTCTTAAACATTTTCATCATCTTACCCATCTCTTTAAATTGCTTGATGAGTCTATTAATATCTTGAATAGAATTGCCGCTACCTTTTGCAATTCTCATTCTCCTACTTCCATTTAGTATTTTTGGATTGCCTCGTTCTTCTTTAGTCATTGATTGAATTATGGATTCAACTCTTACAAGTTGCTTATCATCCACATCAACATTTTTAAGACTTGCACCTAATCCTGGGATCATACCTAATAAAGATTTTAATGAGCCCATTTTCTTAATCATTTTAATTTGCTTAAGAAAATCTTCAAAATTAAAATTATTGGATAATAATTTTTTCTCTAAATCTTCTGCTTCTTTTTCATCATATTGAATTTGAGCTTTTTCAACAAGAGAAATAACATCGCCTTTACCAAGAATTCTTGAGGCTAATCTATCTGGGTGAAATATTTCGATAGAATCTAATTTTTCACCAAGACTGGAGAACTTTATTGGAACATCAACAACTGCTTTTATTGATAGTGCAGATCCACCGCGTGAATCGCCATCAAGTTTTGTAAGAACAACACCATCAAAATCAACTGCATCATGGAATGCTTTTGCAGAATTAACGGCATCTTGCCCAGTCATTGAATCTACAACAAACAGAATCTCAGTTGGTTTAATGGCTGACTTAATTCGCTTAATTTCGTCCATCAAAACTTCATCAACATGAAGACGACCAGCAGTATCAACAATTATTGTATTTAGTCCATTTTCTACAGCATATTTAACTGATTCTTGAGAAATTAGAACAGCATCTTTACTGTCATCAATAGAAAAAACAGGAACACCTATCTGACTTCCAAGAGTTTTTAATTGATCTTTCGCAGCTGGACGATAAACATCTGCAGCTGTTAAAAGTACTTTTCTATTTTTATCTTTTAGATATTTTGCAAGTTTAGCACTAAAGGTTGTTTTTCCAGAACCTTGTAAACCAACCATTAAAATAATTGTTGGTCCTGATGGATTAAATGTTAATTCTGAACGAGAGCCACCCATAAGTTTGGTAAGTTCATCGTAAAGAATTTTTGTTATCATTTGTCCAGGAGAAACAGAGGCTAAAACTTCTTCACCAAGAGCTTTTACTTTTACTTCATCAATAAATGATTTAGCAACTTTATAGTTAACATCCGCATCCAGTAATACTCTACGAAGTTCTCGCATAGTATCAGAGATATTTTGTTCTGTTAAACGACCTTGACCAGTAACCTTTTTGAGGGCTTTGTCAAATTTTAACGTTAAATCTTCGAGCATTAAATCAAATTCCCCTACTCAAAAATTAATTTCCTTTAAGAGCGTTAGCACCAGAAACAATTTCCAATATTTCATTGGTAATTGCTGCTTGACGTCTTTTGTTGAAGGATAGTTGAAGAGAACTAATCATCTCAGAAGCATTTTCAGTAGCCATATCCATAGCAGTCATACGAGCTCCAAGCTCACCAGCATATGAATCTAATAACACAGCCCATAATTGTACATTTAAATATTGAGGTAACAATCCATCAATAATTGTCTTTTTATCAGGTTCAAAAATATAATCTATATTTACTTCTTGTAAAGTATCATCTGAAACTTCTGGCTTAATTGGAAATAGTTGAATTGTTGTAACCTTTTGTTGGGCAACAGATGTAAATTTGTTGTATACAACTATTATTTTATCAAATTCACTTGAAATAAATTTGCCTGATAATTGCTTATTAAGTTGGGCAACAAAATCAAACTTCAAATCACTAAAAATTCCATTAAACCCTTGTACTACATTATATCCGTGACGATTAAAATAATCATTAGTTTTTTTACCTACGCAAATAAGTGAAAGATTATTATTCTTATTCTGTTCGGAATAATCCTCTTTTAGCATTCTTTCAACTTCAGAAATTATATTGTTATTGAAAGCACCGCATAAACCTCTATCAGACGAAACAGCTATTATTGCTATTTTTTCATCACCCTTTTCTACAAGAAATGGATGCTCATAATTTTTTTCAACTGCAAGTAATTGACTAAGAACTTCGGCTATCTTTCTTGAATATGGACGAGAATTGATAATATTCTCCTGCGCTTTGCTCAAACGAGCAGCGGAAACCATTTTCATTGCTTTCGTAATTTTTTGTGTACTCTTTACACCAGAAATACTGCGTTTTATGTCTCTTAAAGTTGCCATAAAATTTATTCAGATACCTTGAATTTATTTTTAAATTCTTGAGCATTAGTTTTTATACTTGCAACAATAGAATCACTTAAAACCTTTTCTTTACGAATTGCATTTAAAACGACTTGATCTTTAAGCTCAAGGTATTCTATAAATTCACTTTCGAATCTTTTAATATCCTTAACTGGAAGTTCGTCTAGTAGACCTTGAGTTCCTAGGAAAACACTTACAACTTGTTTTTCCACTGGAATTGGAATGTATTGACCTTGTTTAAGTAATTCCACCAACCTTGCTCCACGCGAAAGAGTTCGCTGCGTTGCTTTATCAAGATCTGAACCAAATTTTGCAAATGCTTCTAATTCTCTATATTGAGCCAAATCAAGTTTTAACGAACCAGCAACTTTTTTCATTGCCTTAATTTGAGCATTACCACCAACACGCGATACTGAAATACCAACATTAATTGCTGGACGAATACCTGCATTAAATAAACTTGGTTCAAGATAAATCTGACCATCAGTAATTGAAATTACATTTGTTGGAATATAAGCAGAAACGTCACCTTGTTGAGTTTCAATAATTGGAAGTGCAGTTAAACTACCACCACCCAATTTGTCATTTAGTTTTGACGCTCTTTCAAGTAAACGCGAATGCACATAAAAAACATCACCAGGATATGCTTCACGGCCTGGAGGTCTTCTTAATAATAATGAAAGTTCTCGATAAGCAACTGCTTGTTTCGACAAATCATCATAAACAACAAGAGCGTGCTGACCCTTATCTCTAAAATATTCACCAAGTGTTGCACCAGCATAAGGAGCAATATATTGTAATGGTGCTGGAGTAGACGCACCAGCAATAATGACAGTTGTATATTCCATAGCTCCATGTTCTTCTAGTTTAGCAACAACTTGCGCAACAGTAGAATCTTTTTGACCAATAGCTACATACACACAAAAAACTGGTTCAATACCATTTTCTTTTGCTTCTTCAGTGTGTGTTTGTTTTTGATTAATAATAGTATCAATAGCAACTGCAGTTTTTCCTGTTTGTCTATCACCAATAATCAATTCACGCTGACCACGACCAATTGGAATCATTGCATCAACAGCAGTTATTCCACTTTGCAATGGTTCGGAAACTGATTGACGAGTTACTACACCAAGAGCTTTTCTTTCAATTGGCATATATGCTTCATGCTGGATAGAGCCCTTTCCATCAACAGGTTCACCAAGAGGATTTACAACTCGACCTAACATAGCATTTCCGACAGGAAACGAAGCAAGTCGCTTTGTTCTTCTAACAGTATCGCCTTCTTTTATTAGTTGACTTTCACCAAAAAGTACACAACCAACACTATCTTCATCTAGATTTAGTACCATTCCCATAACATCATTTGGAAATTCAACTAACTCACTGACCATCACTTTAGATAATCCATAAACTCTAGCAATACCATCACCAACTTGCAGAACAGTACCAACATCATATATTTCTGCTTCGTTATCAAAGCCAGCTAATTGTTTTCTTAAAATTGCTGATATTTCATCTGGTCTAACTTCAGCCATGTTTATACCTTATTATTTTTCAATTTTTAACTAAACTCTTTCTTAATTTTTTAAGTTGCTGCTTAACAGAAGAATCAATTACTGTGTCATTAATTTTCACAGTAAAACCTCCAATAAGAGACTCATCAGTAATAAAACTTGGAATAACCTCTTTATCAGATATTTTTATTAGTTGTTTATGCAATAAATTTTTCTGTTCTTCAGAAAAATCAATAGCACTAACAACTACAGCTTCAACTCTATTTAATTTAATATTTCGTATTTCATTAAATCTCTTTGCAATATCTAAAAGTATATTTTCTCTATCTTTTTTATTAATAAATAGAAGAAATTCTAATGTTACTTTTCCAACCTTGCTGGCAAATATTTCTTTAATGATTACTTCTTTTTTTTCTTTATTTATTACCGGACTTTTTAGAATAGCTTTTAAGTCTTTAGAGTTGATTAATGCTTTTTCCAACATTACCATATCCTTAGATGCTTGCTCCAACGATTTTTTTTCATCAGCAAATTCCATAAAGGCGTTAGCATATCTTGTTGAAATATTAAAACTACTCATACTAATTCTTGTTTAAGTCTTTCAAATAATCATTAATTAATTTTGTCTGCTTTTCTTTATCTAAAGTAGTTCTAATAATCTTTTCTGCAGCATTAATTGCAATATCAGCAACTTCTTCTTTTAGATTATTAAAAGCTTCTCTGTTTTTTCTTTCAATTTCAGAAGTTGCTTCTGAAATCATCTTTTGGGTTATGCTCTTTGTTTCTTCAAGTAATTGTGCTTTAAGTTTTTCTGAATACTCGCGTCCTTGCTCAATTATTTTTTGAGCTTCGTCTTCAGCTTTAGCTAAATTAGCTTTATTTTCTTCAAGCAATTTTTCAGCATCATTTTGAGCTTTTTCAGCTTTATCTAATGAATCTTTAATAAAGCTTTCTCTTTCATTTAATGAATTAAGAATGGGACCCCAAGCAATTTTTTTCAATAAAATGAGAAGCAATACAAAAGTAATAACTACCCAAAAAATTAATCCTGGATTAACATCAAGCAAACCACCCGATGATTCACCACCACTAAAAGCAAGAAAAGCCAAATTTATAATTTTAGCCATTTAATCTTTTCCTTCAATAATTATTTATAGAGTGCAAAACACTCTCTAAATTAATTTATAAGTTATTACTTTAATGCCAAAAGAATACAGATAACCAATGCAAAAAGAGAGATACCTTCAATAAGAGCGGCAGCAATAATCATTGATGTTCTAATGTCACCAGCAGCTTCAGGTTGTCTACCACTAGCTTCCATTGCTGAACTAGCTAATTTGCCAATACCAAACGCACCACCTATAACTGTTAAGCCGGCACCAAAACCAGCAGCTAAATATGCAAAATCCATGAGTTTCCTCCGTTTATAATTTAATTTATTTAATGATCTTGATGAACAGCCATACCAATAAACAATGAAGACAACATTGTAAATATATATGCCTGAATTAAAGCAACTAAAATTTCTAACAAATATATAAATAACGCAAACGCAACCGAAACTGGTGCAACAAAATAAGTTTTCATAAAGAATATTAACCCAATTAAGGCAAATATTACAATATGACCAGCGGTCATGTTTGCAAAAAGTCTTATAGCTAAAGCAAAAGGTTTTGTAAATAACCCAAGTATTTCAACAATAAACATTATTGGTAAAAGCCATGCTGGAACTCCTGATGGAATAAGTCCTTTGAAATAACCAAAAACTCCATTCTTCATCATTCCGCCAGCCTGCACTGCAATAAAGGATAAAATAGCAAGCGTAGTAGTTACTGAAATATTACTTGTAACTGTTGCACCATTGGGAATTAATCCAATAAAATTGCTGAATAGAATAAAGAAAAATACAGTTAATAAGTAAGGTAGGAATTTTTCATATCCTTTACCGATTGTAGGTTTAGCAATCTCATCTCTTACAAAAACAATTAATACTTCAATAAAATTGGCAAATCCGTGCGGAATTCTTGATTTTTTATAAGCACTTGCAGCAATTTTAAATGTAATAAGCAACAGTATAGCAACAATCCACAAAAACACTACATGTTTCGTAATTGATATATCAAATCCGAAAAGTGATAAATGAGGAAGTTGAATAGAACCGAACGGTGCAAAATCTAATTGATGCGAATCAAGAATGTGATGCATTATCCAATCTGAACCAACATCTCCTTTTGCTTGATGAAGCGTGTCCTGAATTGCATTAGATGTGTTTATTTCCATATCTTATTGTACTTTTTTCTCGCTTTTAGAGTTAAAATGCTTGACTTCAAGAAAGATACTTAGACTATAAAAAATCAAGAATACAAATATAAAAGCATATTTATCAATTTCCAAGAAAATAAGACTTAGTGTAAAAGTAATTATCACAAAAAATACACGAAGTCCCATTCCCCCAAGATTTAATATCATAAATATTTGGTTAGATTTATTTTTTGAAATGTTATGAAACATAAGCGCAAGAAAGAGGTTGATAATATTAATGAATAACGCCAGAAATACTGAAATCTCTGTTGTAATATCTATAATCTCAAAATATTTTAGAAAATATACAATTACATATGGTGGGAAAAATATATAAATAATTGTTTTAAGTATGTTTCTCATTCTTTTTCTTTTCGTTTAATCTTAGTACTGACTTAATAAAGTTATAAATTCCAGCAAATCCGCCAAGGAAAGAAAAAGTAATTGTTAAAAGTGGAAACAATTCAAATTTTTCATCCAGCCATTTACCCAGAAAAAACAATAAAATTATTGATGCTGCTAACTGAGTTCCTAATCCAAGATAAGGACCTACTTCTTTATAAGTATTTGTGAAATCTTTTTTATCTAATTCACTCATTGCTTTGAGTATTTTCTTGTGCTTCTTTTTGAAGATTACTTCTTCCCTTAAAACTTGCTCCCTCGTTAATAATTAAGATTTTTGAAGAAATATCACCTTCCACTTTAGCTGAAGATTCAAGAATTAGCTTTTCAGATGCTTCAATAATACCTGTAACTGTTCCTCCACAAGTGATATTGGATGCACGAATTAACCCATTTGATGTACTTTTATCGCCAAGGGTTAAATTTCCATTTATAATTAATTCGCCGTCAAAATCCCCATCAACTCTAAGATTTCCATCACTTGTAAGTTTACCTACTAATTTAACACCTGTACTTAAAATACTAAAATCCTGATCGTAATTTTTACCCATATTTTCTCCTTTAGTTAATAAATAATCCTTCTGGATTAATTGGTTTTAAATTTTTCCATATCTCAAAATGTAAATGCGCACCACTTGTGTTGGTTCCTGTATTTCCTGTTAATGCAATAATTTCACCTTGAATCACATCTTCTCTTACTGATTTTAGAAGTGCAGAACAATGTAAATAGATTGATACATAATTATTATCATGTTGAATAATTATTTCATTTCCATTTTCAATTGTATAATCGGCAAATATTATTGTACCATCGGCTGTAGCAAAAACCGGTGTTCCTTCCTTAACTAAGTAATCAATTCCAAGATGACCATTTTCTGGATTAAATCCCCTGCCAACAATTGAATTAATCGGCTTTATAAAAAACAATGAATCAGAAAAATATCTATCATATAAATTTTCAAATGCAAATAAAATTGAACCACCGGGTGGAATTATATTGCCCTTTGTTTTTCTCAGCGAGTCATAAATTGCTGCTGTAGAATCCAACGAATCTGTTTTGCCAAGCGTTAAAGCATAATTTAGACGCTTGTCAACATTGGATATTCTATTTAATTCATTTATTAATATTACAACTCTGTTTTCTAATAATTCAATCCTTTCTGTTTGTAATAATATTTTCTCATTTTCCAGATACATTATTATTTTATTTAAGGGGGTATAAGTGAAAAGGACTGCTAAAATAAGTACCAAAGCTATTATTAATAGGATAAAATAACGAACTAATCTGAAGAATTTTATCTTATATCTCTTAGTTTCCAGTGTTGGGAAATTAGGAGTTATATACACAGAAGATTTTTTAAGGTTTTTAATACTAAATAGTGACATAGTTTAATTTATATAATTTTATAAGTGATTACAATTAAGAAATTAGTACTTCCATATATTGTGCATCCAAAGCCATTGCTCTGGATTTTTTTTAATTTTATTTTCAAGTAAAGTCATATAACGCTGGTTTAATTCCCGAACTTGGTCAGATAATTTTTCTGGCAAATTATCGTAGTTTATTTCTTCAACATCAATTAAATACTTTCCATTGTTAAGACGTTTGCCTAGCACAACCAAAATTGGTACTTTATTTTTTATTCCAAGTGAAGCGAACCCTTGAAAAGTAACAGTCGGTATATTAAAAAAGTTTACAATTATACCATCTTCTTTCTTACCGCGCTGATCTCCAACAATTCCAACAACTCCACCAGTTATTAATGTTTTATACAATTCACGAACAGAAACGCCTAAAGGAACTTCTTTATTAGTAAATTTTTCTCTAACTTCACTCATCCAATTTGCGACATATTTATTTCGTTGTTTCTTAACTAGTACATTTATTTGTTTATCAAGAACCAATCCCATAAATAAAGCTCCCAGTTCCCAATTGCTAATGTGTGCAGTTAATAATATTACTCCTTTACCATTTTTTATTTTTTCTTGTGCAAGTTCTATATTATTTACATCAGCTAAAGTGAGTATTTCATCTTTAGTCATCAATTGAAAAGCCATTATTTCCATAAAGGTTGTTCCAACACTAACATAATTTTTATAAGCAATTTTTGATATTTCTTTTCCTGATTTATCTGGAAAGGCTTTTTTAAGATTAGAAATTACTAGTGATTTTCTAATAGGAATAAAATAGTAAAATATAAATGCTAAAGATTTTGCCAATTTTGGAATATTATGAAACCCAATTGTATGAACAATTTTAGTGAAAATTTTCCAAAGGGCAAATTCAATTTTATTCTTATTTAACAGTGCCATTAATCAACAGTTATACGTCTTTGCCATAAATCATCGCGTAATTCACCTCGCTTAGTTGAATTTAGCAATTCATAATTATTATAACCTGTTACATCACCAAAAATAAATAAAACTCCACCTTCAATACTGTAATAATTCCATATTTCATATGGTTTCATGTTATATTCACTTGGATAATTATCTATTTCATCTGGTTCGCCATATTGTAAGTAAATACGTCCCCTATCCGTTTTTGCACCCCTTCTTACAAATGTTCTATACCTTTCGTCAACATATTTTACTCTATTTAGATATTCTTCCTTAAATTCATTTTTTGATGTTTCTGGAATTTGGTCTCTAACTTTCCAGAAATCGAAAAGATATTTTCTTTTAGATTCTAGATTTTGCAACTTAGCATAACTATCAGCATCTCCCTTACGAGCTATTGGGTCAGATACATCAAATAAATCATCACACTCTTCTTCACTTAATATGCCAAATTCACTACTTTTAACATCCATATTTGAAATTGAAGTGTTATTATTTTGTTGCACAGATTGATTTACTAAATAAAATCTTTTTGCAGATGAAATTCCAACTTGTACTGAATCTTCAAAAATGCTTAGTACTACAGTATATGAACCAGTAGGATATTTTTTAAGATTTATCACACCAGCTTCTACAATTGAGCTATTATTTTTTTGAAGTACTTTATTTTTAACCTCTAATGATTTACCATAATTATCATTTAATTGCTGAATTAATATTAAATCTCTGTCCTGAAATTCTGGCAAATTAAGATTATACAACTCCGCATAATAAAACAGAATTGGCATTTTTTCGGAATATATATTGTGTGGATTTGGAAATACTTCCATAGTATTTTTGTAAAATATAGATTTTACATTTTTGCTATCTGAAATAATTCTTGTTGCTAATTGAATATCGCTTATAGCATATTTATCTTCTTGATATTCCTTAATTGTAATTACTTCTTTATGTGCTAAAGTCCTATTAGTATCGGCTATATCTGTACCAGAAATTAAAAACAAATATGTGCCACTATTAAGAATAAAGCCCAAATTGCCAATTGAACTTTTCATTTTATATGTTGAATCATTATTTTGTATTTCTGTTTTTGATATATATCTGTTATCAACCAAAGTAGTATTTGTAATTGTATCAATAATTACAACATCAAGATAAGCACCAACAAATATTTTATCTTCTTCCTTAAATTGAGTTAGCGTATTTTGACCAAAAGAATAATATAATTCTAAATATGTTTTTGTAGAATCGAACTTAAATTTTGCATAATCAAATTCGAAAGATATATTATCTTGAGAAAAGATTTGGACACTGAGGAATAAAGTAAACAATATTATTTTTTTCATTTGTTGCTCATTAATTGTAGTAATTTGATGCTAATTTAATAAATTTTTGAGAAAGAAGTAAGGGAAGAGTTTTTACATGTATATAAAAAAAGGTGTCCAAAATGGACACCTTTTTTACTAATTGTATCTTATAAATTAGTTTACACCTAACATCAAAGTAAATACATGATTGTCAGTTGGGAACTCATTTACAGGTCTAAACGCATAATCAAATCGTGCATTTAATGCATCCATTAATTTCATGTTTATACCAGCACCTACTGTGTAAGTATAAATAGATTGGTCAGAATTTTCCATCATTAGTGAATATCCAGCTCTAAGATAAAACATTCTTGAATAATCATATTCAAGACCGAATCTCATTTCATCTTCTAGATTGTTATTATTTCTGAATACACCACCAAGAGCCAAACCATTAGCTGCATCAAGATTAAATTTATACGCTAAACTTAATTCATAATAACTAGGAATTTGGAATTCTTCAGTAACAGCAGTATAAGCAGCAGGTACTGAACCAGGATAAGAACCAGGTAAAGAAGTTTTTACTTGTAAATCTTGACCATCATACTTCATGTTGCCACCAACGTTATTAACAACAACACCAATATGAAAATCTTTAGAGAATGCATATTGGACACCAAAATCAATTGCAAATCCTGTAGTACTTGTACTCATAATACTTTCGTTTATCATTTTTAAATTAACACCAACTGAAACTCTGTCAGTAACTAATTTAGAATATGTTACACCAAAAGTATATAATGATGGTGAATAAAATACACCATTTCCATCAGGATCGTTAATTGTTGTTTGTGGAATATCACCAATATCAAAGGTTTTCATAAAGAAGCCTATGCTTCCCAAATCACCTAAATATCCAGCAACACCAATATAACTAACGTTGATATCCGCTATGTAGTTCATATACGAAAACATTGCTTCAGAACTGTTACTTCTATTCAACCCAGCAGGATTGTAATAGATTGACTCAGTTCCCATAACAGAAGCTACAAAAGCCCCTGAAGTAGCAATGCTTCTAGCACCAACAGGAATAAACAATTGGTCTGCTCCCGTTGTACCTTTTCTAGAAACATCACCTGCAAAAACAGCAGTTATGTTAAAGAGTAATATTAAAACAATTATTTTTTTCATTATTTATTTTCTCCTACTATTATTTATCCGCCAAGATATTAATATCTTGGTAATTGCTTTTGTGGAAGAATTACAGAAAATTTAAGAATTTTCTGTCCGTATTTTACTGATTCAACTAATGCAATATATAAACCAGAAGCAACTCTTAAACCACTTTCGTTCTTCAAATCCCATCGTAAAAACTGTGAAGAAGGCGAAGCTTTATCAAACGAATCTAATGTACGTAACAAACTTCCTGACAATGAATAAATTGCTACTGTAGCATCTTCTGGAAGATGACTAAATGTAACAAATGGATCATCAGTCTTTGCTTGTCCATCATAACTTGTTTGAGGGTTATAAGCGAATAAAGGATTAGGGAATACATTTACTTTATCGAAATTATTTTTTAATTCGTCATTTGTTAATGCACCACCAGCTCTTGTGGTAAATGTATAATTATCATTTTTTGTATATGGATATTTATCAATTCCAACAGTTAATTTATCACCATCAGACCAGAAAGGTAGTACTTCAGATGTAGAGTCTGGGTTCTGTATTCTATGTATGTTTAGGACATACATAGCATTAAAAAATGGTGAGGCAGCAATTAAGCTATCTTCTGATGAAAGACTTCCAGCAGGAACTTTGTAACCGTTAATAATATCAGCCCATACTTTTCCGCCTTTACCGTCATCGAAACCACCAGTATAAATTATATTACCACCATTTTCATTATAATCTTCATTAAAAATGATAATAACTTCTTTTGATTTATCAACTCTATCAAGTGGATCCCAAATACCATCAGGTTTTCCATAATTGTTTCTTCTTGCAGCAATTTTACTATCATGAGAAGTTTCTATAAAACCAACAGCTAATTTTTTATCTTCTCCAAATTTCTCGTCTTTAACATAAACTGAGAATGGAACCTCAACAAGACCCATTGCGTGGTCGTTAACTGTATCCCATTTACCTACTTGCCCTTTTGAAACTGTATCGGCAGGTGTAACGGCATCTCCATAAAAATAATTATTTATTGCGCCAATAGCTCCACCAACAAAACCATTAAGGTATCTGTAAGCCATACTAGGTTCGCCAAATCTTACTTCAATTTGTCGCAAATCACCAGCAGTAATTATATTTGATTTGGCTGCAGGGAAAGCTGGATTTCCAATTGGGCTTTCTAAATCATCTGCAGCAGCATATGGAATATCTGTACCTACATAATAAGCACCTGTCTTCTCAGCTCTATTAAAAACATCAAACCATTTAGTTGAAGTAACAAAAGCATTTTGCTGTGTTGTAAGATTCGATATTGTCGCAATGGCTTCTTGAACCTTGGTAATAAAACCTTCTGTTGGTACAGAAGCAACATTATCAGAATTAAAATCAAAATTGGTTGAAGAATCAACTAAAACAGTATTAGTTGTAGTATTTGTAAGTTTCCAGAATACTCTATAAATAGCAGAATCTAAATTTTGATAAAAGGTAACACTGTAATCGTCACCTGTTAACTCTTCTTTGTTAACAACAACATATTTTACAGCACCATCCGAAGCTCCAGAATTGCTTCCGTCACCACCAATTAAAGCTGGGTTACTTTCATCTACACCATAAGTAAAAGTAAATAGAGGGGTTTCGTAGGCATTAAACGCAGAATTTGTTGGGTCAACATAATCTCCTTTACCTCCATAAACTCCTGTTTCCTTATTTACTATTGCATTGTGGTTTAATGTGTACATACCAATCGCAAAGTAATATTCGTGACCAGGAATTAAATCAGCTCCAGTAAGAGGATTTTTTGTTACACGATATCTTATACGTCCGGTTGCAGGATCTGCATAAAGTAATGAATCCAAAGGATTAGCACTTACTCTACGCACAAGATTAGTATTTCCTTGCTTATCAACCGAATAAATGTCTTCAATGATATTATCTAAATCGTATGAAATCACTTCTTTTGCATTTAATACACCATTAATAGTTATTTGACTTGTTGGAGTACCAAAAGCTGTTAAATAATATCCTTCAAATTTATTACGAAGCAACAATACTGTATCTTGAACATCATAAGGTACTTGCTTGTAAGTATCCCAAGTAATGTCAATAAAACCATCACCTGATTCAATTGTATATGATATTGGATCTGGTGGAGGAGGTGCTGGGAAGTTATTATCAAAAATAATTTGAGCAGTTTTATCTGTTTCTTTAGCTACAGTTACACTATTTTTAGCATCAGTTCCTCTACCAACTACATAAGCAACATAAATATCTTGATATTCACCAGCCGCTAAATTAAAAGGACCAGTATTACTCATTTGCCTTTGGTCAAAGGGTTTAATATTTAACCAACCAGTCCCTTTTTCTGGATCACCAGAATACATATATTTAGCTATTACACTAGAAGTATCAATACCTTGAGCCGCTAAATCAGGACCATTACCAAATTCCCAATTACTAACATAAAGGGAATCACCTGTTTTACCGTGTCCACCTATCATATAATTTCTTAGTTCGGTATGTGTATCAGGATCACCATGTGTAGGATGTGACTGTATATATTGAGACATAGAAGTTAATGGTATGTTTTTAGCTCCAATGTATTGGTCAACACCAATTTGTGGTCCTCTAACAGCGTAAGCAGTATCAAGAGCAACATCAACTCCATCAGTATAAACTCCATCACCATCAACATCAGTAAAAGTTTCACCAGGAATATATACATAAGGTCCTTGAAAAAAATCCATTAGAAAAGCTGGCGGATTAGCACCATAAGAAATATCGTCTCCATCGTTATATACAAAACCAGCACTTAAATTGATATCTGAACCAACTAAATCGTCTCCAGAATCACCTAAATCAGGATCTGCAGCAGCAGAAAAATATATGTCTTTCAATGTATCAACAAAAGCTCCAGAATTTTTAATTCTGTAACGTACGAACATAAGATCTCCAACAATACTTTTGGCTTTAAATCCAAAAACTGATTGATGAATTTCAATGCCTTGTGGGTTAACAGAAAATCGTCTTAAAGCAGATACAAGACCATCATTATAAACACACCAAGCAGTTACATCGCCTAAAATGTCAGGTCTATCTTCATCTTTATCCCATTTTCCGTTACCATTTTTATCAATAGGACTATAAGCACCATCGCCATCGCCATCATAAAAATCAGCACCAATAGAAACAGCATCACTCCATTCTTGCCAGCTATCTCCAAACTGCTTGTCTTGCTGAGAAACAACATACATAACATTTTTGGAATCATTTTTATTTGAACCAACTGGTCCTGGTTGATAGTCTTCAATTCTTGAAGCACTTAACACTCCATTACCCCATAATGCTCCATTTGAATAACCAGAAACGTAGAATCCTGATGAAAACAAAAAGACAACATTATCATACCAAGCACCAGCACCAACGCCAGTTCCTGGGTCTACATCTGCAATAACACCTTTGTTATCCACAGGAATATTTAAGTTATTAATATCAAAAACGAAGAATTCTCCGCCAGCTTGAACTTTTTTAATTGTATTATTCTTTCCTTTTTTCACGGTATTTGTTGTAGCACCAATTGAAAAAAGAAAAATAATTACTAGAAAAGCCAAACCTGATATTTTTCTAAAATAATTGTTTTTAAAGTTTTTCATTTTTCCGCCATAAATTTATTTCAGTATTAAATTCATTCATTATTATCCACCAAAGTTTGAAAACCTAACTTTAACGCCAAGCTTAATAGTTCTTGGAATACCAAAATTAGTTGGGTCTAATTCTAGAGCCTTATAATCTTCCGCGTAACCATTAATTTGGGCAGTAATGCTTTTTCCTTGTTCTGTTGATAAATAACCAGATGAATAAGCACTTCCAGTTGAGCGATATATATTAACTGCATTTTCCGCTCCTAGAACATTTTCAACCCATAAATATGGTGATAAATAAAAGTCCTCAAATAATTTAAATGATTTTTCAAGTTTAAGATCAATTCTGTTAGAACCAGGACCAAACGCGGAATTGACATATCCTTTTGTTTCGCCTAAATTACTTTCACCACCAGGTACAATATTTTGAGTTAGCAATGGTGTGTAAGGTCTTCCACTATTAAATGAATATAGTAAAGTAAGTGAAGACATTTCTAATAAACCAAGATCTCCTTCAGGAACAAAGAAACTTACGTTTACAACACCAGTGTGTCTTTGATCAAAATCTAATGGTGCAATTACTTTTGGAGTTTCACCATAAGTATTTCTAAAAGCAGCCATAGTAGCAGAACCTGTTGAAGAACCAGTACCTTCTGCCATTGAATAAGTATAATCAATATTAAGAGAAATGTAATTCATGCTACTTACATTTAATGATAATGCAACACCTTTTACTGTTCCAAAATCTGCATTTGTAGGTCTATAGTATCTATCTATTTGTCCACCTTCAGATCTTCGGAAAAATATAGTTTGGTCATTAATTAAACCTTTAGTGTTTTTATAAAAAGCTGTAACATTTAAACCAGCTACATTATCACCTAAAACTTGTCTAAACCCAATTTCGTATTGAGTAGTTGTTTGGCTATTAACTACTCCAGTATTAACTCCAAAATTACCATCATTAATAAGACCAGATAAATCGTTAACAGAAGTAACAACATCTACTATATTAGGTCTTTGTATAAATTTACCATATTGAGCATGAAAAACAGTAGATTGTGTAACAGGGAATCCTAAACCAATTCTTGGTGAAAAGAATAATTCTGCATCTTTTCTTACAAAATCAGCTGGATCAAAAATATCAGGATCTCCATAAACGTAAGGTAAAGCTTCGTCTCTTAAAACATCTTGTTGAGAATCAAAATAATCCATTCTAAGACCAAGATTAAGAACGATATCGTCTAACTCAAATCTATCTTGAATATATGCATAAGCTGTTAAAGGCGTTTTTGGTTTTGCGGATATATCTAATTCAAAACCTTCAACAGTTTCTCTTGTATCTTCATCTGATTCATTTCCAAAAACGTCATAACCTATTAAAGTAGGTAATCTAAGAGCTAATCTCTCTTTATAAGATAATACATCTTTATTTTCAGCAAGTTTTACAGGTAAAATAATATATCTTCTTAGAATATCATAAGCCGCACCAGCACCAACTTCAAATAGATGGTTATCAATTTGACTTGTAAAGTCAAAATCAGCATAAAATGTTTTGTTATTAGATTTATTGTAATTGTTTGATACTCTACCCTTTTTAAAGAATGAGCCTTGTCTATCCAAACCAAGTCTTGAACCGACAGCAGCAGGAGTACCATCTTCATTAACTAATTCAGGATTTAAATCAGGATCGCCATAAGCTTCTATATTATCAAATAATTGACCATCACCATTCTCTCTATTATAGTTTCTGTACCCAGTATTTAAATTCCAAAATGAATTAGAAGAAACAGTTTGGCTTAAACGAGCACTAATTGTTAAATTGTCTTCAATTGTTTTTGGGTAATGATGCGCGTTACTTTTAGCATATGAATGTGTATAAGTATTGTAATCAGAATAATTGTAAGTTCCACCTAATCTTAATGTAAAAGGTTTTAAATCATGAGATGTTCTTGCAGTCATTCTGTACGATTCACTGTTCATATTTGGTTTATAATCAGAATCTAATTTTACTGAAGGAATAACTAAAGGAATAGCTCTAGGGTCAGAATCTAAGAACCAACCTTTTTCACCGCTTAAAAAGAAAGTATGTTCTTTAACACCAGGTACAATTGGACCACCAAATGACATAGTATAAAGGTTATAACCATAAGCATCTGTAAAAGATGATGATACAACATCTGCAAAAAGGTTATACTTTGGCGAACCAGATTTAGTTGTTATATTAATAATACCTGACTGTGCTTGACCATATTTAGCTTCAAATCCACCAATTTGGAATGATAACTGATCAACAGCAGCATTACTAACTTGAGCATAGTTTGTTCCAAAAAATGAATCGTTTTGAGGAACACCATCAACTATGTATAAAACTTCTCCCCCACGTCCACCACGAACGTTAATAGTACCGTTACCATCGGCACCACCACTACCTTCTGCCATAACAACACCAGCTTGTAAAGAAGCAAGTTTTGTTACACCACGTACAGGTAGTCTATCTATTTGATCAGCATCAACTACTTTAACTGTGTTAGTTGATTTTTCTTCAAAAAACTTTTTATCTGATACAACAATTTCTTCCATGGCAATACCAGGAGATAAAGTTGTATTCAGTTCATAAGTTACACCAGGAATAACTCTAACTTCTTGAATTACCTTAGAAGTATACCCAACAAAACTTATTTGAACGTCATAGGTTCCAGGTGTGATATTCAAAATAAAATAATTACCATCAATATCACAAGCAGCACCTAGGGATGTATTTAAAATAACAATATTTGCACCTATCAATGGTTCTTGTGTTTCGGCGTCTACTACTTTTCCTGCTAATTTACCAGCTGAAGATTGTGCGAAAAGATTAGCAGTGAAGACCGAAATAAACAAAATTATTGAAAAAGTGAGTAACTTTTTCATGTCTACTCCAAAATTATTTGATAAAAACTCAACATTTTACTTGGAATTATTTCAAAAACTAATATGAAATAAAAAAAGTAGCAGTTCTCCTATTTTCAAAGAGAACTGCTAAAATTAAAACTTATAATGCCAAAATTATTTGATTAGCATCATTTTTCTTGTGCTTGTAAAATCACCAGCTTTAATTGTATAGAAATAAACGCCAGAAGTTAAATTACTAGCATTGAAGTTAATTTCGTGTGAACCAACATTTTGTGCACTATTAACTAATGTTGCAACTTCTTGACCTAATAAGTTGAACACTTTAAGTGTAACGTCTGCTTTTTCTGGAATAGAATAAGAAATAACAGTTGTAGGGTTAAATGGGTTTGGATAGTTTTGAGAAAGTGTATAAGATGAAGGTAAAGGACCTTGATCGTCAACACCAATAATTATAGCATCAAACCACATCATTGATTGAAAAGTATTAGATTGATTTCCTCTTCCTAACCATTCATATGTAGGTGTAGAGTTAATAGAAAGCGGATCATAAGTCATAAATACAACTTTATTTCCATTAGCAGTAGTGTTACTAACACCAACACTAACTTCTTGAACTGCAGCAGCACCAAGAATACCACGAGTTTCAGCTTTCATGAAAACTTCTGCACCATCAACACTTGTGAAACCATCATGCCAGTTAGAAGCAGTGCTAATTTCAAACATTGGGTCATAAAGAACTGAATCAATTGCTTCACCACCAGCAACAACTGCAGCCACATAATCAAACATAGCTCCACCTATAAGTGTTCCTTCTTGTGGGAAGAATACAGATGCTAATTCTTGTCCAGATGTTCCATCATAAGAAACGTCGTTGTAGCTGTGAGTTACACCAAGAACGTCATATTCAAATGAACCAGCTGCATAATCTTGATCTGTATAATTATTATCAGCACCTAACCATTCTTCACCAGAAAGCAAATAGTTACGTGTAGCGTCACCAGCTAACCATTCAGAAATAACTTCTCTGTTATAAGCAGAAGGACCGCTTGTACAGATTTCGAAAATGTTTCTATAATTATCAACTAATTCTTTTGTTAATGGACCAAATGCCCAAGCATCATAAGACCATTCAGCATAATAAGAAGTATCTGGTCCCCAATAATATGCTTGTGGATATCCAGTAGTAGTAGTATAGCCATTGAAAACAACTAAATTATTATCATCAGTAACTAAGAATATTTTATAAGTTACTGTTTGAGCAGATACAGCACTATTTCCATTAACGTCAGTAGCAGTAACGAAATAAGTAACTTCCGTTCCAGGAACTTGTCCAGGAATTACTGCAGAATAAACATCACCACTAGCAGTCATAGGTATAGAAACTTCAGAACCACCATTTAATGTATAAACTAAACTTGCAGAAGCAACACCAGCAGCACCGCCACCAGGATTTGTATCTGTAATAGTAGCTTCAACAGTTCTTGATTCAGTTGAAAGAGTAGTACCTAAATTTGTTAAGTCAACAATTGAAGGAGCTAAATCACTTGTAATTTCAACAGCTAGTCTAAAATCCCAAGTAAATTCTCTAATGTGCCAGCCTGCATCACCTAAACCTCCTGCAATTGCTCTACCATTTTCGTAGAATTTCCATCCTGGATAGCCTACATCACTAGCAGCATAGAAACCCATTCTATCGTCATCTAAAGTAATACCATCATTAACAGCAACAACCGCAAAAACATCGCCTTCAGAAACTTGAGGTTCAAAACCTAGATCAATTGTATTAATCCAGTTCATAATAGCATCTGTTGAACTTGCAGAAGGTACTGGAGTTACAGGCCATCCATAATGACCATCTGACCATAAATCATAATCAAATGTATTTAGTGCAGGATCTGCATTATCAGTCCATGGAGGAAGTGGATAATTTTCATCAGTAGAAACCCAGCTACCTGTTGCAGCTTCACCAAAAGGATCAATATTGTTCATACCATCACCATCTGATGGATAGTAACCTTCTCTAATACCTGTAAATCCTGTTGTATGATAAGCTCTTAACTGTTCTTCAGTCCAATTTAATCTAATCATTTTAAAACTAATAGTTGCATTAGCTGCACCTGCATCATCAGAACATTTAAAACCAATACCTTTAATATCCATATCAGCTGGAGCAACAAAAAATTGGAACATTACATCTTGACCAAAAAAGCCAAAGTTCGAATTCCAAGTACCGCCATTATTACGATAAGATAAAGTATCAGCTAAACCAGCAGCAACTCTGCTTGGTGTAGCAAAAGCAGAAGTAATAACTTCACCGTTTTGTTCAGTAACTCTTGTCTCTAAAATAGCTTCTTTGAAATTTTTGTTTTTAGCTATTTTTGCTTTTTCACCATTTGGTTTCAAAATAAATTGAGAATTTTGAGCCATGGTAAAACTTGCAACGAATGCAAGTAATAATGAAATTGTAAAAAATCTTTTAAACATAGGTTTCTCCCTGTTTAATTGTGAAATAGTGAATTAATTGGTGTAAACTTTTTTTAAAGCCTTGGAACTTACTTGAACCTCGTGCGTCCTAATTATGTAATAAAAAAAAACTAAGTTCAAGTTGTTTCCGCTTTAATTATAAATACCATAACAGACCTAAAATAATACTTTTGGATTTATTAGTCAAGCATGATTTCAATAAGCAAATTAAAATAATATTTTAATTTAAACCTTTCAAATTATAAATGACCCCTAAATTAAAGCTAATCTATCACCATTATGTAAAATCACTTAGTGTTCATAGGTGTAAAAGAACTATGCAACTATTAAGCAACGCATAAAAGTTAACATATCTATTATTTTTTGTCAAGGTGTTTTTTTATACCATAAATTAGTTTAATAATTGATGCTCTATAAAATATTACTTAACAAAGGTAAATATAATAGTTATTTAGAAATAAACAACAATGGACTGCAAGTCCATTGTTTTACTTACGAATACTTCGTCAAGTTCAGTAACCGTAAAATTTGTTTTGAAAGACCAAACGACAAACCACAAAAACCAAATAATATCCAAATTTCAATTTCTAATATCCAAACTTTGCGGTTTAAAAAGCCCAACTTTTTTGAAAAGTTGGGCTTTTTTTTAAAATTCGTTTTTGCTATTTGTTTGAAATTTATCTTTTGTCGTTTGATTTTTATTATGACATTTTTAGAAGAGGCACTTAATTCCATTGTTTTAACTTATGTAAAACAAGAAAAATATAATATATAGCTGGATTGGGAAAATTGGATAAACATGTTTGGACAAATAAAATAGGGACTTCAAAAAATATTGAAGTCCCTATTAGATATAATTATTAATTAAAGTACAGCTTCAATTTTGTCAACAAAAGTAGCTTTTGATACGGCTCCAATAATAGTATCTGCAACTTGACCATTTTTAATAATAAGCACAGTAGGAATAGATCTAACACCGTATTTAATTGCGGTTTGCTGATTTGTATCAACATCAAGTTTGCCAACTTTTACTCTTCCTTCGTAAGAATTGGCTAAGTCTTCAATTATAGGTGCAATCATTCTACAAGGTGCACACCAAGCAGCCCAAAAATCGATTATTACTGGTAACTCAGATTTTAAAACTTCTACTTCAAAATTACCATCTGTAAATTCAATAGGTTTCATTTTTTCTCCATTTATTTGTTCAAAAACTTTACAAACTATTTAATAGGCTTACAAATAACTTCGCCTGTATAATTAACAATAAACTCACCACCATCAACTTGCAAGACATTTCCTGAAATCCAATCAGCTTTTTCATCTGTTAACATAACAATTGTTTTCGCAACATCGAGCGCAAGTGTAAGTCTACCACCAGGATTTTTACCAATAGCTGCTTCCATCATTTTTTCATTTCCTGGAATTTTTCTTAGAGCAGGAGTATCTGTAACACCTGCCATAATGGCATTAGCTGTAACTCCCATTGAGCCAAGTTCAACAGCTAACTGTCTTATATGAGATTCCAAAGCAGCTTTTGCTGCAGAAACTACTCCATAAGAAGGAAATACTGATTGAGAGCCTGCACTAGTTAATGCAAAAATTCTTGCTTTTTTAGCCAGCAAATCGCGTTGAACTAAACCTTGTGTCCAATATACAAGCGAATGAGCCATAACATCCAATGTCATTTCCATTTGTGCTTTTGTAACACAATTTGCAGGGTCTTTAGTTATAAATGGTTTTAAAGTGCCAAAAGCTAATGAGTGTATTAAAACATCAATATGTGGATGTTCTTTTGTTTCAAATCTCTCTTTTATTTCATCAAGTGTGTCATTTCTTTTTAATTGATCGGCAGCATTCATATTAAAATAGACTGCCTTTTGACCTGTCTTTTCAATCTTTTTGATTATAGAATGTACGTTTGGCATTGTTACTTGTCTATCCAAATGTATACCTATTATACTAAAGCCAGCTTTAGCAAGCTCAACTGCTGAAGCGCCGCCAAATCCACTAGAAGCACCTAAAACTAATGCCCATTTCTGAACCATATTATTCCTCATAATTATAAAATTGAATTGCAAAGTTATAAAATTTGAGTACCTAAATCAATAATTAGGACGAAAGGTACTTTATTCCATTTTCTCCAAGCAAATTTAATAAATCAGAAATTGAAGATTCTGTTATTGAAATTTTTTGATTCAAGTAAAAATCTCTCATTGTTCCATTTGTATGAAGACGCAGATAAACAGGAATTGAACCAGAATAAGTTCCAAGAATCTTTTTCATTTTGGTAATTGTCTCTTCATTATGACTTTCGGAATTAAGGTTCAACAGAATTTTTTTAGTAAATTTAGCTCTAGCTTCTTCAAGTGGAAAGGCATCTTCAACATGAATTTTTATTGAATCGCCTGTGCTTTCAATATTACCCCTAACAATAACGGTTGATTCTTGAATAAGGCAATTACCAAATTCCCCATAATTTTTTGAAAACATTAAGCATTCGCATGAGCCCGAAAAATCATCAATTTTAAAGAAAGCCATTTCTTTTCCAGATCTATCAATTTTAGTACGGAATTCTGTAACTACACCAATGGCAACAACATATTCCTTGCCTTCAAATGTTTCAGCTTCGCCAAGATGAACAGACGCAAAGGATTTATATTCTAACTCATATTTTCGCAAAGGGTGGTCTGAAAGATAAAAATTTAGCACCTCCCTTTCCTTTGCCAATCTAACATTTTGTGGCCATGGTTTAATATTTGGTAATTCTGGTTCTTCAATATCTAGAACTGCATCTTCTTCACCAAATAAACCGCCACTTAATGATTCTTTCGCAGCCTGATATTTTGATCCATAAGCAAGCGCAGCTTCTATTGCAGCAAAGTTTTGCGCTCGTGTACCAACTAGGATATCAAATCCTCCTGCGAGGACAAAACCTTCTAATGCCCTTTTGTTTATTATTCGCGTATCAACATTTGAACAAACATCATAAATGGTCTTAAAATCTCGCCCAAGTTTTTCGCGACCAAGCCTAAGAGCTTCCACAGCAGGAGCCCCAACATTTTTAATTGCCTTCATTCCAAAAATAATTTTATCGCCATCAACACTAAAATCTACCGAAGGAATGTTTACATCAGGTGGAAGGACTTGTATTTTCATCTTACGACATTCTTCCAAAAACATTGAAACTTTAGCAGAGTTTCCAAATTCGTGAGTTAGGTTAGAAGCTAAAAATTCTGGGAGATAATTTGCTTTCAGAAATGCAGTTTGATAAGCAACATAACCATAAGCAACAGCATGACTTTTATTAAAACCATAGTTAGCGAACTTGTCAATATTATCAAATATTTCAGTGGCAATTTTTGCGGAAATATTATTTGTTTCTTTGGCACCTTTAACAAACCATTCGCGCTGTTCTTTCATAGCGGCTAAATCTTTTTTACCCATTGCACGCCTTAGAATATCAGCATCAGCTAAACTCATGCCTGCAACTTGATTTGCTAATTTTATAACTTGTTCTTGATAAACAATAATTCCGTAAGTTTCACCTAAGATAGGCTCCAATATTGGATGATCGTATTTTACTTCTTCTTTACCTTGTTTGCGTTTAATAAAAGTTTCTATAAACTCCATTGGCCCAGGGCGGTAAAGGGCATTCATTGCAGCTAAATCTTTTATGCTTGTAGGCTTAAGGTTTTTTAAATGCTCGCGCATTGCTCCTGATTCAAACTGAAAAACACCAGTGGTTTGTCCCTTTGCAAAAAGTTCATATGTTTTTTCATCATCAATGGGAATGTCATCAGCAACTATTTTTATTCCTCTATTTTTCTCAATTAATTTTATAGCATCGCGAATAATTGAAAGTGTTCGCAAACCAAGGAAATCCATTTTAAGAAGACCAGCACTAGCTTCAAGCTCCTTCATATTAAACTGGGTAACTAAATCTCTAGAAGTACCAGCCGTTGCCAATGCAACATAATCGCTAACTGGTCCTGGAGCAATTACAACTCCTGCTGCGTGCTTTGAGTTATTTCTATTCATTCCCTCTAAAACTTTTGCGTACTTAATTAAATCTTTAATTTGCGGATCGGAGGAATTTTTCACCCATTTAAGCTCTGCAACTTTTGCAAGTGATTCTTCAATTGAATATACTTTACCAAATTTTGAAGGGATGAATTTTGTAATACTAGTAACGGTTGGTATCGATATTTTTAATACGCGAGCAACATCCTTTAAAACCGCTTTGGATGAAAGCCTATTAAAAGTAACTATCTGACACACAGAATCTTCACCATACTTTTTCTTTACATATTCAATTACTTCACCACGTTGATCGTCAGAAAAATCAATATCAATATCGGGCATTGATTGTCTAGCAGGATTTAGGAAACGTTCAAAAAGCAAATCGTAATCGAGAGGATTAACATTTGTAATTCGCAAAGCGTAGGCTACTAAACTACCGGCAGCACTGCCTCGTCCGGGACCAACTGGAATTCCCATATCTTTTGCTGCATTAATAAAATCGGATGTAATTAAAAAGTAACCTGGATAACCCATGTCATTAATTACTTTAATTTCAAAATTAAATCTATCCCAAACTTCCTTGGTTATCTCTTTGCCTGCATATCGTTTTTCTAATCCAGCCTTTGCTAGCACTTCCAAATAATCAGAAAGATTTTTTGCTGTTGAATCTTTGGGAATTGGAAAATCAGGAAAGTGTAATCCACCAAACTGAATATTATCTTCAATCTTATTAGCAATTTCAATTGTGTTAGAAATTGCTTCCGGATACTTTGGAAAAAGGGCTTTCATTTCTTCGCTTGATTTGAAATATATTTCATCAGTTCTATATCGTAGCTCTTTGTAATCTTTGTCCCCAGTTTTATCCGACATTAAAAGCAGAATGTTATGAGCAATTGCATGTTCTTTTTTAACGTAATGAATATCGTTTGTAGCTACTAATTTTATATTAAGCTCTTTTGCAAGTTTTGGAATTTCATTTCTAAAAACCTCATCTCCATCCATCCAATGCTCTTGAATTTCAAGATAAAAGTCATCTCCAAATAATTCCTTAAACTCTAATGCAATTTCTCTAGCCTTGTCATGATTTCCTTCACGAAATGGCGCGGCAACAATTCCACCAAGACATGCAGTGGTTACAATTAAACCTTCTTTATATTTTTTTAGCACTTCCATATCAATTCTGGGTTTATAGTAAAACCCTTCTGTAAAACCAATTGATACAAGCTTAGTTAAATTTTTATAACCTATATTATTCTTTGCAAGTAAAATTAAATGTCTATAATGCTTTGTTTTTTTTAGACTTTCGTTTTTTTCACCTCTGGAAAACCGAGAACCTTCCGAAACTATATATATTTCAGAGCCAATGATAGGTTTTATTCCAGCTTTTTTTGCTTTTTTATAAAACTCAGAAACACCATACATTACTCCGTGATCTGTAAGTGCTAATGCTGTTTGTTTATGCTCAACTGCAGCGGCAATAAGTGTATCAACCGTGCATGCAGCATCTTGTAAACTGTAGTGTGTATGATTATGTAAATGAACGAAATCACTCATAATTCTTTTAAATTCCTAATCTTTATTTATTTTTTACTTTGTTAAATTGATTTTTAGAGCTCAAATATGTAATCTTTGTGAATCAAATTTGTAAACACAGATTACTAATCTGTGCTACTGTTCGTTTTATGCTTTGCCAGTATGTCCAAAGCCACCTTCACCTCGTTGGCTTTCTGAAATATTTCCTACTTCTATTACTTCGGCTTTAGAAAATTCTGTGAGAACAAGCTGTGCAATTCTATCACCGCGTTTAATTGAAAACTTTTCTTTGCCAATGTTATACATTATAATTCCAACTTCACCTCTGTAATCAGAATCTATTGTTCCAGGTGAATTTAGTAATCCAATTCCATGTTTCAATGCCAATCCACTTCTTGGTCGCACTTGAATTTCGTAACCTTCTGGAATTTCAAATATTAGATTTGTTGGAACTAATTTTACTTCACCAGAATTAATAACCACTTCATCCTTAATTGCCGCGCGAACATCCATACCAGAACTTCCCTCTGTCGCATAATGTGGAAGTGCAATATCACCAAATTCATCTGAAATTCTTTTTATGTTTAATTTTACTATATTCATGATACTCCATTTTTTATTATTAGTTAAAACCTTGTCACGAAGGCACTAAGTCACAAAAGATTTATATTATTAGCCTTTTAATTCCATTCTTAATAATTGGTACATTAAAGTTTATTAGAAAACCTAACCTGTTCTTTGTTAACTTTAAGTGACTTAGTAATTGAGATATCCATACAGGATTTGGATTCTCAACTGCTTTAAGCTCACAAATAATTGAATCTTCAACTAATACATCTAATCTAAATCCTTCATCAAATTTTATTCCATCATACTCAATAGGAACATCAATTTGTCTTTTACATTTTAATCCCCTTTTGTTAAGTTCATGACAAAAACAAACTTCATAAACTCTTTCTAATAATCCAGGTCCAAGATTTTTATGAACTGTGTATGCAGAGTTAACAATTAACTTTGCTATTTCTTCTTCTCTTTTTGAAAGTGGAGAAAATCCCATTTGCATCACCGTATTCTAAATATTCTAATTTTATGTGGCTATATTTTGTCATTCCAAAGAGCTTCGCCACAAAGGCTCTAAGACACAAAATGTTTTATTTCCTTTTCCCTTCGTGAATTTGTGTCCTTGTGGCTGTTTTTTTTCTAACAGTCTCGTCGAGAATGCACAAATTTTTTAAACTTTTATTTTCTTAAATGATTTTAACGTTCTTAAAATCTCATCTTTTTTAATTACTCTTAAAACAAAAAGTTCAATTAGAAACATGATGAAAACTAGTATCTTTATTTCTAAATTCATTACTTCTTTATAGAAATAATAAATAGCTGAGGTAATAGCAATAATTAAAAATATTTTTAAAATTTTAATGTATTCATAATCAATTTTATAAAATTTTTGGGAAACTATAAATAATCCAACTGCCATTACTATATAACTTGCAAGTGTTGCCCAAGCTGCACCCATTATTCCAAGTATTGGAATTAATGTAAAATTAACAATTACATTTACTAAAGCACCAGAAATAGTAACAATTGGGAAATATTTTGTTTTTTCTTCAATATAAATTCCTGCAGTGAAATTCATATATAATCCATTAAAAAGGTAAGCAAGCAATATTATTGGAATAATTGGAAGTCCTGATAAAAATTCTCTTCCTAGTAATGTTCTTCCAGCAATTTCTATTTGAACAATATTTTCCACAAATAGACTTAAAAATGCCCAAATAATTGCTGAGGCAATTAAGAAAAGAGTAAATACTTTTGAAAAAATCTCTTTTGCATTTTCTTCTTTTGCATTTGTTAAAAAGAAAGGTTGCCATGCATAATTAAACATTTGCACAAATAGCATCATGAAAATTCCAAGTCTATAATTAGCTCTGTAAATACCCAAAGTTGCTGTATTGGTAAGTTTTTCAACTATTGGAACATCAATTACTTGAACTATCATTGATGTAAAAGCTGCTGCTAAATATGGAATTCCAAACTTTAGCATTTTTTTTAGAACTATAAAATTGATACTGAAACTTAGTTTTTGGGATATCTCTGGCAATAATACAACAAATGAAAATATTGACGCAACAAGATTACTTATGAATATCGACTCAATTCCAAATCCATAACCCAGAATAAGAACTACATTAAGTGCAAGGTTTATAATAATATTTGTGATTTTAATAAGTGTAAATTTTTGAGTTTTTCTTTCCAAACGTAAACTATTAAATGGAATTAAAGATAAAGTATCAAAAAGCAGAATAAATATCACATATATTAAAAGATATGAGTATTGAATAGGAAGATTTATTCCCTCACTTATTGGATGAAGGAATAGGTAAAAAATGATTGAGAAAATAACTGTTGTTGTTGCTACAAACAGATATGGAGTCGAAAAAGTCGCTTTTTTTTCATCCGCGGTTGCAAGTGAAGTATATTTCATAAATGCCGCATCCATTCCGTAGATATAAACAACATTTAGGAAGGCTAAATATGCATAAACAACTGTAAAATGCCCATATTCCGTTGGACTAAAAACGTTTGTATAAATCGGGAAAAGTAAAAAACCCAAAAACCGACCAATCATTGTGCTAACACCATAAACAGCGGTATCTTTTGAGAGTTCTTTAAGTTTTTTTAGCATTATTTTGATTTATATTTTGTGGAAAACAGTTGCTGAAATTAAGGAATTAATAGATTATAAAAAAATTGCATCAATTAAAAATAATAATATGGTTTTACTGTGCTAGAAAAAGATTGATTTTTAAGGAATTTCCCTTATTTGGCAGGGAAATATTTTGCTAATTTTTCAACATAAACTTTTGGTGGACGAGTTGGTTTTTTACTATCGGCATGAATAAACATATGTGAAGTAAAACCCTCACAAATTAAATAGCCAGTTTCATGATTTGTTATTTTATATTCAATATGTACTTTTGCCGAATATGGAGCTGAAACATTTGCTTCAATATCGAGCAAATCATCGTAAACTGCTGGCTTTTTGTATTTAAGACTTGCTTCAATTAATGGAAGCTGAAAACCAGCTTTTTCAAGTTCAGAATAGGGTAAGCCAATATTTCGTAAAAGCTCAGTTCTTCCAACTTCAAAATATTCTAGATATTTTCCATTATATACAAACTGCATCTTGTCAGTATCTGCATATCTTACTCTTATTTGCGAAGTGAATTTTGCCATATTAATCAAATTTAATGTGAGTAGTCAAAGGAATATATCTGCTAAATAAATAGCAAAGGATTCCATTTAATTTACGTCCTACTCTACATATACTCCCATTTTACCAAATTTTTCAAGACGATTGTTAACTAATTTATCTGGTTTTATTTTTAACAGAATTTCTAGTTCTTCAACTAAAACAGCTTTTAAAGTAACTGCCATTAGCTTATGATCTTTGTGAGCTCCGCCAAGTGGTTCTGGTACAATTCTATCAATTATTTTTTGTTCTAGCAAATCTTTTGCTGTTAATTTAAGTGCTTCGGCAGCTTGTTCTTTATATTCCCAAGTTCTCCAAAGTATCGAGGAACAAGATTCTGGACTAATAACTGAATACCAAGTATTTTCCAGCATTATAATTCTATCGCCAACTCCAATTCCCAGAGCTCCACCACTTGCACCTTCACCAATAATTACGACAATTACTGGTACTTTTAATCTGCTCATTTCAAGTAAATTTCTTGCAATTGCTTCAGCTTGTCCATTTTGCTCAGCTTCTAATCCTGGATAAGCACCAGGAGTATCAATTAAAGTTATAATTGGTGTATTAAATTTTTCTGCCATTTTCATCAATCGAAGAGCTTTGCGATATCCTTCAGGATTTGCCATTCCAAAATTTCTATAAACATTCGATTTTGTATCACGACCTTTTTGATGTCCAATAATCATAACTTTTTGATCATCAATTTTCGCAAATCCACCAACAATAGCTTTATCATCGCGGTATAATCTATCGCCATGTAGTTCAACAAAATCGTCTGTCATCAAGTAAATATAATCAAGTGTGTAAGGTCTTTCTGGATGGCGAGCCAACTGAACTCTTTGCCATCTTGTTAAATTATTAAATACACTTTTTTTAAGAAGAATTACTTTTTCTTCCAGTTTTTGTATTTCTTCCTTTATATCGAGATTTTCCTCGTATTCCTTCATCTCTTCAATTTTTTTTTCGAGAGCAATAATAGGTTTCTCAAATTCTAAAGCTGTAAATGCCATAATTTCTCCAAATTCTATTTTTCTTTATCGAAAAACATCTTGCTAAAACTTTTTCCTAGTATTTCCAAATCTAACCAAATATTTTGATTCTTGGCGTAATAAACATCCAGTTTGTTAAAAGCACTCTTGTCTGACAAATTAGATTTTTCAAAGAACCAGAGTCCAGTTAATCCTTGTTTACCAAGATAAAGCTGCGAATTACTAGTATTTTTCGGTCCCACAAAACTTTTTTTTCTAGTTAAAACGAAGGGTGCCTGTAAAATAAATGTAACAAAACACCCTTTTTTTTCTTGGAACAACGAATATATAAATGCAAATGGAAATACTAAAAGAAGCAGAAGCGCAAAACTTATATCAAAAATTGACTTAAGAATTTTATGCGATGCCTCTGAAATGTTATAATGCACTTTAAGCAATGGAATATTTTCTAGCATTGTAACAGATGATTTTCCAACAAGGTAATCAAGTTCTGTTCCCGCTACAAGAAATTCCACATTTACATTATCACTTTGAGAAACAATTTTAAACATTTTTTCAAAGGATATTTCGTGCGATGCAAATATTACCTTATTTATTTTTTCTTCTTTAATAACTTTTACAATATTTTCGAGACTTCCAAGAACGGAATAATTGCCAAAAGTTTTTCCAATTCCACTTGCAGTTTCACTTATAAAGCCAACAACAGTGTATATATCAGTTATACTTTTGTCCAGTTTTTTTGATAATTCGATGCAATAATTTTCACTCCCAACAATTAGGGTTTTTGTGTTTTTAACAGAATCAGCAATTCCTATTTTCAAAACAATTTTTGCTATAAAACGCCAAACAACATAAGCACTTCCAGCCATTATGTATGTAATAAGTAACACTGCTCTACTAAATGCATATTGTTTTAAGAAATATGTAAGGGCAGATGAAAATATAAATCCTACAATAAGCAAAAGAACTGCTCGTAAAACAGATATTGCGTTTCGTTTGTAAGTGCCACCAAATGATGAAATTATTAATTGCAACAATGCTGGGAAAAAGAAAATCCAAGGCTTAACTTCTTCTGGGAAACCGCTCCAATTTCCAGGTCTATAAAATTTCTCCGCAAGATAATAAGCAGAAGTGAATAATGAAAAGTCAATTATACCTGAAATTAATGATGTTTTATACGAATTGACAAAAGCAATAAATCGCCTTGCAATTATTGCAGATCGTAAAATTATCTCTACCAAAAATGAAGAAGACAAATGTTTTTTTACGAACAGATGCATTGCATTATAAAATATTTTTCCTTCGTCAATACTACTGCGCTTTGTACTTTCACCTTTGTAATGAATTATTTCTGTTTCTGGAACGTAAAATACTTTATATCCAGCTTGTTGAACTCGGTAGCACAAATCTAAATCTTCACCATACATAAAAAATTGTGGGTCAAATCCACCAACTTTTTCGTAAACTTCTTTTGTAAAAACCATGAATGAGCCTGAGACAGCATCTACTTCGTTTATTTTATTTTCATCAAGATAGGTAAGATTGTACTTTGCAAATAATTTACTTTTCGGAAATAGCTTGCTAAGACCTATGATTTTTGTAAAAGAAACCCATGGACCTGGGAAACTTCTACGACAAGCTAATTGTAAAGAACCATCTGGATTTAACACTTTGCAAGTTACCATTCCAGCATTTGGAGTAGCTTTCATAAATTCAATTAGTTTAGTGAACGTATCCTCTCTAACAATTGTATCTGGATTGAGAAGAACTATATACTTTCCCTTTGCTATTTGAAGCCCTTGATTATTTGCTTTACCGAAACCAATATTTTCTTTGTTTGCAATAACATTTACATAATCAAACTTCTCTTTAATATCAGGAACACTACCATCAGACGAAGCATTATCAACAATAATAATTTCAGATGTAAAATTATCCAAAGCTTTTTGAAGTGAGTAAAGAAGATTTTTAACAAATTCCTTTACGTTGTAGTTAACTATTATTATTGATATATCAATCATTAATTATAAGTTCTGTTTAGAGAATTAAATATATTATTAGTGAAACTAAAGTTTGCCAACTATCGATCTGAATCTTAATTTCCACACCATTGTTACAGCTTCGTGAACTATTTTTTTAGACATTTTGGAAGTTCCTTCTACTCTATCTGTAAAAACAATTGGAATTTCTTTTATTCTAAATCCTTTTTTATAAGTTTTAAAATTCATCTCTATTTGAAAGGAATATCCGTTTGATTTTACTTTATCTAAATTTATGCTTTCCAAAACCTTTCTTCTGAAACACTTAAAACCTCCTGTTGCATCCATTACTGGCATTCCAGTAATAACACGTGTATAAATGGAGGCAAAATAACTCAACAATAATCGTGACATTGGCCAGTTAATAACATTAACACCTTGAATATATCTACTTCCAATAACCAAATCATTTTCTTCAATTGCCTTTAATAAACTTCTAACCTCTTTGGGATCATGTGAAAAATCAGCATCCATTTGAATAATATATTCATAGTCTCTTTCAAGTGTATATTTAAAACCAGCAACATATGCCGTTCCTAAACCCATTTTACCAGCTCGTTGAAGAACGTGAATTCTGTTATCATCTATTGATTTGGCTTTAACAAATTCGCCCGTTCCGTCTGGAGAATTATCATCAACCACCAAAATATGAATTTCGGGATAAAGTTCAATTAATCTATGAATCATTTTTTCAATGTTTTCACGCTCATTATAAGTTGGAATTACAACTATTGCTTTTTTCATACTCTAAATATTCCGTGCGGGTTAGTTAAAATGTCCTTGTCCAAAAAGAACAACAAAAACCGTTCTTAATAAAATTTTAAAATCGTTGCTTAAACTCATATTTTCTATATAGAAAAGATCGTACCTTAATTTTTCTTTAACATCTTCTACATTTTCATCATACTTATGTTTCACTTGAGCCCAGCCAGTAACTCCTGGGCGCACTTTTAGTCTTCTCTTGTAAAAAGGAATCTCTTCAGATAATTTTTCTACAAAAAATGGTCTTTCTGGACGAGGACCAACAAGGCTCATTGCACCGCTTAAAACATTTATCATTTGTGGAATTTCATCAATGCGAACTTTTCTAATAAACTTTCCAATTTTTGTTATTCGTGGGTCATCCTTTGTTGACCAAACGGGTCCCGATAGTTTTTCAGCATCACTTCTCATTGAACGAAATTTTATCATTTTGAATACTTTCCCGTTTAAGCCAGATCTTTCTTGCCTATAAAATATTGGTCCCTTACTTTCAATTTTAATTCCAACAGCTGTAACAATCATTATTGGAAGCGAAAATACTAATATTAAAATTGAAATTACTATATCCATAAGTCTTTTAATTTTCTTCTCCCACTCTGGCATTAGTTGAGATGAAATACTAATAAGCGGTGCTCCATAAAGTTGCGAAGTACGGGCTTGCCCACTAATAATTTCATACAAGTCTGGAATTATTTTTATAGATACACTATTAGAATCGCAAGCTGCCACAACTTCTAGCATTATATCGCCTTCGTGCTTTTCAAGTGCAAGTATTATTTCGGAAATATTGCGTTTTTCAATTACACTTTTAATATTGTGAACTGTATCAACAACTTTTATATTATTATGATTTTTACCAACATTTTCCTCATTTACGGCTAAAAATGCAATTACATCAAGCCCTAAACCTTTATATGTATCAATTGTATTATGCATATCAAAAGCTTTTTTATTGTAACCAACAATCAAAGCATTTTTTCTTCCTATTCCCTTTATAAGCAATCTTCGTTGAATACTTCTTAAAATAATGCGCCCAGCACCAACAAATGATAATAAAAGCAACCAATAAATTAAAATTAAAAATCGACTAGTTGACACAACATTATGAATTGCATCATCATAAAGTATCAAAAAGAAAAGGATAAATATTCCAACAAATGTAGCTTTAAAAAGAGTTGTCATTTCATCAAATCGCGAAGAAGCAAACCATCTTCTATACATACCCACAAAAGTGAAAATTAAAAGCCAATAAAGGAAAACAGCAATCATAAATAAAATTAAAGCAGGTTCAGTTAATAAAACAAACATTCCTGATTCAACTCTAAAATAGAAATAGAAAAACCCCGCCAGATTAATTGTAATAAAATCTGCGAATAAGATTAAAAATGTTTCGAGTTTTTTGCTCAAAATGGCTGCCTGAATAACTTTAAAATATCTTGCAAATATACAATTTATTCGGGAATAGGTTTATTTTTTTATGACAATCTTTGTGCAGAAATATGTCACATTATTTTTTAATAACTCTGTTGGCAATATAATCTCCAATTGCTAACGAGGCTGTAGCTGCTGGAGATGGAGCATTTAAAACATGAATAACTTTTTCCCTCTCAATTAGATAGAAATCATCAACTAATCCCCCGTTTTTTTCGCATGCTTGAGCGCGAACTCCGGCTCCGCCTTTTGCTAAATCAGATTCTGTTATTTGAGGAATTAACTTTTGAAGTGCTTGCACAAATGCTTTTTTTCTAAATGACCTATAAAACTCGCCCATTCCAGTTCGCCAATATTTTTTTGCGACTAGTAAAAATCCAGGCCAAGTTAATGATTGAAATGTATCGTTAAAATTGAAGCTAGTTCTTGTGTAACCTTCTCTTTTAAATGAAAATACTGCATTTGGACCAGCTTCCACACCACCATCAATTAAATTGGTAAAATGAACTCCAAGAAATGGAAAATTTGGATCTGGAACTGGATAAATTAAAGTTTTCACTAAATGCTTTGCAGAGTCTTTTAACTTATAGTACTCCCCACGAAAAGGAATAATGCGCACATTTAAATTATTTTCAGTAAGTGAAGCAACTCTATCCGACTGCAAACCAGCGCAGCTGATTATAAAATCCGTTTCGTATTTATTTGATTTTGTTCTGATAAGTTGGTGAGAATTATGCTGTTCAATTCCAATTACTTCTTCATTAAATTTAATTTCAACACCTTTTGAAATTAGAATTTCTTTCATTTTTTCTGAAACAATTTTATAATCAATAATTCCAGTCTGTGGAACGTAAATGCCCGCAATGCCTTTTACATTTGGTTCAATTTGTTTTAACTCTTGTTCACTTAACATTTTCAGATTTTCCAAACCATTTTCTACTCCTCGTTCATAAAGAGTTTTGAGATATTCAATTTCACATTCATCCGTTGCAACAACAACTTTTCCGCAAAGATTGTATTTAATATTATTTTCGTCACAGAATTTTATAAGCATCTTATAACCATTTATGCAATTCAATGCCTTTAAACTTCCAGGTTTATAATAAATTCCAGAATGAATTACACCGCTGTTATTACCAGTCTGATGCTTTGACACACCATTTTCTTTTTCAAGAATTGTAATTTTAGCTTCGGTGCCAAATGCATCCCTTTTGGAGAGATTTTCGTTCAGCTTTAATGCAGTTGCTAGACCAACAATGCCAGCACCAATTATTGTGAAATGGTTCATTTAATACTTTACCTCATCAAAATCATTTTTTAGTTTTAGTAAATAAAGATTAGCTAAAATTCAGTAAAAAATCACGAATATTTATAGTCTCAATTCCTTCAATTGAATCGGCTTTATATTCATCAGCAGTAATAACAATTTTTTTGTAATTGTCCTTTATGGCAACTAAGTTACCATATTCACGTTTTTTAACTTCTTCACTTGCTAAAGAGAGTGTTACTTGAATATAGATTCTATCATCTAATTTATCGCAAATAAAATCAATCTCTTTATCATCAAGTTTTCCAACAGTAACTTCGTAATCATTTATTAATAAATGTAATAGAACAATATTTTCAAGTAATTGACTTATATCATTTTGTTTATAACCTGTGAGAGCATGTCGTAACCCTGTATCCTCTAGATAATATTTTTCTCCTATTTCAAGAATACGCTTTCCTTTGATATCCGTTCGTTTTACTTTAATAATAAAATAAGCATCGCAAAGATAATTTAGATAATCCAACACAATATTATTTGAAAACCGAATATTTTGAGATTTCAGGAATTCCGTTATTTTTTTTGCCGATACAATTTGACCTTAACTAAAATTGAATTAGTAAGTGCGAAAAATAATTTAATAATAATTGGTTACCTCAATATTATTAAAAGAAAGGATTTTATTTTGTTTTTTTTAATTATACTAGTGTTATATTTTAATAAGTTAATCTGTCTTGTTTAGTGAAACTTAATTTTATAACATTACATATTTTTCATTATTGTCCGTTATACGACAACAAGAATTAGACAACATTATTATTTTTTGACAGACACTTAATTAATCATAAAAAAGGAGAAACAATGAAAGCTACAAATTTAATAAAAGGAATGTTTGTTATAGGATTTACATTAATTCTGTCAACATCACTATTTGCACAAGAAAAACCAAGCACTGAAAAAGCAAAAGCATGTTGCTCTGATAAAGCGCCAAAACATGTTTGCACTGACGAATGTAAAACTGCAGGCTGTGATGTTGTAAAAGCTAAAGAAGCAAAAGCATGTGCAGATGTTGCAAAACATGTTTGTACTGACGAATGTAAAACTGCTGGCTGTGATGTTGTAAAAGCTAAAAAAGCAAAAGCATGTGCAGATGTTGCAAAACATGTTTGCACTGACGAATGCAAAACTGCTGGTTGTACAGCTGTGAAAATGAAAGAAGCTAAAACTATTGAAAAAAAAGCAATGATGCATAAATGTGACGACAACTGTAAAACTAACGGTTGCTCAATGGTAAAAGGCTAAAATTGGGTTTTTGATAATTATACTAAGCGAAAAAAATGCTGGATAAATAACGAAAATTAGAAATGCCAATTAACAATGGAACTGATATTTACTAAACCAAAACTATGGACTGCAAGTACATAGTTTTGGTTATTTGTTTGGAATTTACCTTTTGTCGTTTGATTTTTATTTTAACTTCTACTTGGACCAATAAATTTTATTCCATTTTATGGTGTATAAAAAAAGCCTACAAAATTATTTTTGTAGGCTTTTTAATTTTAAATTTTCCTAAATTATTTTTACTATTTAAGAAGGTTGAGTTTTATTGATTGGATGAAATTGCCTGTTGTAATACGAGCAATATAAATTCCACTACTAACTTTTGCTCCTATATTATCAGTCGCGTTCCACTTCGATTCATATGTTCCAGCTGGCATATAATCTGAATCAATGATTGAGTGAACAAGTCTGCCACGAATATCAAATATCTCAAGTCTTACTTTTTCAGCTTTTGGAAGAGAAAATCGAATTGTTGTTTCGGGATTAAATGGATTTGGATAAGCGTTTTCTAATTTATAGTTTTTAGGAGTTGAATCCGAAATTGGCTCAGCGCCAACATATATTCCATTATGAACTGGTGAGTCATTATGGCATGACGCACATTCCATATGTGTCATTACGTTACCAAGCACAGCACCACCATGGCAAGTTAAACAAGTAGCATTTTCTGATGGATCAGAAAAAGTTCCAACAAATGTACTTGCAAAATATGCATTTAATACTTGCACTGTCTTTGCAGCAATATCTCCGGCTAAACGAGCACATCTTTCTTTTCTCTCAATATCAGCAACTTTTTTATTGGCAATATTACACCATTGACTAACAGATTGATGACAAAGTGGAGAGCCAGCAATATTTTGAGGTAAAGCACCTGAATATTTAATTTCTGTGTAAGTTGCGTTATTTGCGGCATCAGTTGGTAAATTTTCTGTTGTGTACCAGCCCCAAATTTCGTTAATTAATGCAACAGAAGGATCTTTTTCAACAACTAAACTCACAATTGCGCCTGCACCATTTAATGCTCCACATAGCGAACCCCAGCTCACGCCACCACCACGTCCAAACAGCAAAATCTCAATTGGGAAATTATTCCAAGGGTCACCAATGGCATCCTTCAAACATTCTGTAATTCCACCCAAAACTCCTGCTCCACAATCCATACCATTCCAATAAAGAGTATGAGCTTTTAATCGAGCTACTTCTGGGTCGAGAGCTGTGTATGGGTAAGGCCAAGTATATTCTTTTACATTACCAAATATTTTTTCTCCTCCAATTGTACTTAGTCCAACAACCCCAATAGCAGCACCAGCAACATACTTTGTAGTGTTTGTTAAAAAGTCTTTACGTGAATAAAGTTTCTTTTCCATCTTCATGTTCCTTTTTTTTAGTAATAAAATGATTAATAGTTTTTATAGTTGTGAATAAATTGTCATTGTAAGGAATCATTTTTTGTAGTTTTTGGAAATGTTCTTCTGCAATTTTAAAGTCACAATACATATATAATATTCCAAGAATTAAATATTTTTCTTTTTGAGTAAAATTTGAGTTAAAATTTTCAATTTCATAAATCATATCTTTACATATTTGAGGATAGATACTTATTTCATTCTTGAAGATTATGTTAACATTTGATTTAGTAAGTTCTGTAAATAACTTTAATGCATTATCTATTTCACCTGTTTTGATGTAGCATAACACTAATTTCTTTTTTACTAAATAGTTTTCTGGATGTTTTTTTAATACTTCACCATATTGGTAGGAAGCTTCTTGGTAGCGTTCAGAAATAAAATATTGATTTGCAAGCATTTCGTTCATACTCGCAAGTAGTCAACTTTTATACCAGAATATTTATTTCGATTTAGAGTTAAAAAGATAGGTATATATTTTATAATTGCAACACTTTGCAACAAATAAAAGGTTAAAAGGAAATTATAGGTTTAAAGATGCGTCAAATTGCAACAGTTAATTTATCAAGTTGCTATATTTTTTTTAGTTTTCTGTGGATAGTGCTTCTATTAATGCCAAGAATTTCTGCTACTTTAGATTTATTCCAATTGTTCTGCCTTAGTAAAGCAAGAATTGTTTCGGTTTTCTCGTTTAATTCAATTTCTTTAAGTGAAAGGTTCTGATTACAATGGTCTTTCTTTCTTAAGCTAGATGGTAAAGAACAAGAACAAATATAATCTGCCCGTTTAGATCTAATAATAGAATATTCAATACAGTTCTCTAATTCCCTAATATTTCCTGGCCAATCGTAATTCATTAAAATATCCATAGTATCATTATCGGCATATTCAATATTTTTACCATATTTCTCATTAAACTTTTCAATAAAATATTTCGTTAAATATATAATATCTTCTTTGCGCTCACGGAGTGATGGAACAAATAATGGAACTACATTTAAACGATAAAATAAATCTTCTCTAAACATATTTTTTGAAATTTCATCTAGCAAATTTTTATTTGTTGCAGCAATAATTCTTATATCTGTTTTTCTTGTTTTACTATCTCCTAATCTTTCAAAAGTTCCGTCTTGAATAACTCGTAATAATTGTGCTTGCATTGCTATTGGAATTTCTGCAATTTCGTCTAAAAATATTGTTCCACCATCAGCAAATTCAAATCTACCAATTCTATCATTCTTTGCATCTGTAAAAGCACCTTTTACATGCCCAAATAATTCGCTAGCCAATAAAGTTGGTGGAAGCGCAGCACAATTTACTTTTACAAATGGTGCCTTATTTCTGCTGCTAGTTTCTTTTACAGCATTTGCAATAAGCTCTTTTCCTACTCCAGTTTCACCTGTAATTAAAACTGTGGCAAAACTGTAGGATATTTCACTAATCACATTAAAAAGAGCCACCATCTTTTTAGATTTTCCAATTATTCCATAATACATATTTTCTTTGCTATTATAACCAGAAAAAATACTCTTTCTGTTCTTTTTAAAACTTATTATTCCCCCAAGAGTGTCACCATCAACATCATTTAGAATAGAGGCATTTAACAGTACTGGTATAAGATTTCCGTTATTGTCTTGCAAAGTCGATTCCATATCAATAACATTTTTTCCTGTTTGTAAAACCTCTGTAACAGGACAGCCAATTTCGCATCTATCCGATTTACAAAGACTACGACATATTTGACCTATAACATCTGTTGGCTTTTTATTAGTTATTTGATATGCGGCTTTATTAACAAACCTAATTTTAAACTCTTTATCAATTACATAAATTCCCTCTGCTAAAGAATCTAAAATTTTTACACTGTTTATGTTTATAAACGAATCTTCAAATTGATTCACTGCTTAATCCTACTAAATGTATAAAGCATTTCTATTCCAATTTGTTCAAATCTTTCAGAATATTTTTGCGTTTCAAAATCAGTATCATCATATTCTTTTGGATCGTTATATTTAACAGGAAATCTTGCTTCTGCACCTAAAACTAATGGACAATTTGCGTCCGCATCTGAGCAAGTCATAATTGCAGCAAAATTATTTTGAGGGTTAAATTTATCACTATAAACTTTTGAAAAACATTTAATTGGTTCATTTTCATCCGAAAAATGGACTAGATAAATTGGATTTTCCGACTCATCTTTTTGTTCAACTTTAAAACCAAAATTTTGGACAGCTTTTACGGCTCTTGGATTAAATGCAGTAGCTTCCGTTCCACCAGAAAAACAATTTATGTTTGGAATGTTAAAATACTCCGCCGCAGTTTGAGCCCAAATTTGACTCATTGTACTTCGTCTTGAATTATGAGTACAAATAAAAATAAGATTTACAACCGTTCCATTATTTATTTTTTTGGAAATATACTCAGCAAAGTTATTTAACAAATTTTTCCTTTCTTCGCTAATTGTATAACTTGTTTTCAATAGCTTTAAAATTTCGTTTTTTACTGGTTCATATATAGTCATTTACGTTTTCCTAAAATTTTTAAAAGTTTGTTAACAAATAGATTCCACCAAGAATTACTAAAATTCCACAAACGCGTTTAATCCACAAGATTACTTTTGATTCTTCACTCCAATTCAAATATTTTTGAACTTTGCCAGCAAGTGTTCCAGCACCAACAATAACGGTACAATGCCCAATGCCGAAAGCCAACAAAAATATAATTGCTAGAAAATAATTGGTTTGAGCTGTTTGAAATACAACTCCAAGAACTGGTGCCATGTATGCAAACGTGCAAGGACCAAGTGCAATACCAAAAAGTAAACCTAGTATTAAAGCTGCAAGTAAACCCTTTGCTTTGGTTTGCTTTAATCCCGCACTATTCCAATCAATTTTGATTATGTCGAGCAAATATAATCCTACAACAAAAAATATAGCAGCTACAAAGTAGTTACCGTAAACGCCTACATCTCCCATCAATCTGCCTAACGATGCGGTTATAACACCAATTAATGCAATTGTAATTAAAATACCGATAGAAAAAACTAGCGATATTTTAAAAGTCCTGCCTACCGATATTTTCCCTTGTGTACTTATAAATCCAACCACAAGTGGAATACTTGATAGATGACAAGGTGAAAGGAGTATTGATAATATTCCCCAAACAAATGAAGCAAGAAGTGCAATCCAAGTTGCACCTAACATTGCATCGTAAAGTGTATTAAATAAACTTTCTATCATTTTAATCCTTTGCCTTCAATCCTTTGGTTTTCAGAATTTTGTCAATTTCAATTTCGGGATAAAATCCTTCGTGACGATGGAATTCTTTGCCGCTTTCATCCAAAAATACTTGGGTTGGAATTAGTTTAATACCATATTTTTGAGCATACATTTTTTGTTCGGGTTTCCAAACATCATAAAATACTACATCAATTTGTTCACCATATTTTTCTTCAATTGCTTTCATAACTGGTTGCATCTTTACGCAAGGAATACAATTTACTGAGCCTAACTCAACAAATGTTACTTTTGCTTTCGTAGTTAACTTTTTAATTGTACTATTTTCGTCATCTGCATTTTGTGCAATACATGAAGTTGAAAATACGAGTAGAAGCACAATGAATTTTGTAATAAGATTTTTCATAATTTTTCCATTTTTTTTGTGATATTTTATTTGGTACTACTTTTTTAATTTTTTAACAAAATCTTTTGCTTTATCACCTCTTAAATATTCAACCAAACCAAGCAGACCAATTGTTAGATATTTGCTTTCAAATCCGTTTAACGTTAAATATTGCCTTGCAATTGAAGCTCTATCCATGTGAGGACAAACCGTAACAATAATTTTATTTTTATCCAATTCTGAAAGTCTGTTAGGAAGTTCGTTTAGAGGAATATTTTTTGAAAAACTTACTCCCCAAGTTTCAACTTCCTCAGTAAATCGGATATCAATTAACTCAGCTTTTTCTTCAATTAGCAAAGCAAGTAACTGCTCAACATCTATTTTCATATCCTTTCTTTCTTGATAATTGAAGTTTCGCAAATAATCTGCAAAATCCACGATTTCCCCTTTTTTTATATTTTGACCCAAAATTGTTGTAAAAGAGATTAAAATAATTACGATAAAATTTTTCATAATTTTCATTCCGCAAACCATTTTAGCATTTGTTCTTCTTTTGGAATTATTCCAATAGATTTTACAACTCCATTAACTGATAAACCTGGAGTCATCATAATTCCAGCTTCTATCATTTCGTTTATATCTGTAACATAAAGTACTTCGGCATTAATGTTGTGTTTTTCAACTAATTCCCTAACTTTTCTGTCAAGATTTTTACATTTTGCACAACCTGTGCCGAGTACTTTTATTGTTTTCATCTTACAACTCCATTTTAAACTATTTATTTTTTTGCTTGAACTGTTATGCTAAAAACTCCTATTTCATTTTCTCTGAAAGCTTTAATTTCTGCTTCATTCAAATATTCAGATAATAAATTATCGGGAAGTTCAATCACTTTCGATTTTTTTATTTCAACATTTTCAAATCCAGTTTGTTGAATTATTTGTAAATAGTCGCTTTGCTGAATTGCTCCAGAAACACAACCCGCATACATTTCAGCCGATTTTTTTAACTTTTCTGGCAAATTTCCTTTTGTAACAATATCAGAAATGCAAAAATGTCCATTTGTTTTTAACGTTCTATATATTTCAGAAAACGCTTTATTTTTATCTGGAACTAAATTAAGTACGCAATTGCTTAACACAACATCTATCGAGTTATCTTCAATAGGTAAATATTCAATTTCGCCTAAACGAAATTCAACATTAGAAAAGTTTAATTTAGCTTTATTGTAATTAGCTTTCTCAATCATTTCATTGGTCATATCAACACCAATTACTTTACCCAAAGGACCGACTAATTTACTTGCAATAAAAACATCGTTACCAGCACCACTTCCAAGATCGAGTACTATATCATTTAATTTAATATCTGCAAATACCGTGGGAATTCCGCATCCCAATCCTAAATCAGCTTCTTCAATATGTCCATCAACATTTTTATATTCATCGCCAATCATATTTACTTCCACTTGCTGAGAACCACATCCGCAACTACATCCGCAACCACTTTCTTTTACTGCAATTGATGCATATTTATCTTTTACTACGTTTTTAACTTCTTGATTTGTATTCATTTTTTTCCTTTTTAACTAATAATTTGTGATTTATAAATTTCTTTTTCATTTTTGAAATATTTCTTCTTAAGCCATAATGCAACATTAACCAACGTAATTAGGACTGGAACTTCTACCAAAGGACCAATAACTGCGGCAAATGCTTCTCCACTATTTATTCCAAAAACTGCTATTGCAACTGCTATTGCAAGTTCAAAATTGTTACTTGCTGCCGTAAAACTTAACGTTACAGTTTTGGGATAATTTGCTCCCATTTTTTTGCCCATAAAAAAGGAAACAAAAAACATAATTACAAAATAAAGCACGAGTGGAATGGCAATTTTTACAACATCTAATGGAATTTTTACAATGTATTCACCTTTAAGCGAAAACATTACAAATATTGTGAATAGCAAAGCATATAATGTTAATGGACTTAACTTTGGAATAAATTTCCTATTATACCAATCTTTCCCTTTTGCTTTAATTAGAAAATAACGAGTAAACATTCCACCAAAGAAAGGAATTCCCAAATAAATTAAAACACTTTCGGCAATTTGTGATATTGTAACATCTACTTGAAACGAAGCAATTCCCAACCATTCTGGAAGCAATGTTAAAAACAGATAAGCGTAAAGCGAAAAGAAAAGTACTTGAAATATTGAGTTAAAAGCTACTAATCCAGCAGCATATTCGCGATCGCCATTAGCCAAATCGTTCCAAACTATAACCATTGCAATGCAACGAGCAAGTCCAATTAAGATTAATCCAGCCATATAATTTGGATAATCTTGTAAAAATAATATTGCTAATCCAAACATTAAAACTGGACCAATAATCCAATTTTGGACAAGTGAAAGAATTAAAATTTTGGTGTCTTTGAATACGTCGCCAAGTTCTTCATATTTAACCTTTGCAAGCGGAGGATACATCATTAAAATTAATCCAATTGCAATAGGAATATTTGTGGTTCCGCTATTAAACGAATTCCAAAATGGGGCAACTTCTGGAAATAAATATCCAGAAAACACGCCCAAAAACATTGCAAGAAAAATCCACAGCGTTAAATATCTATCTAAAAAGTTCAAACGTTTTGTAAGATTTGCCATAATTCACTTTCATTAGTTTAAAAAATCTATTTTTATTTAATTTGAATCAATTATCCAATGTTCAAGAGTTGATTTTGTTGGAATTTTACCTTGGCTTAATATTTTTCCATTTACAATTAAACCTGGTGTCATCATAATTCCCAATTCGCCAAATTGATTAAAATCAGTTACTTTTTCAATTTTTGCATCCAACTTTTTTTCATTAACAACTTCGTTACAAAGTGCTTCTAATTTTTTACAATTAGGGCAACCGCTTCCTATAACTTTAATTTCTAACATTTTGTTTTTCCTTAATTATATATGATTTTTAATTAATTTTAATAAAACGATCCAAAAACAACTCCACTAATTGTCGCCATTATTATTACTAATGTAACATAAACGACTGTTTTTTCAGTTCCAATTACATTTCTTATTACAAGCATATTTGGCAAAGATAACGCTGGACCAGCTAATAAAAGTGCAAGTGCGGGTCCATTTCCCATTCCATTATTCATTAATCCTTGCAAAATTGGAACTTCTGTAAGAGTTGCGAAATACATAAAAGCTGCTATAAATGATGCAAAAAAATTGGCTGAAATTGAATTTCCACCAACAAGATTGCTAATCCACTCGGCTGGAATTATTCCCGTTCCACCACCTGGGCGACCGAGTAAAAATCCTGCAACCAAAACTCCACCAATAAGCAACGGTAAAATTTGCTTTGCTAAAGTCCAACTTTCACCAAGCCAATCATTTGCTTCATCTTTTGAGAAAGTCAGTATAACAGAAAGTGCAAAAATTGCGGCTACAAAAGCAATTAATGGCTCATTTGGGAAAGAAAATCCTAAAATTGCGACAAACACAGTTGCAAGCAAAACCCAAGTTTTATTAATTTTTAGGATAAAGATTAATGAAGCAGAAAGTAAAATTCCAAAAACACCCGTAATTAACCACTTATATTGAGCCACCAATACAAAAAATCCACTATTTTCTTCAGGATTTCCCCAAGTTGCAAACACTAAAATTCCTACCAAAACAAAAAAATGTGATGTTGTTTGCCACATTGGTCGTTCTTCTGGAATTTCTGGCATAGCCAATTGAGTTTTTGCTTTTTCTGCCTCCTCTTTTCTGTACAAAAACGCCATTATTAAGCCAATTACAACACTAAATATTATTGCCCCAATAATGCGTGCAATTCCAAGCTCAAAACCGAGAATTCGAGCGGTTAAAATTATAGCTAAAATATTTATTGCTGGTCCAGAATAAAGAAATGCAATTGCAGGTCCCAAACCGGCACCGCGTTTGTGAATACTTGAAAACAGCGGAAGAACTGTGCATGAGCAAACTGCAAGAATTGAACCCGAAACGGAAGCCACTAAATAAGCAATCCACAATTTAGCTTTAGCACCAAAATATTTTATAACTGATGCGCTGCTAACAAATACAGAAATGGTGCCTGCAATAAAAAATGCTGGAATTAAGCACAAAAGCACATGCTCGCGAGCGTACCATTTTGCTAATTCTAAAGCATCATATATTGCTGAATCAAAGTTTGTATTGCCCAAGGGCATAAAATAGATAAATAGGAAAACTCCCGCTATCCACAAAAAATTTTTATATTGTTCTTTCCAATTCATTTTTTTTATCTCATGTCATTTTTACATTTCGCTAAGTATCGATATGATTTAGTAAAAAATTTTAGTTACTACAAATAGTAAATCGGTTAATTGATTTAATTTTATCTTTATCTTCAATAATTGTTTTTTCATCGGCAATCCAAAAATCGAGTGATGATAAAACAGAAGAAATCCGTAAATCTCTTGGATGTGTATTTATCATATAATTTACCCATTTCCCTTCTTTTTCTTCTGTAATAAATCCCGTATCGCGTAAAATACTCAAATGTTTTGAAACTGTTGAAGCAGCCAAACCAAGAATATCTTGAATTTCGCATACGCAAAGTGATTTAATTTGAAGCATTTTCAAGATACGTAGCCTGCTATTATCCGAAAGCGCTTTGAATATTTTTGTGTTTTCAACCATCATTGCAAATCCTATTTCGTTATATGACGAAATGTAAATCAAAAAATCGTGATTGTCAAGTAACAAATATTCACATATATTTTTAAAACCATTCATTATTTATTACTATCTTAATTTTCAATAATTATTTTTTTAATAACAATTAATGGACTAAAATGACAGAAGTTACCGAAAAAGAGAGTTGGAAATTTCCAAAAGATTTTTGGCTTGCAAATTTTATGGAATTATGTGAACGAGCTGCATATTATGGCTTTTTTATTGTTTTAACGTTGTACATGACAGATATTGTTGGCTTTACTGATATTGAAACTGGTATTATTGTTGGTCTTTTTTATGGGCTCTTATATTTATTCCCAACTTTTGTTGGAGCTTATGTAGATAAAATTGGATTCCGTAAAGGACTATTAATTGCATTTACTTTACTTACTATTGGTTATTTTTTTCTTGGTGTTTTCCTAACAAAACTTCCAGTAGTATTTTTCCTTTTTGTGCTTCTCGTTGGAGCTTCGTTTATTAAACCACTAATTACTGGTACTGTAGCAAAAACAACAACAGAAAAAAATAGAGCGCGGGGATTCTCTCTTTTTTATTGGATTGTAAATATTGGTGCCTTTAGTGGTAAAACATTTGTTCCATTTATTCGCCAAGGTTTAGGACTTGAATATGTAAATTTTTTCTCGGCTGGAATGGCATTTGTTGCCCTTCTTTTTGCTTATTTCTTTTTTGATGAACCAGATAAAACTTCTGGCAGTAAATCATTTAAAGACACAATACGTGCTTTAAAAGGCATTTTGGAAAAACCTCGTTTGTGGGTGCTTACTTTAATTATTACTGGTTTTTGGCTTATTCAAGGGCAACTCTACGCAACAATGCCCAAATATGTAATTCGTCTTTTGGACGAAACAGCAAAGCCAGAATGGTTGGCAAATGTTAATCCTGGAATAGTTGTGTTATCAGTGGTTTTAGTTACGCAACTTATGAAAAAGCAAAAAGCTGTCACTTCAATGTTGGTTGGAATGTTGTTAATGCCGCTTTCAGCATTAGCAATGGCAATGAGTCAGGAGTTAGAAGCAATTACAGGAACTTCAATTTCAATTATGGGCATGTTTAATCTTCATCCACTTACAGTAATGATGATTATTGGAATTGCAATTCAAGGACTTGCAGAGTGTTTTATTTCTCCACGATTTTTGGAATATTTTTCGTTTCAAGCTCCAAAAGGTGAAGAAGGTTTATATCTTGGATTTAGTCATTTACATTCATTCCTTTCTGCAATTATTGGTTTTGGACTTTCGGGATTTTTGCTAACTAAATATTGTCCAGATCCAAAAACTCTTCCAGCAGGATTAACTGAAATTCAACATGCCGCCTATTATGCAGATGCTCATTACATTTGGTATTACTTTGTTGCTATTGGATTAGTATCGGCAGTATCGCTTTTGGTTTTTAAAATTGTTACTGAAAGAATTGATAGAAAAGTTGAGTTAAACTCTTAGTTAAATTTTGTAGCACAGATTATTAATCTGTGCTACAATTAAATATATTTTTTATTCTTCTTTTTCAGCCCGTAGTGAATCCCAAATCATATAAACAATAATTCCGATAAACATTACTAAGCCAAGAATTTCTGCTGAGTGAGATTCAAACCATTCGGGATTTACCCAGTTGAAATCGAATCGTCTCAATACTGCGCTAATAACTCCTAACAATGCACCACCAGCAATAAAACCAGAAGCAATGAGTGTTCCACGTTCTTTACGCGCTTTATTCAAAGCATCATCTTTACTTCTTGTTGAAACAAACCAAGCGATAATACCACCAACAAGAATTGGAGTATTAAGATGTAGTGGGATGTACATTCCAAGTGCGAATGCTAAAGCAGAAACTCCAATCATATTAAGAATTAGAGCCATAAACATACCAGCAACATACATCATCCATGGAGCTGGCTGATTTGACATAAGTGGTTTAATTACAGCAGCCATAGCATTAGCTTGTGGAGCAACAAGTGCGCCATCACCAGTAAAACCATAAGTTTCGTTAAGTATTAAAATAACCCAAGCAACTGTAGCAGCTGAAACTGCAGTTCCAACAAATTTCCATTTCTCTTGTTTGTAAGGAGAAGCGCCAAGCCAGTAACCGATTTTTAAGTCGGTAATAAATGCTCCAGCAACTGAAAGGGCTGTGCAAACAACTCCACCAATAATAAGTGCAGAAACCATTCCAGCTTCGCCAGTTAAACCAACAGCTACAAGCACTAAAGATGAAAGAATTAATGTCATTAAAGTCATTCCAGAAACTGGATTAGTTCCAACAATAGCAATTGCATTTGCGGCAACTGTTGTAAAAAGAAATGATATTATAAGTACAATTAATAATCCCACAAAAGCATAAAGGATATTGTGAACCACACCAAACATGAAGAATACAAAAATGACTACCGCAACTAGAGAAATTCCACCAGCAATAATACCCATTGGAATATCACGTTGAGTTCTTAGTGTTGCACCATTGCTTCCTTTCTTTTGGAAAATTTCTTTTGCTCCAAGAACAAATGCTGATTTAATAATTCCAGATGATTTAATAATTCCAATCAATCCAGCCATTGCAATTCCGCCAATACCAATATGACGTACATAATTACTAAAAATCTGCTCTGGAGACATATCTTTAATTAACATTGTTATGTTTGCACCAATTGGCTGAGTAATTGCATCACCTAAATAGGCGAAAACTGGAATAACAACATACCAAGCTACGAATGAACCAGCTGCTATTATTGACGCGAATTTAATTCCAACAATGTAACCCAAACCCATTACCGCTGCACCAACATTTATTTTGAATACTAATTTAAATTTATCAGCAAGCATCTCACCAATTGGAAGTACACGAGTGGAAAATGTTTCGCTCCACCAGCCAAAAGTTGCAATTACAAAATCATAGATACCACCAATAAGTCCACTCATTATTAAAACTTTAGCCTGCCCACCACCTTTTTCACCAGCAACAAGAACTTCTGTTGTGGCAGTAGCTTCTGGGAAAGGAAATTTTCCGTGCATTTCGGCAACAAAATATTTTCTAAATGGAATTAGGAAAAGTATTCCAAGAAATCCACCAAGTAGTGAAGCCATAAATACTTGAAGGAATTGCACTTCCAAATCTAAAATGTAAAGTGCGGGAATTGTGAATATAGCACCCGCAACTACTGCCCCAGAAGTGGAACCAATTGATTGAATAATAATATTTTCACCTAATGCACCCTTACGTTTAAATGCTGTTGAAAGTCCAACAGCTATAATAGCTATAGGAATTGCAGCTTCAAATACTTGTCCAATTTTCAATCCAAGATAAGCGGCAGCTCCTGAAAACAAGATTGCCATCAACAAACCCCAAATTACTGACCAGAAATTTATTTCTGGAACTTCTTTATCCTGTGGCATAATTGGAATGTACTTTTCACCAGGTTTTAGCTCATTATATGCATTTTCTGGTAACCCTATTACTTTAGATACTTCATGCTCGCTCATACAAGATCCTTATTGTTTAATTAGTATAGTCATTTTTGAAATTTCTCTTTCATCATCGAGTGAATTAAAGTACAATTTGCCGTAATAATTTGCGTCTGTAGGAATTTTTAATTCCGGCAATTTATATTTCAGATTAAGTGTTTTTTTCAATGAAGGATATAAAGTTACTCTTTTTGAACCACCATCAGTTAAAGATATTTCCTTTTTTTCTTTCAAAAGAGTTGTTTCAACAATTTTAACTTTCATTTTACCAACTCCACAAGCGTAAGCAGGCACAAGTCTAAAAGTCAATTCCAATTCATCTTCAGAAAATGTATTATAAATAGAAATTGCTCCAGTATTGTATGAAAGTCCGTCCGAGCTTAAAATTTTACCTTTTTTATCCAAAATAAGAAGTGCAAAATCAGTTATCTTATTAAAATCTGTTTTAGCAATTTCAACTTCAAAATATTTAGCTTTTTCGCCTTTAATAAATTTGAAATCATAATCATAAGTTTTTACGCTATCGAGAGACAGAGTGTATTGCTTTTGAAATCCAAGAATATCGCCACTCATTTTGTACGATTCAACTTTATTCAAGTAATTTACTACCTCAATAGAATTTTCTTTTTGACAAATTGGGCTTTCGTTAATTCTCGAAATTCCTTTAAATTCGACTATTAAATCATAAATTGATTTACTTTTAGCAGTAAATTGTCCTAAAATTACAAGTTCATATACACCTGGTTCAAGATTGTAATAATATTTTTCGCTTACATCATCTTGTAATCCAGGTGCAAGATAATTAGACATTACTTCTTCACCTTCTGGATTATGAAGATACATTCTTAAATTTGTGTAAGTGTCATTTTCAGAATTTATCTTAATTCGCAAGGAATTTGCACCAGCTGGAACTTCAAAATAATATCTTTTGTGCATACCTTGTTCAACTGTTTCAGCTTTCCAAGTTTTTGAATATCTATTTGTGGCGTTAAATTCGTTTGGAATAATAACCGTTGCCATCATTTCAAATTCTTCTATATCAGTTTTATTGCGGAATGCCTTAATTACTCCATTATAAATGCCAGGCTCTTTCATTTTTGATTTATCAAGTCCAAAAGAAATTGTTGTTGGACTATTATTTCTCATTGCAGCTTGCTTTGAAACTGGAATTAACCAATCGCTGTCGCTTTTAATATTATAAATACGATAGAATTTTTTGCTGTCTATAAGATTATCTCTTTTAACTGTAAATGAAAAGTTTTCATCGCCATTTAAATAAGCACCATTTCTAATGTACAAATTAGGTGCCGTTTCGTTTGGCATATTAGGAGCAAAAGCTTCTATAGTGTATGTCTCAAAGTTTTTAAGTTCTTCATTCTTTATATATTTTTTAAGTAATTCGAATGCCTTTAGAGCATTTATCATTCCACTACCTTCATCAATTTTAGTATATCCTTCCATAGGCATAGCGCTTTCACGAAGAATTTTATATAGAAATCTAGATGGAATTTTAACATCTGGAAATTCAACTTTTGCCGCACTAAGTACTAAGGACATAACACCTGCAGAATAAGGTGATGCCATGCTAGTTCCCCAAAATCTATCAAACTTCTGAAAATTAGGAACAGTTGACGTAGCTGCGCCAGGAGCAACAACATCAGGTTTTGCAACTTCACCACCGCGTGATGAAAAATGAAGTATAATATCTTTGTCAAGTATAGTTCCATATAAATCATTTCCAACATCTTGAGCGAGTACAGCACCAGAGGAGAATATAGCATTTGTAGCTGCTGGAAGTCCAGCGGTTGAAATACCAGGTCCGTTGTTTCCGTTTGATGTTGATATGTATAGATATGGATTTTCCTTCACTAGTTTCTCCAGAAATTTTTCCATATCAGCTTGCCCTTCTATTTCGGAGCCAACACCAAAACTCATGTTAATAATGCAAGGTTCTTTTCTTTCTTTTGATATTTTATCAGCATATAAATAAGCATTTTTCATACTTTCAGTAACAGTAGCGCCACCGGAATAATTATTGTTCCCAATTTTGAACCCCATTAAATTTGCTCCAGGAGCAACGCCATTTAAGGCTGTTTCGCCAATGCTATTTCCACAAGCAATTCCAGCACAATGTGTTCCATGACTTCCATCATCAAAAAAGAAACTTAGTTTGTTTTCTTTTGAGCAAATATTTAATGCTATTGTGAAAAAAGCTAATTCATCTTTTCCCTCTAATTTAACTATCTGATGTTTTTCATTATAATTTCTAATAGGGGTTTCGTCTGATAAATCACCATCAATGTCTGTGTCAATGTAAACGACATCAAAAGTTTCATCATTCTCAAGCGTTTTAAAAACCACAAAATATAATTTGTCATCGTTAGAACCATTACTATTTATGTCTTTAACTTTTGACCCCGAATTCATCCATAATTTTTCATCCAACAATCCAATAAAATATTTATCATCATTAGCTTTTAGCGATAATTTTTCTGCACCAGCTACTTTGTAACTCATTTTTTCATTTACAAAAAATAGTGTGTCATTATCCTCTTCAGTATCAGCTTCAAAATATTTAACATCACCTTGCCCTGTAAAATCTTGCACGTCAAGAACTTTGTCTTCTCCAGTTGATGTTTTTGTTAAGCCATCAACTCCAATATCAATTCCAGTATCAAGAACCATGATAATAGTTCCACGACCATCATACTCAGGATATTTCTGCAAGAATTCTTGAACTCCAGTATTCTTAATAGAAATAAACGATTGAACCGATTCTTGTGCTATTATTGAAGAAAACAATAACACCGTAAACAAAATAATTTTTCTCATTTTCCTACCTATATTATTTTAATGTATCAATTATTTCTGGACTAGAATTTTCTAACTGTTCTTGTTTAGCTTTTTCCTTATCCAATTTATTATAGTCAATTTCAGAACCAAGTGTACTGTGTGGAATTAAATAAATAGCAATCATCAATACCGACGCAGCTATTGCCCACCTTTCAGGATGAGCAGATTTTTTGTACATAAATAAAGCTATTACCCATCCAACAAAAATTATTAGTGTTTTGTTATCTGTTAAATCATGACCAAAAGGAATTCCAGTCCACAAAGCACCAAACGCATATTGCTGAACTATTGGACCCAAAATAAGCCCACCAATAAAAAGGGTAATTAAAGTGCAATAAGTTAATGTATATAATTTGGGTTCTTTTCTAAAAGCTTCAATTCCTGTTCTAACAGAAAGCAGCATTGCGGTGAACATAAATATTATGTGGATAATAAGAATAACATCTGGAACAGCTCCCTTATATCTTATAACAACTGAATTATCTTTAGGAAGATTAATTTCATCTATTCCATTAGATATTTTCACATAATACTCCAATTTGCCCGCTGGTGGCTGGTTTGGTAAATATGCGACAAGACTATCATTGCGCGACTTCATAACTACCTGAATCCACTCATCATTCGTTTTATATCTTTTCCAAAATAAGGTTGCTGTAATTGTTGTATCCTTATCTATGATACTAACAAGGTGGTCAACCGTTCCACCTTGACTTCTGTAAAAATAATAATCTACATCACTATTATTGAATTGAACTGTTCCGAATGTTGGGTGAGTTGGGCCAGTCATACGTTGATATATAGCAGATGATAGGGTAATAACCAACGCCAAAATCCAAAAAAGAAATGCTTTCATTTAATTCCATAATTAATAAGTAAAAACAAATTAAGGGTACAAGTTACAATTAGAGAACTCAAAATTGCAACTTAATCTTTATCACAAAAAGACTTAAAATGCACTAATTATAAGTTATTATATTAAATTGATTTTTAATAATAACTTTTGATAATAATTTATTTTGGGCAAAAAGTTGAACAGATAATTATTGAATTACATTTTTCGCTTACCTATTCTTTAACAACTAGTTTTAGTTTTGTTAAAACATGAAAATAATCTAATGTAAATAAATCATTTTCTTTACTTCAAAAAAATCGTTTGTCTTAAGTCTATAAAAGTATATTCCCGAAGCTGCTGTAATACCTTCGTTGTTTTCCCCTTTCCATATTGCTGAGTGAGTTCCTGCAATTAAGTTTTCATTAATAAGTGTATTTACTTTTTCACCAAGCAAATTAAATATTTCCAACCTTACATTTGATGACTTAGGAATTTCAAATGTTATTGTTGTTGATGTATTAAATGGGTTTGGATAATTTTGATTAAGCTTATACTGATATTTTTGTGATAAATTTTCGTCTCCAGATAAATCTGTCAATTCTTCAATTAATTGAAATTTAAAAGCATCTGCGCGAAGCACAAATCCTGGCGTACTTTCGCCAATATCTGATACTTTAACTGTTATATCAATATTTTCAGGTAAGTAATATGATCCAATTAGTTTCCACGAACCACTTCCTTCATTCTGATTTAATATAAGTGAATCCATTTTAATATTACCAATACTCACTTGGTAAAGCGCTCTATCGCATGCATTAACCGTAGTTGGCACAATTTCAAAAATATTGTACTTGCCAGACTTCAATAGTTTAGTTTGGAATAAGGCATAACTTTTGGGATTTGAGTTTACTTTTGCATATCTGCTTGAAGAACCGTTTGCAGTTGCAACACTAGTAGTCCATTCACCAAATTCGGAATATTTTTCATGATCTTCGTTATCCACAATTGTAAAATAATTTTGAACGAATGCACTGATTGGCAATATATACTTCCCTTTTACTGGATCATCACTAAGAATTAAAAGTGAATCTGTCAAATCACCTAACTGATTAATACAAAATTTCAAATTGAATTCAACAGAGCTCATTTTGGGAATTTCAATTGGGAATGAAAACTTTGAAATCATTGAACTTCCTAATGAATTTATTCCAAATATATTTAAATTATTTATGCCATAATTTGAAATAATTAAAGGGTAACTAACGGTATCGCCAATAACTATTTCATTCAAATCCAGAATTGTTTCATTTACACTTAACTCTTTTGCTTTTACTAAAGCAGAAATTTTAAGTACATCAGCAACTGCATTTTTTGTACCTTGACTTTTTCCATTAGCTCTAAATTCAACTGTTATTTCATCATTCTCATTACCAAATAAGGTGCTAACATAAATCCAAATTAGTGGTTTAAGTGCTTCAGTAAATTTAATTGTGTCAATAGGATTAGAATTTGTATAAACAACATATTCAAATTTTTCTACTGGATTAATAATTTCTGGAACTTGAATAAACAAATTATAATAAGTTGATTTAGGAATTAAATGTTTCCACTGCGCAGCTATAAAATCAGTTTCGGTTATACTGGCTATTCTTGAATCAATGCCCCATGAGTTTACGTTTTGTTTATTCCAATTTCCGTACAATTCTGAATATTCAGCATCCAGATTATCTACGAAAACATCTGCCGGCAAGTATTCAATAAAATCCATTGCTTGATTACCCAGTGTGTCGCAAACAGTGACACCGACTTTTACCAAATCTTTTTTAAGATAGGAACTATTAGTGCGCCAATTGTTCTGATCAATTTTAATGCAATCAGCAATAAAATATTTTTCATTAATATCCTTAATTGCAACAAAAGGCTGCGATTGAAATATCGTTTCGTTAGAATTAATTTCGAAAAACACTTCACTTCCAACTAATTTTTCTGTAATTGATATTTGTGGTTTATCGCTATCATCACCTCCTCGCCAGAGTTGCATTGCCTCAATTGCAGTACAATATCTGAATTCAACACCATACTTTGCTTCTGCTTGATGAGCAAGGATATCCAGCTTTTCAATGTTTTCAAGGAAATCCACTTCAGGCAAATGTCCCCAAATACAAGCTACCTGATCAGTTCCCTCTTTAGCTTTGGCAAAAATTGAATCAAAGTAGTTACGACTAATTGTAGTAGAAAAATGTGCGGAGCGCAAATTCCATCCTTTCAATGTACCGTCAACTTGGTAATTAGAATAGGAAGGATGGTAAGGAATCCATTCGGAAGTAGCTTCCGACCAATCAAATATATTATCAATTGGCTCCTCATCAAAAATTCGTTTAGCAGGATAATCGTTATGCATGCTATATGGAAGAATTTTTTGGTCAAGATACTGCTGCCAATCATTATCCATATAATGCCATCCGCTTCTGAATGATACAGGAAATGTTTCTTCCTCCAAAAGGAATTGTGATAAAGTGTATTTGAAATCATCCAAAGTTTCTAAAAATGTTTTTGCTTGGTTCCAATAGTAAACTCCATCACCGTCATAATCTGACCAAAGAAATGTATGATAGTGAAGTGATAATTCATCACCATTTATTGTAACATTTTCACCATGATATTTTTTCATTAAATAGAGTGTCATAATATTTGGAACTGGCATATTTTTGTTTTTAGCATATCTAAAAATATTACCTGCCATCATCCACCAAGTCATTTTTAACGGAGTGCCATAAGAATCTTTGAATTGCGCCCTGAATGCTGGGTCCATCACTTTGTACGTATTTCTTTCTGAATTAGTGAATAAATCAATTTTATAAAAATCATTGAAGGTTGATGTGCCCATTCCTTCCCAGATTGCTGTATCGGAACCAAGAACTATATATACAACGCCTCCACCAAAGATTTCAGTAGTTGAAATCAACAATAAAAATAAAATAATATGTTTCATATTCAACCTAAACCTTACTTAATTCCACCAGTGTAAACTTAATAACACAAATTTATTTGCAACATTCATCCACAAGATAAATAATTGAACGATATTCTATTCCACTATTATATGATAAGCCAATTTCACAAGTTTTACTATTGGAATATCCTTCGTGACATGATTCTGTAAGTTGTGGCTTCAAATCTTTTAGCGCTGATTCATTTAATTCTGGGAAGTTGAAACCTCTATCACCAGCAAATCCGCAGCATGTAACATTTTCTGGAACAATTACATCCGTAGCACATGCTTTTGCAACTTTAATAAATTTATCTGTTAATCCCATTTTTGTTGAACTGCAAGTAACGTGAACTGTAATTGTCTTTTCTTGTTTTTCAATTTCCAAAGCTTCAAGCAAATAATCACTTATAAATTCAACTGGTTCATAAATTTTTAGTGAATTTCCACCTTTTGATTCAATTCTATTTTTAGTTGTTTGTAAACAAGGAGATGTATCATACAAAACTGGATACTTGCCATTTTCAGAAACTTCATTCAATCTATTTATAAGTTCATCTGTTTTTTCATTGCCTTGTTCGTTATAACCTTTACTTAACCATGGCATCCCGCAACAAAGATTGTCTAAATCCTTTGGATAAATTATATCATAACCAGCTTTGAGAAGCAGACGATGTGTAACTGTTGTAAGCGATTCATTAGTTTTGCTACCTTTAGGATTTCCCATTGATCTGCTAATACAACTTGGGAAATAAACAACTTTCTTTTCATTCTCAAATGAATTCACTTCTGGCAATAATTTGTCGGCAGCTTTTGGCATCCATTTATTCCACAAAGGGAAATTCTTTCCAAATATTTTCTTTTTAGTTTTTGCAAGATATTCTATAGTTGGAGTCCCAAGTATAATGTGCCAAAAATGAACAACATTCAACCCAATTTTCATAACTGATAAAACTAAAGACAGTCTATTTGCTAATACTTTTGCAACGGTATTTCCGGTTGGAGAAATATCATCAGCTCGCAATTGCTTAATTAGCTTTCCAGTATCAATACCTACTGGACAAGAGATTGCGCACAAACCATCTGTTGCACAAGTTTCTTCGCCATAATATTTGAATGATTCAATCAGTTCATTTTTTCTGTGAACATCTTTTTTATTGCGGGTAAGATTTGCAATTTCACGATACGTTGCAATTCTCTGACGTGGTGTTAAAGTTAAATCACGCGATGGACAACTATTTTCACAAAATCCACACTCAATACATTTATCAATAATATCTCTAGCTGCTGGAAGTGGTTTCAAATTTTTGAGATGAATATTTTCATCGTTGTTTAAAATTACTCCAGGGTTTAAAATATTTTCTGGATCAAATATTTTTTTAATCTCTTGCATCATAGAGTATGCTTTTTCACCCCATTCGTATTTTACAAAGGGAGCCATATTTCTACCAGTGCCATGCTCAGCTTTAAGTGAACCTTTGTATTTGCCAGCTGTCATCAAAATAACTTCATCCATAAAGTTTTTATAACGGCGAACTTCACTTTCAATATTGAAATCTTGATTAAACACAAAGTGTAAATTACCTTCAAGCGAATGACCAAAAATAATAGCTTCATCATAATGATATTTAGCAAATAGTGATTGCAGTTCCAAGGCAGCATCTGCAAGTTTATCCAATGGAAACGCGACATCTTCAATTATACAGGTAGTTCCAGTTTCTCTCATTGCGCCTACTGATGGGAATAATCCTTTGCGTATTTTCCACAATTTTGAATATTCGGATGGTACGTCAGTAAAAGCAACAGGAAGAACTAAATTATATTCATTTATACTCTCAGTAATTTCAGCCATCTGCTTTTGAAGTGATTCTTTATCAACAGATGATGTTTCAATCAAGAGTGCAGTTACATTATTAGCCAATGTTTTCAAGTACTCTGGCATTCCAGCTTTGTCTTCAACAGAGCGGAGTGCTGCTCTATCCATTATTTCCACCGCGTCAACTGCTTGCTTTTTCAAAGTAAAAACGGCTTTACAAGCATCTCTCAAATTTTCAAAAAGGATTAAAGCACTTGCTTTGTTTGGTGCTTCAAGAACTGTTCGGTAAGTTATTTCAGAAATAAATCCCAGAGTTCCTTCTGAGCCAATCATTAAATGCTGGATAATTTGAATAGGATCTGAAAAATCGACAAGCGAATTTAAGCTGTAACCTGTTGTGTTTTTCATTTTGTATTTGTGTCTAATTAAACTTGATAGTTCTGCATCAGAATTAATTTCTTTATGAAGTTCAATAATATTATCAATTAAACTAGTATGAGATTTTTTAAACGAGGCGATGGATTCTTCATTTCCAGTATCAAGCAAAGTTCCATCATGAAAAATAATTTTCATACTTTCCAGAGTATTGTAGCTGTTCTGTGCAGTACCACAACACATTCCACTTGCATTGTTTGCAGCAATTCCGCCAATCATAGCAGCATCAATTGATGCAGGATCAGGTCCAATTTTTTTATCGTATTTTTTTAAGTAGGCATTTGCAAAACTTCCAATTACAGATGGCTCAAGTGAAATAAATTGTTTGTCGTTAGATATTTTATGTCCACGCCAGCTTCTATCGGCAACCATTAATACCGAATCAGAAATCGCTTGTCCAGAAAGGCTTGTTCCTGCTGCTCTAAATGTAACAGGCACATTGGCTTCTTTACATTTTTGAACAACAAATTGAACTTCCTCAGAATTCTGGACTTTAATTACAATCTCAGGAAGCATTCTGTAAAAACTTGCGTCTGTTCCATAAGCTAGACGATTTAGTTCGTCCATAAAAATTCTTTTGGCTGGAATCCTTTTTTCGAATTCGGAGGCAAGTTTGCTATAAATTTTGCTTTTCATTTTTATTATTCCATTATTAAAGTCATTGCGAATCCCGCTTTAAGGGATGAAGCAATCTGTCAGAATAGTTGCGCGATTTAAAAGATTGCTTCGTCGCAGAAAGAACTCCTCGCAATGACACTAATTCTATTAAATGTCTCAAGACCAATACTTGTTTTTTGTGTTCTAACATTCCAACTTTAGCTTACTTTAGTCACTAATAATTTTCCTATTTCCCACAAGTTTGTTCAACATCTTCAACCGTTTTGGGAATTGGAGATTTTCCTAAAACTCTGTGTCCAGTTTCAGTAACTAAAACATCATCTTCAATTCTAATTCCACCAAAATCAAGATATTCTGCAACTTTATCATAGTTAATGAATTCGGCAAGTCTGTTTTCTGATTTCCAGATTTTATAAAGTTGTGGAATAAAATAAATTCCTGGTTCAACTGTAATTACAAATCCACTATGGAGTTCTTTAGCAAGACGTAAATATGCTAATCCAAACTGATCACTTCGTTGTGTATTATCATCATATCCAACAAAACCTTCACCAAGCCCTTCCATATCGTGAACATCAAGTCCTAGCATGTGTCCAAGTCCGTGCGGATAAAAAAGAGCGTGTGCTCCTTCGCTTACAGCATCATCAATATTTCCTTTCATCAATCCAAGCTCTTTTAATCCATTAGCAATTATTTTTGAAGTTTGCAAATGAATATTTTTGTATTTAACATCTGGCTTAATGGCTTCAATAGCTTTTAATTGCGATTCCAAAACAATATTATAAATGTCCTTTTGGCGAGGAGTAAATTTTCCACTAACTGGAAAAGTTCTTGTAATATCGCTGGCGTAATGCAGTAACGATTCTGCTCCAGAGTCTAGCAATACTAAATCGCCATCACGCATAATATTATTGTGGTGATGGTTGTGCAATGTTTCACCGTTAATTGAAAATATTACGGGGAATGAAACTCCGTTTCCCATTCCAAGAGTTAAGCCTTCAACGGCTCCATAAATTTCGCGTTCTAACATTCCTGCACGCGTTGCACGCATTGCAAGATTATACATCAAGTTACTAATATCAAGTGCTTTTTCAATTTCAGAAACTTCTTCACTGGATTTTATTGACCTTTGTTTTACTACAGCACGAATAAATTCTTTGGATGATTTATTATTAACTTCAGTTGGATGAATGCCTAGCCATTTTTCAAATTCAATTTTAATTTGTGCCTGATGCTGCGGCAAATGATGAATTGTTTCTCCATCTGATAAATGACTTTTAAGAGAATTGGCTAATTCTGACATTGATTTTGCTTCAGAAATTCCAACTTCGGATGCTTTTTCAGTAATAGTTTTTTCTGGTCCCATCCAAACAATATCATCAATATCTCTATCGTTGCCAAAAATTATTTCTCTATTATTATCAACATCAATAACAGCCGCAAGATCTGGTGCGTCAATTCCAAAATAATATAAAAATGTGCTGTCTTGTCTAAATTTATATGTATTGGCTCCGTAATTCATTGGGGTATCAACAGCGCCTGGGAAAAACAAAATCCCACTTTTCATTATCTTTTTTAGTTCATTTCGTCGTTCAATATAAGTCTTGGATGAGAACATAATAGCTCCATATTTAAATATTAAATACAATAATCAAATATAGGAAATTTGAATTTATAATGAGATTTGAATGTACATTTGTGGAGAATATTATTCGTTTATTTAACAAAACGCAATAAAATATATTCTTTGAATATCAAAAATCACAAACCAATTAGAACCACTTTCGCTTTCGAAAATAAAATAACATTCCAAAAGCGATGGTTAACATAATTCCCCACATAATAAAATAGCTGTTTTTATAATGCAATTCGGGCAAAACGTCAAAATTTGTTCCATAAACGCCAGCAATAAAAGTTAATGGAATAAATATTACAGAAAAAATGGTCAAAAATTTCATAATATCATTTAACTTGCTGGTCATTGTTGTATGATAAATATTTAATTGGTCAGTTAATATTTCACGGTAGCTTTCAGAAAGCTCGTAAGCATGATTAATATTATCTAATAATTCTTTATAATGAAAATCAACTGAATCAGAAATAAATTCTGTATCCATTTTAGATATTGCAAGAAGCAATTCTCTTGCAGGTTTAATGTTTTTTCTAATATAATTTAGCTCTCTTTTGAAAGTATTTATTTGGTCAATTACAATTTGGTTGGGTTCTCCCTCAAGATTTTCTTCCAAATTTTCAATTTTCTCACCCAAATTTCCAATAACATAAATGTAATTATCAACAACCACATCAAGCAAAGCAAATGTTAAATAATCAGTCCCGGAGTTTCTTATTCTTTTTTTCTGCTTTCTTATTCGCTCTCTAATTGGCTCAAATACATCACCTTGTTTTTCTTGGAAAGAAATAAGTACTGATTTTGTTAAAATTAGACTTAAATTCTCTACAGATATTCTGTCTGTTTTTTCATCATGCTGCATCATTTTTATTGAAATAAAAAGGCAATTATCATATTCCTGGACTTTGGGATTTGAATGAGGATTCATAACATCTGCAAGAATTATTTTTTCAAGACTAAGAATGGTAGAAATTTCTTCCATAATTCCTATATTATGTAATCCATCAACATTGAACCAAGAAACAGAATTTTTATCCCTAAATTTTACTAATTCATTAACAGAGCTAAGAGATTTTTCTTCTAAATTTGTGGAGTCAAAATCAATTATTCGCATTAAAACATTTTCAATTTTTTGCTCACCCCTAAACCATAATTCATCAGGAGATATGCCAATTTCTTTTTTATGTTTTTTTATAAATCTTGCCATATTTACTCCAAAGAATTTTTGATAGAGATTGAACTAATTGATTTTTATTTTATTTATTGCTCTACAATATTTTATACAAAGTAAAACACTGTATCCCAAAACAATTATTCACTTAAATTACAATTTAATTAGATAGACTTGAAATGCCAAACTATATAAATGAATTATATAATATGAAGAATAGTAACAATTAAAATCAAATATTTATATGCAATTTATTAATTACCCTCACTATTGAATGTCTAATTCCAGGAGAAAGAGATTCGGTGTAATGATTTTGAGTTAAAAACCCTATTTCCACCATTAATTCTGGATATTTTTTTACTGTGTTTGTTAGAATTAGAAATGCAAAACTCCTAACAGATGGGCTTTTATTTATATCTTCCCAAATTGTAATGCATTTATCAAATAAAATTCCTTCTTGTTTTTCAGTTAACTCCATTGCTAGCAATATCTTTAATAGTTCTCGCTGATGTCCATCTTTTTTGTTTACTAATACTTTTAAGATTGCGTTTATATATTTTGTAATTCTCTTATCATTCTTGTTCATATAGTGTTTAATTAACCAAGCTGCACGCCATGATTCTGGCTGATAGTCGCCAAGAGATATATTAATTGTTTCATCAAAAAGTGTTGGATTTTTTTTTAAGAAATCAACCATTTGCTCTTTACGTAAAGCACCTGTCAATATTTTATTAAGTGAATTTGTCATAATGGTCGCGATTGTGAAACGTTTACTTTAAAGGCATTTCACTATCAAACTGCTGCAAAGTTTGTTAAGTATACCTGCCACAAATATAACACTTCCTGCCAAATGTTTTATATATCTATTCCTAACTTACCTTTTTTGTCTGTTTATGAATTATTTTAGTTCTTACTGAAATGCCTTTCTTATTAGTGCGTTTGGATTAAATAGCTGAAAACCTTTTTAGATGGAGCTATTGCTCCGTATGGATTAACAAATTTGCTCGCCAGATAAGTGATGCTGTGAATTTATAATTCTAAAATATACTTTTATTATTGACATCCAAACTTTTGCTTTAGCTTATGAAATAACTCTATTTTGAAAGTATTCGTGAATTAACTTCATTTGGTTGTGTATAGACTTTTTGCATTTTTGAGTTAAACTATTTTAGGACAATACAGAAAAAATAAATTATGATTCTGTTTACTAAAGTTCATTTAGTAAACAGAAATCACAATAGTAGTTTTATTAAAGACCTGCTAAAGCATCGGCAATAGCCTGAGCAAGAGAAGTGGTTGGCTTTTTTATTAGTTGGGAAAGTTGATGGCTGGAATCAAATAAATCACCCTTTTCAGTTGAAACATGAGTTCCAGCTAAAAATTGAGCAATGCCTTCGGGCAATCCAGCATTTTCTAATGCAGTTGCATATTCTGCTACAGGTAGATTTTTGTAAACAATGTTCTTTCCTGTCTGCTGTGCAATTTCTGCTGCCATATCACTCATTGTAAAAGCTTCATCACCAGCAAGTTCGTAAGTTTTTCCTTCGTGACCCTCTGAAGTTAATACTTCAGCTGCTGCTTTTGCAAAATCATCACGTGTTGCTGATGAAATTTTTCCATCACCCGAACTACCTAATAATACTCCTCCAGCAATAGCACCATAAATTGAGTTAGTATAATTTTCGGTGTACCAGCCATGGCGCAATATAGTAAATGGAATTTCAATACTTTTTAAAACCTTTTCAGTTTCTACATGTTCTCCAGCTAATACTAGTGAAGAAGTTTCTGCATGTAGTAAACTGGTATAAGCAATAAATTTCACACCCGCTTTTTGGGCTGCTTCAATAACATTAGTATGTTGCTCAAGACGTTTACCTATTTCGTTACTTGATATTAGTAATAATTTATCAATATCTTTAAGTGATTCAACCATAATATCAGGTTCATTGTAGTCAAAACTTCGCACTTCAACTCCAAGATCTGCGGCTTTTTTCGGCGAACGAACTAATGCTACAATCTGGTCTGTAGAGATTTTCTCTTTCAGTTCTTTAATTACTTTTACTCCAAGCTGACCTGTTGCTCCTGTTACTCCAATTTTCATTTGAGACTCCTTTTTATTAATCTATTACAATTTTATATTTGCTTACTAATAGTTTTTAACTTACTTTTAGTAAGTTAAAAATAGGAAATAAATTAAGAATTGACAAGAGCTTACAATAATGTAACATACTTACTTAGTGGTTAGTTTTATTAAATATAAAGAGTTATGAGCGAAAATAAATTTAAAAAATATAGTAACGCAGAACATTGTCCTGTTCGAAATGTGATAAATCGAATAGGTGACAAATGGTCCATGCTGGTAATTTTGCTTCTTGAAGAAGGTGAAGTGTTAAGGTTCAACGAGATTTATGGCTATATTGAAACTATTTCACAAAAAATGCTTGCTGTAACCCTTAAAACCCTAGAAGCTGATGGACTGATTAAACGAACTGCCTATCCGCAGATACCACCAAAGGTTGAATATGAATTAACACCAAGAGGAAAATCCTTATTACCCCATCTTCATGGTTTGGTAAAATGGGCTGGAAATAACATGAATGATATAAAAGAATCTAGAGAAACATTTAGAAATGTGGTAAGCAAGAATTAAGCATTGTTATAATTTTCTTATCAAAACTATTGTTAGATAAGATTCAAAATGGTATATACAAAGTAATAGTTGGGAATACCAACAAAAACTTTTACAACTGGTTAATATTGGATTATATCTTTATATCTTATGTTATTATTGATAGAATTATGCATCATGCTTTTGCTATCAAGATTATTAGTGAGATTTTAGAAATAATTTTTTACTAAAAGTGCTTAATCCTTTTTTATTTATTAGTATCTTTCTAGCTAATATTACTGGCTCTTTTTCGTGAATTATTAACAACTACTCGCTAAATCGACTTCATTAAAATTAGCTTTCTATTCACTTGCCATAATTATTTCAATACGAATATTTCTTTTACTTTTTCAAAAATTATCATACTTTAATCAATATCTACTAAATTATTCTCTCTATTCCGATCAATTAGAATTACATATGGATCTATACCTGCCTTAAATGGTTTTTCATCAACAATTATTTCAAGTATTTTTCTTTCATCAGTAAACTTATGTTTTTGCAAATAGAGTTCTTTTCCACCTTCCCCCAAAACACCAATATCTACAAAATCATTTAGAGATTGTTTTGTTTCATTACCAATGCTATCAGCATAATATTTTTGAGAAGTTACTTCCAACATCACGGAATATCTGTTATCCGCTAGTTTTTTTGCTGAAACAGATTCTACCTTGTTTTCATAGAGTGTAATTTTTTCAAACAGATCAGTAATTAAATACTGCATGCTATCGGGAGCAACTTTTCTGTATTCAGCAATTAAATCGAGTGATGTTGGATGGATGCTTTCGCTAAAACCATATTTTTCTGTAATTCTTCTTAAAGCTAAATTAACCCTATCTTCGCTAATAAAGTTCTGCAATGCATACATTGCAGCTGTTCCTTTTTGGTAGTTAATATAGTATTGGTTAGGATTCGCATATTTAAATGGTCTTTCACCATCCAAATCTCTGCTTCTGGCTGAAAGATACTTATCCATCTCTCTCTTTAGATGCTTATGTGCCATTTCTTTACCATACTCTTTTTCAATGCACATAATTCTTACATACTCTGCAATTGCTTCAGCCATCATTTCCAAACCACTAGCGTTTGCAGGAATAACAATATCGGGCCACCAATTATGAGTTAGTTCATGTGCTGTAATTCCAAATAATTGATCGATTCCATCTGCATCATCAACTTGACTCAAAAATCCTACATCCTCCCTCCAGACAATTAATGTCGGTTGTTCTCTGGCACCTCCTTTCTTCATATACTTGGGTATTTCTACTACTTTAAACGTTGAGTATGGATAATTTATAAAATTAGTAGAGCAATATTCTAGTGAAGCTTTTGCACCCCTAATTATTCTCTCAACATTCCATGGATGCTTTTTATTGTAGTAAACCTCGATCGAAACATTATTTTGTTTTTCCTTTACAATCTCATATTCTCCAGAAACAATTTGAATTTCGCATTGCATTGGAACATCTGATTTGTAATGAAAATAGTTGCGATTTTCTTCAATCCAATTTTTTACTAAATTACCATTTGTAATTGCAGTTTGAGATTCTGATGTACTTATTACAGCATTATATGTGATATAAGGGTTGGATGACATTTGATGTTCTTGAAGATAATTTTCAGGTTCGGGGTATTTGTTAATCATCGGTAGATTATGTTTTTTTCTATTGATTTTACTTTCTAGCATAAAGTCATCATCAAAACCTATTGTTGGAAAATATTCATTTGCACCCCAAAGTGTTAAATTAATTCTGCTTCCATTTTCGACTAATTCATTTTTAGGATTGTTATCTGAAAATCCTAAAGTTTGTGCTTCCAAATCAAATGACAGTTTTATTTCGTCCCCAGGAAGTAACGGTTCTTTTAGTTTAAAAATTCTGAACCCAAATTCAGAGCCTTCATAGATTAATTTATTTGGTTCAGAGAATTCCAATAAATTTATTTTGGAAATTTTCCTTTTTGGTAAATTCATAAAAATTGAATCAATTGGGTTGCCTGTTTTATTTTTGAGTAAAAACATACCCCTAATAAATGCATCACATTCTTCTGGGTAGAAATCAACATTTAAATCGACATGATATAACGAGGGTTGTGGCACATTTTTGAATTTCGAATAATTTTTCTCATAATCAGCTTTCATTTCAATTTGATCATCATGAGAGATATAATTATTTAAAGAGTATTTGTTATAACTAATATAAGTTGTGGTAGTTGTTACAATTAAGAGCAAAATTATTACAATAAATTTCTGGGGATTGTTTGTGTTACTATAGAATGAGCGGAGGCGAAATTTTAAATCAACTTCCTCACTACTTCGCCAAGTTAATAAAGTAATAATACCTAACAGAGTTGCAATAACTATCCAGTGCAAAGAGTACCATAAAATCAGTTCTGAATAGTGCCCGAATCCATTGATATCAGAGTAAATGAATGATGGGACATGACCATACCGCAGTATTGACAACTCGGAGCGCAATGTTATAAAAATTATTATATCAGCGGCGATAAATAATACGCAGATAAAAAATCCAAGATATTTATTTTTTGCTAAGTTTAGAATAAATAGAACTAAAACGGAAAGAAACCAATAATAGAGCATTTCAATTCCAAACAACCAGCGTATATATAAGCCCAATTCTATATCAGTCCAATTAAGAATAAATACTTGCGTGAAAACTCCGGTAAACATAATTAGAAACATGTAGAAAAAAAGAATGCTGAACAGTGCAAAGAGTTTAGAAATATATCCAACCCAGTCAGGTATAGGAAGTGTGTCAAAAATTTGATTGGAATTATAGTCCCTTTCCCTCCATACAATTACTCCACCAAAAAATATAATCATTGGAATAGTATAACCTAATATTGATTGGCTTTGTTGTAGATACCAAGACGTTGTTGGATATACGTTATCTCCACCAAAATTAACGTTCATATAAAAATTCATAAAAATGGTTAATGACGACATTATTGTTAATATTATAAATGCTGGATGAAATACAACTCGCGTAAATTCTTTTTTTACCAGGCTCATACATTTAAATATTTGAGCTGATAAAGAATAATTAGTAGTGGAAACTATAAGTGGTTCGGAAACATTTATATCTAGTGATTCATTCTCAATTACATTTTTAAAATTCTTTTGCATAGAGTTTTCAAGAAATGAAATCATTCTGAATTTTTTCCATGTTAGGAATAAAACAATCCCACTTACAGAAAGCCATATAATTCTGTTTAGCAGAAATAATCCTGTTAATGGCATTGGATTATTGTTTATCTCGGATACTGTCCAATTTTCAGTAATTGTGTTAAGTGAAGAAATAGCAAAAGGATCTATTAATATTTTAATTGTGTCACTATCAACAAAAAGTAATCCAAGCGATAGAAAGCCGTAAAGCATAAGGAGTATCACTCCGGAAACATAAGTCATAACCATTTTACGGCTAAGTGTGGCAAATGAGAAAAATATTGCTCCAGTAAATAAAATATTTGGAATAAGAATAAAAACGATTGGCTTAATAAATGCTGTTAAGCTAAACGGACCAGAGAATTTAGAATCTATAAGTAAACTTCCCAAAAGCAATCCTACGATAACTCCAGTAAATATTAACAAATTAGCTGAAAACCCTGCAAAAAATCTTCCACCCAAAAAAGATGTTTTGGTAATTGGAAGTGTAAAGAAAAATTCATGAATTCTAGCTGAAAAATCTTTAGCAACACTTCGTCCAGTTATAACTATTGAAAAGAGCAAGCTATATACACTAAGGACAGCAAAAAACTTAGCAATAACCAAAGGAGCATTGTGCCACTCTTTTCTGATTGGAAAAAGAACAACCATGTTCGGATTCACATTTTGCACTGCCAAAGTAGTTAGTATTAACAATACTAGCATAAAAATGTAAAATGAAACAGAAGTAAAATTTCTATTTATTTCTTTTAAATATATTGACTTAAACATTTGGAACTCCATGATGATAATTTTTAAACAAACTATGCATAAATGCAAACATCATGTTTCAGTTGATGTCTGTTAAATGGAAAAAGTAAACATCCTCCAATGTTACTTCTGCAGGTAGAAAACCATTATTAGGATGAACATCATTATAAATTCGTATAAAAGTTTTACCCGCGAACAGTCTGTCGGAAAGAACGTCATATTGTTCATCATATGATCTTTTGTCATGCTTCGAAATTTCCTTTTCCCAAATTTTCCCTTTTAATGAATTCAGACTATCTAAAGTTTTGGCTTCTAAAATTATTTTTCCATTATTAATTATTGCCATGTTTTCACACAAGTCACTTACATCATCAACAATATGAGTAGAAAGAATTACAATAATATCTTCACCTATTTCACTAAGCAGATTGTGAAATCGGTTTCGTTCTGCAGGATCAAGCCCCGCAGTTGGCTCATCAACAATTATTAATTTAGGATTTCCAAGGAGTGCCTGCGCAATACCCAACCGTTGTTTCATCCCTCCGGAAAATTCACCAATTTTAATATTACGCTTATCCCATAGATTTACTTTTCTTAAAAGTTCTTCAACTTTTATTTTTCTCTGCAATTTATTTGTAATACCTTTTAACATTGTGAAGTGATCAAATAAATCGTAAGCCTTATCTTTTGGATAGAAACCAAACTCTTGCGGTAAATATCCTAATACCTTTTTTACTTCATTTTTTTGCTCTAACACATTAATATTTTCAAAAGTTATATTACCAGAATCTGCATCCTGTAACGTTGCAATTATTCGCATTAATGTAGATTTACCCGCTCCATTTGGCCCGAGTAAACCAAACATTCCGTTTTCAATTTCTAGATTTACATTATCAAGTGCTTGTATGCCATTTGAATATTTTTTTGACAAGTTATTTATTTTTAATTTCATTTTATTTTTCCTACATATTCTTATTAAAATTATTTGCTAAAAACTGAGTGAAAGCAAGTTTACACTAAAACCAAAATATGTGTTGTTATCACTCAAGTTTTGTGTAATATCTAATTTTACTGCTACAAAAGTATATTTTAGTCGGAGTGATAAACCAAGTTCATTTGCAAACTCATCTATATAAACTGGACTGTAATTTTGAGTAACAATCTTCAATTTGTTTGCATTTATCCACGTTCTTCCAGATGTACCATGAAGAATTACTTCATATTTATTTTGAGCAAAGTAGGTTAAGCCCATTAATTCAAATGGGATTGATTGGAAGTTATATTCCCAAAAGAGAGCAAGTTTTCTTTCGCCTTCCAACGGTTTGTTTCGTAAAGACCTAAATATGGCAAAGGGAGAATACCCAAAAATACTTCCATCAATAATTTCGAAACGCTGCATTGGTAATTCACCAATAAAAGTGGAGGCTTCTGCTCGAACTCGTAAAAAATTGCAATCTGGTCTTCGTTGAAAAAAAGTATTGAAAGTATAATCTGCAATTAGTTTGAATTGAGTAAAATCAAAATCACTATTAAGTATTTTTGATGAGCTATGTTCAACTTGAAATTCAATTTTATCAGTAAGGGTATAGTTGAATGCTTTTTCAATTTCTGGAACACCAAGAACCTCATCTAGTGTGAGTTTAAACTTAATTGAATTTAGTCTACCCTCATCAATTGTAGGATTAATTCTCTGCAGAAAACCCTGCCTGAATATATCACTGTTTGAGACTTTATTAATTGAAGAGTTGTCTTCCGAAATGAATTCCACTGAAAGTTCACTCATTTTACTCAGTCTATGATTATAACTAATACTTAATTGTTTGCTGGAATAATAGTCGAAATAATCTCGCTCACCAAAAAGAGGTAGCAAACTTGTTATTAACTGAGAATAGTTTTGTGAAGTGTATCTAGTATCAGTTTTATCATAATAACCGATAAGTAAAAAGCTATTTTCTTGTTCATTGGTGTAGAACTTTAAATTACTACCATAATAGAAATTTTTCGAAAAAGTTTCGTATCCAGCAGATAAACCAATTTCAAAATTTTTGAATAAATTATACTTATAATTCCCTCCTAAGTTTAGACCCGCTACTCTATTATACCACAGATTAAATCCATAATCGTTACTGAGTGGTATAGGTTCGTAGCCTCCATCTTCTCTCAATGATTTTTCTAATTCATACTCTTTGCTAATAAGTAATGGTGCCATTATACCAGTTGGCATAAATGATTTAATTAAAGTTTTTGCTGTATCGGGATTATTATAGAGTTGAATCTCATTTTCTGTTAAAGGAATTTTCTCGAAATTATCAAAGTGTTTTCCATTACTTATATTTTGTTTTTTACTTTTAGATTTTTTTTTCAAGGAATCAATTAGTTCAATGTTATCGGAGACATCAACATTAATTTCATAGTGTGATATCCGTGAATTCTTTTTAATTATTGCTTTTGGAAAAGCAAAGATTCCCATGTCTAATACAAAAGTCTCTTCGGTTCTTGAATCAATAGGCAGCCAGAAATCCTTTCCATAATTACTAAACTGTTGCTTGTAACTTCCTCTAAATTCTTCTAGCATTGTCGCAAAGCTGAAATTTCCACTGTTTTTCAGATCTACGTTTAGTAATGCAAATTCTTTATCAAGCACCAATATTTTACCAGAAAAAAGTGGTTGAATTTTAGATTCCGGAATAACTTCAATTTCAAATACAATTTTATCATCTAATTTTGTTTCACCCTTTAGTTTAAAATCGTAATAATCTAATGCATTGGGATGTGTGGGTCCAACAAATTCAAAATTCAACAATGAAATATTATCATCGTAAAAATTTATTATGTTTTTTGAACCTACATTCATATCAGTTAAATAGCTCATTTGGTTTGGACTTTTTTTCCCTAGAAACTCCTCTCTAGTTCCAACACTTTTATCCCAAAATAGATTTGAAACAGATTCAGATAGAGAGACAATTGATGTGTCATTTTCAACTAAACTTCTTGTATATGCTTTTGCACTGAATGAGCTTAATTTGCTTCTCCATCTAATTTTATTTTCAATCACTTTTTTCATTATTGCTATTGCAGGGTCTTCAGCACTTGCAATTACAACAACACTTCCTACATCAAGTAAAATTGGCTGAAGAGTTATATCAATTTGCAAGCTATCTTTGTTTTCAATTTCTACTTGTTCGGTTTTATAACCAATGTAGGATACAATAAGAGTAGCCGGGCTCTGTGATATTTTCAGCGAATATTCCCCGTTGATATTTGATACTGTTCCTATATAAGAATCCTTAATATAAATATTGGCATTAGGCAAAGGTATTTTCGTTTCCGAGTTGCTGATTTTGCCACTAATTCTATTTTGTGAATTAATATTGCTTGCTATAATCAGCAGAATAAGACATGCAAAAACATATTTCATAAAACATTTCCGGTTTATTAGTGTTGATCCAAAATTAAGTTTCTAAAAGTCACCTATCAATTTTCTTATAGATTCCTTATGTATTGATTGATAAAATGATCCTCTGACTTGACGAAAGACGTTTGTAAAATAGATGTGAAATTGGGAATTAGATTTGATTATTTTTAAATATGAGATTGAACAATGAAATACAGTACATTAATTACCGGAAAGTATTATATCATACTCTAGGTTGGATTACTTTTATTTTAGTTGTTTTTGTACCATTACAAATATTTAATCCTTTGAACTTCTCAATTCGTATAACATTTGGTGTAATTTTTCCCGTTATTTTACCTGTCTATATTCATTTTTTTTTATTGGATTTTTATTTTGACAAAAAAAAATATTTAACATATTCTGTTTTGACATTTTTGATAGTTGTGCTAAGTAGTATTTTCGCTCAATGGTTTATTGAATATATGTGGATGAGTGAACAAATGAATATGATTGCTTTTCTCAACCCTCTTTTATTAATGATAATTACATCGGGAGCTCGCTCATATTATAGAGGAATAAAATTACAGCTTCAACTACAAGAAGTACAGACCAAGCAGTATCAGGCCGAATTAGATTTATTACGATTTCAGATAAATCCTCATTTCTTTTTCAATACGCTTAATAATCTTTTTTCAATGGCTCGCAAACAAAAGGATGAATCAACATCAAAGGGAATCGCGAAACTATCACATATTATGCGCTATATTATTTACGATTGCAATGTTGATAAAATTGAATTAGAAAAAGAGATAGATATGATTAATAATTTTATTGAACTACAAAAACTCAGATTTTCTGACGAAGATGATATAAAAATAAATTTTGGTATAGTTGGTGAATTACAAAACCAAGAAATAGCTCCAATGCTACTTGTTCCATTTGTCGAAAATGCTTTTAAACATGGCATTAGCTTGAAAAATATGTCTCCAATTAACATTAAATTAAAGATTGAAACTGAGACGTTAATATTTTCTGTTAGAAATAATGTGAATAAACTCCGTTACAACAGAGAGAATGAACATTCTGGAATTGGATTACAAAATGTAAAACGTAGATTGGAATTACTATATCCCAACAAACACGAGTTATTAATTGAAAATATAGATGACAAATTTGATATTAATCTAAAAATAGATTTATAGAAGAATTATTATGAAATTAAAATGCCTTATAATTGATGATGAACCGATGGCTTTGGACATAGTGAAAGACTATGTGAACAAAGTTCCATTTTTAGAATTATCTCAATCCTACCGTGATTCTCTTAAAGCGTTACATTATCTTCAGCATAATAAAGTTGATCTTATTTTTCTTGATATTAATATGCCTGACCTCACTGGAATACAGTTTTTGAAATCTCTAATTCACCAACCATTAGTAATATTTACTACAGCTTATTCAGAATATGCAGTTGAAAGTTACGATTTTAATGCTGTGGATTATTTATTAAAGCCAATAGAATTTGACCGTTTTCTAAAAGCAGCAAATAGAGCTTTGGAACAGTTTCAACAAAATGAAATTCCTCTAGTAAAAACAGAATCTATTATTGATACCGCTAAATCAATAATGGTAAAATCCGGATTTGACATTCACAACATTCAAACCAATGAGATTATTTATGTTGAAAGCGCAGGAAACTATGTTACCTTTTATTTGAAACAGCAAAAAGTAATGTCACTTTTAAGCATGACTAAAATTCTAGAAATGTTACCCCAAAATAAATTCTTTCGTATCCACAAATCATTTATTGTTAATCTTAGTTTTATCACAAAAATTGAGAGACATCAAGTTACTTTAGAAAAAAGCAAAATCCCAATTGGAAAAATTTATAGAGAAAGTTTTTTACAGGCAATAAAGAGGTCTCCTAATAAATAATGTTAAATGATTTATCACTTAACATTTTAAACCACTTTTATATACTCGGTAAAATAAAATAGAGATAGCAAATAATTCCGAAAATATGGAAGTGGACTTTATATAAACAACGAGTGTAATATTTTTTATGTAAATGCCAGAGTGCTAAATTTTATTTACAATGTAACTTGCTCGTGTTTTTATAATACTTCAGGATTAGCAATGTTTGTTGGATTTCTGTTTATATAATTCATCGCATTTTCAAATGCTTTTCCAAAATATAATTCATATCCATTTTTTTCAACATAACCTAAATGAGGTGTACAAATTACATTTGGCAATTTCAAAAGTGCGAAATCCTTGTTATAAATAGGCTCTTCTTCAAACACATCAATACCTGCAAATGTTGGCTTCCCAACTGATAAACTTTTTAAAAGTGCACCTTCCTCAAGAAGTTCGGCTCTTGAAGTGTTTATTAATGCTGAGTTTTCTTTCATTAACATTAAATCACTCTCTTTTATTATACCAAATGTATTTTCAGTTAATCTTAGGTGTAGCGTTATGATATCAGATGTTTTAAAAAATTCTTCCTTGCTCTTGGCTTTGTCAAATCCATCTTCAACTGCTTTTTCCCTTGATGTTTCACTTCCCCAAACTAAGACTTTTGCCCCAAAGACTTTTGCATATTGTGCAATTTTTTTTCCTATTTTCCCATAACCCCAAATTCCAATTGTTTTACCATTAATAGTAGAACCAATATTAATTTGCCATTGTCCACTTTTCATAGCTTCAATTGCTTGTGGAATTTGTCTTACCGTGTTCATAAGCAAAATCCAAGTCAACTCTGCTGGTGCTATTGGTGAACTAACTCCTTCGGCAACTGCAACTTTGTATTTTGTGCAGTCAGCTAAATTTAAATGGTTTGAAATTTTACCTGTCTGACTAATTAATTTCAAATTTGGAAGCAATGAAAGTAATGCTTCATTTATTTCTGTTCTTTCCCTTGTTAACACAAGTATATTGGTATCGCGTAATTTTTTGGCTAATTTTTTCGGGTCTTTCTCAGTATAATTTACTATTTGAACATTTCGCGAATTCAATTGGTCAAAACACTTAAGTTCCTTAATAATATTTTGGTAATCATCTAGGATAGTAATCTTCATTTTATATTCCGTCAATTTGTTCATGAATTTTTGATTTATTATTGTAATGGTTTACAATATCTTGTTTCTCTTTGCGCATATTATTTGTCAAAATTTAGTTGAGTGATTTCGTCATAATGGTTTATAGTATAATTAGGAAGAGATTGTATGAAATTGCTTAATTTGTTGTGAGTGGAAACCTTCTTATACATTTGGAACTATTATTGGCAAAATCACGTGTTGTAATTAGTATTTATTTTTTTTCATGTCCTTTTTGTAATTCTTCATGAACTTTCCAAACTCTTTGTCCTTCTTTCTTCTTTCCAAAATTGTTGATTCAAAATACGCTTTCTCTTTCTCCATTTTTAAATAATTCTCGTATGAAGCTTTTTCTATTTTTCCTTTTTCAACAGCTTCAAGAACAGAACAACCTATTTCATTGGTGTGTGTGCAATCTTTGAATTTACAATTTTGAGAAAGTTGAACAATAATATCGAATGTTGCTTCTAATCCACTTGTTGAATCGGCAATACCTACTTCTCTCATTCCAGGAGTGTCAACTAATATTCCACCATTTTCTAGAATTACTAATTCTCTATGACTCGTAACATGCCTTCCTTTATTGGTACTCTTACTTACATTATCAGTTCGCATTATAATTCTATCAGAAAGATTATTTATTAACGTGGATTTCCCAACGCCAGATGAGCCAAGCATACAATAAGTTTTTTCCTTTTGGATACTACTATTTAATTCGTCATAACCATTTTGAGTTTCATTACTTATGGCAATAAGTGGAACATTCTTTATTCGTAATTTTATGCTTTCTTTAATTTCCGAAATTTGTTGTTCAGTTATCAAATCCGTTTTTGTTAGCAGAATTATTGGAGTCACGTTAGATGAGTAACAAATTGTTAGATACCTTTCCAATCTGTTTATATTAAAATCTCGGTCAACAGCTTGTGCTATAAATGCATAATCAATGTTAGTTGCAATAATCTGAATTTCACCAAATTGCCCAACAGCTTGCCGCTTAATAACTGAGTATCTTGGAAGTATTTGATGAATTATTGCAAAATTGGAATCGTAAGTTGTTAAGGCTACCCAATCTCCCACAGCTGGAAAATCTTCCCTACTTTTTGCTGTAAAACGCAAATTACCAGTTATTTCAGCATCAAATTCACCAACAATAGTCTTGATAATATAACGCTCTTTATGCTCTGCAATAACTCTCCCAATTTCAAAGCTACCGAGTTTATTTTCAATCTTGAATTTCTCAAAATTGCTATTATATCCTAGTTCTTCTAATTTCATAATTGTTCTAGTTTTGTTATTTATCCCAAATCGGTCATTAGAAAATTAAGAATCAACGACAAAAGGCCAAGACATCAATTTAGTTGAACCCCAAAGCCCCATAAACCACTCCCTTCGCCTCATAGCTAAAGAAAGTTTCAGTATTCTCTTAT